>JBMOKY010000001.1:395565-1147868 GCA_049325535.1 Patescibacteria group bacterium
GCCCAAACAAGCACTGGGTATGTTTGAGCAATGGCAGCAATGCTTTTGTGTACACTGGTGCTCCGTGGATTCAGAACTGGGCCGGTCCGAATAACCATGAATTAGTGGGTGACTTTAACGGCGACGGCAGAACGGACCTTCTTTCGTACAGCCTGAGCCCAAACAAGCACTGGGTATGTTTGAGCAATGGCAGCAATGCTTTTGTGTACACTGGTGCTCCGTGGATTCAGAACTGGGCCGGTCCGAATAACCATGAATTAGTGGGTGACTTTAACGGCGACGGGTATGATGATTTATTGTCATACAATGATTCAACAGGTTCCTCATGGGTTGCTATCAATCAACGGAATGGTACTTTCCGGTATGATAATAATCCTCTAGTGGGTTGGGGCATCCAGTCCGGCGGAGCGGCCAAAATCGCTACGCCTGATGAATCCGACACGGTTCAGGTGATCGATGCACAGCACGCATCAGTCACGCTGAATCAGAACTACCCCAATCCGTTCAATCCCAGTACAACCATCTCCTTTAGTCTCCCAGAAACCGCAGAGGTATCGCTCTCGGTGTACAATGTTCTCGGCCAGCGGGTAGCCCTACTCGTTGACCATCAGGTACTTGCTGCCGGTGACCACTCTATCGAGTGGAATGCCGGGGGAAAAGCGACCGGGGTGTACATCTATCACCTCGAGACTGGCACGACGAGCAAGAGTAATAAAATGCTCCTGCTCAAATAATCCGCTCTTTGTTCTCACCTCATATATAAGCGCTTCGGCATCCCTGTCGAAGCGCTTTTTTTCTTTTAGCAACCAAAGCATGATATACTGGATTTATAGATTGATTGTCGCCTCACTATGCAAAATTTTAATTTCAAATCAGCGGATCCCGGCGTATGGTTTGTCCTTATCGTACTGGTCGGTTTATTTGGCTATGGAACATATATGGCTATAGACTGGATGGAAGGGGAAGGGATTTCCGATTGGTTTACTGACGTTACCGATTTAGTTACCAGTCCTGCTGTATCGTTAGGTGACGAGTCAAGTACCGGCATACAAGCATCGGCTCAGCCGATCGAGACCCCTGATACCCTGATTCCCTCTAATACTTCTCCGGAGACGGCTCACCGTAACAGCGCATCTGACACTGCCACTGAATCGGCACCATCAGCAGAGGATGACATCACTACCAATACCAACGCTGCCGTGGCGATCGAAGCGGTGTATGCTGATTCATTGTTATTAAGTACTGCGTCTGATCCTGGGCGATGCGTCGATGTAAATCCCGACTGCGTCGATCTCGGCGCCACGGTCATGGCGTATGACGGAATCTGGGAGACGGGTACCGGAGATTCGGTGGTGATGGGGGGTTGTATCGAGCAGATTGACCATGATGCAATCAGCATAATTGAATCAGGCGTCTATCAGATGAAGCTCAACTGGTATGATTCTGCGGGGAAAATGGTTCTGGCGTTGCTCCGACCATACCAGACATATATTGATACCTACCATGGGACGGTCGGTGAGATGACGTACCAGCTCGGATATTTGGATGCCGGAGCGCATGTCGTCTTTGGCAATGCGGCTTTTTGGCATGGGATGGGCTTTGGGCCGTATGACTCGTCAGATGCCAGCACCTATCAGATTACGCAATCCGACAACACGACCTGGGACATTCACATGGATGAGGGTGTGCATTTGGATTCCATGTATGACGATGCTTCGTTGACTGTCAGTAAAGTGGCGGATGATTGCAATGTAGAGTAAGAGT
The DNA here is from genome assembly GCA_049325535.1 of Patescibacteria group bacterium. Lineage (GTDB taxonomy): Bacteria > Patescibacteriota > Patescibacteriia > UBA10025 > JAHIVO01 > JAXDBW01. The sequence continues at coordinate 397,330 of JBMOKY010000001.1, forward strand.
ATCGAAAGCAATTGAATAGGTACAGGCTCGGCAGCGAGTCGATTATTGTATTTGACTAATTTTTCTTTTTTTATCGTACTTATCCACATGGAAAGTAGGGGAATAGGGTGGTTGACCAAAACATAAAAGTGGGGTAAAATGGTTATGCAGGGTGAAAAGTGGATAAAAGTGGGGATAAGTCATCAATTCTGTGCATAAGTCAAAATCCACCCTCTAAAAGTATCCAAAGCGATTTTTTTTACTAGAAACAAAGAGAAAACCACATGTTTATTGGCGAATACCACCATTCTATAGACGAAAAAGGCCGCCTGGCAGTGCCAGTTAAGTTCCGCAGGGAGTTGGCAAAAGGGGCGGTTGTTACCCGTGGTCTGGATAACTGTCTATTTTTGTATACCGCCACTGAATGGAAGGTTTTGGCTGATAAACTGGCCAAGCTGCCTATTTCGAAAGCAAACACCCGCGCCTTCGCCCGGCTCATGCTTGCGGGCGCCATGGACGTGGAGATAGACGGTCAGGGACGTATCGTCGTTCCTGATTATCTGCGCACATACGCGGGGATGAAGAAAAAAGTAGTGATTGCCGGTCTGTACAATCGTTTGGAAATTTGGGACGAGACGAAGTGGGACCAGTATAAAGCCGGCACCGAGAAGCAATCAGGCGATATCGCCGAGGCACTCGGGGAGCTGGGAGTTTAGTTCCTTTGATTTCCAATTTCGAAATTCTAATTCCGCTGAACACCAATTCATCCATTTCTTAGTCGGGTATTAGGTATTCGGAATTAATTAGCAATTCATACTCATGCACATTCCAGTATTACTCAATGAAGTAATTGAGCAGTTGCGGATGAAATCAGGGGATAACGCGATTGATGGTACCGCCGGGGGCGGGGGACACGCCAAGGCACTCTTGGAAGCCACCGCGCCAGATGGACACATACTGGCACTCGATCGTGATGAAACGGCACTAGAGGTGAGCCGGCGGACGCTCGGTGCTGCCGCCGACCGAGTTACGTTCGTCCATGATTCATTTGCGAATCTCAAAAGTATCTATGACCAACATTTCAGCAACTATCCGATTCACGGTATTTTACTTGACCTTGGCCTATCTAGTATCGAGCTCGATTCTCCTGACCGCGGTTTCTCATTCCGATTAGACGCTCCACTGGATATGCGGTTCGACACCCGGCAGTCGCTGACCGCAGCCGACATCATCAACACCTGGCCGGCCGAACGTTTACAAAAGGTACTCCGAGAGTATGGCAACGAATTATTGGCGCCTGAAATCATACGAGCTGTGCTCGACCTGCGTCAACAAAAACAAAAAATACAAACAACTAAGCAATTAGTTGACGTCATACTCTCGGTCTACCGGATCAAATTGAAATCAAAAAAAGAAATTCCCTGGGTCGGCGGGCATCATCCCGCCACAAAAGTGTTCCAGGCGCTCCGTATCGCCGTCAACGATGAATTCACCGCACTGGAAGCGGTGCTGCCGCAGGCGATCGATCTCTTGCAGCCCGGCGGGCGGCTGGCGGTCATCGCGTTTCATTCGGCGGAAGACCGCATCGTCAAGCAAATGTTCAGGGAAGCGGCGCGCGACTGTATCTGCCCCCCTGAAGTGCCAGTGTGTGTCTGTAATCACATCGCATCAGTCCGTCTGATTACCAAAAAGCCCATAACTCCGCACCAGGCGGAGATCAGTCAAAATCCCCGCAGCCGAAGCGCCACGCTCCGTGTCGCGGAAAAAATACAACCTGCGCTCACCACGTAATTTCTCCCAGCCACTAATAAAAATAAAAAAGTGGCGCAGGAAATAACAAACATCATGACTAAATTTACTCGTCGTCAATTCAATCCCGCCCCACGCTCATTTGCCGAGCGCCTGTCTGACCGGCTGCACCTGCGGCACGCCCCGCTTCAAATTATCCTTTTGGGGGTCATCGTGTTTGCCAGCCTATCGTATTTATTTTATATCAATCAGACGGCGACTGGCGGATTTGACATGAAGGGGATGGAAAATAGGATCACTGAATTGCAGAAAGAAAATAAAAAACTAGAATTACGGGTGGCAGAATTGCAGTCCCTGTCGGCCATCGAAACGGCCAGTGCTGATATGCACATGGTGGCGGCGTCGAACGTCGAGTATTTGCCGGCCGTCGGCGCGGTGGTGGCCCAGCGCTAGAAGCGCCGACAATAGCTTGCGGTAAAGCACGGAAGTAGTTTGACGTCATATACGGTATGCGACGACATCTTCACACCCCACAACGAAAGCAGCAGCCGACACGCCGTCGGGACCGCATCGATTATCTGATGGCGGCAATTTTTGTTTTTGGTGGGCTGATTTCTGTGCGTTTAGCCGATATCCAGATATTTCAGCACGCGTTTTATGAAGCGCTGGCTGCCGATCAGCACAATCTCTACGAACAGCTATCTCCCAAACGCGGGGACATATTGGTTCATGACAAGGATGATCCTGATAATCTCTATCCGCTGGCAACAAATACGATTGAATACCTGGTGTACGCTGAACCAATGCGGGTCACCGATGTGGAGGGTACGCTGGAACAGCTGGCGTCAGTTTTGGAATTTACCGACGAGGAAAAAGCCGATTTGGCCGAGCGACTAAAACGGGAAAATGACCTCTATGAGCCCGTAAAAAAGCAGGTGGACGAGGAAACCATGAACAAAATCAAAGCCATGAATCTGGCTGGCATCGAATTTCAGGAGGAATACGATCGATACTATCCGGAAAAGACGGTCGGGTCGCAGGTGCTCGGATTTGTCGGGTATGCCGGGGATACAAAAATCGGACAGTATGGGATCGAAGGTTTCTGGGATGAGGAGCTGGCTGGGGAGCCTGGGTTTCTCCAAGCAGAAAAGGACGCGCAGGGTCGCTGGATCACCTTTGGCACAAAGCTATTACAGAAGGCCAAAGATGGCGACGATATCGTGCTGACCATCGACCGCACCATCGAATATGAGGCGTGTAAACGGTTGGATGAAGCGGTGCTGAAGCACGGGGCGGATGGCGGCAGCGTCATCATCACCGATCCGCACACCGGCGCCATCAAAGCTATGTGTGGTTCACCGAATTTTGATCCGAATGCGTATAATGAAACTGAGGACGTCAATGCGTTCCTCAATCCGTCGACATTTTATATTTACGAACCGGGATCGGTGTTTAAACCCATCGTCATGGCAGCGGCACTGGATTCCGGAGCCGTGACCCCGGACACGACCTATGAGGATACCGGCGCTGTGGAGATCGGTCGGTATACTATCAAAAATTTTGACGGTAAAGCCCATGGCGTGAATACCATGGTGCAGGTGCTGGAACAATCACTGAATACCGGTATGATTTTCGTCTCACGCCAGATGCAGCCAGCCACCATGGAAGACTACATCAAAAATTTCGGCTTTGGTCAAAAGTATGGGATCCAGCTCAATTCCGAAGCCCAGGGGGACATTTCTTCACTGGCCACTCATCAGGATATCTACATGGCGACCGGGTCATTTGGCCAGGGTCTGTCGGTGACGCCACTGCAATTGGTAGCGGCGTACGGTGCTATCGCCAATGGCGGCGTATTGATGAAACCGTATATCGTGGATGAGGTTATCAAGTCCGAGGATGCCTCGGTCATAACCGAGCCGACGGAAATCCGCCGGGTGATCAGTCCGCAGACATCCACTACCCTCGGGGCCATGCTGGTGAAGGTGGTGCAAAACGGCCATGGCCAGAAAGCCGGCGTACCCGGATATTTCGTAGCGGGTAAAACTGGCACGGCGCAGGTTCCGCGTGAAGACGGACCGGGGTATGATCCGAGCCACACCATCGGCACGTTTTGCGGCTTCGCTCCGGCGGATAATCCAGTCTTTACCATGTGCGTCAAGATCGACAAACCCCGAGACGTCCAGTTTGCCGAATCGACGGCCGCACCGCTTTTTGGTGACTTGGCACAATTCCTCTTAAATTATTACGATATCCCGCCGGATCCATCGGCGTACTAGGTTTTTTAGTGACCGCTTTTGAGCGACCAAAAAGCGGTCAGAAAAAGTCGCCGGGACTCCGATGCGCTCCTCTCAGTCAAGCGATATCTCTGATGGCAGGGGCTTAGCGGAGCCCCCGGACCCCGCTCCCTAACTTTTCTACGGTGGCAGAGGGCATAAAAAATGAATAGTCCGATTCTTTATTGATTACCGTGGTATACTAATTACATGAAGCGAATATTAATTTGGAAATTGCGTTTGCTTTCCCGCTGGATTCTCAGGAAATACCAGCCGCGGGTGGTTGGCGTGACTGGCAGCGTGGGGAAGTCGTCCACCGTGGAGGCGGTCTATACCGTACTGCGGAAGAAATTTCGGGTGCGAAAAAGTTATAAAAATTATAATAATGAATTCGGTCTGCCGTTATCCATCATTGGCGGCCGGGCGGGTGGGAAAAATCCGTTTGCCTGGGTCGGCGTCGTTTGTCGCGCACTCCGCTTAGCGCTGTTCCGCGACGGTCAGTATCCGGAACTACTCGTTCTGGAAATGGGTGCGGATCAGCCTGGTGATATCCAGTATCTCACGTCGATCGCGCCGTGCCACATCGGCGTCTTCACGGCAGTAGGGCCGGCACATCTGGAGCTTTTTGATTCCGTGGAAAAAATCGCCCGAGAAAAGGCGCTGGTAGTTACCCATATCACTAAGAATGGCTATGCCGTGCTGAATGCCGATGATCAGCTGGTCATGGACGCAGCCGATAAAGTCCGGGCGCAGGTCATCACGTTTGGGTTTATGGACACCGCTACCGTCCGTGCCTCCGAACTGAAAGTCTCGGCTGGCCCCTCTGCTGATCCCTGGGTGGACGTACAGATCAAAGGATTGAGTTTCAAACTGCACTATCAGGGCTCTACCGTGCCGGTTTTTTTGCCGTCAGTATTAGGTAGGCACCAGGTATACAGCGGACTGGCAGCAGCAGCGGTCGGCATCAGCCTGGGCATGAATCTCTCCGATGTTTCCACGGCACTGCGAGAGTATCAGTCGCCGCCGGGTCGGATGCATTTGCTCCCTGGGATCAAACATACGTCCTTGATTGATGATACTTATAATTCCTCGCCCCTCGCCGCAAATGCCGCGCTGGCGGTACTGAAGGACATTCAGGTGTCCGGCAAAAAAATCGCCGCGCTCGGGGATATGCTTGAGCTTGGTAGCTATACCCAGGAGGGACACCGTGATGTCGGTCACCATGTGGTTGAGTCTGCCGATGTACTAGTTACTGTCGGCGAGCGCGCGCAGTATATCGCCGAAGGGGCACGCGAAGCGGGGATGAATCCTGATCGGGTGTTTCATTTTGACGATACGCGTCAGGCAGGCAAATTTATCCAGGAGCGCATGCAAACCGGCGATATCGTACTGATCAAAGGATCGCAGGGTGCGCGGATGGAACGGGTGACCAGGGAGCTCATGGCCGAACCGCTGCGAGCTACTGAACTGCTGGTCCGTCAGGATTCAAACTGGCGGTAGCAGTTTTCGACACGGCATGCCCATCCTGGGTCGTCATTGACGGCTGGGGGGTCGTTTTGGTATGGTAGATTGAAAATCAAAAAAGGAATTTGACATATCAAACATTTTGGAGGGATCCATGAGTCGATTTTATGCTTCTGGCAATGGGTCAAAAAACCCAGTGTGTACCTGTTTTAAGTGCACCTGGCTTCAGACCAGTCTGTTACTGCTGACTATCAGCATCAGTCTGGTGGTCATCTGCCTGATGCAGGTACCGAGCATCCACCAGTTTTTTTTCCACACCAGCCCTGCCGTCGACGGAGCCAGCGTTTTTGCCAGTACCGCGTCTGCGGTACAGTCGATGTACCGGCGCATGCCCGTCGAGACGCTGGTCGTGCCCCCGACCAAGGTATTAGGGGAGCGGTACCGCTCCCTTGATTCTGTCTTTATGGGTTTGGTACCGGAATGCAGGCCATTGGCTGATCCGTTGGGTACACTGGACACTGGCGGGCTGGTCTGGATCGTGTGGCATCAGTCGCGATCGACGGCGTACGTCTGTTTTTTCAGCCACCGCTGCTTTGCTCCCGGGGGTGTGCCGATCCGCATCGATACGACCTCGCACGCACCACTGTCGCTGGACAGCGTGTACGAAGACGTATTTGACGTCGCACGTGTCCGTCAGTACGGTTTTGCGTATTTTACCCACCCGTTCCCCCTGACCCGGGATAGCGCGGTCAATCTCGCCTCGATGGAAAAAATGCTGGCCGCCTATGTGTACTGGACCTCCTCACCGGATGAGGATTCGCTGGCGCGGCGCATGTCCCTCGACACGCTCCGGGCTCGGGCACGCACGACGCTATACCGACCGCAGCACCAGCACTTGGCCTCGCTCTGGAAAACGCCGCAGCAAGCGTTTCCCGCGGGCGCGTCCACTGTCCTCCTGGCGATCAGTCTCGGCATCAGCTGGAAACATCGGGCCGTGTGGTTGACCTGGGTGTACAGTTTTCTCCGCGCCTGGTGGATCCGCGCTGCGCATCGTGCGGAATACAAACACTCCTTGCCTTTTGGCTGGCGGGTGCTGTATGGGTATCTGCGCGATTCCGCAGCTCATGATTTTGGCCTCTACTATGAGCGGGTCATGCATCCGGTATTGCGTGAGCACCGGCGGTGGCGAGAGCGGGAGCAGCGGTCTCAGACAGCGCTCGAACAGTATACCTTGCTGATCCGGTTGAACGCTGATCTCATCCGCACGAGATGCGGGGGAGTCATTCCGCCGCGCATCAAGCGGATGTACCTGCGTCAATTCGATACGACGCTGGGAATTTTCAACCGGCTGGATATCGCCCGTCAGTTATGGAGCGCGCTGAAGCACGAGCGGCAGCATGTGCAGAGCAGAACTGGCAGCGCGACTGCGGAAAGCGTCGAGCGGCAGCTCTGGCAGCAGATCGCTGAAATCGAAACGCGCGAACTTCCTGAATCGGTCCGCACGCGTTTCGTTGAACTCGTTGGTCAGGCAGAGCGCGAGCGAAGGCAGAACCGTCGGCTGTACCAGCTGCGGAAAGCGATTGAGGTGCTGACACCGCCCGCGCCGCCCGCAGCGCAGGCCGGACCGGATCTGACGGCGGCGGTCGCGGCGCATCCTGGCGCCGCATCGCGCTACCCGCACGGCATAGACGATTTGCCGGAACTGCTGAACATCCGTGACGTACTGCCGCCGGAGGTCGATGCGCGGCACGCTGAATGGATTATCATTTCTCTGGCGCGGCCGACGCGCAGCACCCCAAAGGTCAACGAGGGGTACACGCAGGGCGAAAACCTACGCAAAGACGTATCGCGCAAGATCAAAGGATTTGATCCAGTGCTGTACGATTTGGTACTTGTCTGGCTGATCCGCCATGGGGTGGTTTACCGCTTCAAACAAAGCCGCCATGAGAAATACTATTCTCTCAATCCGCATCCGACGCAGGCCACGCCCGAGGGACAGCCGATCGTCCGTCGCGTTCTGCATTTCCTCAGTTTGGCGCGCACTGGCTGGCGCGTGGCTTGAAAACATCGCACCTTTTGATCGACACAGACCACGGTTATCCCCTCAGGGAGACCGTGGTTTTTTTACCTCGTTTATTTTGTTATACTATATCTGCTCAATACTACTATTAACAAATATCCATATGCGTGCAGCGATATATCCGATAATTATTTTTTCAGCCTTGTGTGTTCCTGTTTTGGTAAGCGCCCAGGCGGATGCGGTGAATGCTGATGCGTTTACTGACGCGGCGCTGGATACTGAGCTGCAAGCGATCGTCGATGACCCCGGTATACTACCGGATAGTCCGCTATTTGTGGCTAAGCGGTGGTGGGAAAATGTGCAGGTTTTTTTTACCTTCAATGCCGAGCATAAAGCTGAACTGGAACAAAAACTGGCACTGCGCCGGTTAGCCGAGGCTGAGCAGCTGATAGAAAAAGGGAACGCCGAGGCAGCGGATCGGCATCTGAACCGGTACAATGCCCAATTGGAACGGTTCCAGGAACGCGTCCAGGCCATGCAGGACACTGATCCGGAAAAAGCTGAAGCCATGCTCCAGCGATTCGAATATATCCAGGAGCATCAGCAGCAAGTGCTGCAGCGTGTCTATGACCAGGTGCCGGAGGAAGCGCAGGGTGGGATCCTGAATGCCATCGGTAATTCTGCTTCAGGAATAGAGCGGGCGATTGAGCATTTTACATCAAACAGCGAACAGTCGATCACGGAATTTAAAAACCGCGTTCAGGAACGCGTGACAAACGAACAGGAGGATGTCCGGCTGGAAATCCGTGAGCAGCTGCGCGAGCGCGGGGTGATCGGCGCCAACGCGAATGCCAATACCAATTCCTCTGGCAATTAGTCTGATCATCGGCAGACTCAGCCAGACTGGGAGTGTGTTTTTTTGGTACAAAAAAGTGAATCGACCATCGTGGGTCGTTGGTCGATTCGGTGCTAGTATAGCACAGCGAAAGATTTTATCAAGGCTAAAAAAAATAACCCTGGGTGTTCCCCTCAAACAAACCCAGGGTTGATCCCACCACCGCAACGAGCAGAAAAGGGCACATCCTTGTGCCGTCCGATATCCCCGCAAACATGCCGGGCTTGATAGTCAAAGGTACATTCCTGCTTTTTTTTCGATGTATTCAGTATAGCATGCCCTCGGGTGTGGTAAAGACGACTAGCCGTTTTTACTTAACGTAAAAATAAAACCGCTAGGACAAGTACATTGACTAGATGACGACACCAACGGTAAATAAGTCAAATATATTTGCTAGGATCCTAGCGGGTGCTCTTCCGAAGAAGAGGATCATGCCTCACGGGGAGGCTGGATTTCTCTGGTGCAAGAGAATGAACTATATAGTACTGCCTTCAGTATAAAACCCTGAGTTTTCAGGTCAACCTCACTTTTCCACCGGTTTTTTAGCCGTCGCGACGGCGTTATCAGGGCGTTTTGCTAACGTAAGTTGAAAAATAGTCGATTTTGTGGTATGGTATGTCTATATGTTAAAAGGTTATTCGGCGAAAATTATTAAATTATTCAGAAATGGAGACGTAATTGGGAGGAAGTTCCAACTCGAGACTTTTTACGAGTCGAAAAAATTACAAGAGCTAAAAAAATATTTACTTATTAACATTGACAGTATTATTGAAAGTAATTGGGGCAAGTTTAGTAAAGAATTCATTATTCATCACATTTTAAAATCGCAAATAATCAAGATAATAAGAAATGAAGAAAAAATTGTAGCATTTGCTTCAGCAAGTTTTAAGGATGTAAATAATTTTCCAATCTTATACCTTGAGTTTACAGTCGTTAATGAGAAGTATCAGGGCTATAACTTATCTACAAAATTAAATGGCGACATGATTGCCGAAGAAGTGTTAAGGGGGCTGATAAGCAGGAGGTTTAAACCTCTTAATGTTATTACTATTACTAGGAACATGCGTGTGGTCGGATCTTTAAGTAGGCTGGCCAAGAAAATATATCCTGATCCCGAAGAATTCGGTAAATATGGGAAATTAAAAGATGCAGATGATGATACCTGGGGGATTGTTACAGAAATTCTAAGACAAAGCTGGAATCCGAAGCGGAAGTTGGAAAGGGAGGGTTGTGTTTTAATTGGATCTTATGAGGATACACCGTGGTTAATAAGACCTAAAGTACAAAGTCATTACAGAAATTCTGTTAAAGAAATGGGTAGGTATTACCTTAGATTCCACGAACGGGCTGATAGGGAGTTTATTGTTAGAGCAACTTTTAATATCGCAAGCATTATAAAGTATTATTTGTGGAGGTTTAATTTTTTTCAGTTAAGATATCTTTTTAAAAAAAGTGCATCCTAGCAAAAAACATTTTAACGCATGGGCCAGACATTACGACCGGGATTATATTTGGGGCAGGTATTTTAAGGAGGGCTATGCTCGTACGATAAACATAATTGAAAGTTTCAATGGCTATAAGTCAAAAATACTTGACATAGGTTGCGGAACGGGAGAGCTTGAAAAAATTCTTGTGGGAAAATTTCCTGAAATAAATATAATCGCGATTGATTTTGCGGAGAGGATGGTCGAAATCGCAAAAAAAAAGAATGAAAACCAAAGGGTTAAAGTATTTTTAGAGGATATTAATGATATCCAATTTGAAAAAGAAAAGTTTAATTTTGTGATTGCGTTGAATGTACTTCATCATATTAAAGATGTAGAAACGCTTTTTTCTTCTGCTGGTCGAATGTTGGTTAGTGGTGGTTATATAATTATTCTTGACCCGTTAAGAGATGGAATTTTAAGAAAAGCGTGGTGCTCATTACTGAAAAATGTACTTATTCCAGAGTATGGTATTAAGTATTTGGCAGAAACCGAGGTGCTGAATGCGGCTACTGCCCAGGGTTTTATGCATGTTAGTTCGGAGAATGTTTATTATTTTTCTAAATTGTTAGTGCTAAGAAAAAAATAATGGCGCTAGTTATATCAATTATAGTTGTTTTCGGTAATATTATTTTAGGTTTTTTAGTTTTCTTTAGGAATAAGAAGAATAAAGTTAATAAGTACCTTAGCTTTCTGGCATTTTCTGTTGCGGTATGGACATTAACTAATTATGTTTCGAATATAATTTCAACGGAATATGCGGCGGTATTTTGGGGGAAAATTACTTACATAGCCGCAATTTTTATAGCGTATTCATTTTTGTTATTTGCCCATTCTTTTTCAAATATTAAATCAAATTTAAGCCGAGTAATATCCACTGGTCTTACACTGCTTTTAATATTTTTTGTTGCATTCACAGATATCGTCGTTGGCAGTGAAGTTGAATTCAAAGATACGGTAGTTTATATCTCGTATGGGTCTTATTTTATTGCCTATTTTTTGCTTTTTTTATACTTACTATTAGCATCTTTTATTTTACTGTTTCGAGGTTTCAGGAAGTCGAGCGGACAAAAACGACAGCAATATGTTTATCTTTTTCTATCTACTTTTGTAGCGGCCTTTTTTGCAACATTGTTAAATTTATTTCTACCCTTCATTTCAGGTATTGGAGAGTTTACTCACTTTGGACCACTCGCGACGCTTATTTTGGTTGGTGGCATTTTTTATACTATTGCAAAACATAAGTTTCTTGATATTCGGCTGATAATCCTAAGAACTTTAACTTATTCGTTAGTTGTCATATTAGTTTCGTCAACTATTATTGGTTTGGCTTTACTTTTACCTGAGGTAATTAATGCAACACTAACGACAAAAACGGTGATTGCGGTTATAGTTTCGGTATTTATTGTTTTGGCACTCGATCCACTAAAAGTTTGGATTGCAAAAGCCACAGACCGATTTTTCTTCAAAGCCCGCGTGGATTATCAAAAAATGTCGAGTGAACTCTCCGAAATTATCAATCGGGAGATCGATCTGGACATATTGCTCTACGAACTGACGCACCGGCTGGAAAAAGACCTCAAAATTAAAAACGTATCCATATATCTGGCGGGATCGACTGGTGGAGCATTTTATAAACGCATTGGTCGCATCGACGTCACCGGGCACAAACGGAGCGATGAGGAAGTGATGAAGTTGTCTGAGGAAAAATTGACCGACATCGCTAATCGCATCCATCATGACAATCCGCTGGTGGTGTATCTCCGCCAGAAACAGGACGTCATCGTGCTGGAGGCGCTGGAGCGGAAAATAGAGGATACGCAGGAGGAGGTAGAGCGGAAGAAGCTGGAATCGTCGAAACTAGCGCTGGACCAGTTGGACGCGGCTGTGGTAGCGCCGGTCACGGTAGGGAACAATCTGAATGCCGTGATGGTAGTCGGGCCGAAACTGTCTGGGGATCCTTTTGGCAGTGAAGATTTGAATTTGTTTGGCTTGATCGGACCGCAGCTGGCCTCCGCACTGGAAAAATCCCGGCTGTACGAGGAGGCGCAGCAATTTACCGAGCGCCTGAAGAAGGAAGTGGCGGTAGCTACCGGTGATCTGCGCAATGCCAATATGCAGCTGCAGGAACGCAATCGGTTCCTTCAGGCATTGCAAAAAGTGACGACTCTTATCTCCCGTACATTGGATTTCGAAAAAGTGACCCAATCGGTGGTGGACAGCATCGCCTCCGAACTTGGCTATCTGGGAGGGGTGTTACTGTTGCTCGGCACTGACCGTCATAAAATATTTCCAGAGGCGGTGACGCGTACTGCCCTGACTGAGCGGGCTCTGAAATTATTACCAAAACCCCTGAACGAGTACTATGGGTATTATCCCGACGATAAAAGTCTTTCGGTAAAAGCAATCGAAACCGGCAAGGTACAGATCAGCGAAAAACTGTCCGATTTCATTTCTCCGGCTGTTCCCGCGGCCATCGCTTTTGGCATACAGAAATTAGCCGGCATCAGGACCGTCGTCGGCGTGCCGGTGTATTCGGAAAATGAGATCGTCGGGGTGATCAATTTCATGCTGCAGCAGGATCATGGCGAGCTGAAAGCAACCGACGTGGACGCCATGAAAGCCCTCGCGGGGCAGACCGGCATCGTCTACCGCAATATCCAGCTGTACAAACAGATCGAGGAGTCAAATAAACATCTGGAGGTGGCCAATAAACATCTGCAGCAGCTGGATCAGGCCAAATCAGAATTTGTTTCCATCACTTCGCATCAGCTGCGCACGCCGATGACTGGCATCATGGGGTACCTGTCCATGATTACCCAGGGGGATTTTGGCAAGGTTCCGGCGGAACAGCTGAAAATCCTGCAAGGGTTGCTCGAGGAGTCGCAGCGGATGATCCGATTGATCAATCTGTTCCTGAACGTGTCGAAAATCGAATCGGGCAAGATGACCCTGAATCGGCAGCATATGCCGATTGATCCGCTGATAGAAAAGGTGGTAGCGATGTCAAAAAAGACTGCCACTGACAAAGGCCTGGAATTGACCTACCGGAAACCGAAAGAACCGATGCCCGAGGTGTTTGCCGACGCGGATAAGCTCGGGGACGTCATCATGAATCTGGTGGACAACGCCATCAAATATACGGATACCGGGAGCGTCACCGTCACGTCAAATGTAGACGGGGCGTATATCGAAACAACCATCCAGGATACGGGCCGGGGTATCGATCCCGAAGAAGCGAAGAAGCTATTTACGAAATTTGTGCGGGGGTTTGGCATCGCCCAGGTGAATCCCGATGGTTCAGGCCTGGGGCTGTATGTCGCCCGGCGTCTGACTGAGGCGCATGATGGCAGGATATGGGTGGAGTCAGAGGGGAAAGGCAAGGGCGCTCGATTCCATGTGCGCATCCCGATATATAAAGAAGGTATGAAGGAAGCTGCGGAAAAGGTAGAAAGCGGCGATGTGGATCTGACCACTGGCGGATAAAATTTTTTAGCTGTTGTCATGGAGCGTCTTTCCCGTGATTGGGTATGCGAGGCTTTTATTTATTATTGGGCCTCGCGACTTGATAAATGTGTAAAAAAATGCTATAATGTAATACATACAAACAAAAACTATCTATGCAATTACGTTCTGTCAGTACGGCTGACGTCAAGAATAAAACGGTCATCCTGCGCGTGGCGCTGGATGTTCATTTTCGTAATGAAAAGGGCGGCAAAGTGATAGAAGATGACACGCGGGTACGGTCGATCGTACCCTCGGTGGAGTCGTTGGCTTCACGCGGGGCAAAAGTACTCCTGATGTCCTGGCTGCAGCGCCCAGAAGGAAAGCCAAATCCGGAAATGAGTTTGCGTCCGGTCGGGCTGCGGCTGGCGGAATTGCTGGGGAAGCCCGTCCGGTTCGTGGAGGATTGCGTGGGTCCGGCAGTTGCGGCCGCGGTCGCGGACATGAAGCCCGGTGATGTGGCGCTCCTAGAAAACGTGCGGTTTCATCCGGGGGAAGCGGGCGAGAAAGTGTATGATGAAGCGTATGCCAGGCAACTCTCAGAACACGCCGATCTCTTTGTCAATGACGCTTTTGGTCAGAGCCACCGGAAGGTCGCCTCTATCATCGGCATCCCGAAATTCATCCCAGCCTACGCCGGTCCGGAACTGGAAAAGGAAGTGAGCGAATTATCGCGCGTACTCGAGACGCCTCAGCGACCGTTTGCAGCTATCATCGGCGGCGCGAAGATATCCACCAAACTCGGGGTGATCAAATCATTGATGGAAAAAGCGGATAATATTTTACTGGGAGGAGCACTGGCCAACACGATATTGCTCGCCCAAGGGTTGCAGGTCGGTACTTCGCTGATTGAGGAATCGATGATCACCGAAGCGAAGTCACTCAATCTGACGGATACGCGGCTGCATATTCCGGTCGACGTGATCACGGCGCAGGACGTGGAAGCCGGGCGTCCAGTCAGCACCCGGGCGGTGGGCAATGTCCAGGCAAATGAAAAAATACTGGATATCGGACCGGATACGATACGACTGTTTAAACAGGTGATCGGCCAGGCGCAGACTATCGTCTGGAACGGCCCCATGGGCTGGTTTGAACTACCTCAATTTGCCAAGGGTACCAATGAGATCGCCCAGGCACTGGCCGCGTGTGATGCGCGGACAGTTGTCGGAGGCGGTGAAACCATCAGCTCCATCCAGCAGCAGGGCTTGGGCGACCGAATGACCTTCATGTCCATGGGCGGCGGGGCTATGCTGAAATTTTTAGAAAAAGGAACGTTGGCGGGGATTGAACCGTTGTTAGATAGGTAGTGTAGAACGTTTGCGCCGCCCGTATCGTTTGCGTCTGACGGTAGCGGTGGATGACGAATCCGTTTGCCGATACGAGCCGCGCCAACGCCAACGCCAACGATTAACGACTAGCCAACCATTTATTCAGCGGATAATCAATTGAAATGTTATGAGTAACAAGATAAAAAATATCATCGCTCGCGAAGTTCTCGCCTCCGGCGGCAATCCGAGCATCGAGGCGACCGTGGAACTGGAAGGGGGAATCACGGGAACTGCATCTGTGGCGTACGGTGTGTCAGCCGGTGTGCATGAAGCATATGTGCTTTTGGACGGGGACAAAAAACGATACAACGGCAATGGTATGCTGCAGGCGTGCAAGCACGTGCATGAAACGATCGCCCCGGCGCTGGTGGGTATGGCCGCGACGGCGCAACAGAAAATAGACGATCGCATGGTCAAGCTAGACGGCACCCCGAACAAGAAGCGCCTCGGTGCAAATGCTATCCTGTCGGTGTCCCTGGCCGTCGCCCGTGCCGGAGCCGCCGCCAAAGGCCAGCCGCTGTATCAGTATATCCGCTCTGCATTTAAACTGCCGTACAAAAAATGGCACCTGCCCAAGCCGATGATGGTAGTCATCGAGGGCGGAGCCCACGCGGACAATTCCACCGATTTCCAGGAATATTTACTCAGCGTCAATGGCGCTCCGAACATCCGTGAAGCAGTCAGGTGGGGCGAAGAATGCTACCAGGCGGTCAAATCCATCCTCAAGGAAAAAGGTTTCAATACGAATGTGGGCAATGAGGGTGCATTTGCGCCCGCCGGTATCGAAACAAATGAAGCGCCGATGCAGGTGCTGGTTCAGGCGATAGAAAAAGCAGGGTACCGGCCGGGGAAGGACGTATCCATCTCATTGGATCCGGCCACATCCGAGCTGTATGATCCAGAGCAGCGGCAGTATGTACTGAAGCGGGAAAGCGCGGGTTTATCATCAGATCAGATGATAGCCCTTTTTAAAAGCTGGCTGGATAAGTATCCGATTATTTCCATCGAGGATCCGCTAGCTGAGGATGACTGGGAAGGGTGGCAGGCATTATATCGCCAGCTGCATCAGCGGACACGGATCATCGGTGACGATTTGACCGTGACGAACAGCGAGCGGGTTCAGCAAGCTATTGAACGGCAGGCGATTTCCGGCGTACTCATCAAATTGAACCAGATCGGCACACTGTCCGAGACCATCGCTACCATACGGTTGGGACAGCAGGAGGGTTTTTGGCAAGTGGTGTCGCACCGTGGCGGTGGTGAAACTGAAGACACGTGCATGATCGACGTGGCCGCGGCAGTCAATGCCGAATACGTCAAAGTCGGGCCGACGCGAGGGGAACGCACCGCTAAATATAACCGACTGATGGCTATCGAGGATGAACTCGCCGCATGACAACCATGGTAAAACCAATTAAACCATTTTTACTCGTCATCATCGACGGATGGGGCGTGCGTAAAGAAACCGAGGGCAATGCCATCGCGCAGGCCAATAAACCGGTTTTTGATCGGATGCTGCGGGAATATCCCCATACGCTGCTCGGGGCATCTGGCCTGGATGTCGGATTGCCACCATCGCAAACCGGCAATTCCGAGGCCGGACATATGAACATCGGTGCCGGGCGGGTGGTGGAACAGGATTCGGTCCACGTGTCACGGACAATCAGTGATGGCAGCTTTTTCCGCAATCAGGCATTGCTCGATGTGGTGGAGCACGTGAAGAAATATAAATCAGACGTGCATCTGATGGGGCTCCTGACCGGCGACCAATCGCCCCATGCCGATCCTGACCATTTGCTGGCGCTCATAACCATGTTTAATCTGTCCCTGGAGCACGTCAGTTCTACCATCAGGGTGTACCTCCATCTTTTTACCGACGGCCGCGATTCCTACCAGTATTCCGCCATGAAAATTTTACAGCAGTTCAAGCAGGCGCTGTCCAAACGCAATCATATTTCTACGGTTTGCGGACGGTTCTATGCCATGGACCGGATCAAGCAGTGGGAACGCACGGAGCGGGCGTATGACGCCCTGGTGCTGGGCAAAGGCTTCCAGGCCAAGACGGCTGAAGAAGCGATCCTCCAAGCGTATAACCGCAATGAAAATGATGAGTATATCCAGCCGACGGTGATTCGGCCGAGTAATGGGCGGAGCGGGCGTATCAGCAATAACGACGCCGTCATTTTTTTCAATATTCGATCCGACCGCGTCCGCCAATTGGCAAAGGCGTTTGTTCAGAAAAAATTTGTTGGTTTCAAGCGGAAGAAAGTGCTGAAAAATTTGATGTTCGTTTCCATGACCAGTTTTGGTCCGGATCTGCCGGATATCGTGCCGGCGTTTCCCACCCTACAGCCGCTGAAGAACACCATACCGTATGTCATGCGCAACTACCGGCAGCTGTATGTGGCGGAGACGGAAAAGTATGCTCATGTCACGTATTTTTTCAATGGCGGATACGACCATCCGGTGGCCGGGGAGGATCGGGTTATCATTAAGTCCCCGATAGCGTATTCATACCGGACCAAACCGGAAATGCGCGCCCAGGAATTGACCGACATCGTGTGCGATTCCATAGAGTACCAGAAACACGATTTCATAGTGATGAATTTCGCCAATCCAGACATGGTTGGTCATACCGGTGATTTTCCGGCGACGATCAAAGCCGTCGAGACGGTGGATACGCAGCTGGGTCGGCTAGAAAAATCGATTTTGAATCATGGCGGGACTATGGTGGTGACCGCTGACCATGGGAACGCCGATGAAGTACTGGACGTGGCCACCGGCCAGATCATCACGTCGCATTCCAAATACCCGGTTCCGCTTATTATTATAAATAAAAATATTCCGAAAGACACTAAAGTGTCCCATGGCGTATTGGGGGATATCGCGCCGACCATTCTCACAATGATCGGCATACCTCGTCCACCGGAAATGAGTCGACATATATTATGCAAATACCACATCGCCCCGTAGTTTTGATCATTTATGATGGATTGGGGATCGCTCCGGCCGGACCGGGCAATCCAATTTTAAACGCGCCCACGCCGACATTTGATTCCATTATAGATACGTATCCCACCCTCGCGCTGCAGGCGTCCGGGGAAGCGGTTGGGCTGCCCTGGGGGGAGATGGGCAATTCCGAGGTAGGACATCTCAATCTGGGGGCCGGTAAGATTATTTATCAGAGCCTACCGCGCATTTCCCGATCAATCGCTGATGGCAGCTTTTTTACCAATGCGGCATTTCAAAAAGCGGTAAAGCACGTACGCAAGCAGGACTCCAAACTGCACCTGCTGGGGATGGTGAGTAACGGCGGCGTGCACAGTTCGATCGACCATTTGTTTGCGCTGCTGGAGCTGTGTGCGAAGGAGCGGGTCAAGGAGGTCTATGTCCACGCGATTCTGGACGGCCGTGACACCACCCGCGATAGTGGAGCTACGTTTATCGGGAAGCTCCAGGAAAAAATCGAGGAGACGAAGGTTGGCGTCATTGCCACTGTATCTGGTCGCTACTATGCCATGGACCGGGATAACCGCTGGGAACGGGAAGAAAAAGCCTACCGGGCACTGGCTGAAGGCGTGGCCGATCAATACGCAACTGACCCGGTGGCCGCCATCAAGGAATCATATGCCCGGGAAGTATATGATGAGGAATTTGTGCCGACCGTCATCGGATCAGCCGGGCATCCGACGGCCACCATCAACGACGGAGACGCGGTTATCTTTTTCAATTTCCGACCGGATCGCGCGCGCCAGCTGACGCGGGTATTCAGTTTACCGACATTCAAACAATTCAAACGTTCGCCGTTCATGAAAAATTTGGTATTCGTCACCATGACTGAGTATGATCGTGAGCTGCCCGTGACGGTAGCGTTTCCGCCAGAGCTCATAGTAAATCCATTGGCGCGGGTCATCAGTGATGCGGGACTGAAACAGCTCCATATCGCCGAAACGGAAAAATACGCGCATGTCACCTATTTTTTTAACGGCGGGAACGAGGACCCATATACAAACCAAGATAATATCCTTATTCCGTCGCCGAAAGTGTCATCATATGACAAAAAGCCGGAAATGAGTGCGGAGGAAGTGACGGATAAATTTCTGGAACAGTTGGCCACCGATACATACGATTTTATTGTCATCAATTATGCCAATCCCGACATGGTCGGCCACACCGGGAACTATAAAGCCACGTATAAAGCCATCACGGTAGTGGATACGCTTTTACGGCGTGTGGTTGACGCGGTGCTCGCCAAAGATGGGATTATTTTCATCACCGCTGACCATGGCAATGCCGAACAGATGATCAATCCGCAGACCGGGCAGATGGATAAAGAACATACGGTCAATCCGGTTCCATTTTTTGCCATCGCCAATCAGTGGAAAGGCCACCCACTGTACAAAGATCTGATTCAGGACCATGATTTAAGTATGTTACAGCCAACCGGCATTTTGTCCGATGTTCCGGTGACCATCCTCACCTATATGGGCATCAAACCGCCAGAGGAGATGACGGGCAATAATTTATTGATGACCTAATATACCCATGCTCGAACGTTTTTTCAATCCACAATCGATAGCCATCATCGGTGCGTCACATTCGCCCGACAAACTCGGTAACGTCATTACCCATAATTTATTGACGCATCGCTACCGGGGGAAGGTGTATCCGGTCAATCCGAAAGGCGGCACACTCTACGGCCGCACCATGTATCGAAGCGTGGGTGATATACCTCATCCCGTAGATATGGCAGTAATTGTCATACCGGCAGCCGGAGTACAGCAGGCGGTGGCTGATTGCGGTCGGGCCGGAATCCGGGCGGCTATCGTGATCAGCGCTGGTTTCAGCGAACAGGACCGGGCTGGCGCGCAGCTGGAGCGGAACGTGCTGCGTACCGCTCAAAAATATAATGTTCGCATCCTCGGCCCAAACTGTCTCGGATTGATCGTGCCGAGTATGCGGATGAATGCATCTTTTGCCGCTGGCCTTCCTGCGCGCGGTGGGGTGGCAGTCATATCTCAGTCAGGCGCCATGGCCGTGTCGATAACCGAGTGGGCGCTGGCCACCCAACTGGGTTTTTCCGCCCTGGTGTCACTGGGTAATAAAGCAGATGTGCAGGAGGAAGAATTGCTTAAATATTTTGGAAATGACCGGCAGACAACAGTTATCATCATGTATTTGGAAAGCCTGAGCACGGGGCGATCGTTTCTGCGTCGATTGAAACGGGTGACGCAGCAGAAGCCAGTCGTCATACTGAAACCGGGCAAGAGTGAGCAGGCGCAGGCGGCCGTCGCATCCCACACCGGTGCCATCGCCGGTGCCTATGCTGTACAGCACGCGTTTCTCCGCGCGGCGGGAGCGGTCGTCGTGGATTCGCTCGAGGAATTATTCCTGTATACTAAATTATTCCAGGAGCCATACCGGCTGGCGGGTGACCGTATCGCTATCGTTACCAATGCCGGTGGCCCTGGAATACTGGCGACGGATGCAGTAGCAGCGTCACCGTATATGCGACTGGCGGAATTATCACCACAGACGACGGCTCACCTGCGTGCGACTTTGCCCCAGGCCGCCGCCATCGGCAATCCCATAGATGTGGTGGGGGATGCCACACCAGTACGCTACCGCACTGCGCTCCGGGCGGCACTTTCCGATAAACAAGTCGATGGCGTGGTAGCATTATTGACCCACCAGTATGTGACTGACACGCAGGCGATTGCGCGCCTCATCGTCGAGGAGCAGAAACGTCATCCTCGGAAACCGATTGCTGTGGCTTTTATCGGTGGAAGCGGGGTGATGACCGGCAGGGCGCTTCTCACTGAAAAGCATATTTTGCAATTTGAATATCCGGAACAGGCGGTCACAGCGCTGGGAATCCTTCGGCAGTACGACCTCAATCGAGCGCAACCCCGCACGTTTCCCGAGGTAGCGCCAGCCGTCTCCGGCCGTCTCCGGCCGATGCTTGGCGTGGCCGCTGAACATATCCTGAAGCGGTCGGTGCCGTATTTTTTACCATCGGTAGTAGTGCGGACTGCTGATGAGGCAGTTCGTCGAGCGCGGAAGCTCGGTTATCCGCTGGTGGCGAAAATTATCAGCCACCAACTAATCCATAAAACAGAGGCGGCAGCCGTGCACGTCAATATCCCTGACGATGGCGCGCTGAGAGGCATCATTGATAATTGGCGTCGACGCATACCGATCAGGTTCAAACCCGGTGAAGGATATTTGCTGCAGCCGTACCGCCCGGGTCCAGTGGAGGTTTTTGTCGGAGCCAAACGCGACGATCAGCTTGGCCCCTATGCGGTGGTGGGACTGGGCGGCATCTTCGTCGAAGCCATCGGCGGTCAGGTCATCATCCCGCTGCCGTGTACGAGCGGCCAAGCTGAGTCAGCCATCGCCCAGGGTACGCTGGGGCGGATTCTCGGCAGCGCACGCGGCCGGCGTATCGACCCGCGGCCACTCACGGAGATCATCCTCGGCCTTTCGGCAGTCATGACCAAAAAACCGGCTATTACAGAGTGCGACCTAAATCCGGTCATTCTGTCGGATACCGGCACGGCGATAGTCGACAGCCGGTTGATCGTCACTCGATGACATGCGATATATTCTCCGAGAGCCACTACAGATGAATATGAAAGTCTGGCTGGGACGCCTGGGATACCATGAGCATCGCGGCAGGACCGGCGACATCAGCTATGTCCGTCGTTTGGGTGGTTTGGCGTATCCGCGATTTCATCTGTACCTCGATCAGACGCATGACGGATTAGCGCTAAAACTACATTTAGACGAAAAACAACCGTCCTATGTCGGGCATACTGCTCACTCCGGACAGTATGATGGCGAACTGGTACAGGCTGAAATGGCTCGTATCGTTGCGTCGGTGCAGTAGATTTTTAGTTTTGCGTGAAGTATTGTATACTGTAAGGCATGAGTAAGACGACATTTGACTGGAAAATCGGCGGACCAGCCGGATATGGGATTAAATCAGTTGGCACTATGTTTGCCCGCGCTTTGATGCGCCAGGGTCTATACGTATTTGCCTATGACGAGTATCCCTCACTGATCCGCGGTGGGCATAATTCCTATGAGGTGACCGTGTCTCCTGAGTCGTTGCATTCTACGCGGCGCCCCGTCAGTCTGCTGGTGTGTCTGGATCAGATGACGTTTGACGAGCACCGGCACGAGGTCGCCGAAGACGGCGCAGCGCTGGTCAATCAGGGCCAAGTCACTGCATCGGATAATGAATTGCCCGGCAATGCCAATGTGTATGCCATCCCGCTCGACGAAATCGTGGTTTCGCTCAAAGGTGAGAAAGTGATGCGGAACATGGTTGCTCTGGGGGCCAGTTTTGGGCTACTCGGTGGGGATTTTGCAGCCCTGAAGGAAATGATTGAACTGACGTTTGAGAAAAAGGGGAAAGAAATTGAACTGAACGTGCAGCTGGCCAAGGCTGGATTTGACTACGTCGCTCAACACATCCAGCATGAATTTTCGTATCGGATTAAACCGCAAAAAAATCCCGGTCGCATGTTTATGGGTGGGAACGAGGGCATCAGCTGGGGGGCGATCAAGGCCGGCTGTAAACTATATGCGGCATATCCCATGACACCCGCTTCCTCGATTTTGCATAATTTAGCCACATTGGCGCGTGAGTATGCGCTGGTGGTGAAACACTGTGAAGACGAAATATCGGCTATCAATACCGCCATCGGAGCCGGGTATGCCGGCATCCGTGCCATGACGGGCACGTCGGGTGGCGGTTTTTCGCTGATGTCCGAAGCCTACGGGATGGCTGCTGAGATGGAAATACCGGTTGTGCTCGTCAATGCCACCCGACCCGGTCCATCGACCGGGATGCCGACATGGACCGGGCAGGGGGATCTGCGGTTCGTGCTCCACTCATCGCAGGATGAATTCCCGCGATTTGTTCTGGCGCCGGGGAGTGTGGAGCAGTGTTTTGAAATGACTCAGGTGGCATTTGATTTGGCGGAACGGTACCAGACCCCGGTTGTCATTCTGACTGACAAGGAGCTGGCTGAGAGCTATCTGTCTATCGACGGTTTGGATACCAAGTCACGCCGGCTGGACCGCGGTCAGGTAGTTGGCGCGGGTGAACTGAAAGCCGGTGAGCCGTTCAGACGCTATCGGGTGGATGTGGCGGACGGAGTTTCTCCGCGCACCATTCCGGGTACCGAGTACGGCATGCACGTCGCCAACAGCGATGAACACAATGAGGTGGGATTTTCCGAGGAAGGGTCGGATATGCGCGTCAAGCAGATGGATAAGCGTTTCCGTAAGCTCGACGACGCCCAGCGGCATATTCCCCAGCCTGAGCTGGAGGGGGAGCGGCATGCTGATATCACGATCGTCTCCTGGGGTTCGACCCGGGGCGCTATACTGGAGGCGATGAAAGATCTGGCACGGCAGGGCATGAAGACCAATTTTTTGCAGATCCAGTATATCAGTCCGTTACCGGTACAGCGGATCAAAGAAGTATTTGGTAAGGCAAAGAAAGTGGTCGTCATCGAAGGGAACAAATTGGGGCAACTGGCCGGGTGGATCCGTGAGCAGACGGGATTGACCCCGGATTATAAAATACTCAAATACGACGGCAGGCCGTTTTTCCCCGATGAACTCGTCAGCGCAATTAAAGATTTGAAATAACATGACGGAAACGCTTACCCAACGTAGTTACACCACCTCCTACACCCCGACCTGGTGTCCGGGGTGCGGTAATTTCGGCATCATGCCGGCGACTAAGGCGGCTTTTGCTGAATTGGGTTTGCTGCCCCACCAGGTGGCCATGATTTTCGGTATCGGCTGTTCGTCGAATGGTTCAAATTTTTATAATCTGTATTCTTTTCACGGCATCCATGGCCGGTCGCTTCCAGTCGCCTCCGGCGTCAAATTGGCCAATAGCCAGCTGACCGTGGTTGCCGATTCCGGCGATGGCGACGCCTATGGCGAGGGGATCAGCCATTTTGTGCATACCGCCCGGACCAATATCGATATTACCTATCTTGTCCATGATAATCATCTGTATAGTTTGACTACGGGACAGACTTCACCGACATCGGGCGAAGGGATGAAAACTAAATCCATGCCATTTGGTAACATCGACCATCCGTTCAATCCGATCGCCACAGCCATCCTCAATGGCGCCACTTTCGTCGCCCAGGGTTTTTCCTCAGACATCCCGCATCTGAAAGAGCTCATCAAACAGGCCATCCAGCACAAAGGTTTTTCATTTATCAATATATTGCAGCTCTGCCCCACGTTTAATAAGCTCAATGAGTTTCCGTGGTACAAGGAGCGCGTAGTCAAACTGGCGGATGAGCAGCATGATTCGTCTGATTATCAGAATGCAATCATGCAGGCGATTCGCACTGACGGCAAAATACCGCTGGGGATTTTTTATCAGATAGAAAAGCCAACGTATCACGATCGGATTCAGCAGCTCAGCAAACCCTTGATCACGCATGATATCACATCCGTTGATATCAGCGCATCACTGAAGGCATATCTTTAAAACACATTTGCTGTATGCGCGTATTTGTTTCCGGATCGCTGGCGTATGACCGGATTATGGATTATCCGGGCCGTTTTAGCGATCATATTCTCCCGGATAAAATTCACCAGCTGAGTGTCAGTTTCAACGTCGCCACGTATCGCCAAAGCTATGGCGGAACTGCCGGCAATATCGGCTATTCCTTAGCTCAGTTAGGCATCGAACCACGCATCGTTGCCCGGTATGGTCATGATTTCGCGCCGTATCAGGCATGGTTACGGCGGTGTGGCATTTCTCTGCAGTACAGCAAACCAGACCGGTCAGCTACGGCGGCAGCCCACATGATGACTGACCGGTCGGACAATCAGATCACCGGTTTTTTTCCGGGTGCGCTGGTGCGGCCGTATGGCGGATTTCCCCGGCGGGTTTTTGCCGGTGTAACGCTCGCCATCATCGCTCCGGGCAATCTGACCGACATGGAACGCTTGCCGTCGGCTCTGGCTCGCAATGACGTACCGTATTTTTACGATCCGGGCCAGTCCACCACCGCCTTATCGCGTCGGGCACTGGACAGAGGCCTCGCTGCCGCGTTGGGCTTGTTTTGCAATGACTATGAACTTGATTTGATCCTGAAAAAGACGAGGACCTCGCTGGACGCATTGCGGCGGCAATTAGGAATGGTGGTCGTGACGAAGGGTGAGCGCGGTTCAGATATCTATGCCGGTGGTGCTCGGTATCATATTCCCATCGTTCGGGCACGACGGGTGGTCGATCCGACAGGAGCGGGCGATGCATATCGGGCGGGTTTTATCGCCGGACTGCTCCGAGGGTATACCATCCCGACCATAGGACGTATCGCGGCCACGGTCGCCGTCGCGGCAGTCGAGCACTATGGTACCCAGGAACATCGGCTGAATTGGCCGCAGGTGCGCCTCCGCTATCGCCGGTCGTTTGGTCGATTACCGACATAAGCATACGGTATGCTGTTTAGCTCTCCCATTTTCCTGTTCGTATTCCTGCCACTTTTTTTGTTGGTGTATTTTTTAATCGGACGTCGACTACGCAATGCCTTGCTACTGGTGGCTAGCTTATTTTTTTATACGTGGGGAGAGGGAAAACTGGTGACCATCATGCTTACTTCTACCGTCATCGATTATGTGGCTGGATTGGCTATCGAGCGGGGATTTCGGGGCATGTTTCGCTGGCGTCTGGTGCGTGCCGTGGATGCGAGCCACCGCCGGCGGTCACAAACGGCTTTTTTGGTTCTGTCCATTGTGGCAAATCTTGCTTTGCTGGGCTTCTTTAAATATTTTAATTTTGGCATAGATAACCTGAATGGTATTTTAAGTTTTTTCGGATGGCAGACGGCTTCACTCCAGGGCGTGTGGCAGATTGTTCTTCCGTTGGGGATCAGTTTCTATACGTTCCAATCGATGAGTTACACCATCGACGTCTACCGCGGCCGGATCCGAGCAAATCCGAATTTTATCGATTATGCGGCGTATGTCACCATGTTCCCGCAATTAGTTGCTGGACCTATCGTCCGCTATGAAACCGTGGCACGCGAATTGGTGACCCGTCTCGTGAGCCGCAGCAGTTTCGCGTCCGGTATCCAGCGGTTTATCATTGGTCTGTCGAAAAAAATGCTGATTGCTAATCAGGTAGCGGTTCCCGCCGATGCGATATTTGCCCTCCCGGCTGACGCTCTGACTACGCCGCTGGCCTGGTTCGGGGTGGTATGCTACGCCCTTCAGATTTATTTTGATTTTTCAGGGTATTCAGATATGGCCATTGGTTTAGGACGGATGCTCGGGTTTACCTTTCTGGAGAATTTTAATTACCCCTACATAGCCCGCTCAATCAGGGATTTTTGGCGGCGGTGGCACATTTCGCTGTCTACTTGGTTTCGCGATTATCTGTATATCCCGCTGGGCGGCAGCCGGAATGGACGGTACCGGACGTATGTCAATCTGATCATTGTATTTTTTATAACCGGTTTGTGGCACGGCGCCAGCTGGAATTTCGTGGTGTGGGGTCTATACCATGGCTTCTTCCTTCTTTTGGAACGGCTCGGGTTTGGTGAATTGCTGGAACGTCTGTGGCGGCCATTACGGCACGGGTATATCCTTCTCGTCGTCCTGATCAGTTGGGTTTTTTTCCGTGCCGATTCATTGGGAGGGGCGCTGTCGTATCTGCGAGCCATGTTTGGGGGGGTTGGTGACGGCAACGGTTTGTACCATCTCGGATTATACGCGAGTTCCGTAGTCGTGCTGGCAGTCACTGCTGGTGTCATCGGGAGTATGCCAATCATACCATGGCTGCGGGATGCAGTCGGTCGGTTCCGGCGCGGGAAGCAGGCGTGGTCGTATACCATCGTGGTGGCGCTTGCCATGCTCATGATCATCACAGTGATGCATATGGCAAATGACACCTATAATCCATTTATTTATTTCCGTTTTTAAAGCCATGCGGATCATCGATTCACATGCTGAAGAAACTTTGACGCGAGGCGCATCCTGGATGCTGATCGTCTTCTTCTTATGTGCCATTTTCGTCCCTGGGGTGATGATGCTCGGCGGGTGGTCGGTCGGTCCAGCACAGGCAGAAAAGCGATCGCTGGCGCCGCTACCCGCTTGCACCCCGGAGTCGTGCTACACGAGCGCCTACCGCCGGGCATTTGAATCGTATGTCAATGACCACTTTGGGTTCCGGCCGGCGCTGGTGCAGTGGAATCTGTACCTGTACGTGCAGTGGTTCCATACGGTACCGGTTCGCGGGGTAGCGCTGCATCGGGGTGAAGTGGTTACGGTTCCGATTCCAACTGATGATGCGCCAGGCGTCTTGCCGGATGTCGAGGATCGGGCACTCGCCGCGGATCAAGAAGGTACCATCACGCCTTCTCCGGCGCTCCCTGAGCCGGAGTCGCAGCCGCGGGAACATGTCGTCATCGAGACCGACGCAATCGTCGGCACTGACGGCTGGTATTTTCTTGCCAAGGATAATGCGATTGATGATTTTCGGGCTACCCAACCGCTGTCGCAAGCAGAGCTGCGGGTGATCGCGGACAATCTGACGCGCCAGCGAGATGCGCTGCGCGCGCAAAGTATTGATTTCGTGGTGATGGTAGCACCGAATAAACATTCGATTTACGGCGAATATATGCCGTCGGTGTATAATCGTGTCGGTTCTCAGACGCGTCTGGAGCAGGTCATCCAGTATGTGGCGGCCTATACGGATATGACCATCGTGGATCCGCGCGGTGATTTGCTGGCGGGAAAAAGAACCCTCCGTGCGTATGAAAAAACCGGAACCCATTGGAATGAGTACGGTGCTTTGATCGCGTATCAGGCGCTTCTGCGGCAGGTACGCCAGTTTATTCCTTCGCTGGCCATACCGACACTCGATGATTTCACCGTGGAAACTCAGATAGCCGGCGGTTCTGACCTGGCCATTATGCTTTCTCTGCAGGAACAATTACAAGAAGAAATAATCCGGCTGCGTCCGCTCGTGCCCCGACGTGCCGTACCCGCGTCGTATGATTTCGCCAATCCAAATCCAAATCCAGAAATGCCGGTGGTAGTCCGTGAAATTCCCGACAGTACCGCACCACGGCTTCTTATGTTTCGTGATTCATTTAGTAATGCGCTGATACCCTTCATAGCTGAGCATTTTAGCCGGTCAGCATTTGTGTGGACGTATCGCATCATGCAGGACATCGTCGTTGCGGAGAAGCCTGATGTGGTGGTGTTGGAGTTCGTCGAACGCAATATATACGAAGCGCTGTATACATCCATGCAATAGGACTTGACAGCCATTGGTACCTGTGCTATGGTGGTTCGTTATAGCTTTTGCTAGACCCGCATACACGCGGCATTAATTATACGATACGACCATGATACGCACCATTGAACAGCGCCAACCGCAGGGAAAATTCGAAGGCATCTTCGATGAAGTCCGTCAGGAGCTTGACCAGTTTAAGATGGAGATGGAACGGCAAAAAGCCATCCTGCGCGGTACAGGCGTACTTGATCGGGACGAGTAAAAATTTGAAAAAAATAGCCGTTTCTGATGAAGCGGTTATTTTTTTTGACACGCGATGCTCAATTGACGCTCGTGCGTGTGTTTGAACCGACTGCACCTCGCATAATTTCAGACAAAGTCTCTGCGCTGCTGCGGATCGTTCGATGCTGCGTGGCGTAATCGATCGCCACCAGCCCGAATCGCGGCCAGAATCCCTTGTCCCATTCAAAATTATCCAGCAGCGACCAATGCAAATATCCGCGGACGTCTACTCCTTCAGCGAGTGCACGTCGTACGCCGGCCAGAGATTCGGCAATAAACCATGCTCGCCGGGAGTCGTCTGCATCTGCCAGCCCGTGCTCGGTGATATAGATGGGCACGCCGTATGCACGGAGCGGCTGCAGCGTCTCGTACAGTGCGGATGGGTATAGTTCCCAGCCCATATCCGACGTATGCTGATGAGGGTTTTTGTTGTATCCGTGGTTGATTACATTGCGGCCGTAGTTATTCAGCCCGATGAAATCCTGACAGCGGCGAATGGCTCGGAGAAAGCGCCGGTTCCACCACCAGTCGGCGGTGTACGCGAGCAGCAGATTATCCGGCCACCGATTGGCCACCTGAAAAGCGATATTGTTTTTGGCTATCCCTATCTGTGCGGCTGGATTGATATCCTTGATAGTACGATAGGCGAGTCGGTGTGCCTGAATTAAGTGGTTGACGACTCGGTAATAGGTGAGCGGGTTTTTGATTTGCGGCGGCCAGTATCCCTGGAAATAGCTCGTTGCCGCATATACCATCGGCTCATTGAGCGTGATCCAGAAGTTGACGTCATTGCCGAGGGCGGTGACTATAGTCTCCACATAGCGATTAAAGTCCGCGATAGTTTTTTTGTTCGCAAATCCGCCTTGCCGCGCCACCCAAGTGGGAAGTGTCCAGTGCCAGAGCGTGACCAGCGGTTCAATGTTGCGCTGACGTAATTCCATGATCACCTCACGGTAATGGGCGATCTCCCGCTGGTTGATGTGTCCCGCTGTCGGCTCTATCCGCGACCATTCTATGGAAAACCGATGCGCGGTATGACCCAGCTGTTTGGCGATGTCAAAATCCTCACCGAATCGGCGGTAGTGGTCAGCGGCGTTTCCGGAAAGGTAATTTGATGCTTGACTTGCCTCATTGAGTAATGATTCCCACTGGTCGGGTAGTATCCCGATGAATCGTGATTGATCACGGAGCCGTTCGCGGGCTGTGCGAGCCAGGTATGAGGCGTGCGACTTTTCCCACTCGCTCCAGTCATTATGGTTACCGCCCTCTACTTGGTGTGCGGACGTCGAGGCGCCCCAGAGAAAATTGGCCGGCCATGCGTCTGTCATGTATCAGGACTGATTGAGTAATTCAAACGCCGGGTAGAGATTTTCGATGATAGGATACAGGCGGTAGTCGGCGGGGTGAATCCATTGGTAGTGATCGTGATCGGTGCCGAGCCTGACGGTAGCGGTTTTGGCGTGGCAGCGAAAGAATATGCGGATGATCTGGTGCGGCTCGCCATTGACCACTGGCCAGGATTCATTGACGAAAAATGGCTGTCCAATTTCAATATCCAGTCCCGCTTCTTCACGCGCTTCCCGGCGCAGGGCATCGGTGATGTGCTCACCCGCTTCCATCCGACCGCCCACTACGTCGTATTTGCCGATCTGCGTGCCGGTAGTGTACCCGGGTGCTTCGCGGACGATCAGCACTTTTCCTTCATGAAAAATAAATGCCTTGACTGCGGGAAATAATTTAGGTGGCATACGATATGTGGTGAGTGGCTTCGGTATACGTCGCGCTCTGGGTGTGGATTTCAGTCACGATGTCTGTCAGCGCCTGCTCGATGGTAGCCAGTCCGGTGACATGCACCAGCCGGGCGCGGTACTGAGCGGCATGGGGGATGCCGCGCACGTAGGCGAGGAGGTGTTTGCGGATTTCCAGTGAGGCTCCCTTTTCACCCTTGAGTTCATACAATAAGCGGGCATGTTCCATGATCAGCGGGATTTTTTCTGAAAAAGTCGTAGGTTGCTTTTCCGCAAATACCCAGGGGTTGCCGATGGCCGCTTGGCCGATGAGGAATCCGTCGAGCCCGCGCGTTTTTTCTACCCCGTCGGGGATGGAGGTGATGCCGCCATTCGCCAGTACCGGTATGGATACGTTTTGTTTGAGTTCATATATGGGGGCAAAATCAGCGGGGCAGTTATACGGTTCGTCATAGGTCCGGCCGTGTATGGCGATGGCCTGGGCGCCGGCGCGTTCGCACCCTTTCCCGAATTCAGTCAGGTCGTCGGCATGCGACCAGCCCAGTCGGGTTTTGACGGAAACAGGAAGATTGGTAGCTTGCGCGACGGCCTCAATGAGCCTGAACGCCAGATCATGATTTCTGCGCAGGGCCACACCGTGCTCCGACCGCACCACTTTTTTCGATGGACAGCCCATATTGATGTCGATACCATCAAACCCCATGTGCTCGAGGTGGCGCGCGGCGGTGACGAACGTATCCGGGTTTTTTCCGAATATTTGGGCGATAATCGGGCGCTCAACTTGGTCAAATGAAAATTTTTCCAGTACTTTTTTCGCATGATGATGCACGCCGTCAGCCGAAGTAAATTCAGTGTACACGAGAATATTTGGATTTACCGATTTACAGACGCGGCGAAAGGCGCTATCTGTGTAGCCGTCCATCGGCGATAGCCCTATGCGTGGTGCGGTGGTTTGGTGCCACATATGTGGGTGATTCATGGCACTACCGTATCATGGTACCCCTGGCAGCGTCAACGGACGAGAGCGCCTCCTGAGTGCGCGCAACTGAGCCTATACCCTGATAATGTGTCGTACGATCAGCAGGGGGATAATAATATAAAGGATAGTATCCCGGATCAGGTAGTACACAAATACCCCCAGGAGCAGTTTCCAGCCGTATTTCTTGAAGAGCAATGTGATTCTCCAGCGGAGCCGGCTGAACAGAGATGCCGCGGATGCTGCCGGAACCGGCTGTCGCGCGTCGCGGAGGATGTGCTGGGCCAGCAATTTCAGCCGACGGAATACGCCTGGTCGGACCGGAGCGCTAGCGGGCGCAGACATGGTATGTTTTGATGCTGGAGGGCAGCGCCATCTTGCCGTTATCATCTTTGAATTGTGCCAAGCGTTTGTGCCCCTCGTAAAATTCTGGGCTGCTGACCCATGCGTGAAAGTTTTCTTCGGGATCCCAGTGTGTCATGACTCAGTAGCTAGTTCCGGTCGTTAGCATGAGCACTTCTGCGCTGATGAAACCCGGGCGTCTGTGGAAAGCTCCAGCCCGGGTGATGAATGCTTGTTCAAACATGGCTGGGTATTGTTTGGGTACGTTTATGGTATTTATTGCGACGAACATAAGCTTGTAAATATGGTATCAGAGTGAACTGACGAAAATGTGCTTATGACCGCCGCATGGTGGATGTCTAGACGGCTGTTCCGGTACGTAGCTGAATTCTGACGGTGAGATGTTTGCTGGTCATGTCTGCCGTGCGTTCTGTGTGCTGTTCCGGGAAAACATTCTCCACCAGAGTACCGTGATGACAGACAAATAGAGCAGGTATGCGCTTACCTCCAGCAAGGTCGGGTTGCCATTATATCCAAACAGCCCCTTGATGATACTGCCCAGGTATCCATTTTCATGGAGCGGGGGATAGACACCCGTCTCAGTAACCGATGGATTAATATCCCATACTTGGTGTGACCAGAATGAGATCGCGCCGGCTTCCTGCAGCTCATGGATGCCATGAGCCAATAAACCCGCAGCAAAGAGCATCAACATGATGCCGGTAATGGCAAAAAACCGCGTCAGATTGATTCGCAGAAAGCCCCGGTATAATCCGTATCCGATACTGATGGCGATGATGATGCCAATCAGTGCTCCGATAAAGCTATGGTCAGGATCTATCATACGTGCCGATCCGAGGAAGATGGCCATTTCAATCCCTTCGCGCAGTATCGCTACCAGTACCACCCAAAAGATTCCCATCGGATGCGCGTTGGTGATATGTCGGTCCAAATCAGCGTGGATCTCCGCCATCAATTGTTGTCGTCGCATCATCCAAAAGATGAGCGTGGTGATCAATATCGCGCCGGTAATCATAGCTATCCCTTCGTAGAGCGCTTCCGCTGTTCCCTCAAATCCACCAGCCAGCCGGTCAAATGCAATCGCGCCAATAATACTGAGCGCCGTGCCGATCCCAACGCCCATCCAGGCCATGCGGATATAGCGTGATTGGCCGGTCCGATTGAGATATCCGATGACGATGCCGACAACGAGTGCCGCTTCGAGGGTTTCGCGGAGGCCGATGATTAAACTGGTGAACATAGGACGGGAAGTTTATTGGTTATTCATGCAAAAAGAGCCTGAAATGAGGCTCTCTGATGCTGATTTCGCCGTTGAGATAGTACGATAGGTACTACGCAACGGCGCCAATAAATAATTGTATCTTGACGGTGCCGGTAAACTGTAATAATACGTGCGGAGTCATCGTCGATGGCTTATTGATAACTACTATCAGTATATCAGGATAGCTATTTTCGTACAAGTGGACGGTATGGTATTTCGAATAATGCCGCGAGCACCCGTTCGGTAATATCAGGGATGGGATTGAGTGTCGCGGAACTATGGATATCGATGGCGGGGTTATCATTTATTTCCGTGATGGCGCCTTTGGTTTTTTTATATGACTGGGTTATGTCGCTGGTCATCAAATCTACTCCAGCCAGCTCCAGGCCGAGCGTTTCGACCGCTCGGACGCACGCCTTGAGATTATCCGGATGCACGTGCCGCACGTCGAGATTGACAGTGGTTCCGCCGAGTGCCGCGTTTGCCCGATAGCGCAGGTACACCACCTCTTTTGGCACGGGAATGGTGTGCATGGTCATGTCTTGTTCCAGCAGGCGGTTTTTTACCTCCGGATCGATTTTGATTTTCTTGGGCAGCTTCTTATTTGCCGATGTGATCAACTCTTCAATGGTGTGGACGCCGTCACCGACTACGCGGGCGGGAAGCCGGAGTGTCGCGGCCAGTATTTTTCCGTGCGCGATGAGAATTCGGTAGTCCTCGCCTTTATAGTATTTTTCAATGATGATTCGGCGGCTGTAGCGATGAGCTATATCGACCGCCTCGTGTACAGCCGCCAGCGACGTGATATTGACCGTGATGCCATCCCCCTGAAAACTATCGGCGGGTTTGACTACTACGGGCAGCTTAATTTTTTTTATGAATGCGTT
The DNA here is from genome assembly GCA_049325535.1 of Patescibacteria group bacterium. Classification (GTDB taxonomy): domain Bacteria; phylum Patescibacteriota; class Patescibacteriia; order UBA10025; family JAHIVO01; genus JAXDBW01. Next base: position 430,834 of record JBMOKY010000001.1, read on the forward strand.
TATCTCTTTTTTTGATTCGCGGTTGAATACCTGCTGTTCAAATACTGGCAGGTTGGCAGCCTTGAGTACGGCGTTGGTCGCAAATTTATATCTGCTGATGGCGGCGCTGACACTGTCATTTTTACTGCACATGGCATAAAAAAAACGGATTCGGTTTTTTTTGTGCAATATGTCTACGGTTTGGTCATTAATCCGGACGGCGCGCAGGCCGATTTTTTTTGCTGCGGTAGCGTAGATCTGTGCGTACGGTCTTAGTTTTCGTGCCATAGTGTTTCTGGATGAGTTAGGGTTTAGATTCGGGCATGTGGTACCGAGTCCGGGTACTGCCGTCCGGCAGGGTGACGGTATCGAGGAACGCCCCACCCATTTTTTTGATAATATTTAGAGAGGCGTGATTGTCAGGCTTACACACGATGATGGGCTCACGGATGCCCAGTTCCGCGCTTCTTCGCAGCAAGAGCGTCAGTGCCGCGGTGCCATAGCCCCGGTTACGGCATGATGGGCGGATGACATAGCCGATATGGCCATGGGATCGCATGTGTTCGTCATTGGGCTCAGGGCGTATACCGCCGCGTCCGACGACTACATCACCATCCATCAGTAAGTATTTATATTCTTGGGCGTAGGCTGGCGGAAGGTCAATGCCGCGGGCGCGGTTATGATAGCGCCGGACTACCTCGGTAAAATCATCATGCGCCAATTCATAAAAAAAATCGGCGTCAGGTTCCGGCTGGTCAAAAAATTCCTTAGCTGCTTCGAGGTAGGCACGTCGGTGGCGTTCATGGATGACTTCGAGGCGGAGCATTATGGGTAGCGCTGCTTAGATTTTTTGGCGAGGTAATCGATCATCATGCCGGCGATGTCAGTACCAGTCGTGTGCTGCGACCGGGCGAAGAAGCAGGGGAAATTTACCTCAGCGACATAGTGGCCATCATCGTCGAACAGAATATCCACCCCACCAGTTTCGATGCCCAGCGTCTGGACGGCGCGAATGGCGGTGCGCTGGAGCTCGGGGGAAAATTTTTTTGGCACGACCTGGGGGGTGCCCACATTTGATCGGAAGTCGCCGGATCGGGTTTGATACTCGATGCTATCGACGACCGATTCTCCGAGCACGATTAGTCTCGCTGAGCTCCGCGTCTGAATACACTGGCGCATGATGTAGTATTCTTTGGTGGCATCGAGATGATCCAGGACGGAAACCAGCGACTCGCGGGAGTCGAGGCGCATAACCCCAATGCCGTGGCTGCCGCCGATTACCTTGATAATCAGGGGGAAGCCGCCGACATATTCAATATATGCATCCAGGTGGGAGCGATTGACCCCGAAGATAGTTTTTGGAATCGGAATGCCCGCTTCATGGTGCAGCAGCGTGGCGTAGGGGTCGTTTGCCAGTCGTGTCTTGTCAGTATAAAATGTGACGACTTCCTGGTGCAACATATGGCGTTCCAGCGCGGTATATCGACTGCCCAATGTGACACGGTACAGTAGCGTGCCGGGACTAAGGCGCGGCAAATTGCTAAAATCAACCGTATCAGCGTCGAGCGGTCGGTAGTGTATATTCCGCTGCCGGCAGGCGCGTTCGATCAGATCGTTCGTTTGTTTATTTCCTTCGTGGGTGATGACGACGCAGTCCATAGTACCTGATGAAAAGTAAAAAGTTCAGCGCTGCAACATTCATAGTATACGTGGCTTTATCGCTTCGGACAAGTATGCCCTGATCTGCGCGATTGTCCCGAAGGGAGAAAAATGGTATAGTAACGGTCAATTCTATGTCAAAAATTTGGCAGATTGCACCGCCGATTTCCGAGGATGTTCGCAACGCTTTTCCTGAAGTGCTGCCGCTGGTATTGCAGCTCCTGCACAATCGGGGACTCAAAACACAGCGTGAGATAGATGAATTCCTCAATCCTGATTATGGGGAAAATACCCATGATCCTTTTTTGTTTCGGCATATGGATCGGGCCGTTCAGCGGATCATGACCGCAATACAGCGGGGCGAGCGCATTACAGTTCACGGTGATTATGACGCTGACGGGGTGTGCGCTACCGTTATCGCAGTTTCTGTGCTGCGGGCGCTCGGGGCTGATGTTACGGTGTATATCCCGCATCGCATGACCGAGGGCTATGGTCTGAATGCAAATACAGTCAATGAACTGGCCGCCCAGGGAACGACCGTAATCGTGACCGTCGATTGTGGCGTCAGCAATAAAGCCGAGGTCGTCCAGGCGCAGCAACGAGGCATTGACGTCATTATCACCGATCATCATGAGGAACCGCCAGAATTACCCCCGGCGTATGCCATCATCAATCCCAGCGTGGCGGCTGATACGTATCCTTTTCGCACGCTGGCTGGATCCGGCGTGGCTTTTAAACTGGCCCAGGCGCTAGTTCGGCGCGACGGTGGGGTAAAACTCAAAGAGGGATTTGAAAAATGGCTGCTGGACGTGGTGGCCATCGGAACGATAGCCGATATGGTGCCTCTGGTCGGAGAAAATCGGACGCTGGCAAAATATGGATTAATCGTTCTGCAGAAAACGAAACGGCTGGGGTTGCGTGCGCTGGCGGAGTATTCACGGTTTCCGCTGGAGAGCGTCGACAGTGCGGGTGTGGCATTTGGCATCGTTCCGCGTCTGAATGCGGCGGGGCGGATAGATCATGCCAATACTGCATTTGAGCTGCTGATGTGTGAGGATACCGGGGAGGCTCAGCGGGTGGCGGAGAGCCTGGAAAAGAATAATAAAGAGCGGCAGCGTATGACTGAACAGATGGTACAAGAGTCAAAACGCCAGCTGGGGGATGTGGGTGACGAGCGCATCCTATTTGCCATCGGAGATGACTGGTCAGCTGGATTGGTCGGGTTGGTCGCCGGTCGGCTGATGGATCACTATGACCGCCCGGTAATCGTCATGGGAAACCGCGGCGGCGAGATAATGGGATCGGGTCGTTCCATCGCTCCATTTGACATTACCGCAGCGCTGGTGAAATCCAGAGCATATCTGGATCGATATGGCGGTCATGCCAGCGCCTGTGGATTTACCCTGAAACCGGGAATGCTGGAACAATTTAAAGCGTCGATGCGCAGTCTGGCGGGGCAGGCGATTTCCCCGCACGATATGACCAAGCGACTGGCTATAGATGCAGCTGTGTCGCTCGGAGATATCACCTGGGATATCGTCACTGCACTGGAAGGCTTCGAACCGTTTGGTCAGGGCAATCCAGCAGTTCGTTTTGCCGCGCGGCAATTACGGGTGGCTGATTTCCAGAAAGTGGGCACCGATGGCAAGCATCTTCGGCTGCATGTCGAACAAGACGGGGTCACGAAGAAATTGATCGCTTTTGGCTATGGAAATTCCTGGGGTAACGAACTGGCCATCGGCGATATGATTGACGCTGTATTCGAATTAGCAGTTAATGAGTGGAATGGTAATCGCGAGCTGCAACTGAAATTAGTGGATATCCAGAGGAACACACTATGACCACGGACGCGTATCGACTCTATACTGACGGTGGAGCACGGGGCAATCCCGGGCCGGCGGGAACGGGGTATGTCATATTCCGTGGCAATGAACGCATCGCCGCTGGCGGATCGTATATTGGCACCGCCACCAACAACCAGGCTGAATACCGGGCGGTCATCGAAGGACTCAGTAAGGCGCATCAGTTGGGCATCCGTTCGCTTGACGTGTACATGGATAGTGAGCTCATCGTGAATCAGCTACTGCGCAAGTTCAAAATAAAGGATCCTGAGCTTGGAAAATTATTTATCAAAGCCTGGAATCTGATGCAGCAATTTACCCGTGTCACGTTTACCCATGTGCCGCGGGAAGAAAATGCTGACGCGGATCAGATGGTAAATCAGGCAATAGACAACGGGCAATGATCGTCAATATTATTCTGGGATGTTTAGTGTTGAGTTTTCTCGCTATCGGGATGGCGTGGTTTGTCTCATCTCGGATTATCATGCAGCCACGAGAGGTGCATGAGGAAGAATGGCGCCAATATCATTTGCATCGTGAACACATATCGTTTCGTTCCGCTGACGGGCTGCTTTTGGACGGCGCATTCATCCATGGGTCACACGGAGCTACCATCATACTGCTCCACGGGTACGGCCGTTCAAAAGAACAGATGTTGCCGCAGGCGCGCCTGCTGAATGACGCCGGGTATTCCATTTTCATGTTTGATTTTCGTGCGTCGGGCAAAAGCGAGGGTAAATATATTACTTTTGGCGGGCGGGAGGTAGCCGATCTCGAGGGAGCTATTCAGTATTTAAAAACGCGCATCGATGTAAATATGGACCGTATCGGGGTACTGGGATTTTCCATGGGCGGCGCGGTGGCGATTTTGAAATCCGGGGATTTGCCGATCAAGGCGCTGGTGGTCAATTCAGCCTTTGCCCGGTTCAAATCGGTTATCTGGCAAAATTTTCGTCTATATCTGAAGGGGATTCCATTTTTTCCACTGGGGTATCTGACGTTATTGGTCATGAAACTACGCACCGGCATATACTATTCCGCCATCAATCCCATACGATCCATGCAGAAACTAAAGGCGATCCCGCTGCTCATTATCCACGGCGCGCATGACCGGCGTATTCCGGTCGAGGATGCCATGGAATTTCATCGCAGCGCCCCGTGGATTAAAGAGTTCTGGCTAGTGCGCCGTGCCGAACACACGGACGTGTATACGGTTACCAAAGACGAGTACGAACACAAGGTACTCAGTTTTTTCCGCAAATATTTACTCCACTAAGAAGCGCTCGGGGAAATCAGTAAAGATACCATCGACATGGCAACCCGTGACTCGATCGTAGTCGGCAGGTGCATTGACGGTATACGTAAACACTTTCAAACCGGCCTGGTGTGCTGCGGTCACCAGTTCGTTTGTTATTGATTTGTTATCTGGATTGACCGAATACGCCCGCATGGCACTGGCGTATGCAATTGGTTGGGCTGGCATGTCACTGCCAAAAAGTACGCCGATGGCAATATCAGGCTGTAATTGTTTTAACTCTCGCAATTGCGGGTGATCAAATGATGAAATGAGAAATTGACGGAGGGTCCAACTGTGTTTTTGAACATACTCGGAAATTTTTTGCGCTACTGGATGTGCCGTTCCCACACCTTTCAATTCAATATTTATTGAACAGCGGTGATCAAGTAGTATGAGTAATTCGTCCAATGTAGGCACATATGCGCCACCGCCGGCATCGAGCTGCTGAAGTTCGTGGCGTGTCAGGTCTGAAACTGCACCCGTACCGTTTGTTGTTCGATCAACTGTTTCATCGTGGATAACGATGAGATCCCCGGTTTTGCATACATGTACATCACATTCTACCATGCTCACGCCCATTTTCTGTGCAGCAGCGAAAGATGGGAGGGTATTCTCAGGGCGGGAACCGGCGGCACCCCGGTGGCCGATGATAAGTGGTTTTGTCATACGTGGGAAGTATAGCCTACGGATTTGATATTGACAAAAATGCCTTATTTTTCTATACTCCATCATGCCCAAGTAAACTGGATGATTGCACGTTACATCATGTAATGTGAGGAAAGTCCGAACACCTCCGCCTATATAGGGCGGAACGTGGATAGTCGTGAAAGACGACCGAGGTGCAGCAACTAGAAGGTCTATAGTCTTCTGGATGTTGTCTTCAGGGAATAGTGTCACAGAGACAATACCGCCCCGTCATCCGACAGGGTAAGGGTGAAAAGAGTGGGGTAAGAGCCCACAGGTTTGACCGGTGACGATCGAACGTGAAAAACCCTATCCGGTGCAAGACCAAGTAGGGTGCCCATTGGGCATCGGGTTGGTCGCATGATTCCGATGGTAACGTCGGAACCAGATAGATAATCATCGTCCACCGTTGGTGGATACAGAATTCGGCTTACAGGTTTACTTGGGCACAACCTAATCAATAAAAACAATTAACCCATACCAGGCATGAAAAAGTCAGAGCTGTTGTTTAGCGCAATTTTGGTGCCCGTCGACTACTGCATGGTAGTTGTGGCGGGTATTTTTGCGTATAATCTTCGTTTCTTCTCGTTTTTTACCGATATTCGCCCGGTTTTTTATGAGATTGTATTTAAAGATTTCTTTACCATTGTCTTGTCCGTGGCAGCCATCTATGTGATTATATTTGCCCTTTCCGGTTTGTATGCAATCAAAAGTACGCGTCGCCTTTTGGATGAAATGTCCCGAGTATTCGTCGCTGCCACCGCGGCAATTGCCATCGTTATCATCATCATTTTTTTTCAGCGTGAGCTATTCTCATCACGATTTATCATATTGTCCGGCTGGATTCTGACGGTGATTCTGGTCATCATCGGACGATCTTTGGTCAGGTATATCCAGCGGGTATTTTTGAAACGGGGAGTGGGATTGCACAATATTGTGATCATCGGGAATGATAAAACCACCGAGGATATCGTGAAGCAAATTTATCAGCGACCAACGCTGGGATATCGCATCGTGGAGCGGAGCGTCGATTTTTCCGGTGACATTGAGGAGCGATTGAAAGAAAAGATGAAAACCGTCTCAATCGATGAGCTTATCCTCGGTGACACGAGCGTCGATAAATCTCAGGTACTGGCCATGCGGAATTTTTGTACGGATTATCATATCACGTATAAATACGCCACGGACCTTTTCGAAGTCCAGCCGACCCATATCGAGATCAATACTATTGCCGATATCCCTATCATTGAAGTGAAGCGTACTCGGCTCGATGGATGGGGCAAAATTGCCAAACGGATTGTGGATATCGTCGGATCGGGAGTCGGATTGATTATACTTTCTCCGTTTTTGCTGCTGATCGCTCTCGGTATCATGATTGATTCGCAGGGTGGGGTGTTTGTCAAACTGGAGCGGGTCGGGTACAAAGGCAAAGCATTCCGATTGTATAAATTTCGTTCCATGGTACGTAATGCGCACGCGCTGAAACAGGATTTGGTACAGATGAATGAACGAGCCGATGGTCCGCTGTTTAAAATAAAAAATGATCCCCGCATTACTCGCGTCGGGCGTTTTTTGCGAAAGACCAGCCTCGATGAGCTGCCGCAGCTGTATAATGTGCTCAAGGGCGAGATGAGCCTGGTCGGACCGCGTCCGCATGAACCAGAGGAAGTGTCACGATATGAACGGTGGCAGCGTAAGCTGCTGACAATCAAGCCCGGCATGACAGGTTTGGCCCAGATATCCGGCCGTTCCGATCTGCGATTTGAAGACGAGGCAAAATTGGATATTTACTATATTGAGAATTGGACCCCGACTCTTGATTTCCGTATCGTTATCAAAACCCCCTGGGTAGTGCTAACCGGCACGTCTGCCGCATAGCGTATGAAACTGGCATTAGTCCATGATCATCTAAACCAGCTCGGGGGGGCTGAACGAGTACTCAAAGCATTTTGTGATCTGTATCCGGATGCGCCGATGTACACGCTGATTTATGATGCGGACAAGACAAATCATGTTTTTGACAACACAACGATTAAAGAATCGTTTATTGCCCGGTTCCCGTTTGCCCGGAAGAAATTTCGCTGGTACCTGCCGATGATGGTTCCCGCCACCGAAAGTTATGCGCTGAACGGGTATGACGTGGTTTTATCGGACAGCTCGGGTTTGGCCAAGGGGGTCATCACCTCGCCCCGTTCGCTCCATATATGTTATTGCCACACGCCGACACGGTATCTCTGGAGTGACCATAATGAAATTATTGATAAACTGGAACGGAATAAATTAGTCGGGCGTCTGTCCCTCTTATACCGCAGCTATTTGCGTGTCTGGGATCGGCAAGCAGCTGATCGAGTGGATGTTTTTATCGCCAATTCCCAGTTTGTCGCTAAACGCATAAAGAAATATTACCAGCGGGAGAGCATAGTCATCCCACCGCCGGTTCTGACAGATTTGTTTCAGATAAGCCCAACCGTTGAGGACTATTACCTCATCGTGTCCCGGCTCCGTCCCTATAAACGCGTTGATCTGGCTATTCGTGCGTTCAATAAACTCGGTTTACCGCTGTACATTATCGGCGATGGGGAAGAGGAGGAGCGGTTACGCGCAATGGCCGGTCCGACCATACGATTCCTCGGCTATGTGTCTGATGAAAAGAAGCGCACGTATATGGCTCGATGCAAGGCGCTGATTCATCCCCAGGAAGAGGATTTTGGCATTACACCAGTAGAGGCTATGGCCGCTGGGCGGCCAGTTATCGCCTATGGCGTCGGCGGTGCTTTGGAAACCGTCGTTTCCGGAAAAACCGGCGTGTTATTTGACGAGCAATCATGGGAGGCTCTGGCTGATACGGTCATCCACTTTAAGTCGGATGCATTTGATCCCGCGGCAATCAGGCAACATGCGCGGCAATTTGACATCGAGCGATTTAAGGAGCGTATCAGTGAAGTAGTCACGAAAACTTGGCAAGAATATAAAAATCGGTAATACTATAGTATATATATGTCACATGAAATATCCGTTCAAACGCCTTTTCAGCGATACCGCTGGTTGGTCATCGCCATCACCGTCGGTGGCGCCTTGGCGGCACTGGTATTTGCCCTGATTACCCCGGTCCAGTATGATACTTCGCTGGCTTTTTTTATCAATCGGACGAATACGCAGGTGACGACCGAATACCAGTACGACGGGTATTATGCCATTCAGGCATCCGATCTTTTTGCCCAGACAGTGATGAGCTGGTTTTTGACACCGTCGGTACTGCTCGACATATATGGCCAGGCCGGCATCGATCCGGCAATTTCATCTATCGAGGAGCTGACGTCTCGCTTCAAGACGCGGCAGTATTCGCCGCAAAACATCGTCGTCCGCTATCAGGAGCGTGATCGTGATACCGCGCAAAAAATAGCTATTGCCATAACTGACGTGGTTGAGAAAAAAGGAGCTGACGCAAACAAGAACATTGAGCAGGAAGCGCTGTTTGATGTCCAGGGAGGCGTCCCGGTGGTCGTCGAAAAACGACCGAGCATTGTACTGAATGCCGGTATTGGCCTGGTGGCCGGATTTATTTTGAGCGTGGTTCTCGCCTATAGTCTAGATTATCTTCGCCGACCGGCGCAGCCGAAACAAACCCAACTGCCATAATCCATGCGTATCGGGATCGATATTCGATCGCTCATCGAAACGCATCCCTCGGGGGTTAGTCACTATACCCGGGAGTTATTGCAGCATCTGCCGCTGATTGGTGGGGGGCATGAGTTCCGGCTTTTTTGTAATTCCGCGGCGGAGGTACCTGGTTGGCTGACGACCCTCATCGCCCGCTATCCGCAGTATCACCTGGTTCACCGGCGCATGCCCAATAAACTTTTCAATCTGATGCAGTGGGCCATGGGGCTGCCGGCGGTGGATCGGTTGGCCGGTACGGTCGATGTGTTCCTCATGCCAAATATCATATTTGCTGGCATCAGTCGCATGACGCCGCTCGTCATCACCGCTCATGACGCCTCGTTTACCTACCCGGGGTTTTATCAATTACGATCGCGATGGTGGCACCGGGTAGTCAATCCCGGGCGCTGGTATCGGCGAGCTGATCATATCCTGGCCGTATCGGAGAGCACACGGCGGGACCTGGTGATGCATTTCGGGATTCCAGAGCAGAAGGTGAGCGTGGTTCATCTCGGGGTGGATATGGCGCGATTTCAGTCAGTGGCCGCCACCCAGATCGAGCAGGTTCGCAGCAGCTTCCGGCTGGATCGACCGTACGTCTTGTTTATGGGTACGGTCATGGATCGCAAAAACATTGATACCATACTGCAGGCATGGCGCGCATTGACCGGACCCGGGGATGGGGGATATGATTTAGTCCTCGCCGGATACATTCAGGAGGCGCGATTGATACCGGACGATGATCGTATCCGGGCACTCGGATATATCCCGGAACCGCTCAAACCAGCGCTATATGCCGGGGCTACGGCGTTTGTGTATCCATCATTTTTTGAAGGTTTTGGTCTGCCGGTATTGGAGGCGATGGCATCAGGGGTGCCGGTTATTACCAGTGCTGCTACGTCGCTCGGAGAAGTGGCTGGGGACGCTGCGCTCCTGGTGAATCCGTACCGGGCTGATGAGCTGGCCGATGCGTTACGCGTTGTATTGCGCGACCAGGCCCTGCGTGACATGCTGATTCGGCGCGGGCGGGAGCGTGCGTCGCTTTTTTCCTGGGAACGGACCGCCCGGGAGACATTAGCGGTCCTCAGAGCACAAGGAACACGATCATGATTATAGGAATAGACGCTCGATTTTATGGCACCGGCGCCAAAGGACTTGGCCGATATACTCAGAAACTGATAACTCATCTGGAGGATATTGACCATGAAAACGATTACGTCATTTTTTTGCGTCGTGAAAATTGGGATGAGTATCGGCCGCAGAATCCACGCTTCCGGAAAGTTTTGGCGGATTTCCGCTGGTACACGCTCCGAGAACAGATTTTTTTTCCGTTGGTAGTGCGCCGGGAACGAGTCGACGTCATGCATTTCACGCATTTCAATGTGCCGCTGTGGTATGTCGGGAAATTTATTGTGACTATTCACGATTTAATTCTGACGAAGTACCCGACCCAGCGCGCATCGACTCTCGGCCCGCTCTTGTACCGGATCAAGCATGCTGCATATTTACTGACCATACGCCGCGCCATCAGGCGTGCGAGCCGGATTATTGCCGTGTCTCAGTATACCAAGGCTGACATCGTAGCTCATTTTGGCGTCGCTCCGGAAAAAATTAGCGTAACTTATGAAGCGGTCGATGTTCCGGTCCAGGAGGAACCAAATGACCAATCGGTGCTCGACCGGTATCACGTTGTCCAACCTTATCTACTCCATGTCGGAAACGTCTATCCGCATAAAAATATCGAGCGGCTGCTCGAGGCACTGGCGCAGGTCAGGCAATCCCACCCGCAGTTGTCGCTCGTGCTCGTCGGGAAGGAGGATTATTTCATCAATCGGATGAAAAAATTGGTGCAATCGCGCGGGCTTGCCGGGGCGGTGATTTTTACCGGCTATGTACCGGATGGATCATTGCCATCGCTGTATCGCCATGCGTCGGCATACGTGTTTCCGTCGCTATGCGAGGGGTTTGGCCTGCCTGGATTGGAGGCGTGCGCTTTTGGCGTTCCGGTCGCGGCAAGTAATAATTCGTGCCTTCCGGAAATTCTCGGCTCGGCGGCTGTATATTTTGATCCCCATGATGGAGCGGCTATGGCCGTCGCTATTCGCCAATTGATCGAGAATCGATCGGTAGCCGACCGCTTGATCGCCCTCGGCCATGAACAGGTGCGCGCATTCAGTTGGAAGGTGATGGCGGAGCGGACGAGGGCATTGTATAGTCAATAAGATTATTGTACACTAGAGTGAGTTTCTATGGCCGTGACGCACCACAATTCGCCGCACATTTCAACATCCCGTAAACCAGCCGGGCATACTGGCGTGCCTCGTGAAAATGTCATTGATCTGCGCGCGGTGCGGCGGGCGGAGATGCAGCATATCGATTTACCCCAGCCAGCTCTTCGCGAACGGCTGGCACAACGTTTTCAGGATTGGCGCACCCGCCGGCAGAGCCGGCGGCAGCATCGGCATGCTGAGCGAGCGATGCGTGAACACGTCATCGTCTCGCGTGCGCACGAGCAACCGTCTACACCAATCGTATTTTCCGGCACAAGCAAAACCGCGCCATCCTCGGCTGTGTCGGCTCATGACCGTGCGGATTTGCCAGCACCATCCACCCGGATTCGGAGGGGATTTGCTCTGGTACCCGGCTGGCCACGCCGATTAGCGTGGTTTGCCGCCATGTGCCTGGTGCTGCTCATACCCGTTGTCGGTACTTCGGTTTATCGCCAGGTAGTGGAGGCGAAAGGTGTGGTACTGGGTATTTCTTCCGATGCCTATGGCGATTTGCGACAGGCCGGGAGCGCCGCGGGAAATGCGGATTTCGCTGAGGCGGCTGACCAGTTCAGAGCTGCCGCTGAAGCATTTACCGTCGCTCAAGGCGAGCTGGATTCAGCGGGCGGTATCCTGACGACGGTAGCCGGCGCTATACCGGGTAAGGTGCAGAGCGCCGAGTCTCTTCTGGATGCCGGTAAATACCTCAGTCAGGCGGGCGCTACCGTCAGCCAGCTGATTCACAGCCTAGCCGGCGTCAGCGCCGATCCTGCCGATACCGAACATTCGTCATTGACCACGTATTTAGCTATTGCCCGGGACAGTATGGAGCCGGTTGCGGCGGACGTGGATGCCGCAGTCACTGCGCTTCAGGCGGTGCGATTGAAGGATTTGCCGGATGAGTATCAGCGACCGATCAGCACGCTCCAGCAGTCGCTTCCCATTGTTCGTGATCGTCTCACCGACTTCAGTCAGCTCTCCGATGCGCTACTCTATATACTGGGTGACGATGCTCCCCGGCGGTATGTGTTGGCTTTTCAGAATAACCGTGAACTCCGGCCGACCGGTGGATTTATCGGATCCGTCGCGCTCGTGGACATCAGCCGCGGTAGCATAGAAAATATCGAGGTCCCTGGCGGCGGCGTCTATGATATTGCCGGGCAGCTGCAGGAAAAATTGATTGCTCCGAAGCCGCTTTGGCTGGTCAATCCGCACTGGAATATACAGGACAGTAATTGGTTTCCGGATTTTCCCGCGTCAGCAAAAAAAATGATGTGGTTTTTTGAGCGTACGGGTGGTACCTCGGTGGATGGGGTGCTGACGCTGACGCCGACCGTCATCGAGCGGATGCTGGACATTACCGGACCCATCGATATGCAGGCCGACTATGGCATTACTGTCACTGCCGACAATTTCGTCAGGGAAGCGCAGACTTTTGCCGAAATAACCTATGACCGTGACGAAAACCAACCGAAGAAATTCATCGGCGATCTGGTGCCGATTATCCTCAATCGGGTTTTTCACGCTGACACTGAAACGCTGACATCGGTGGTGGACGTGCTCATCGGCTCGTTGCAGGATCACAATATGCTACTGTATTTTTCTGATGCTCCGGTGCAGTCCCGAATCGCTGAGTATGGCTGGGACGGGGGAGTGCGGCAGGCGTCGGATGACTATCTGTACGTGGTCAATACAAATATCGCCGGCGGCAAGACTGACCATGTCATCGATCAGTTTATCAGGCATGATACAACCATTTCAGCGGACGGAAGCGTGATCGATACCGTCTCATTGACGCGAGTCCATCGCGGCAGCCCGGTAGATGCGTTTGATGGGCAGGCGAATGTTTCGTATGTCCGCTTCTATGTGCCCCAGGGGAGCACGCTTATTTCAGCTGAGGGATTTGATCGGATTCCCGCCAGCCGATTCCACCAGCCAGATCTGGATGCCCAAGCGGACACCGATCTCCAGTTAGTAGAGCGCAATGCCACTCTGCACGAGCAGAGTGATACCCGCATCACGCAGGAATTCGGCAAGACGGCGTTTGGCAATTGGATCAGCATCGATCCGGGCGAATCACAAACCGTGACGATACGATACCGTTTGCCGCAGCAGATTCATGTCGGCGGGTTTATCAATACTACGGACACCTATTCACTCTATGTCCAGTCCCAGCCTGGCACGCACTCGTCCGCATTTATTCATACGGTCGCGCTTCCAGAAAAGATGAAACTTCGCTGGGCTTCGGCTGACGCTCAAATCGCCGACCGTACCATCAGCTTTAGCGTCGATCTGGACACTGACCGCCAGTTTTCCATATTGCTTGATAAATAAATAAGCTATCAGCGTGTATCTGAAGCCAATACATATTTTGGCTATTTTTAGCATTAAAAAAATAATTGTGGATAACTTTTTTTCTATTATTAGCCAAAAAAAGCAATATACCTCCTGATAGACCCCTTGACCCATAAACCATATAGGTATATGATAGTTCGTTACGCTATTGATTCTTTTACATCACATATAAACTCTTTGAGGAGAGAGTCACCGCAAACGCCGGTGGAAATGCGTTTGGTACAAGCCATGAATAGCGTACTATCGTAGTATTGCGCTCAATTATTACAACGACCAATAACTCAAGCAAAAAACGTCTCTCCCTCAAACACGGAAAGACGTTTTTTGTAAACTTGAAAACTCCTTTCAAAAAGTAGTTTTCAATGCTTTCCGCAAAGCAGTAGTATCGCTCGCCCGACATAAAGTCGATGCTCGCGATGCTCCAATAGTTTGTACTTAGGGAAAAGGAGGACGAGTAATGGGTGCCACTCTGAGATAGTCGTGATCCGGTTTCGACTGGAACATAACTACCTCTGGCACTCGGTGCGTCGGTTACTTCGGTGACTAAAGGCGCGCCTCTCGAATCCTTCTCCCTACATACAAATTGTCCTTCTATATCCTCCACATATCTGCTTCTAGGCCTCCCGAACATCTCTAATGTTCTCGAGGCCTCCTTTCTCCAGCGGTTAACGAGTTTTCTCATTAATTACTGAAGAAAGGAAAAGAAAAAAAGGGTGTAAAAAATGAAAAACCTTAAAAAAGCTCTTTACAACTGGTCTATACCAGTTTCCATTTCCCTAATCAGCATGTTACTTGCTGGTTGCACGATGGAAACGATCCTTGCAGTTTCATTACCTGGAGCAGTAATTTGCTTCGTCATTACTACGATTCTCTATATAAAGGTAATCGAAGCTGCAGTAATACTAGTAGTACTGTTGATTACAACATTTGCAAGACACGCTATGTAGTTTTGCAAAAAAATCGCTACTTTTATCCTCCACATCTGCCTTAGGCCACCCGAACATCTCAAATGTATCCCGTGGCCTCCTTTCTCCAGCGGTTAACGAGTTTTCTCATTAATTGCTGAAGAAGGGAAATATGTTCATTGAGAGATCACAATCAAAATCGGAGGAAATCATGAAGTTCGTATTCTTCGCCATCGGTATCATCGCGCTTATAGCTCTGGGTATCATTGCCCTAGTCGCCGAATACACATTCGATTCAGAGTGCGGCAACTATCTGAAGTTGGCCGGTGATGCGCCAACTGTCGAAAAAGCCGATGAATTTCTCGGCTATGCGATTGGTTACATCGAGCGTGAGCGTCTCACCACGGGGAATAGTGGCGTCATTTTCAGAAGCTACCCCACCAATGACCTAGCCATCTGGTACGGTCAGATCAAGGGTGCGAAGCAAACTACCGAAAGCATCATTGATCGGACGAAGTCTGATTCTGCCTCAGTGTCGCAGTTGGAGCGCGACAACGCCCTGATGAAAATCAGGGAGGTTGTCCTCGACCAGGACGAGAAGGGAACGTCGGTGACGCATCCTGACTGGATCATTTTCTATCCGAGTCAGGTGCTCTACTGGTTTGTATTCTGGATCGCCCTTATCGCGGTCGGGATATGTGTCATCGCGTTCATTGTTGGGTATAACTGAGATTGTGACGAACGTGATCATGGCGAGGGACGTTCTATCCGTTCCTCGCCTCCTTTCTCCAGCGATTGATGGGTGATCTCATTGATTGCTGAAGAAAGAAATCGCACGTTTACTAGTGAATAAGGGGCTAGTCATGAAAACACTTTTAGGATTCGGAATCGCTTTTGCTGGTGCTGGCGTCGGGGTATTTGTCACTTACTTGTTTGGCCTTGCCTATGGCCTGCCACTCAAGTGGAGTGACATGACGTCGCACGAAAACCTGCCATTTATGGCAGTGGCGATCGTCGGTTGCCTCGCAACCACTATCATCCGTGAGCTGTTTGGGCGGGTTATCGGCGGTCCGTTTTCAAGAACGGTTGACATGAATCGTTGGGCCGCCATTACGGCATGGTCGCTCGTCCTCGTCATATTGGTTAATCTGTACATACTTCCGTATAGCGGGTCGAGCTTCTGGGCCATGTCGCTCGTGGTTGGAAATTTTCTTCCGATGCTGCTGTACAACGATTTGGAAAAAAGCATCGGGACAAAAAAGCAGTTTGCCCTGCAAACCCTCGGAGTCTCGGTACTCATGCTACTGGCCGCATACGCCGTCGCATGGGTACATGTACAGCTCTAGCCTAGCCTAGTTTGTTCGAGAAGGTGAATGTCACAAAGACATATATCTCACCTTCTCGAACACCTTCTCCAGCGCAGTACGGGTAATCTCATACTGTGCTGAAGAAGGAACATTCAAAAAAAACTTATCACCGAAATGGAGGGGTAGTCTGGTGTACACCTGGCATATGCTGCGCGGTACCCACTGCGTTATGTGCCTGGATATACCGTTGTCCGTCAGTCCAATTTATTGGGCAAAGGCGGGCGGCTCGCCTCCACTTCGGTGGTTAGATAGAACACGATCTTCGACAAAAAAAGAAAGGAAGGTATTATGGAAATACCCCAGGAATATCATATCATTAGAATACTGGTGAATACCGGTATTCTGGCGCTGCCGTGGCTGAAGCTGCGGTCGCACCACTTCCAGGACCATTTCTGGAAGTCACCGGAAAACCGCGCCGGGTGGACGGCCTGGCTGCTGATACTGAATCTGGTGCTGGTCTGGCTGCCATTGCCGGACATCAATTACCAGTGGCCGTCAGTCGGAGGGTGGTGGGAGAACTTCGTCTCCTACTACATCACTGACGCGGTCAATCGCGTCGTAGGCTACTTCTTCTGCTATGCTGGAGGAGGAGCGCTACTGGCCATCTTCGGGGTCGGTTGGGCTGCTGGATTTCATCGCAATGCGGTGGGATTTGAGCGGACTGCCGCCAAGCTGTTTATCATCCTCGTGGGAATCGTTGCTGGCGGCTTCATAACCTTCTTCCCCTGGTGGTTTCCGGGGAACTGACCACCACTTTCGGAAGGGGAGCGTATGCAGGTATTCACGATTGTTGTATAACGATTGTGAATCGGCTGCGCTCCCCCTCATTCTCGAACGTATGATCAATCATATGCTCGCGCGTGGGACGCGATATTGACAATATATCTTCTTGCGGTTATAGCTACTTATGTGCTCACTCTGGTGGGCACCGAAAAAGCTGCCGATGAGTTTTTAAAAGACGGCGCATCACTTCTTTTTGAGGAAAACTCTCTCCTCAATGCCCTCAATTATTTGAAGGCATATCTCAAAAAGTAGTACCCATGCGTTGTCGCTTGTCGGCAGCTTTTTGGTTTGCTATAAAGAACTGCTTGTGCAGCATTATTTGCGGGCCCACTCGCTTTCCCGTCAGGGCAACCTGGAGGTCCTTCGTATGACTTAGGATGGTTTGCTTTTACAAACCATTTTACGACACACTAATTATATAAATAGACTTGATTTTTGAAGAAAAAGTTGTTATAATTTTTTCATTATGTTCAGCAGGATTTGGCATAAATTAACCACCACCCTTACCGGTGGTGCAATTATTATCGCAGTGGCCTCGGTCGCAAGTCGGTTGATTGGATTGGTGCGAGATCGGCTGCTTGCCACACAGTTTGGAGCGGGAGATAGCCTGGACGTGTATTATGCCGCCTTTCGTATTCCGGATTTAGTTTTTAATGTTTTGGTTCTCGGCGCCTTGTCCGCGGCTTTTATACCGGTATTTGTCCAGTACATTGAGCGTGCTAAGGCTGGTACGCAGCAGAAGGAAGAGGTCTGGTATTTGGTAAATTCACTTCTGAATATCTTATTGATCGGACTGTGTGTATTTGGCGCGGTTCTTTTTATTTTCGCTCCGCAGATTGTACCTCTGATTGCTCCCGGTTTTGATCCAGAGAAACGACTGATGGTGGTGCAGATGACGCGTATTATGTTGGTATCGATACTCTTTTTCGGTGCGAGCAACATCATGACTGGCATTCTCAATTCCTTCAAACGGTATGTCAATTTTGCGTTTGCGCCGGTACTGTATAATTTTGGCATTATTATCGGTATTTACGCCTTGGTGCCTCACTATGGTGTATACGGCCTGGCCTATGGTGTGGTGGTCGGTTCGTTTTTGCATATGGCGATTCAGCTTCCCGGCGTATTCCGCCTCGGCTATCGCTACCGTTTTGTGGCGGATCGGAAGCATCCCGGTGTTCGCGAAATCGGCCGGTTGATGGTACCGCGGACGTTTGGACTGGCGGTCAATCAAATCGACCAGTTGGTGAGCGTGATTATTGGTTCGACACTGGCGGTCGGTTCGGTAACGATTTTCAATTTTGCAAACAATCTTCAACATTTTCCTATCAGCGTGTTTGGCGTTTCTTTGGCTGTGGCTTCGTACCCATTTTTTAGCGAGGCATCTGCTCGAAAAGATGGGGAGATGTTTGTCGTCCACTTTTCCACGACACTGCGGCGGATACTTTTTCTCATCATCCCCACGTCGGTATTGATTTTGCTGCTTCGGGCTCAGATTGTCCGAGTGGTACTCGGCGCCGGGGCATTTGACTGGAATGACACCTATTTGACCGCACAGACGTTGGGTTTTTTTGCCATATCGTTATTCGCACAGAGTACCATTCCGCTATTGACGCGCTCATTTTATGCCTGGCATGATACGAAAACTCCAGTCAAGGTCGGCTTGCTGAGCGTCGGCGCGAATATCCTCGGCGCGTATATTCTCAGTCGTATATTTGGCGTGATCGGACTGGGTGTTTCGTATTCTATCGCCAGCATCATACAGATGGCCGTTTTGTTCTGGCTATTGAGACGGCAGCGTGGGTATCTCGACGACCGGAAAATAATATACTCTGTGACTAAAATAGTCCTGATTAGCGCCATGATGGGCGCCATCGTCATCGGCGCAAAATATGTACTGGCGCTCGGGGTGAACATGCAGTCGTTTGTCGGTATTTTCATCCAGGGGATGGGCGCGGGAATAGTCGGGCTGGTCAGCTATATGGTTTTAGCGTTCGTGTTCCGCTGCGATGAAATCACGATAATTACTCAATGGATTCAGAAAGCCCGGCTGCAATTATTTAATGGAAAGACTCCTGCCCATGACTAGCATGAAGCACATCAGAAATTTCTGCATCATCGCCCATATCGACCACGGCAAATCAACGCTCGCTGACCGGTTGCTTGAAATCACCCATACGGTGGAACGGCGGGATATGAAAGATCAAATGCTGGATCAGATGGAGCTCGAGCGCGAACGTGGTATCACTATAAAACTTCAACCGGTCCGTATGGAACACCGCGGGTATATTCTGAATCTGATTGATACTCCCGGACATGTCGATTTCACGTATGAGGTATCCCGGTCATTAGCCGCTGTGGAAGGCGCCATTTTGCTGGTTGATGCAACCCAGGGTATCGAAGCGCAGACGCTGGCCAATCTGTATTTAGCTATGGAACAGAATCTGACGATCATCCCGGTGATCAATAAAATAGATTTACCAAACGCGAATGTGGAGCAGGTGACTGCCGACGTCATTACATTGCTTGGTTGCGCTGCTGAGGACGTCATCGCTGTTTCTGCCAAAACGGGACAGAATGTCGAAGCGATTTTGGAGGCAGTGGTTGATCGAGTGCCAGCACCCACCGGAGACATCGGTGCGCCTATGCAGATGCTCATATTTGATTCATTTTATGATGAGTATCGTGGCGTGGTAGTGTATGGTCGGCTGTTCAATGGGTCTATCAAAAAAGGAGACACGGTGCGAATGATGGCCACCCAGGTGGCTTCGGTAGCTGAGGACATCGGTATTTTCAAACCGAAGCTGTCACCTCGCCCGTCACTGCAGGCAGGCGAGATCGGATATATCGTCACCGGTCTGAAGGATGTCCAGCATAGTCGCGTCGGCGATACGGTGACGCTCGAGTCCAGACCGGCAGCGGAGGCTGTCCCTGGATATCGCATACTCAAACCTATGGTATTTGCTGGCATATATAGCAAAGAGGGGGATGCATATGAGGAGCTTCGTGAGGCCATCAGCCGCATCGCTCTGACTGACGCTTCGCTGGCTTATGAACCGGATCATTCTGAAGCGCTCGGGTTTGGCTTCCGCTGTGGATTCCTGGGCATGCTCCACCTCGAGATTTTCCAGGAGCGTATTCACAGGGAGTATGACGTCGATATCGTGGTTACCGCACCCAGCGTGGCGTATCACGTCACCCTGTCCGAAGCTGGGATGCACGCCATGCGACGGCGCGATAAACGTTTTCAGGAACAGACGATCGTGGTGACCAATCCCCATGAACTACCGGAACCGCCGCACATTGATCGTATCGAAGAGCCGTGGATGACCGTAGACATCGTTTCGCCCAGTGAATACATAGGCAGTATCATGACGATGGTCCACGATGAGCGGGGGGTGTATCGTACGACGGAGTACCTGGATGCGCAAAAAGCGATACTACACTATGAGGTGCCATTGGCTAGTCTGCTGGTGGAATTTTATGATACACTGAAGAGCATCAGTGCCGGATATGCTTCGTTAAATTATGATTTTCTGTCATATCGCCCCTGTGTGGTTCAGCGCATGGACATCGTAGTCGCCGATGATCCAGTCGAGGCTTTGGCTACGATTGTCTATCAGGACGACGCCTATCGTATCGGTCGGACCGTTGTGGATAATCTGAAAGAAGTTCTGCCTCGGCAAATGTTTGAGGTAAAGATCCAGGCGGCTATCGGGGGAAAAGTTATCGCCGCCAGCCGATTGCCCGCCATGCGCAAAGACGTCACGGCAAAACTATACGGAGGAGATGTCACCCGCAAACGGAAATTGCTGGAAAAGCAAAAGAAGGGCAAACGGCGGATGCGTGCCATGGGCAAAGTCGATATTCCGCCGGAAGCGTATCGGGCTGTGCTAAAACGCTGAAGTTCCAGTAAACGCTGGGAGCACCGAAAAAAACACCATGCTGAGAACTCCAAAAATGACGATGATGAGCCAGATGACCCGGATTGTTTTCTTGCGTATCATATTAAGAATATCCTATGTTTGAACGACGGATTCAAAAAATGCTTAAGGCCGAGGAAGTGGTCGTGCTCATAGTCCGTAAATATCCGCTGGTGTTTTTTGGTTCTACAGTCATGGCCGCGGTATTCATTATAGCACCTTTTTTCTTTATGGTGCCACTGCTGCGCTGGGGATTGCCGGGAGTGGTCATATTTGGCACGGGGCTGGGAATTGGGCTGGTACTTGCATTGCGGGTAGTGTATCTGTACACATTTAATGCGTTTATTATCACTGAGGACCGTATCATAGATTTGGATCAGCGGGGATTTTTTGATCGGACGGTCTCGGAGACTACTTATGATAAAATCCAGGATGTCAGCGTCCGGATCAAAGGCATGTGCCAAACGATCCTGCACTACGGCAGCGTCATCATACAAACGGCCGGCAGTCAGGCTAATATTGAATTGCACGGGGTCAAGGATCCAGAGCAGGTGCAGCAGAGCATCATTACCGTGCAGCGGGAATTACGAACCGCGCCATCGGAAACTGATAATAATAGTGATGAACCCTAATCGCCATGCTCTACCTGTTTAATCGCTTTTTACCGTATTTTAGCTCAATTCTTTTGGGCTCGACGTTTGCTATCTGGACATTCCATCCGGAGTGGATTGTCTGGGTTGGCGTGGTCGTTTTCTGTATCATCGTACTTTCCGTGTGGTCGCTCACCAGTGAATCGGGCTTGCGTCATACTTTTTGGCAGTTTGTTTGGACGCCACTGGTGTTTATTGGTAGTGGTTTCTTTTTTTATCTATTTATTGATGATCCGTTGGTACGATGGTTTTTTATCGGTGGTCTACTGACTGTATATATGCTGATATTGAAAAATATTTTTTCTTTTATCCACCACGCTGAGCAGTACCAGCCATATGCGCTGGAAAATATTTATGGCTATGTCAATATGCTCTCGCTTTTTTTATTTACCGCGAGTGCGTACGGCGCGAGCGTGCTGCTTGGTTGGACTTTTTGGCCACTGGCGCTGGCAATTGGTGTGCTTGCTTCTTTCCTGTATATGCGGACACTGTGGTCGCATAAAATTCCCTGGGAGCACGGGAAACTGTTTATCATGGTACTTGGCATTGTGACGGCGGAAATGGCTTATATCGTCAGCCTACTTCCCACCGCTTTTGTGGTGAATGCGCTACTGCTGGTATCGGTGTATTATGTACTGATGAATACCACTAAGGATTACCTCAAAGCTACCCTCAATCCGCGGTCTGTCCGCACGTATGTGCTGATTAGTGCCGCGACGGTAGTGATAGCGTTATTAACAACTAAATGGATCTAGACATGAAACCAAAAATTACCCCGACATCGCCCAAAGTACAGACTGACGATACAGATCAGATAGAAAAATTATACGATGGTACTCTAAAAACCATAGACAAACCGCAGTCCAAGGCGCGTTTTTCAATCAGTTGGTTGCTTATCGTCATCATTATCGGGTTTTTTGCCGGCATCGTTGGTCAGCTGGCCCTGCTCTCATTCGGTGATCGGATTCCGTGGCTGGAAAAATTTGGCCTGACCAGTGGTTCTGAAACCTCGGTGATACTGACCTCTCGTAACAAAGATAGGATTTTGACCGCAGCACAGGTGGAATCAATTGCAGAGGATTTATCACAGAGCGTGGTCCGTTTTTACCCGCGTCACGATGAAACGACCGGGCTCGATGCGCAGTATCTCCCCAGTGAAAAGGTGGCGGAGGGGTTTGTGCTGACCGATGATGGATATGTGGCAATATTGGCTGACGCGCTGCCTGAAGGGGGGGATTATGTCGCCATCACTGACGATGGAGATATATATGCGGTTGAGCGCATCGTCCGCGATCCAGCCACGGTTTATGCTTTTGTCCAAATTGGAGCCACGGGTCTGACCACGGTAGGATTTTCCGACGCGGTAAATATTCGCAACACCGAGGAAATACTGGCCATCCAGTCGCTGCACGATGGGGTACACCAGATAGCGCGTACACCCATTATTGCCACTGACTATTACCCGATGAATCAGTCGAACGATTTTGTTATGAGTTCAGAACAGTACGATTCACTAGTCCTTTTTGGTCAGGATCTCGACCCTCGGTTTGTCGGGAGCGTTGCCTTCACGTTTGATAAAAAAGCACTCGGAATCATCACTCGGGTGGGGGGTGAGCATGTGATAGAGCCGTTTGAGCGGATCACAGAAGTCATGAGTGACGTATTTTCCGGCGCGGCAGTTGAGCGCCCGTATCTCGGCGTGCGCTATGTGGAACTCGATCAACTGCATGCACCGATCACCGATGCCATCCCGCTGGAGCAGCAGGGGAACTATATATACACCACTGAGGACGTCTCCGGGGTGGTAGCCGATAGTCCGGCTAGTGCCGCAGGTTTGCAGAATGGAGATATCATCACCGAGGTGGACGGTCAGCCTATCGGTGCACAATTGTCTATCGCTGATGTAGTACTGGCGCATGCGGCTGGCGATACATTGACATTGACCATAGTCCGAAATGGAGAATCACAAAAAACAAATGTTACCCTGGCCACCCTTCCCTAACATGCGCGGCACATTGTGGATTTTTGGGATCAGCACCGCCTGCGCACTGGCTGGGGTCATAGCGATGACATCCGAGCCAGCCGCGGCAGTTGCATCCGAGTCTCGTAGTATTGTGGTGCAGCTTCGCGGTCGCGATACCGTGTCCGCTATACCGATCGGCAGTGCGGAAAACGTGGGAGCGCTCTTATCACGCCTGGCTGATGATCCGCGGATAGAGCATGCGCAGCTGAATCATGATTACCAGGCGGTTGCCACGCCCAATGACCCACTGCGCAGCTCTCAGACATATCTGCCCGTCATGCACGCGCAGCGGGCCTGGGACACCGCCACTGGTTCGAAATCAGTAACTGTGGCTATTCTGGATACTGGCATGGATATTGACCACCCTGATTTTTCCGGCAATCTTTGGACGAATACCGGTGAAATAGCGGCAAACGGCGTCGATGATGATCGAAATGGATATATCGATGATCGGAACGGCTGGAATATAGTTGATAATACGAGCGATCCAAACCCCCAGTATGATGCCGGATGGACCGAATCGGGCATTCATCATGGTACCGCTATTGCCGGCGTCATCGGAGCGCGGGGTAATAACGCCCAGGGGATCACTGGAATCAACTGGCGGGTGAACACGATGCCCGTACGCGTTCTGAAGAGCACTGGTGCGGGAAATACCCGGGATGTATACAATGGCATCCGCTATGCTATGCGCAATGGCGCCGATTTCATCAATCTGAGCTTTGTCGGCACCAATGAAGAT
The DNA here is from genome assembly GCA_049325535.1 of Patescibacteria group bacterium. Taxonomy (GTDB): domain Bacteria; phylum Patescibacteriota; class Patescibacteriia; order UBA10025; family JAHIVO01; genus JAXDBW01. Next base: position 454,966 of record JBMOKY010000001.1, read on the forward strand.
GCGCTCCTGGCGCGGGTGATCAAGGAAGCAACCGAGGCGGGAATCATCGTGTTTGCAGCGGCGGGCAATGATAATCTTAATTTAAACGTACATCCGCGCTATCCGGTATGTACCGCGTATGTTGTCGGTGTCGGGGGTACTGACCTCAATGATCGTCGGTTTACCGTCATGAACGGTTCGACGATAACGGGCGGTTCGAATTATGGAAGCAATTGCATTGATCTGGTCGCGCCAGCAAAAAATATTTACACCACTGCTGTGTATGATCCACTCGTGTCACATCCGGTTTCAGGAGCTTTCCTCGATGAATATTATGGCGGGGGCTGGACTGGTACTTCATTAGCAAGCCCGATGGTGGCCGGGGCAGCTGCGCTGATAAAATCATATAATGCGTCTTTGACAGGCCTGCAGATTACCCAGTTGCTCAAACAGAGTGCGGTTAATATCGACGGATTGAATCCAAGTGTGGCTGGCCACCTCGGTGCGGGGCGGGTCGATTTAGCTGCGCTGATGGCTACCCAGCTTCCCACGGCGCACGCACTCATCACCGGTGCCGGGAATACCGGCGCGCCGCACGTACGTGTACTGAACACCTCCGGGACAGTTCAGTCCCAGTTTTTCGCGTATGCTTCGACTTTTCGTGGTGGGGTGTATGTAGCCTCAGGTGATGTGACTGGCGATGGCCAGCCGGATATCATCACCGGTGCCGGGAATACCGGCGCGCCGCACGTACGTGTACTGAACGCCTCCGGGACAGTTCAGTCCCAGTTTTTCGCGTATGCTTCGACTTTTCGTGGTGGGGTGTATGTAGCCTCAGGTGATGTGGACGGTGACGGCATCGATGAGATTATTACCGGCGCTGGTGTGGGTGGCGGACCTCACGTGCGCATCTTTGACTACCACGGCACGGTCAAAGACCAATTCTTTGCCTACGCCACGGAATTTCGTGGTGGGGTACAGGTAGCCGCAGGTGATGTGGACGGTGACGGCATCGATGAGATTATTACCGGCGCTGGGAACACTGGGGCACCGCACGTACGTATTCTGACGGCTTCCGGTGCCGTACAGTCTCAGTTTTTTGCTTATACGTCCACATTTCGTGGAGGTGTACATGTAGCAGTAATGCAATAGGTATATGTGGAACCGCTTACATCCAATCATCCAGCAGCGACCGGGAATTTTTCAATTTGCAAAATTTGCAGTGGTTGGCGTAGTTGGCACGTGCGTTGATTTCGGTGTGTACGCGCTGCTGACACGCGTTTTCGGATTGTATTATATTGCCGCCACAGCTATCAGTGTATTGCTGGCTATCGTCAATAACTTTCTTCTGAATAAACACTGGACATTTGACAAAGGTGATAGTGGAAATGCACGATCAGAATCGGGAAAGTTTTTTGTAGTGAGTGTGATCAATTATTTTTTGAATCTCGGCATTGTGTATTTCATCGTCGAGCACACGGCAGCACATCAGTTATTTGGCGCTAACGATGATCTATTTGCCAAGATGGTTGCTATCGGTATTGTTTTGTTTAGTAATTTTTTTGGCAATAAATACTGGACATTTCGCGATGCCTAGGGGTCGCAGAAACCCCATCATTCCATAACTTGCCAAAATGAGCTTTTTTCGTTATAATAATTTTTGAATATGCTCTTATCAATTATTGTTCCGGCATACAACGAAGAGAAGCGAATAGGCGAAATGTTAGCCACGTACTGGGATTACTTCAAATCGCAGGACGTTGAATTTGTCATCGTGGTTAATGGCTCTACAGATAATACCATTGGCATAACGACTGCATTTGCTGCCGCCCATCCCGAGCGGGTACAGCAATATGACATCAAGGAAAAAATTGGCAAGGGTGGGGCGCTCCATCTGGGGTATCGTCAGGCGCGGGGCGAGTGGATTGGCTTTGTCGATGCTGACCTTGCTACGGTACCGGGTGAATTTCAGAAGGTTATATCTGTCGCTCTGGAACATGATGGCGCCATCGCATCGCGCTGGAAGCGAGGCTCGGAAATAGTCAACCGCAGTATTATGCGCAATATCGCCAGTATGGGATTTCGGGTGATGGTGAAGCTGCTTTTCTGGTTCCCGTATGCCGATACCCAGTGTGGCGCAAAAGTATTTCGGCGGGAGGCGATTGTCTCAGTGGTTCCCCATTTGCGCGTCCAAAATATGGCCACTGACGTTGAGACACTGCATTTCCTGCGTCGGAAGGGTTACGATATCGTTGAAGTGCCGACACGCTGGATTCACCGAAGCGGATCTGCTTTTCTCGGATCGCCGGCAAAATTTTTTTTCAGCGCGTTGCGCATCGTAGGCACACTTTTATCAATTCGTTTACGTTATCAATAGTATGACAGCACAAATGAGTGAATCGGAACGAGCCAATATACTCATCATCGGAGGAGCCGGTTTTATCGGATCACACCTCTGTGATGAATTAGTCAAAACCTACAATGTCATTTGTATGGATGATTTTTCCACCGGCAGAGTGGAAAATATAAATCATTTACTGCAAGACCCGCATTTTGAATTTTTGAAGCATGACATCAGCGTCCCCATCAATTTAGTAGAGGCTCATGAATTGGATAAATTTAAGGTGCGTTTCCGCGGAGTGCAGGAGATATACTATTTGGCTTCTCCGACCGCACCAAAACGATTTAATGAACATCGTATCCAGACGCTGAAGGCGCATAGCCTGGGTGTGGTCAATGCTTTGGAACTAGCGCGGACATATCGAGCTAAATTTCTGTTTGTATCCTCATCGGTCGTGTATGGCCCGCGTTTTGCCAATGCGCCGCTATACACTGAGGGGTATCTGGGATATGTCAATCCTATCAGCCCACGCGCTTGCTACGATGAGGGTAAACGATTCGGAGAGAGTGCGGTGACTACGTATCGTGAGGTCTATAATTTGGACACGAAAATCATCCGTGTATTTCGCACCTACGGACCGCGATTAGCACTTTTTGACGGTCATATGGTGCCTGATTTCGTGTTGCAGGCACTAAACAATAAACCGATGGTACTCTATGGTGACGAGTCATTTACCACGTCACTGTGTTATGTTTCAGATATTGTCGAAGCGATGATCAAGATGATGCAGTCTCATGAATCCGGGCCGATTAATGTCGGGCACTATGAGGAGCACAAGATGACAGATATCGCTCAGATGATTAAGACCATGACCAATTCCCAGTCACGCATCGTGTTTAAACCATCGCTGCTGTTTATGACCCCGTTGGGATTGCCGGACATTACGCTGGCAAAAGAAAAGCTAGGGTGGTATCCATTGGTGACACTTCAGGATGGATTGCAGCGGACGATCGAATACGTCAAAGCTAATCAGAATATACTTCAGCCCTTGGTCGGAACGTATGATGAAGAGGAATAAGCTATCATGAGTACAATTTTGGTAACTGGCGGAGCAGGATTTATCGGCTCTCATCTGGTTGACGCACTGGTTAAGCGAAAGCATCGGGTAGTCGTCGTGGACGACCTCAGCGTCGGTAAACGATCCCACGTACATCCTCAGGCTCGTTTTATAAAATATTCAGTCGCTGGTCAGGCGTTGGCGCGAATGCTGCGCCCCTATCGATTCTCGCATGTGTATCATCTCGCGGCTCAGAAAAATCTTCAGGTTTCAAAACGCTTTCCGGTAGCCGATGCCACGACTAATATTATCGGCACGTTGCAATGCATTCAGATTGCTGCTCAGAGCCGTGCCAAGCTGATTTTTTATTCGACTGCGGCGGTCTACGATCCCAGTGCATCACCCCCCAGTCGGGAGTCGGAATGCGCCGCGCCGGTCACTCCCTATGGCATCGCCAAGTACGCAGCTGAATTGTATATCCGTCAGAGTGGCCTGCGGTATAGTATCCTCCGATTATCGAATGTGTACGGACCGCGCCAGGATGCCTACGGGGAAGGCGGGGTAGTCGCTATATTTTCTGACCGGCTGGCACGCGGCAAAATCTGTACGATTTTCAATACCGGCCGCCAGACGAGAGATTTCGTATATGTGACCGACGTGGTGTCCGCTTCGCTTATGGCTTTATCTCGCGGTACCAATCAGGTGGTGAACATCAGCACGGGAATTGAAACAACGGTTTTAAGGCTGTATCGGGCACTTGAGAAGATTAGCGGTCGCAATCAGCCGGTACGCCGCGGACAGGTTGTCGAACAGTACCGCAGCGCATTGGGTAATATTCGCGCCCGCACCATCCTGAAGTGGCGCCCACGCATAACGATGGAGCAGGGTCTCCGGACAACGTATCAGTGGTTTATTACAAAATAACGATTAATAAAATAAACTATGAAGAAAAAATCTGCAAAACGGAGGGCAAAGAAAGAAATAGTGACTATCGTCGGCATCGGTTACGTTGGTTTGCCGCTTGCCTGCCTGTGCGGAGAAAAGGGCTACGCCACGTTTGGCATTTCCAAGGAAAAAGCCAAGGTCAATATGATCAATAAGGGCATATCTCCGATTAAGGGGGATAAGGAATTGGCGACCTGGGTGGCAAAGAAATATTTTACGGCTACGACAAGTTTTGAGTCAGTAAAAAAATCAGACATAGTGGTGATTTGCGTGCCGACGCCGATCGACCATATGCATAATCCCAATTTAGAACCGGTGCGCAGTGCCAGCAAGAATATCGCCAAATATTTACGTAAAGGGCAACTGGTCGTGATGGAGTCGACGGTCAATCCGGGGGTGTGCGAAGAGGTGATACAACCGATACTGGAAAAGGGTTCGGGGCTGCGAGCCGGTAAGGATTTTTATTTGGCACATTCACCAGAGCGGATCAATCCAGGCGATCCCAAATGGAACGTGCGGAATATCCCTCGTTGTGTCGGCGCTTTGAGTCAGACCGGACTGAAAAAAGCAGTCAAATTTTACCGATCAATTCTCGAGGGCGAAGTACGCCCCATGAAATCGATTAAGGAAGCTGAGGCAACCAAAATCATCGAGAATTCTTTCCGGGACATCAATATTGCTTTTGTGAATGAACTGGCAAAATCTTTTGAGGTGCTGGGTATCGATTTGGTGGATGTGATTGAGGGTGCCAAAACCAAGCCGTTTGCATTTATGGCTCACTACCCATCGTGCGGCGTGGGCGGACATTGTATTCCGGTTGATCCGTATTATCTGATCGAACGAGCTCGGGTAGCTGGTTTTGATCATCGTTTTCTGAAATTAGCCCGAGATATCAATAATAGCATGCCGGCTTACACGGTCGAACAGCTGATGAAAGGTCTCAATCAGATCCGCAAGCCGCTCAAGGGTACCCGCGTCGGTCTGCTCGGGCTTTCCTACAAAGCAAACGTCGATGACCTGCGCGAGAGCCCGGCTTTGGACATTCTCGATCTGCTGAAGAAGGAAGGCGCGATTGTGGATACATTTGATCCATATTTCCCCGATCGATCGACCGTGAAGGATCTGGAATCATTGCTGCGAAAAGTCGAAGCGGTAGTCATCGCCACCAATCATCGTGAATTTATGGAAGTCCCGACGTCAGCTTTTAAAAAGAACGGAGTTAAAGTAATTGTGGATGGTAAAAATTGCCTTGATAAATCGAAATTAGTTGCTTCGGGTATCATTTATCGAGGAATCGGACGATGAAGGTTTTTGTCGTCATTCCGGCACTGAATGAGAGCCAGCGCATCGGCGCGGTGGTAGAGCGCGTGCGGCAGCGGTATCCGTATGTGATCGTAGTCGATGACGGGTCTGACGATGGCACGGGTCAGGTAGCCGCCAGCGCCGGCGCCATGGTACTGACGCATGCTATCAATCGGGGTCAGGGCGCATCACTCAAAACAGCGATTCTGTATGCGCTCGATCATGAGGCTGAGGCGATTGTCACATTCGACGCGGATGGCCAGCATGATGCCGAGGATATCGATCGGCTGCTTCTGCCTATCCACGAGGGCCGTGCTGACGTCGTTCTTGGTTCGCGTTTTTTGCAGAATACTACAGAAAACATGCCCCCATTGCGGAAGCTGATGCTCCGGGCGGCAGTCATTTTTACCCGGTTTGCCTCCGGGCTCAATGTAACCGACACGCACAATGGCTTACGCGCCTTTACCCGGGAGGCGGCGCATCGTATTAAAATTCACCAGGACCGCATGGCGCACGCTTCAGAGATTCTCGATGAGATCAATCGTAATCAATTGCGATTCGTGGAGGTACCGGTAACCATCCGCTACAGCGCCTACTCCACCGGGAAAGGACAGAGTACGCTGTCATTTGGCAAAGTATTATTTAAGTATATTATTGGCCGCATCATGCGATGATTATCAAGATTCTCATTTCGCTGTTTGTCGTATTTGCCGCGTCGCGGGCGTATTTACGATACCGAAGCGGATCAATATCAAATCTCGCCTTGTTTATTTGGCTATTTTTATGGTTTGCGGTTGCTTTTTTCGTCTGGTGGCCACATGCCGCAGCGGTGATAGCCGATACCGTCGGCGTCGGCCGCGGTGTCGACGCGCTGGTATACATCTCGATCGTGGCATTGTTCTATGGCGTATTTCGTTTGTACGTCAAGCTAGAATTTATGGAGCGGGAAATCACCCAGCTCGTCAGAAATAAAGCATTAGCAGACGCGAAGAATAAGGATGAACATAGTACTCATTAGTGAGTATTTTCCGCGTTCTAATGAGCGCGAAATGCGCGGAGGTGTGGAAGCGCGTTGTTTTTATATTGCCCGGGAATTAGCGAAAAAAAATCGCGTATGGGTCATCGCCAGTCGTGAGCCGGAGTGCGCTGATCGTGCGGATATCGGCGCGGTAACTGTACTGCGCGTCGGCCCGCGACGGGAGTATATACACCACCAGGGTTTATGGAGCCGTTTTATGTTTGCCTGGTCGGTGGCACGGACGCGGCTGCCAGAATCACCCGATATCGTCGATGCGCAGGCAATCGTCACGTACCTTCCTGGCTATTGGCTGGCGCGGCGCTACCGTGCGCGGGCGGTGATGACCGTGCATGATTCGTGGCTCGGCCAATGGATGCAGCTCTTCGGGCTGGCGGGAATCATCGGGGAAATTGTGGAGCGACTGTATTTACTTCTGCATTGGGACGGGGTGATCGCCAATTCTCGGTATACGCTGGATAAAGTGCGCAATCGGATCAAGGCACCCACAGAGGTAGTGTACAATGGAATCGACCATCAGCATCTGCCTGAGCCGGAACAACAGGCAGAATCCGGCACACTCTGTGTCATCAGCCGGCTGGTGCCGTATAAACGAGTCGGTGATGTGCTGCAGGCGCTGGCCATGCTCCAGAAGCAGGGGAAGCGTATCCGATGCCATATCATCGGTTCCGGGCCTGAATCAGAGCGTCTCAGGCAAGAGGCAGAGCTACTCGGTGTAGCCGCGCAGGTAGTTTTCCATGGTTTTATGGCCCGGCATGAGGATGTACTGCGGGTATTACAATCAAGCATGCTGCTCTGCCACCCTTCGGCTGTGGAGGGGTTTGGTATCGTCACGCTGGAGGCGGCACTGGTCAATCGCCCGTACGTCGCTACCAGCATTCCCGCAGTGCGTGAGGTTACCCGCGATGGCAGGGGAGGTGTTTTATATCCGGTAGGTGATATCGCTCGTCTGGCTGAATCGCTGGATCATGTGCTCTCTGACCCGCATGTGTATCAGCAAAAGCAAAAAGAGCTTCCGGATCTGGTCCGGCACTATCAGTGGAAAACCCAGGCAGCCACTACAGTGTCATTTTATCAATCATTACTATGAGCAAGCCAAAGCGTATAACATTCATCATCGATGCCTGGTACCCGCTCGTGGGCGGCGGTCAGGAGTACGTACGCGAGATGGCAAATCGCCTGGTCGGTGAATATGGCTGCCGCGTGCGGATCATTACCAGAAAAATCAGCGGTACCCCTGTTCAGTATCAGCTAAACCCGTCAGTGCAGCTCGTTTGTCTCGGGCCGAGGAGTTCGTTTAATAATATTGCTGTACGCATTTGGTTTCTGATTGCCAGCACTGTATATCTTCTTCTCCATGCAGCTGCGGACGTGTATGCACCGCAATCCGTGACTCCGGGAATCGTCGGAAAAGTAGTCGGCTGGTGCCGACGACGTCCGGTCGTCATGGTGGTCCACGGCTCGCAATTGACAAATTCCCATGCAAAACGGGGGATTCAGTTTTACATTGAGCGTTGTATCCTGACAAAAATTCGGTATACCTTCGTCATCAGCGTCGCTGAATCATTTATCCGAATACCCAATGTAAATAAAAATATTACTGCGATTCCAAACGGCGTAGATGTAACAGCATTTGATGGCGTACCGACAGAAAAAACCACTCATCCAAGTATTCTTTTTGTAGGTCGGCTCGATGCCGTGAAAGGAGTGGATATACTGCTGCGGGCTTTTCATTCGCTGATCGCATCTGGGGACAGGGTAAGCAGGCTGCGCATCGTGGGTTATGGTTTTGAGGAAGATAATCTGAAGCAATTAGCTCGGTCACTGAGTATTAGTGAGCGAGTAGATTTTCTAGGGAAAGTAACCGGCGACGATTTAATGGTGCTGTATAAGTCATCCTGGGTGTTTGTATTGCCATCCTGGTCAGAAGGCCACCCTCTGACGTTACTTGAGGCCTGGGCGGCTCGTTTGCCGGTGGTGGCGACTGACGTAGGGGATGTGGGTCAGTATCTCATAGACGGACAGAATGGCCGACTGGTAGCCGCCGGCGATAGTGCTGGGCTGGCTACGGCCCTGGCCAGCGTTTTGCGTGACCCGCAACGTACGAAGATGGGCGATCGGGGACGTCAGCTTGTGCATGACAAATACACTTGGGAACGGACGGTCGCCGCGACTTATACGATGGTATATAATCATATTGCTTAATACCAATGCGACGTTTTATTGATTTATTGCAAACGAGTTTAAGGCAGCATGCGCCCATCGTGGTACTGCGCGGGTTTGATGGCAATACGACGAAAACAACGTCACCCGATATTGATGTGCTGATACAGGCAGAAGCTATTCAGGCGGTCGACGAGCTATTAAACAGTTGGGGGTACCGATATTGTCCTGAAGCGTCATTCGTGAAAGACCATAAAGGATATCGAAACACTAGTCTAGATAGCGACCTTCCTCGATCACTCGATGTACATATTGGGGACCTGTCATGGAATGAATTATCCTATATACACAACGAGCAAATGTGGAACCGTCTGAATATGGATAGCGGATTTCTGAAATTATCCCAAGAGGATACCGTTATCATGCTGGTGTGCCACTCTATCCTCGGTAAGCGGTATTTCAAGAAGCAGTATCAGCGGGAAATTAATCAGTTGCTTCGCGGTGGTGATATTGATTTTGACTATATTGCGTCAAATTTTATCAGAATATTCGGTGAGCAGTGGGGACGTAGAGTATGGGATTTGATCCGTCATGATGATTATACTGGTCTGATCGCGCAGCGGTATTGGGTGCTGTTTGAGTTTATTGCCCGCTCTGGGAGAGTGTGGACTTTCATCCGGGTCGTGATGCGCTGGGTACCCTGGAGGATCCGCCAAATAGTACGCCGAGGCGTTCTTATCTCATTTATTGGGATGGACGGAGCGGGTAAGACGCAAACTACGCAGGCAGTGTATGAAACGCTGCTGAGGATGGGTGTCCGCAGTCGCATCATCTATACTGGCCGGGGGAGGAAGAATATTATCCCCATCGGCATTCTAGGGGCACCCTATAAACGTCTTGAGGCGCGTATGGAAAGCAAACGATCATCCGGGAGTGCCGCACCGGCGGGAAAGTCCAGTGGATTGAAAATTGCCCAGCGCATTTTATATACTCTAGCAGCTCCAGTTTTTGCCGCTGATCTCTTTTTCCGTTATTGGCTAATTGTTTTCCCGAGTTTGTGGAAATATGATGTGGTTATCACCGATCGGTACAGTTCCGATTTATTGCTCATGGACCATGTGCCGATGGGGTTCAAGAAATTTTTCTTTGGCCTTTTTCCCCGGCCGCGCCTGTTTATTTATTTGTATCATGATATTGCCGTTTTACATCAGCGTCGTCCCGATCATCCACTGCAGGATTTAGAACGCCAAAGTAAACTGTTTGATACAATTCTTCCCACTCTCGGTGCGGATAAGGTGAAAACCGAATCAGTCGATTTGTCCGTCAGTACGTGCACAGAACTCATCATTCAGAAAGTTAGTGGACGATGAATATTGCTTTTCTCACACCAGCGTTTGACCCACGCCAGCACGAAGCGAGCGTCATAACTATCACGTCATTAGCGGCGTATTTACAATCAGAGGGTCACCGCGTCATCGTAATCCAGAACCGCGAGTCGGGCCTGTCGCGAGGGGAGATGACTGACCAGGGCGTTTGTATCGAGCGGCCATATGCATTTTTTAATTTTTCCATAGGCAAGGGGTTTAATCCATTGCATTTTTTTGATTTAGTGATTGCTCATGCCCTCGGGGTTCGCTGGGTGGAAAAAAAGTATGGTATGCAGTTTGATGTACTTCACAGCTTCAGCGCCGCTCCGCTACTGATGTATCGAGCGCTTCTGGCACGAATTTTGCTTCGCCGCTGCATGCCACTTATACATTCTTTCAAATCGATTTCCCAATATCGGATGGGGGGGTATTTTCCTCGGCGCGCCGCTCGATCGTTTCATACGCTTACGGTTCAGACTGAATATCAATTTGAGTATTTAGTGGAGCGCGGGGTTGATCGGGATCGCATCTGGCTTGTTCCTTCTCATGTCAATACTGATAAATTTAAGCCTCGTGATCGAAACTCGCTGAAAAAGAAATATGGGTTTGACGGTCAGTATATCGTGCTCTACTATGGCCACTTCCTCGAGGTAAAAGGGGTGGAGTATTTGGTACGTGCAGTCCCCCAGCTGCGCGCATCGAATCGCCGGCCGTTTAAAGTGCTTCTGGCATGGAGTGGTCTCGGGCCGTCTGACGCGTATGATCGCTTGATTGCTCAGCTCGACGTATATGGTAGCATTCAGGTATTGAAAGATACGAAGAAGCCTATCGAGGAATATGTCAGCATGGCCGATGTCGTGGTGTTGCCGTACCCACATCTGAAAGCAACTGAAGCAAACCCCTCATGTATTTTGGAAAGCATGGCCAGTCAAACGCTTGTCGTGACGACTGATTTAGAAGAATTGCCCAGATTTTTACAATCGGAAAAAAATGTGTTGAAGGTGCCGCCTCGCGATCACTCTTCGCTGAGCGCTGTACTGAGCAGCTTAATTGGCCAGCAGAAGCATGTACAGGATATTGTCGACCAGGCATATGCCGAGTCACGCCAGTTCAGTCTCAGTCAAGTAGGCAATACATATTCAGAATTATACGAAAATGCAATAAGCGATAGTTCTCGACATAAATAATCTTTTTAGTATCATTGAGCTTGGAGTAAGCGAAGGTCATGACATACGATTATAAAAAAATAATTACGATTTGTTTAGCGACTTGTTTGATGGTTTTAGCGGTCGTTCTGTTTTTTGCTGGCAATGATATTACGGGAAGCTTTGATTCTTTAGATCATCTTTCTCTAGTCAAGAAAATTAGTTCGGAGGAAAATTTTGCACATGCTTCTTATTTTTGGGGAAATATCAGGTCGGTGTATCCACCGTTACTATATTCGCTTACGGTCGTAGTCCAAAAGATGGGTGGAATTGAGGATTACGCAGTGTTAGCTAATCTTATGAGTGTCGTCATTTTCGTGATGTATATTGCCATTTCATTCCTTATCGGAAAGAAGATATTTTCGTCGCGCATTCTCGGCATCACCGTCGTCCTTTTTTCATTATGTACGTACTATGTGGGCAGGCGTTTTTCACTATTTCTACCAGAAAATCTTTCGATCGTTATATTTTTGTCATATTTGTATGTCGTATTTATTTCTGATTTTCGATGGGTGTGGCGCATAGGCATCGGGGGGGCGCTTCTGGGATGCGTTCTATTGACTAATGTACTGACGAGTTCCATGGCCATTTCGGTTCTGCTGCTTACCATTCCCATTCTTTTCTGGAATAAAAAGTATGCACTGCTGCTCACTATTAGTTCGAGCGTAGTCATAGCCGCAGTGATGTCGTACTATAACATAATCGTGATCAATGGTGATTTATTCTGGATGAATTATATCAAGATTCCACTAGTGCTCTCATTTTGCGCTTCAGTTACTGTGCTGGTTTTTGATACGCTCCAGGCCTTGTTTCAAATTTCCCGACGGCAAAGTTTGGCCGTAGGTATCGCGGGTTTAATAATAATCGCGATATTGTTTTATACACCACTCCTGCACTTTGTGACCGGAGAGCAGTACTGGAGCTATGATCAGTTTGGTCTGAAATTGGACCAAAATATTTCACGGTATTTTTTTGACAATGGCGCATCGCGGCTTGGCATGAACCCCGTGGTGGCGATTATGGGTTTATTTTCGTTGGTTGTCATGCTTTTCGCCAAGCGTCTTTTTGATTCCCGTTTATTACCTTTTGTGGTCGCGGTGCTGTTGTCCCTGTTTATCGTCCTGGTTGGCCCCTATTTCGGCATTGAACCATCAAATAATGCTCCACGGGCCATGCTGTATATATCAGTTTTTATTCCGGTTATAGCGGTATTTGCCCTACACACACTAAAAAATAACCGCTTATTTCAGGTAGGGTTACCGGTCGTGGTGGCAGCGCTTCTGATCACCTCAATCCCAAATGTCATCCGCTTCGCTGACACGACTATCGTAAAACCACCACAAACGCTCATTGATTACGTCTCGGCTCATGTGGAACCTCATGATATTTTTATTGCACATCCCGTCACATTCAATAGTGTATACGTTTTGGGCGGAGGGGATTTGACCCATTTATTTTATACGCCTATCGTGAATACCCAATTTTCTGAAACTGAAAACCTGGATAAAATAATGCAATATGATACTGTGTATGTCGTCGACGGGCCGTATGGGAAATTTTCCCAGTATATTACCGGCGGGGAAAAACGCGAGGTTGTTTCCGAGGCTGGATATACATTATTTGCAGTTTCACGTCAATGAAAATATTGGTAAGCGCTTTTGTATATTTAGGTGAAGACGCGGGCTCGACCCATGTGGTGGAAGTCTGGCGGCATATTATCGGCAGACACGATGTTCGGCTGCTCCTGCCGCAGGTTTCACACAGCGTTAGGTCGGATTATGGACGGCGTATAGAGCTGCAATCCGTACAATTTGTACCCTGTACCCGCCGGTCACGATTTCGGTATTTGAGGAGAATAAAGTTTGCCCTGACTTCTTTTTGGTATGATGTGTATACGGTATGCACTGCACTGAGCCAACCGTATGATGTAATTTATTTCCGTACCCGGTATTTAAGTTTTGCTCCATTGGTACTGAAGTTTTTTGGGAAAAAATATGTTTGTGAGGTAAATGGGCTAGCAAAATATGGTGCTTCAAAAATTAAAAAAAGTACCATTATCTCATTGACCTTGGCCGCGCACATGTTTCTGGAAAAAAGAGCGCTGAGAGGTGCGATGAAAATTATTACCGTGACTGAGGAATTGATCGGTCAACTGCAAAAGGAATATAGTGTGGACAGGTTACGCTGTGTGGTCATTCCGAATGGGGTAGATATTGATTTATTTAAGCCGGGTCAGGCAAAAAGCTCTTATGAAAAAAATCACGTATTCAGGATTGGATTTGTTGGTCACTTTGCACCTTGGCAGGGAATTCAAAATGTCCTACCTGTCATTCCAGCAGTGAATAAGCAATTTCCTGTAAAATTATTATTAGTTGGTGATGGAATGATGCTGCAGGAATGGAAAACGACTGCAGAGCGGATGCTCGAACCTCAGCAGTATGAATTTTTAGGTATGATTACCTATGATCAGGTACCTAAATATATTCAATCTTTCGATTTTTGTATCGCACCATTTACAATGGAGCGCAATACTGACATTGGTTTATCCCCGCTGAAACTGTATGAGTATCTTGCCTGCGCAAAACCTGTGCTGGTAACTGACATACCAGGCGTTTCGGAAATCGTTCATGTGAATAATGTTGGCGTAGTCATTCCTGATAGTTCTCAAGAGAACATGGTGCGTGGGATAAGTCAGATGATTGAAAGGAGAGATGAGTGGCCAGCAATGGGACGACGGGGGCGGCATCTTGTAGAGCGTGATTATAGTTGGAAGGTAAATTCTGAAAAAGTTGTTATCACCCTTGGAAATCATTTATCAATTCGGAGTACTCATTGACCAGATTTTTTGATTCCTTTGTCCAATTGAATTCATCGAGGAATGCTTTTTTTGAATTTTGTGAGCACTGGTGCATATTATTGCTTTCCGTCAGCTTCAAAATAGCATTCGCGATATCCACTGGCGCATGACTCTGGGCAACAGTCCCAATGTTGTTTTTGGTAACAATCGCGCTAATTTCAGGCAGGTCACTCGCTACAATCGGAAGTCCGACGCTCATATATTCGAATAATTTGTTTGGAAGAGCCAGGTGCTGATTTAAGTTCAGATCTTCTAAAAAGACGAGACCAAAGTCCGCTTGCTTCGTGTAGTGAGCAAGCACTTTCAGCGGAACAGCAGGATGAAAAAAAATCCTATTGCCCAGCCCATTTGCCGATACTTTCGATTGCAGTTTATTCAGAAGTGGGCCATTCCCCAGGATCAGCAACACAATATGTTTTGGCAACAGCCGCATCGCATCAATGAAATTGAATAATCCACGTCCGGGTTGCAGTGATCCTTGATACAGGGTAATCATGGCATCAGCCGGTATGCCCATGGTTTGGCGTATATTGATGATTTCGTCTGATGAATCAGTTGATGGCGGAGGAACATTCTTAATCACGTGAGGCTCGGGGATATGGTAACGCCGAGCTAATTCAGCGGCTATCGACTGCGATACGGTCAGTACCAAGCGACATTTTTTTATTATGCGTCGCTCAATAGTTGAGTAATATTTTTTAAACAGTAATTGGCCAATTTTCCCAAATGACCCCTGATTCATTGTTTCCACGTATAATTCGTGCGCATCGTAGACTAAATGGGCACAATTTTTTCTCGACGCTCTATAGGTAGCCAGTAGGGTATCGAGGTCGTTCGCGTGGTAGATGTCAGCTTTGAGCTCGACCATTTTTTGATATAACCGTTTCGTATTTTGGTTACCATATGAAAAAAGCGGCAGATAGTATCTAATAATCCGCCAGATAGACTGTGTCAAGATATTGTCACGTGTAAATTTCGGGACGCGGATTATGGTAAAGCCGTTTTTCGTTTCAAGCAAAGGCTGCTCCTTCATTATTTGTATTCCCACCACGTATACCTCGAAACCGGCTTCAGCAAGAGCTGATGCTTCGCGGTTAACGCGGCTATCGTTTGTTACGCCGTTCGTGACGGCCATGCAAACCCGTTTTTTTCTGTGTGGTTGCCGGTGCATGACGTTAGCGTTCCTGATGCCACCGCTCGATAGCTTCAACAATGAGTCGAGCGGCATTCCCAGAGCCATACAGAGCACCATGATTTTTAGGTGTCGGTGGGTGGGCGATTAAGCTCGCTATCCGATCGGCATCCGCTGCGGCAAGCGTATTCCATCCAGCCTGAAGCGTCTCGACCCACTCTGTTTCAGTGCGCAGGGTGATGCAGGGTACTTTAAAAAAGTACGCTTCTTTTTGCATGCCACCGGAATCAGTCAGAATGAGCTGGGCGTTTTTTTCTAAAATGAGCATTTCATGATAGGGCACCGGGTCAACAATTAGAATTTTACTTCCGGTTATAGTATCCTGGAAATGTTCCTCGGTAATTACTTTTCTGGTTCGCGGGTGCAGCGGTAGAAGAATGGGCTGTGTTGAACGTGATAATCCCAATAAAATGTTTTTTAGGTTTTTTGGCTGGTCAGTATTTTCGGCACGATGGATGGTGGCGAGACTATAGGAATGCGGCTCGATCCTGAATTTACTCAGCACGTCCGTATCGTTCGGCGCCGTAGCAAGATATTTGATCAAAGCGTCGATCATTAGGTCACCGACGATCGTTATGCCGGTTTTAATATTTTCATTGGCGAGCCATGCAGCTGACTGGCGTGAAGAGCAGAGAAGTATGTCGGCGAGGTGGTCAGTGACTATACGGTTGATTTCCTCGGGCATCGATTTATTGAAGCTGCGCATGCCAGCCTCTACGTGGGCGACGGGAATATGCAGTTTTGCTGCGGCCAGCGCTCCAGCCAGGGTTGAGTTTGTATCTCCAAATACTATGACCACGTCAGGTTTAATCTGCATGAGTAACCCCTCAATTTCAGAAAGCATCCGGCCTGTCTGTATGCCATGGGAATTTGAACGGATATCGAGATTATAGTCCGGTTCGGGGATATGCAGCGCATCAAAAAAAACATCCGACATGTTTCGATCATAATGCTGGCCCGTGTGGATGATGATTTCCTGGTGTGCTTTCCTCAGCTCGCTTGACAGGGGTGCGAGTTTGATGAATTGTGGTCGTGCGCCGACGATGGAAACGATGGTCATTTGATCTGATTTTTCAGTATTTGTGTTAGTAGTTGAGCTACGTTACCCGGTTGGTTCGTTGATACGAATTGTCGTTCCTTGTTTTCCCTTCGCGATTGGGTGAATATAAGGGCGGCCTCTCTGAAACTTTTTGCATCCGTAGCGAGTGCTGCCCGTGATTCTGTTATGTATCCTGGGTATTTCTTCGCGCCATTATGATCTATAAGAATCGTATTGATGTTAAATTGATGGGCTTCAATAATAACCGAAGATGTTTGAGTAACATGCAAACTCATGTACGGCAGGAGAAGGTAAAGGGGGAGGGTCGTTGCTTCAGGAATAGTTATGCGTTCATGAATATCTCTTTGTGCAATTTGTTTCTGGATAGATGTGAGCAGATATTTATGTCCTGGGTGTAGTCGAAGCCACCAGTGCCACGATTGGTCAGATCCCATTATAGAGTCAAATAGCCAGTCTGGCAATGGAATATTTTGGGCGGTAATGAGTATATTGATTATTGCTTTTTTACTTCTAATTATTGATTCAATAGTACTCGCGTCTTTTTGTAGCTCACTAAATTCTCTATGCTTGAATTTATTTAAAAGTAAATTTCCGATAGTTATTATTTTATGAGGTGTTTTCCTCTTATGTATCCAGGAATATGTTTTTTGTTCGCTTCCGTCGCCCCACAGTAGGAAATAGTCGGGAAGAAGTTCATATCCTTCTGGAGGGATGGTATCCCAGTGTGCGTAGGCAGGATGCATCTCATCCTGGGTGCCGTGCTGGATGTCCGCTGTCGGTATAAGCAGCTCACGACATGCCAGTATAAGAGCGAATCTATTTGGTGAATAATAATTAGTCATCATTACTAGTTTGGGTTTTATTCGTCTGAGGATTGCTAAGAATATTTTTTTGTACGTCAATATGAGGGATGTCAGCTTTAAAATTGATTTAATTTCCAAAAAAGAAGCGTCATTCAAATCGTTTTTAACGATAGTCAGCATCCGCTCATATTCAGGCAAATAGTAAGTGAGTCTTGACCTTCGGTATGTTATGAAATTATATAATGAGCCAAAACTCAGAAGCGGTTGAATGAGAAATGACTTATTATTTCTCGGGTATAAGTATTCTCTGTAATTACTTTCCTCGATGCTAAAAGAAGTGAAGTTATTATTTGATAATTCCTCGATTATGGGATCGAAAAACCGTTCATAATAATGATTACCAATTTTGATGCGGTTTACAGTTGAGGAATAGAAAAGTATGTCAGCTTGATGAGGTCTGTAAGAATTATGTTCCCGATCATTAATGATCGCGTCAATAACGCGTAATAAATCTTTGATTATTTTTTTTGTGTGTGATAGATATGATTTTTTTAGTGTTGACATTGCATTCTCCCTTTCGGCAGCCCCAAATATGAGCACACGAACAATAGGCCAAATACGCATGTCATCAACAACCCAGGAATTTACCGGGCACTCTTTTTCAATTTTTCGTATTAAATCAAAAGTTTTATTTTGGTTCATGTGAAAATTTTAATGCCCTGAGCCACGGCATTTTATAGATTCGATTGCTCAATATCCAGATAGCGAAAAATACTATAAAATAACTTATTGTTGTCGATTGCGCTGCTCCAATTGCTCCCCGGGCGCTTACGAACCAATAAGTGAGTCCAATATTTAACAGGGCATTCGTAAATGTTAATATCGCAAGAATTCGTGTTTTTTTCATATAGAAAATGTAATTCGCCACCATAAAGTACATACCTTGAGCGGCATAAGCAAGCGCGATCCATATTACATATTCGGCAGAGGATTGGAATTCGTGTCCGACAAAAATTTTGAGAAGTGGGGGAGCGGCAAAACCAAGTAGCAAAGCAAGGAGAACGATAACAACGAAGTACAAATACGTGAATTGGACAATGTGGATTTTTGAACTATGTTTATTTTCTTTAAGTGTTTGGTATAGGTAGGGAACCCAAGCAGTATTGAATGATGTTGCCAATAAACTGATAACGGTTCCCACCTGAAATCCTACAGTATATAAACCGGTGGCCGCGATACCAATCATTGCGGTAAGCATAATGCGATCGATAGTAGTGTTTATTAACCCACTCAGTGAGTGAGGAATAAGCGGTATGCCAAATTTCAAAGCATCGCGGAAATACTGAGGATTCCATGTAAATGAAATATACCCCCTCTTCAGCATTATATAAAAATTGATAGTTCCAAACAATATTGTTGAGATAATAATGCCATATAGCCTGCCTTCCCATTGCATCTGCATAAACATTATGAAAATCAGTGACAAGGCAAGATTGAGTATCGTATAGGCGATAGTAGTCAGCCCATATGGAATCGGGCGCTGTTCTGCTTGCCATAGAACGAGATTGAGTGATGTCAAAAATTGAAAGAAAGCGCTCAGTGTAATTATTGGCAGCCAAGTGGCCGGGAAGCCGAGTAGCTCAGTTAGTGCGTTGCTTAAGATCAGGGAAATCAGGAGGACAATGGCAAAACTGATACACAGTATGTAAATAATGTTACCGACATAAATACGCAGCTGATCTTTTGAAAGTTTAAAGTATGAAACACTTACTGCCCCATGAGTGTTTATCCCGATGAGTACGATCAACACCGATATTATTACTTGGTAAATTGAAATAATGCCGTAGTCTTCGGGTGACAAAAATCTGGTAAGAACAGGTAAAATGAGAAAGGGAATGCCGGCTTTAATAGTATTGCTCAGGATAAACAACGCTGAATTTCTCGCCAATTTACTTTTTAGTAACGATATGAAATGCATAATTGATTCCCGAAACGGCGCTGGTTATTATAATCAAGCAGCGCTCCTTATCAAAATTAAGGTTTTTTTTGCTGGACGTGAGTATTTATTGAGGAAATTTCAGGGTTTGCCGTGAGCCACCGTATCACTTGCGGCGTATCAATAAGTTTCCCTGGATGGTACCATTGGTTGAAAATTATTTTCATGAGTTCGTAATCATCCACGGTATCCAGTGTTAGTCTCAATTCAGGATGGGCATATGACTGTGGCATAACGACGTTGTGGATGGTAAATAATTTGGACGGATTTTCCCGCATTATTAATGTGACGTGCTCACGCAAACGTTCGGTATGTGCATTCTCGTCAGCTTTCTTTAGTGCCCCTTCAGTGAAAGCTTCAACATCAAGTCCGTGTGGAATAATTCTTGATAAAACATTACTGGCATAGTCATACCCTGGCAGCTCATGGATGACCATCTCGATAATAGTAGGGTCAATGAGTGGGCAATCTGCGGTGATGCGAACCAGTATAGGCGCCGGGTAGTGATTAGCTGCTAATCGATACCGAGACAGGACGTCAGATAAATCACCGCGCACACAGAAAGTCCCCATTTCCTGACAGTAGCGTTCAATCGCGTCGTCGGTTTTGTCAGTTGAAGTTGCGACAACAACGTGTGCTTGAGGTACGTGTTTGCAACGGTCAACAATATGCCCAAGCACGGGTTTATCCGCAAGTGGTAATAAAACTTTACCCGGTAAACGGGTAGAGCTCATGCGTGCTTGAATGAGGATGGTGATTCTAGATGCCATAGTATTATTTTTATCGTGAAATATCCGTCCGACGCAGAGGGGTGCCTGCTTTCAAACTTCGTCGAGCTTTTTTCCGCAATATCGTGGGTAGTAAGATGGGAGGGAGTCCAGCATTCGGTCTGATGGAGCGGACATTTTCATACGTGAATCGATCTCCAGCTCTGATGTCTTTTACGGCAAAGAGTGATCGGCTGAATAGGCGGCTTTTTTTTGTTTTTTCCGAAAGAGTGTAGCGTATTTTTCCGATTGCTTGCTCCGCATCGCGGACCGAGCGTACCATGTTCCGGAATTCATCTGGTTCTAGGGAAAAAGAAGCGTCAGGCCCGCCGAGGGAGCGTTTCAAGATCAGGTGTTTTTCTATGATTTTTGCGCCAAGACTCACTGCCGCGATTGGCGCGACGATACCGGTTGTATGGTCTGACAAGCCGGTAATGACGCGGAAGCGTTTTTTCATATCCGGCATAGTTGCTAGATTTGCTTCGGCTAATGGAGCCGGATAGGCTGAGGTGCATTGGAGCAAGGCAATAGCATAATTACCTTTTCGTCGACATGCCCGGACCGCTGCCGTAATATCAGCTACTGTAGCAATGCCAGTTGAAATGATCATCGGTTTTCCTTGAGCGGCCGTGTATTCTATGAGTGGTATGTCCGTAATTTCAAATGAAGCAATTTTATAGGCCGGAACGTTCATTTTTTTTAAAAAGTCCACAGCCGTTATGTCAAATGGGGATGAGAAGCATTCCATGCCTAATTGGTTTGCTAATTTTTTTAGTTTTGGCTGCCATTGCCATGGCGTATGTGCTTCCTGGTACAGGTCGTAGAGTGTCCGGCCATCCCAAATTGTGTCGCTATTGATGCGGAAGTATTTTGTGTCACTTTTCATCGTGATAGTATCGGCAGTATATGTTTGTAATTTAACTGCGTCAGCGCCAGCCTTTTTTGCAGCACGTATTGTCCGTACCGCAATATCAAACCGCTGGTTATGGTTAGCTGATAATTCTGCAATGATAAATGCCGGTGAATGATCACTAATTTCTTTTTTTCCGATTCGAATTTTCATAAATTAAACGGAAAAAATATATTTTTTTGCTTGTTGTTCTCGCACCACTACCGTAGCCTCAAACTGGAAGCCGGCCTTTTCAAAAAGCTTGATGGATGGAGTATTATCAGGCTTGATGAATGCCTCTATGCGCATAATTTCGGGATGAAGCGACAGGTAATGTTTAATTGCCAACTGAAGTAATGGTAGGGCAAGCTTTCTGCCACGAAATTGTGCGGTAACACTAATACCGATTATGGCCACGCCATCGGCGCAGTCAAAACGTACTTGACCCGCAAATCGCCCCTCATACTCAGCGATTAAAAATGTACCGGATGGATCATGCAGCTTACGATTGAACCATGTAATATGTTGGGGTAGGGAAATGGCCGATGAGCTAAAGGAGTTCTTTCGCACAACCGGATCCATCGCAAGGTCATATACAGTCCGGGTGTCAGCGCGTGTCACTTTTCTGATAAGTATTTTTTCCGGCTGTATACTATTGGTCATAAGGAGAGCGTATAGTATGTTTTATTTCTCGGGCAATCCGGCGCGAACCGTATCCATCGATCAGTCGGCGTCCCGCCCTACTCATTTCTTTTCTTCTTGAAACATTATCTAAAGTGCGGCATGCATGTATTAGCTGAGATGCGAAGTTCGCGGATGGACCGGTACGCGCGTCAATCGGGTGTATTGCGTTTTTGCGGTGCCAGGCACGCGCATTCAGTATCTGATTTTCGGCTACGATGACGCCGATCGAAGGTAATCCGACACAGGCTAATTCATTGAGCGTTTGGCCCGCTCCTGATATAGCAATATCCGCAGTATACATCAGTCTGATGAGGGCAGCCGCGGAAAGATTGTGATACAATTTTATTGTTTTATCTTTTTTTTGTAAGGATATGAGCTGTTGCCTATTCTGTTTCCGAAATCCAGCGCCAACGACAACGTGCTTCTTCCACCGGGGATAGTTTGTTGAGAGCGCCCACAAAACATGCGGCGTCAGTGAACGCACGTCTGTTGCGCCAATGGTAATGAGCACATCGGTCATTTTTTTGCGTATGTGCCGTCGTGCTCGATGTGCAAATTCCTTTCTCAACAATAATTCATACCAATAGGTGGGTTCATGCGGACGTCGTATCATATAAAAAGGACGGTACCCGCTCTTGGCATGCCACCCAACCTTCAGGACGACTGAGCTGGCGGGGTATGTAATACGATCGTAGTCGTCTATACATACTATAAGTGGCACCTGCTTCGCGATTTCATTGTATACAGCACGTGATGCATGATATGAGTCAATGATAACGCAGTCTGCACCGGTGAGAGCTGTACGGCGGAGACGCGCACGCGTAATCCAGTCTCCCCGACGCGCGAAGTGTTTGGGAACAACGGTATGAATACTCGACGGGCCATCAACATACATCGTACATACCATATTCTCATCTTGACACGCTTCGGCTAATGCGTGGCAGCGGGTCAGATGACCAAATCCTTTTTCGGGACTCCCTTCAGTTAATATAGTCACCATCATGTCGGTCCAACCTCCTGGATAAATCGTTTACGCGTAGGAACACCCTTTTTACTCAAATATTCTTTCGCTTCCAAGGGAGTTTGTTCGGTGAAATGGAAAATACTTGCCGCAGCAACCGCGGATGCGCCACCAGTGGTTATGGCTTGGTACATATCTTCATAATTCCCTGCACCACCTGAAGCGATGACCGGAATACTCACTGCCGCACTTACCCGCTTAATCAGCTCTAGGTCGTATCCTTTCATTTCTCCGTCGTGATTGATAGAAGTTAGGAGAATTTCTCCTGCTCCACGCCGCTCTGCTTCTTGCGCCCATACAATAACTTCTTTTCCGGTATCTACTGTACCGGCATGGCTAAAGCAATGGTAGATGCCATTGATCGGACGGGCGTCAATACTCACTACGATACATTGCGCGCCAAATTGCTTTGCCCCTTTGTTAATTAGATCAGGAGCAATAAATGCGCCTGTGTTTATAGACACCTTATCAGCTCCGCAGCGTAGTAGTTGTTTGATATGCTCGATATCCGTAATGCCACCTCCAACCGTAAAAGGAAAAAAACATTCACTGGATATTTCACGGATGGCATCAAAATCAGGTATCCTTTTTTCTTTCGACGCCATGATATCTACGAGTATCAACTCATCGACTTGTCGCGTATTATAGACACGTACAGCGGGAATAACACTGCCAACACGACGCCAGCTATCAAATTGCTTGCCTTTGACGAGGCCAACATCCTTCCAGAGGAGCGTCGGAATAATACGAATTTTAAGCATTAGAGTGAGAGAAAATTTTTCAAAATACTGAAACCAGCATTTTGGCTTTTTTCGGGGTGGAATTGTGTGCCGTAGACGTTTTTATTTTTGATCACCGAAGCAAAGGACCCACAGTAGGGTGTGGTTGCAATCACGGAACTTTGTGCGGCGGGGGAGAAGAAGTAACTGTGAACGAAGTAGAAATCGGTGTGGTCGGGAATGCCAGAAACAATATCATCAGGCTGCACAATAGTCACTTCATTCCAGCCAATATGAGGTATTCGCTCTTTTTTTTCTGTTGGTTGGAATTTTTTAATGGTGCCAGGTACCAGACCTAGTCCTTTGGTTGCGCCACCCTCATCTCCTTTGTCAGCAAGTAATTGCTGACCCAAGCAGATACCAAGGAACGGCACGCCATCCTCAAGCGCTGCCTTTCTAATTGATTCAACCCAGCCACGTTCACGCAAGTTTTTCATGCCATCAAAAAACGCACCCACTCCTGGCAAAATAATATGGGTGGCATCACACAAAGAATAGGGGTCATCACTTATATGTACAATACCACCACATTCAATAATTGCTTGACGAATCGAGCTGAGATTGCTCATTCCATAATCAATTATGGTGACATTCATAGAGTAGAGAACAACCTATAATTCTGGATGGAAGAGTTTGATGAGGTTACCGTGTCGGTCTTTGACTAGGTTGCCACGCGAATCGGTTTTGAATATTTTTTTATTCGTATATCGATCACAGACGCGATGGAATTCTTCGAGAGACATGTCAATTTTTTCTAGAATAGCTTCGATTGATTTGCCTAGGTATGACCAGGGGAATTTACCATCATGTCGCTGAACTAGTGCAATGCCATCCTGGCGGGTGATACGCCCACGGCGGATGTGTAGTGAGGCAATATCAGTCGCACGACCGAAACCAAACTTGAGGTATTTAAAATAATCATGGATACCAGTTTGGTAATTATCTAAGTTTTCGTAATTGACGATGGAACCCTCAATCGTTCTTGGGTAGGTTGTTAACCCAAATCCCTGCGAAATAAGGGCGTTTGAATACCCATCCCAGGGTAAGTAGTAACCGAGGAATATGCCGGTTACCCCGACCTCTTGGAGTTCTTCATTGGAAGGATAGCGATAAGGAATTAATTGTTTTTCATTAACACCTTCTAGCCCAATGATATCGCTAAATCGTAATCCAAGAAGGCCGCCAAATTCTTCGAGCCATCGGCGTGTTAATACATTATTTTTACTGTCAGCAGCTGGACCGCCATACTCATTTTGGGAGTTTTCTCCCCAGATAATCATCGGTATTTTATATTGTACCGCAACTCTGACTGGAATTGTGAAAATGCCGATATGCTCCGGCCACGAAATATCACCAACCTGCGTCAAACCTATTTTATTGAGTTTTGCGCGGACGACTGGATTGGGAGAGAATTCAATCATGTCAACACCTAGACTTTTTAGATTGTTGATATTTTTTCTTCCGATATCGGTTAGGTCGCAGGTGGTGGCTACCACGCACAGTGGATTTAGTCCAAGCTGAAGCATGCGAACCGTCTGGTACGTACTGTCCTTACCGCCACTAACCGGAACTATACAATCCCAATGTGATCCATTCTTAGATTTATATTTTTCTAAAATAACGTTGAGCTCTTTACGGCGAGTTTGCCAGTCGACTTGCTTTCGATGCTCGAAACTTCGGCAAGCATTGCAGATTCCTTCCTCGTCAATGAGAAGATCGGGCTTTGTATCGGGCAGGAGACAACGTGAGCAATAAATCATAAACTTTTGTAATCGGGTAATTATTTTTTTAGAAGAAACCAGGTAATGTCATCCTGTGGATAGTGGGGATCGCGGTGATAATTAAATCCATATGCAACAAGTTTCAACCGTGGATAGCGGTCCATTATTTCACCGCAGAAATCACGCTTAAATAAACGGTTTTTGTACCCACGATAGGGGATCATGACAGGGCTGGGATTATAGTACTCACCAACGCAAATATATTGTGCGCTCGATTCATATAGTTTTTTGTACACTATTGGCAACTTTTTTGGATTAACATGGATCAAAACACCTTTGATAAAAACTAAGTCCCAGCGCCGATGCGGCCGGAAATCTAATATTGACTGGTTGAAAACCTCGATCGATCCGCCACTCCATTCGCGCATCGCCTGTGCAGCAGTTGCATTGATCTCGATGGCAGTTAATGCTGCCCGCGGTCGGAGGGCATGGATAGCTCGTAAGTTCATGCCTATGTTTGCGCCGAACTCCAATACTGAGTTGATGTGGTTCTTATTTGGTATATGCTTAAAAATGCGTTTGAAATAATGTTTTTGGTTCTCCAAAAACCTTTTTCCGGTATTCCGTTGGATATAGTCGTCTCCAAATTTCGTTGCCCAAAATTTTTCTTGTGCGGTGGCGTATTGTTTCATGGCAGTTTAGTTAGCGGATAATGATTTAATAGCAGTGATGACGCGCGTCACGTCTGTATTAGTCAAATCAGGATAAAGCGGCAGACTCAACTCTTGTTCATAAAAATCCTCCGCAATGGGGAAATCGCCCAAATGATAGCCAAAGTTTTTTTGATAATATGGTTGCATATGAACCGGAATATAATGCACTTGTGTGCCTATCCCTTGATCTGCAAGTCGCCGCATCACGATAGCTCGAGTTGTTTTTAGTACCTGAAAATCAATACGCAATGTGTACAGATGGAAAGCGGAGATTATCCCTTTGCGTTCCACCGGAATCGAGACATATGATAGTTCAGCGAATGCTTTATTATATTCGGTCACAATGTCCCGACGTCGCCTGATAAAATTAGGTAATTTTTTCATTTGGCTTATTCCGAGCGCGGCATGCAGGTCAGATAATCGGTAGTTAAATCCGAGTGTTTGCATTTCGTAGTACCATGGACCAGGATTTTGAGACAGATACTCGGGGCTTTTTGTAATCCCGTGTGTACGTAATAGTAATAGACGTTGGTATAATACATCATCATTGGTTGTGATGGCGCCACCTTCAGCCGTTGTGATTGTTTTTACCGGGTGGAAGGAAAAAGTGGTGAGGTCAGCATAGCGGCCCGACCCTACCGGAGTACCATCAGCGTAATATGAGCCGATTGCATGAGCGGCGTCTTCAATAATTTTTAAATTGTGTTGATCCGCGATAGTTTTAATTGATTCCATGTCAGCGGGCTGGCCGGCATAATGGACAGGAATCACCATCTTGGTTCGAGGGGTAATAGCTTTTTTAATTGCCGCAGGGTCGATGCAACCTGTCATGAGATCGATATCGGCAAACCGGGGGAGTAAATTGTTGTACACTAGTGCATTTGCTGATGCGACAAAAGTCATTGGCGTGGTAATACCTTCACTGCCAGCAGGTAGTTCAAGCGCAGCCACCGCCAAATGAAGGGCAGCAGTGCCATTTGCGACAGCAACACAATAACGAGCTCCGGTCAGTTGCCGTATCGATTCCTCGAACTCCGTGACACGCGGACCCTGGGTAAGATAATCACTTCGGAGAGTATTGATGACTGCGGCAACATCATCATCATCAATATGTTGCTTTCCATAAGACAGAGTATTGGACATGTGACGTGCTAGTAAATTATGTCAATTTTACTCAGATATTTTCTGATTTGCAATTCAGTAAGCCATTGAGCATTGGTGTCGGATGAATAGCGGAAATTATGAGCTACTCGTTTTCCTCCTTTTTTAAAATGTTTGCTCAGCACCCACCAATCAAAGTCCGGATAGATAATGTAATGATCCTTATAGTCGTATGTGGTTCGCGAATCTTCGACAGTAATCATTACTTCGTGGAGTTTTTCACCTTCTCGAATGCCGACTTCTTTAAGTTTAACATGGGGTAACATAGCTTTCGCAATGTCTACAATATTTGTCGAAGGAATTTTAGAGACGTATATTTCCCCCCCTTTTGACTCACGAATTGCCCGAAAAACTAGATCGACGCCCTGATCGAGGGTGATCCAGAAGCGAGTCATACGCATGTCAGTAATCGGCAGCTCCTTTGCACCCTGGTCAATCAGTGTTTTAAAAAAAGGCACGACTGACCCGCGACTGCCCACGACGTTTCCGTATCGAACTACACTGAAGGCAGTATCCTTCCCGCCTACATATGCGTTTGCCGCTACGAATAATTTATCGGAAACAAGCTTTGTGGCGCCGTACAGATTGACGGGATTTACAGCTTTATCAGTTGAGAGTGCCACAATTTTTTTTACGCCGCGGTCAATTGATGCGTTAATGACATTTTGTGCACCAAAAATGTTTGTTTTGATCGCTTCCATGGGGTTATATTCCGCGGCGGGGACATGTTTGAGAGCCGCCGCATGGATTACGATATCTATACCCTCCAGTGCGCGTTTTAACCGGTCGGCATCGCGTACATCTCCTATGAAATACCGTATATGGCTATCATATTTTGCATACTGGCGCCTCATGAGATACTGTTTATACTCGTCTCGGGAATAAATTATCACACGCCTAGGTTTATATTCTGCAAAAATTCGTTCAGTGAATTTTTTGCCGAATGATCCCGTGCCGCCGGTTATGAGAATAGATTTTCCATTAAGCATATGGTAAACAATCCCTTGATAATAATGTATTGATAATGTTTGTCTGTGTAGTATCTTTTAATTCTGGGAATATGGGCAAAGATAATACTTGGGATGAGGCTTGCATTGAATGAGGAAAGTCTTCTTTCTTATATCCCAGGTCGGCGTAAGCTTTTTGCACGTGCAGCGGTTCCGGATAGTATACCATAGTTGGGATGCCGATTTTTTGTAGCACCGGTCGAAGGGAATCCCTTTTCTTCACCTTGATTGTATATTGATGGTACACATGACTTGCACCCGGTGCAATTGAAGGGGTGGTTATTTTAGAATCAACGAGTAATTCATCGTAGCGAGCTGCTAATCGCTGTCTTTTGGCATTCCAATCATCTAAGTATGGCAGTTTCGCGAGCAGGATTGCCGCCTGCATGGTATCCAGTCGTGAGCTCGCTCCGACGAAATCGGTGTAGTATTTTTTTGGTTGACCGTGAATCCTCCATTGGCGAAGGTATTCTGCTATTTTTTTATCGCTGGTCACCACCATCCCACCGTCCCCATAGGCACCGAGATTTTTGGTCGGAAAAAAAGAAAAGCAGCCCGTGGTACCAAACGATCCGACTTTTTTACCATTATATTCCGCACCGATTGCCTGAGCGCAATCTTCGATGACATATAGTTTATGCTTTTGTGCTATGGCCATAATTGCGTCCATCTCAGCAGCCTGCCCGTAGAGATGAACCGGAATGATTGCCTTGGTTTTTTTTGTGATGGCAGCTTCGAGAAGTTTTGGGTCGACATTAAATGTTTTTGGATTGATATCCACAAAAACAATTTTTCCTCCGGCTATCGCGACTGCCTCAGCCGTAGCGATATAGGTAAACGTCGGAACTATGACCTCGTCTCCAGGGGTGATGCCCAGCGCGATCAGAGATGCAGTGAGTGCGTCGCTTCCTGAATTTAGACCAACGGCGTATGGCACACCTACGTACTCGGCAATTTTTTGTTCCAGTTCAGCCACCTCGTCACCCATAATGAATGACGAGTTTTGAATCACTCGGTTGATAGCCGCGTCAACTTCTTTTTTTATTGACTGATATTGAGCTTCGAGGTCAAGGAACTTCATGTGACTTGAGATATCGAATTATTTTTTTCTATATACTGTTGATTACAAACACTGCAGCGAGCTGTATTACCATCAAATTCAAGCCGAGTAGCGTGATCGGAGACCCACCCGTGGTGACGCGCAGGATTACCGTACCATAGTGCAAAATCAGGTACATCCTTCGTCACTACTGACCCCGCGCCGATAAATGCGTATTTCCCGATAGTAATACCACAGACGATAGTGACATTGGCGCCAATCGTAGCGCCTCTTCGAATCACAGTTTTTTTGTAGTTACCATGTTTTGGGAATTCCGCCCGTGGATTCCAGTCATTCGTAAACACCATTGACGGCCCGCAGAAAACGTAGTCGTCAATGACAACTTTATCATACACCGAAACGTTATTCTGTATCTTTGCATTGTTACCGATTACTGCCTGCCCACCCACATACACATTCTGTCCTAGGGAGCAGTTTTGTCCGATCTGGGCTCCTGACATGACATGTGAAAAATGCCAGATTTTGGTGCCCGCCCCGATGATCGCTCCGTCATCGATGATAGCCGTGGGATCGGCAAAATATCCTTCGTTTTCTCTCATAAATAGGCCCTACAATTAAAAACAGGGTTGGTGATATTATACCAATCCTGTTTGAGTGTCGCAAGGTCTCAGCTGGCTTTATTTTACGTGAGCCAGTGCCTGAGGGTGGGTATGTTCATTAGGCGGCTGCAGTGTGGCGTGGCGGATGGCATGGACGATATCGATTGAGGGGCGAGCGTCCTCCGTGCCAAATCCACCTCCATTCAAAATGTCCTGATATACCAGCGTATGGAGGTCGGTAAATCCATCGGAAAATTCTATCTCGTCACCATCGAGCGTCATGGAACGGAAGGTTTTTTTATCTCCTGCAGCTGCAGGCAGATCATCACTATCGACGGACAGATACCATTGCACGTCGGCATGTTTCAGCTCCAGGTAGCCACTTACTCGGCGGTCATCTTTGAGGTATATGACATTTTTTGACGCGGGCCCGAAAAGCCACATGAGCAAATCGAAGAAATGGATTCCAATATTGGTCGCTAGACCGCCTGATTTGTCGAGCACACCTTTCCACGATGACAGGTACCATGATCCGCGGGAGGTGATATAGGTGAGGGAAATATGATGTCGTTTGTCAGAACGTTCGCCGAGTTTCTTTTTCAGTTCGATCAGTTTCGGATGCAGCCTGAGCTGCAACACGGTGAATATTTTTTTTCCGTATTCGCGCTCTAGTTCCTGCAGCGCGTCGATGTTCCACGGGTTCAGTACCAGCGGCTTCTCGCAAATGGCATTAGCACCGACCCGGAGGGCAAATCTAATATGTGCGTCATGTAAATAATTTGGAGAACAGATGCTGACGTAGTGCACTTCCGTGCCTTTGTCATCCCGGCGCAGTTTATCGACGTGCCGATCGAAACGCTCGAATTCGGTAAAGAACCGAGCGTGGGGGAAGTAGCTATCCATGATGCCGACGGAGTCGTGTGGATCGAGTGCTGCCACCACCGTGTTTCCAGTTTCCTTGATAGCTTTGAGATGGCGCGGTGCGATATACCCGGCAACCCCAGTAATAGCAAAATTGCTCATATTGTTTTGTTCTGATGTTTACTAGTAAAAAGATATATCATCAGGCTGATAGCGCAGATGATGAGAATTATCAAACTGATTGTGAGTAGGGAAAAGGGCAGACCAAAACGATTCAGTGCGTAGGTGAGGGTCGGTACAGAAATTATGGACAGTATCACGCTGAAGATCACTCGCTGAAATGTCCATGTCTTTTCACGTGGCCAGATCGCCAGGGAAATGCAAAAACCCGGCAGCCAGAGAGCGACGACTAAACCAACGGCCATGCGTATCACATCCAGGATTTGCATACGTATGAAAAATACTAAAAAGTGACCAATATTGCCGAGATGTAAGCACATGGTAGCAAAATCTAGCCACTTTGAAAAGGGAGGGTATGATGGTATAATAAGCACCGTATTATGCGCATCATTACCCGATTACGACTGCCCACCACCCCAATAGTATTAGCTGTGTTGCTCGCATTTTTTTTCTGTGTCTACGGCAGTTATTATCAGGGGATTTCTGTTTTTACTTCGCCGGATGAGACGGCAAATTATTTTTTTGCCACTCAGTTTGCCGATTCCGGCTCTTTGGCTGTTGCCGATGATATCAATGCTGATTCGAATGGTATCGTCCACCCGCGCAGCGTCAAACTCAACGCGCACGGTGAGATGGTTCCCGGCAGTTTTGTCGGTATGCCCCTCTACTACGGCATCATCGCAACGGCGGTTGGCGATTGGAGTATACGGTGGCTGACCCCACTGGCGGCCGTACTGGGGGCGCTGGCTTTTTATTTTATCGTTAGGAGAATATTTGGTAAGCTGACGGCTGTTGTTTCTATCGCATGTCTGCTCATTCTTCCACCATATTGGTATTATGCCAGCCGCGGCATGTTTCATAATGTGCTTTTTATATCTCTGATACTTATTTGCGTTTCATTTCTGCTAAGGGCGTTTGATGGCGAAGCTAGAAAAAATACGAAATTTTTTATATTAAGCGGAGTGGTGCTGGGCATGGCGCTTTCTGTCCGTCTGTCAGAAATTATCTGGGTGGGCTTCTTGCTGCTTGCGGTGGCACTGTGGCACCGGAAAGAGCTGACGTTCAAGCGGGCAGTGCTCTTCATAGTACCGGCAGTATGTGCCTGGATGCCCATGCTCTTCATAAATCAGGCGCTGTATGGGTCGGCGCTGACATTTTCATATTCACTGCCATCACTCGGGGAAACGGCGCCTGAAACGGGAACTGCCATAGAAAAAACCTCGAGCTGGGTGCAGTATTTCTTTCCGTTCGGTATCAATTCCGGCCAATCACTGCGGATGGCCTACACGTACCTCATTTCATACTTACCGTGGTATGCTATATTTTCAGTCGTGGGATTAGCAGTACTGTATGTCAGCGCAATCCGAAATTGGATACGCCGGACATTATATTCTATGGAATCAACACAGTCAGTTTCGCGAGTTGAATTATGGTATGGCATCGTATTCGCGCTGGTCAGCGGCTGGCTGATCTTATACTACGGCGCGTTCACGTTTACTGAATATATTGATCCCACCCGGGTGCTCCTCGGCTCGTCTTATTTGCGCTACTGGATGCCGATTCTCATTTTTTCCATTCCGCTGGCGGTACGCGGGATACAGTGGGTGGCCAACTTATGGGCAGAACGACTGCGCATGCCGGTAGTAATTTTTATTAGTTTAATTTTTGTCGGTTTGTCAATTTCCCTGACGGTAGCAGACCCGCTGCAGGGCTTAATGCAGCTCCGTCGTCATATAGCTAGCTATGAGCAGGTTCGGCAATCAGTCATCGAGTATACCTCGGCGGATGCAGTCATCGTCGCCGGCGGCGCGGATCGATATTTTTTTCCCGAACGGCGGGTCATCGCATCACTACCAGCGTCGGACGCTGAGGCAGCAAAAGCCCTGGCTCAGGTAGCGCGCCAGGCGCCGGTGTACATTTATGAAAATCCCCTGAATTTAAATGTTGCTCGAGTACACGAATTACTGTCACGCAGTGAACTGACCACAGAGCCCGGGCTGACGCTGCCTGATCAGATTAACTTGACTCGAATCGTACCCGACGGGACGGATTGATTTGGCCGTCATTAACGGGTATAGTAGATACGATCACATGTCTCATTCCCAGATACATACAATCTACTCGGTCATCCGGATGGCAAAGTGGCTGGTGCCGGTGGGTATACTGCTCTATTTATGTGTGGCTAATTTTGTTCCATCGGGGGACATGCATGTGACTCATACTATCGATCATCCATCGGCATTTGTTTCAAATTTTGCCTCAAAAGAACCGTTCACGCTGACAGGATCCCTGGGCGGGGATGATGCGTTTCAGGCTATCACCACTTCGCCATTTTATTTTAGTGTCACGACACCGCGGTTGTTCCAGTCGGTTACCGTCGGACTTTTGTATCAGAATCCGGATGCACAGGAGGTGATTCGTCTCGGGGTGCGCCAGCCCAGCGGGTCGTATGCGTATGCCGATATGGCATACTATGAACCGCGGCTTGACGCATTGCCGCCGTACTGGATTCCTACGCGCGATGGGCATACCGTTCTGTGGTACCGGGACCGTGATTACCAAGATCGCTATTCCTCAGTACTGGGAAATTTCCAGCAGCAGAAGCAAGCCCTCGTGGAAAAATTTGGTTCGCCAGAGGAATTGGATGAGGTTGGTCGGGCCGAGTATGACCTGCAGATCCAGATGCTGACTGAAGAGCGTGACGCCCAATTGGCGCCACTGGCGGCTTCGGCCGTGAGCCCGGTGGGCATTGACGATTTTCTCCATAATTTGCCAGAACTTAGTTCCATCGTGCAATATAATTTTGATCTGTCCCATTACCACGAATTGCCCGGTTATGAACCGAAGCAGGAGTATACGACTATTAACACCGTTTTACGGGGAACGCATGATTTGTATACCTATATCGGTGGTGGTGAATCGCTCTACTTTGAATTTGCCGTGCGGATTGCTGATCGTCCCGCGCTAGCCGGCCCAATAACCCTGACGCTCTATTCCGCGGCGGAAAGTCAGATTGACCAAGTCATACTTGATGAACAAATGATAGAAACAGCGGGAACTGACGAGCTTCGATTCCGCATCGCTCAGGATGAACTTCCGTATGGGCTATACCATGTAGCGTTTGACGCAGGGGAGAGCGATGTGTTTATTACTCAAATAGTCAGTAAGCAGCATCTTATCGTATTTCGCAATAAGCTGTACCTGGCCGATAATCCGGTGTACGCGGCTACGCTCGGCGATCGGAATGTCAGACCGACAGGAGTTCATTTCAAAGCTCAAAAGGTTAGCTTTACTACTGAGCACGCTGAGGGGCTGCAGACATTTACCCTCAATGGTGTACCGCAGCAATTGACGGAGCTGAATACCCCGTATGTCATGAGCGGTTTATCCGGTGTTCCGTATGCGTACCTTCCGAAAAACGACGTTATTCTTGAGGGTGCGGGATATTTTGCCGTCAGCCAAAGTCAGTTTTTTGACCCGCTGTATACCGGGGTGATCGATTTGCGGGATGCGGTGACATTAGACGACTATGATTATATCATCGCGCGGTACGCTCAGGCTGAGAAAAGGGGCCGCTGGCTGTACGCTCAGGCGACAGTGACCGTTCCATTGCTCTATACTAATCCAGATAATAACAAAACGGATTTTATTATCACGTTACCGGGACTGCCGGAAGCTCGAAGGAAACTATTTGTCCATGGCCTGACGTTTGAATTCCATAAGGATCCGCTAAGCTTTGATAATATCGTGCCGAAAGTAATGAATAACCTGCGGAGAATTGCCCAATAACTATGTTTATACCAAACTCAAAAGGTGAACAGCTGCTGCAGTGGGTGGCTTTTTTGGCTCGAGAAACGTTTAAAGTTTCAGTCGTTACATTTTTATTGTTGTATGTGTTGGAAGATATCAAGCCGTCTTTTGTGGAAAATTTCCTCAGTATGTATTATTTCCTCTGGGCAACCATCGTCAGCGGTGTTGTCGCTGTCATCTTACAGAATAACAATTTTTTCACGGCTGAAGAGTCTCCATTGCAATCAAAGCGCCGCTTCCACATCCTGAATCTTATCTGCGCCTGCGTCGGGGCGGGGCTCCTCTATGCTCGTATCCAAGACCAAGGAGTGATGGCAATCATTATTGCCATGATTTCCGGAGTTGTTATATATTTAATAACTTATTATTTGTATTCATATGAACAGGGCGAAGAATCAGCTTGAGCTCGGTATCCAGCGCATTACGTGGGCAGAGCGCAATATGGACGTATTACGCGATATTGAAATTGATTTTAGAAAACGTAAACCCTTCCGTGGCGTACGCATCGCAGCCTGCCTGCACGTGACGACCGAGACAGCAAATTTGATGCGCACCCTCAAAGCAGGCGGCGCTCGGGTAGCGCTGGCCGCTTCAAATCCGCTTTCCACTCAGGACGACGTCGTGTCGGCGTTGCAGCGGCGGTATGGCATAGCGGTGTTTGCTAAACATGGTGCGTCGCATGCCCAATACTTCCGCCATATTAATCAGGCACTGGACACGCGTCCCCATATCACCATGGATGATGGCGCCGATCTCGTTTCTGAATTGCACAAAAAGCGGAAAACCCAACTCAAGGATATCTGGGGCGGAACCGAGGAAACTACCACCGGAGTCATCCGTCTCAAAAGTATGGCGAAAAAAAAGGTGCTGCGGTATCCGATTATTGCCGTTAATGATGCGCAAACCAAGCATCTATTTGATAATCGATATGGTACGGGCCAATCAACCATCGATGGCATCATCCGTGCCACTAATGTGCTCCTTGCCGGGCAGGTGGTTGTTATCGCTGGCTATGGCTGGTGCGGGCGGGGAGCCGCTATGCGCGCCAAAGGAATGGGCGCTCATGTCGTTGTGACGGAAGTCGAGCCGGTGAAGGCCATCGAGGCGCTGATGGACGGGTTTCCAGTGATGCCTATGGCCCAGGCGGCACGGATCGGCGATGTCTTCATTACCTTGACCGGAGATATACATGTGATTCGCCCTGAGCATTTCCTGAAAATGAAAAATAACGCTATTGTATGTAATTCAGGCCACTTCAATGTTGAGATTGATTTACCGGGATTGGAAAAGATCACGAAGCGAAAAACAGAAGTGCGTAACCAGGTTATGGCACATACGCTTCGCACTGGTCGTACGGTTCATGTCTTGGCAGAGGGTCGTCTGATAAATTTGTCTGCGGCTGAAGGCCATCCATCATCAGTCATGGACATGAGTTTTGCAAATCAAGCCTTATCGGTAGAATATCTCGTAAAGTTTCATAAGCAGATACCCGTCAGCGTCTATAGCGTACCGGTCCATTTGGATCAAAAAATTGCAGCCATGAAACTCAGAGCGATGGGTGCGCGAATTGATACGCTCACGCCCGAACAAAAGCAGTATTTATCAAGCTGGGAAATGGGTACCTAATGCAGGAATACCAATCGCGCATTTTTAAGCACCCGCTCTACTGGGAAATACGCAAGGGACGCCGCACTTCGATAGGTAATCGGTGGCTATCACACCTCTGGCCTACACGTACCGAACGACATATGACATTTACGCCCCGCTATGCGTATTTAAACTATATTGGTCCGGGAGATGTCGCCGGACAGCACTTTCATCATGATAAGCAGGAATTTTTTTGCCCGATGGGCGATCTGTGGCTGGTGCTTTCCGATCGCCGGAGTTCGAAGAAGCACAGGCTGAAAATGTCACTGGGTACCAAATGGTACTATACCATGTACTATATTCCATCGGGAGTTGCGCATGCAGTCCACAATCGGACTAAAAAATTTCAGTCGCTAGTGGTATTGACGAACACGGAGGATATCTACGGTCAGACGCATCGATATAAGCTCGTATAATCATTTCTGCTATGTCTGGTCGCTGGAAAAAAAAATCATCGCGAATCGCATATCAGAACCAGTGGTTGAGGCTCCGTGAAGATCGCGTCATACGACCCGATGGCAATCCAGGCATCTATGGGGTTGTCGACCTAACTAGTTCCAGTGCGATTGTTGCCCTGACTGAAGATAAAAAAGTGTATTTGGTCAAACAGTGGCGGTATCCCTTAGCATGTTATACGATCGAGCTGCCGTGGGGTGGTCGTAAAAAAAAGGAGAATTTTCTCCAGTGCGCAAAACGCGAGCTGGAAGAAGAAGCCGGCATACGGGCAGAGCAATGGAAGTCACTGGGGAAGGTGGCGGATTGCCCCGGCATAGTCAACGAATTTGTCGCTTTGTACTTAGCCCAGGGCATTCAGGAAACTCATCGGATCGGAATATCGGAGGAGAGCGATCAGCGGGTTGTGCTTGTCCCGTTTGCCCGGGCATGGCGCTGGGCATTGGACGGTACTATTCGTGACGCGGTCACTATTACAGGATTAACTCGGACTAAGTATACATTATCCATATGAACATCTTAGTTACTGGAGGGGCAGGATTTATTGGTTCAAATTTTATCCGGTATTGGTTGCGGGAGCACCAGGATGACCGGATTGTTAATTATGATAAGCTCACCTACGCGGGTAATCTGGATAATCTGACGGATATCGCTGATGACCCGCGCTATACATTTGTCAAAGCCGACATCTGCGATTACGCGCAGGTACTGAAGACCATTCAATTTCATAAGATAGATACAATCGTTCACTTTGCGGCGCAGAGTCATGTCGATCGGTCAGTATTGCTCAAGAAATTTGGCACACTCGATTTTTCCGTTTCCGATTTATTTGAGCAGTCACTGCCTGAAGATTTTGTATTGAATAACGTGTGGGGAACGCATGTGCTGCTTGAATGTGCCACGCGAGCCTGGAAGGATAATTTTTCCGGCAAGCGATTTCATCATGTGTCAACGGATGAAGTATTTGGAGCGCTTCCGCTGGAAACAAACGAAAAATTTAATGAACATACCCTCTACAACCCTCGCAGCCCGTATTCGGCATCAAAAGCTGCGGCTGACCATCTGGTGCGGGCCTACGCGATTACCTTTGGTCTGCCGGTGACGATTTCCAATACCTCAAATAATTATGGCCCGTATCAATATCCAGAGAAGCTGCTACCAGTGGCCATTCTGAATGTCATCCAGGATAAAAAAGTTCCCATATATGGCGATGGCAAATACGTCCGAGATTGGCTGTATGTTGACGATCACGCTCGTGCCATTGACCTTATCTTACACCGCGGGAATATTGGCGAGACGTATTGCATCGGCGGATTGACAGAAGATGTGAATAATCTTGAGCTGATTAAGCGGGTGCTGAAGATAATGGGGAAGGGGGAGGAGCTGATTGAATTTGTGAAAGACCGCCCTGGCCATGACCGGCGCTATGCGGTGGACTGGTCAAAGGCTAAGCGTGATTTGGGATACCAGCCAGCCTACGGCTTGGATGAGTATCTTAAATTGACGGTCCGTTGGTATCAGGAACATAAAGAGTGGTGGAAAAAGATTCAGCAACGCAAAGATCATAGTGACTGGATGGAGAACCAGTATGTCAAACGATAAGCTGCCAACACTCACTCAGATCAAGCAATGGATGCGCCAGATTGCGCAGGAAAACGGCATACCAGGCCAGGTAAGCAATACCTGGAGTCATTCAGGTGTCAATTTTCAGTATGCCGATGCCATAGCCTGTGATCTCATACAGCGGGGACACGCTGTCGATCGAAAATTTTTAAAAGTAGCCTGTTACCTGCATGACATCGGACG
This sequence comes from Patescibacteria group bacterium, assembly GCA_049325535.1. Taxonomy (GTDB): domain Bacteria; phylum Patescibacteriota; class Patescibacteriia; order UBA10025; family JAHIVO01; genus JAXDBW01. The sequence continues at coordinate 493,427 of JBMOKY010000001.1, forward strand.
TATGATAACAGGTAGCAAAGCTACCCGCGAATTAGTTGATCCCGTGTATCATGCGTTTGCGGGGTATCGATTGCTCAAACGAAAAGGGTATGGCGAACGAATTGCGCGCGTGTGCATTGTCCATATGGCTGGTTCAGGATTAGACGCACAAACAAATAAAAAATACGGATTTAAAAACAAAGATTATTTCCCCCGGAGCATAGAGGAAAAGCTCCTTGCGTATGCTGATGCCCGAAACACTTGGTCCCGGAAGCGGGGGAGCTACATCGGCTCATTTGCACAGGCCGACAAACGATTTCGGCGATATGGATCAGGCGTAGCTCGTTTGCATGCAATTCATCACGAACTCGGTATGCTTACTGATTATTCACTCGAAAGGCTAAAACCATGAAGATAGCCATCGTTGGCAGTCAGGGGATGCTGGGCCAGGAATTGGCACGCGTATATCAAAAAGAAATGCCTTTGTTGCTGTCGAGGAGGGATTTAGATATCACTGACGAAAACACGGTACGGATGTGGATTGAAAAAAATCAGCCCGATATAGTATTCAATGCCGCTGCATATAATGACGTCGATGGGGCCGAGCAAGATGAAGCTCGGGCCATGGCGATCAACGCTGAAGGACCTGGATACCTGTCGGCTGCTTTAGCGCGGTCCGGGGGGATTCTGGTACACTATAGTACAGAATATGTGTTTAAAGGCGACCGGCAGCGTGGCTATACTGAGGATGCTAAGCCGGACCCGCAGTCGGTCTATGGCCGTTCGAAATATCGGGGCGAGCAAGCAGTTTTGCATAATTCTTCAAAGTCGTATGTGATCAGGTTGTCTCGGCTGTTTGGCAAGGCGGGCGCTGGCGATTCAGGAAAAAAGAGCTTTGTAGAAAAAGTACTTGAGCGAGCTCAGTCGCAGCAAGTCGTGCAAGTGGTGGATGAAGAGGTTTCCAGCCCAACGTATGCTCCTGATTTGGCAGCGCAGAGTAAATACGTACTGGATCACGGTTTGGCATTTGGTATATATCACGTAACCAATACAGGTTCCTGCAGCTGGTATGAGTTTGCCCAGGAAATTTTTCGTTTAGCCAATATTCATGTTACACTGGAAGCAGTCCCGGGCAGTACTTTTCCGCGCCCGGCGGCTCGTCCCCAATGTGCGGTGCTGCAGAATACTAAATTACCCCCACTCCGTACCTGGCAATCCGCACTGGCTGCATTTATCCGGCAATCATAATGTATGGAATTTAAAAAGACAAAATTTCCAGGGGTCTGGATTATTCAGCCAAACGTGTATCGTGATGAGCGTGGTTTCTTTTTTGAAACATACAGCCAGCCCGAGTTTGCAGCGCATGGCATACCCCGGCCATTTGTTCAGGATAATCATTCGAAATCAGTTGAACAGGGCGTATTACGTGGCTTGCATTTTCAATTACCGCCGCATACTCAGGGCAAATTAGTACGGGTCACTGCTGGAAAAGTATTTGATGTAATCGTTGACCTGCGCTCCGATTCTTCCAGCTTTGGCCAGTGGTTATCATTTGAACTGTCTGCAGAAAATTTTACGATGCTGTATATTCCCCGGGGGTTTGCCCATGGATTTCTCACGATGGATGTGAATACGGAATTTATTTATAAAGTCGACGCGGTCTATGCGCCCGAGGCGGACAGTGGTATCATATGGAATGATCCGACGCTTGGCATACCTTGGCCGATTCAGCAACCGATCATATCAAAAAAAGACAATGCACACGGCACCTTTGCCAGTTTTTCCTCACCATTTACCATGAAGGATTCATAATCATATGAAAGGAATTATTCTCGCAGGAGGGACCGGCTCACGATTGTACCCGTTGACCAAAGTAACCAATAAGCATCTTCTGCCGGTCTATAATAAACCGATGATTTACTATCCGCTGGAAACGTTACGAGATGCAGGGATAGACAATATTTTACTTGTTTCCGGAAAGGGCCATGCCGGCCATTTTCTCGAGCTACTCGGTGACGGGCGACAGTTTGGAGTTCATTTGTCATATGCAGTGCAGGAAGAACCGGGTGGGATAGCGCAGGCATTGGGTTTGGCCGAGGATTTTGCTGACGATGAAAAAGTGGTAGTGATGCTCGGTGATAATATTCTTGAGGACAGCATCAAAAACGCCGTAAACAATTTCAATCAGCAGGAACGAGGAGCGAAAATATTTCTGAAGGAGGTAAGCAATCCAGAGTCGTTTGGCATCGCCTGGGTGCAGGGTCGCACCATAACCCGGATTGTGGAAAAACCTCAGCAGCCAGATAGCCGCTATGCAGTAGTCGGGGTCTATATGTATGACGCTGATGTATTTAAAGTAATACAAACACTCAAACCTTCAGCGCGAGGTGAGCTTGAGGTAACCGATCTAAACAATTATTATGTCAAACAGGGGACGATGACGTTTGAGATATTGCAGGGTTGGTGGGGTGACGGTGGTGAATCCTTTGATTCATTGCTTGAGGCGGGTAAATTAGCTGCGAACAAGGCAAAGCTGACCTGAGCTATCGGGTGGTGTAGAGGTACGCGCCGTTTATTGAAGCGACGCCGAGTTGTTGCTGCTGAGCATGATAGGTCATGGCAGTGACGCCCGACAGGGTGGTCGCATATGAATTTCGCTGGGGGCCGGCAACCTCTATAAAGGTAAGATTCGTGGCGGGGCCATAGTAGGCGACATAGTGGCCATCGGCGATCAAACGCGCGCCGGTAATTTTTGAAGAGGTGCGGAGCACCAGGCTTTTTGTCTGAGTCTGCCAATCCCAAATCCATAATTCATTGGTATTAAAATACAGCAATTTCGAGCTATCAGTAGGCCAGTCTATACCCACGACTTGCTCCAGGAAGTGTTCTGTAGATAGACTCTCTAGGGATGTGACAAAAAGCCGCTTTGCCGTCTGATCAAGAGTCAGGAGGTAGCCCTGTTCGGGAGGACTGGAGAGTACCATATGGTGAGCAGGGATGTTCAGCACGGCTGACCGGGCCAGGTCAGCGGTATGCAGCGTTAGTTGATTATCTGTTCGCGTCATGAATAGATCACCGCCGACATATTGGCCCGTAGGTTCGGCAGAGAGTAGTGTAGCCGTTTTTTGAAATACATTTACACGGTATAATCCAATGCCAGTGTGCGTGTATAGTATATGCGGCTCTTCGGTCGACCATTGGTATGAAATAATAGGTTCGCTGACCAGTGCAGAGATCGAGAATAGTTCCTGGTCGGGAACGATGACTCCGGCGACTGAATTATCGACTGACGATCGGTAAGAAATATAGTTTTCATCTGGTGACCACTGGATCACTCCATCTGCCGGTATGGCATTATACGTCCACAGTGTTGTTTTACTTTTACTATCGTAGATTGTGATGTCGGCATCTGTGACTACGGCCCAGTATGAACCTTTTGGACTGTACTGGATCGCTGTAGTGGTGCGTTCATTGATCTGCTGGCTGTGCTCGAATACGCTGAGGAGGCGAATCAGTGGTATCCGGGTAACCTGATCGGTGTAGGCAGTAATTTCTTTCTCCCAGGAATAGTAGCCATTTTTGCTGATGGTTATAGTATAGACACCTGCCAGGAGGTTATTTAATGAGAGCGGGGTAAGTCGTTCGTTCTGGCGTCCGTCCACGGTCACTGTCGCCTTGTCAGGTTGGGTACTGATGCTTATGGCGGAAACTTTTTCCAGTTTATTGGTGGCGGTATTGTAGCGCCAACCGATGGCATAACCCATAACAGCGGGAGCCAATATAAGAAATATTAGTACCATGACCAGAAAATAAATTCTCCGCAAACGTATGTGCATAGCTATTGGTAGTATACCGCCCCTTCCTAGGTTCGTCCATGGATTGCGTATTTATGGATAGCTGATATAATACGGTTGTTTATTACTTTACGGTAGCACCAAATTACGTATGGCCAAACTCCACATCGACGGTGGCACATCACTCAACGGTACGATTGCCGTCAGCGGGGCAAAAAATGCAGCTTTGAAAATGATGGCTGCCGCATTGCTGACTGATGGGGTTGTCCAGCTGCATAATGTACCTGATATTGCCGATATTCATGCGATGCAGAAAATTCTCACGTCCCTCGGCGCGCGCGTTAGCTATCAAAATCACGACATGGTGATCGATTGTAAAGATGTTCAAAATCCTGAGCCAGACGTCCAGCTCGTCAAGCATTTACGCGGTTCGGTGGTCATCATCGGTCCGCTGCTCGCCCGATTTGGCAGAGTAAAAATACCTCAGCCGGGCGGGTGTCTGATCGGAGCGCGTCCGATAGATACGCACATTCGCGGATTGCGGCAGCTGGGGGTAGCGGTCAATCAGGATAATGAATTTTATGAATTTTCGGCACCGACGTTGCGCGCCGGCAGGGTCGTTTTATCCGAAATGAGCGTCACTGCAACTGAAAACGTGCTGATGGCTGCCGTGATGGCCGACGGAGTTACTGAAATTCGTCTGGCTGCCTCTGAGCCGGAAATCGCTGATCTGGCCGCCATGCTGAATGCCATGGGCGCGCGGATTGAAGGTGCCGGGACGTCGGTCATTCGGGTGACGGGTGTCACGTCGCTGCATGGGGCGGAACATACGGTGATACCTGATCGGATTGAAGCAGGAACATTAGCTGTTGCCGCGGCGGTCAGTCGTGGTGATGTTCGGATTACTGATTTGAACATCGACCATATGGATTTAGTATTGCAAAAACTTACAGATGCAAATGTGGTATATGAGGTTGAGGGAAGCTCAGTACTGCATATCAAGCCGACGACCATGTTTCGTCCAGTTACTATCGACACTCGTCCCTATCCCGGGTTTCCCACTGATTTACAGGCGCCGTTTTCTGTTTTGCTGACACAGGCAGATGGGACCAGTACAATTTTTGAAACACTTTTCGACGGGCGATTGGGGTATACCAAGGAACTATGCAAGATGGGCGCCGACATCACGGTTACCAATTCTCATACGGCGCTCGTTAATGGTCCTACCCCCCTATATGGGAAGGAAATTACATCATTTGATTTACGGGCGGGGGCGACATTGGTTATTGCCTCCATTATTGCCAGTGGGGAAAGCATCATCAATAAGTCCGAGCTGATTGATCGTGGATATGAACGCCTGGCAGAGCGACTGAGTACGCTTGGTGCGCGCATTAAAAGAATTGATGACTAGTCATATGACGGAATTATCATCAGGCAGCAAAAACGGACGGCGGGCAGGGCTGGTTGTTATTATTGCCATTATTTCTCTGGGCAGTATGCTGCTCGGGTATTATGCCGGGATATTCCAGTCGGCGCAACCGTCGCAAGCTACAGAACCACTGACCTTGGCTGACGTTCTCAGTGTGGTCAGGGAATCGGTACAGGGCGGCACGGTAAATCCTCAGTTATTTGAAGAGGTGTGGAATACCATCAGCGAGCGATACGTGAATGGTCCCGTAGATCAAAAAGCCCTATTTTATGGAGCTATTCGAGGTTTAGTGGCTGGGCTTGAGGATCCGTATTCACGATTTCTCGATCCCGAGGAAACGGAGGTATTTAATCAGGAGTTATCCGGTAGTTTTGAAGGCATCGGGACAGAAATTGGAATCAAAGACGACCAATTGACGATTATTGCCCCACTACCGAATTCACCAGCCGCCGCTGCAGGTTTGCAGCCAGGAGATCGCATACTCGCAATTGACGGTGTCGATACCGTTGGCATGGCTATCGATACTGCAGTAAATCGTATTCGCGGAGAAAAAGGCACCGAGGTTACGCTGATTATTCGCTCGGCAGACGAGCCGGAATCACGTGAAGTAACCATTATCCGTGATGTCATTATAGTTGAGAGCGTGTCATGGAGCATGTTGGACACATCGATTGCGTATGTTGAAATAAATCATTTCGACAGTGATACCGATGAAAATTTCCGAACCATCGCCCAGGAGATCGTACTTAAAAATCCCCAAGGACTTATTATCGATGTTCGAAATAATCCCGGTGGATTTCTGGATTCCGTCGTTACGGTCACGGGAACTTTTTTTTCAAACAATGAATTGGTTGTCATTGAAGCATCGGGATCCGAGCGTAAGGAGTATCACGCGGAATCTCAGCCGATTTTTGCAGATATACCGACCGTCGTGCTCGTCAATCAAGGAAGCGCTTCTGCCTCAGAAATATTTGCCGGTGCTCTGCAGGACCATGACCGGGCAACGATTGTTGGCGAGCAGACATTTGGAAAAGGCTCAGTACAGGACTATGAGCAGTTCAGTGATGGATCATCACTGAAATTAACCGTCTCCAAATGGCTTACCCCGCTGGGTAATTCCATTGACGTGCACGGCATCACCCCTGACATAGAGGTGGTATTGACTGACGATGATTATAATAACGACCGTGACCCGCAGTTAGATCGCGCAATAGAGCTACTCACTCAATAATTTTTCTGCCATGCGATCGGTCCAGATTGTCCTGAGGGGTCATGTGCAAGGGGTATTTCTTCGCGCCACAGTGGCCCGCTATGCTCAGACGCATGGAATACTCGGATGGGTGCGAAATGAACCCGATGGCACTGTCAGTATCCGGGCTCAGTCGTCGACGAAAAGTATCGATGATTTGCTCGCATGGTTGCGGACACAGCCAACGGCAGGGCATATCGAACAAGTGGGGGTAACTGAAGTAGAACCATCGCGGGCATTTGTCGGTTTTTCAATTTTGTAGTACAATACCACTGACATCCTATGCAAGTCATTTTTTTAGACAATGTGCCGGGGAGCGGACGCCGGGGTGAGATTAAGGATGTGGCGATTGGCTACGCCCGGAACTATCTGTTGCCAAAAAAACTAGCGATTGTCGCTACTCCTGCCAATCAGAAAGTCTATGCGGAGCTGGTCAATCAAGACCGACATTCACCGGATATGCGAGAAAAGAATGATGAACGGCTGTCAGCTGCTTTGCCGGGCGCGGTCGTGGTCGTATCCGGGAAAGCGAATGATACCGGCACACTTTTCAAGGGCATCAATGCAGTAGATATCGCGCGTGCCATCAGTCATCAGTTGCATGTTTCGGTGTCAGATCGACAGGTCGAACTACCCCACGCAATCAAGACGGTCGGTGATACGATCGTACAGATACGGACCGGCCACGCTACTATTCCAATTACTATTCGTGTATCCACATGACTAATACTACGTGTAAGTACATATTTGTCACTGGCGGCGTTGTGTCAGGACTGGGGAAGGGTATTGCTGCAGCCTCGATTGGCGCAATTTTACGCGCCTGTAATTACAAGGTATTTAGCATCAAGTTTGATCCGTACCTGAATGTAGATCCGGGTACCATGAGCCCCTATCAGCACGGTGAAGTGTTTGTCCTGGATGATGGCACGGAGACGGATTTAGATTTAGGTCATTACGAGCGGTTTTTTGACGAAAATCTTTCGAAGCTCAGCAATGTGACGACCGGTCAAATTTATCAGGAATTATTGGCAGAAGAGCGTAAAGGAAAATATCTCGGTAAGACAATCCAAATCGTACCGCATATTACTAGTAAAATTAAAGAGAAAGCGTTTATTGCGGCTGATAAGTCTGGCGCTGATTTTTTGATTATGGAAATTGGCGGAACCGTTGGCGATATCGAGGGCCAGCCATACCTGGAGGCTGCTCGACAGCTCCGCTATGAGTTGGGTGATGATCGGGTTCTGTTTGTTCACGTGGCTCTGATGCCATACCTGAAGACATCGCATGAATTGAAAACGAAGCCAATTCAGATGTCTGTGCGCGAACTGCGCGGTGCAGGCATCGTTCCCGACATGATTTTGGCACGCGCTGACTATCCGGTGACGAAGGATCACATTGAAAAGATAGCTTTATTCTGTGATGTGCCAGAAAAAGCTGTTATACCAGCCCCGACTATACGGACGATTTATGAAGTGCCGGCGAACCTGGAAAAATACCATATTTCTGAGATTATTTTCGAAAAGACAAATTTACGCAAACGACAGCCTGATTTACGCCCTTGGAAATTGCTCGTCAAGAAAATAAAGGATGGTAAACACCGGGTGCAGATTACTATGGTAGGGAAATATACTGAGCATGGCGATGCCTATATCAGTATTATGGAAGCACTGAAAGCGGCATCTGCCACTCATAATGCCCGTCTAAAAGTTGAATGGGCCGATGCAGAGAAATTAGAACGCAAGGACCGGAAGGAGTGGAACAAGCTAAGAACTGCACATGGGATTATCATTCCGGGTGGTTTCGGTTCCCGTGGCAGTGAGGGCAAGATAATGGCCGCTAAGTATGCCCGTGAACAGCAGGTGCCATATTTGGGATTGTGTTTAGGTATGCAAATCGCTACCATCGAATTTGCCCGCAATGTGGCAAAATTAAAGAACGCAAACAGCACTGAGTTCGATGTAAAATCACCGCATCCGGTGATCCACATTATGCCGGAGCAGGAAAAAAAGTTACTTAAGGATGATTACGGAGCGAGTATGCGCCTGGGGAGCTGGGGTTGTAAATTGATCAAAGGAAGTTTGAGTCATCGGGCATACGAAACCGAACGAATTGCGGAACGCCACCGTCACCGCTACGAATTTAATAATGAATACCGTCAGCAGCTCGAGCAGGCGGGTTTATCTATTTCCGGCACGAGTCCGGATAATCTGCTGGTGGAGATCGTAGAAAACCGCAACCATCCTTGGTTCGTCGGAGTACAGTTTCATCCTGAATTTAAATCACGTCCGCTGCGTCCGCACCCGCTATTCCGTGATTTCGTCCGGGCGTGCGTGAAATATACTCAAAAATAAAAAACGCCCCAGCGTGAGCAGATAGTCAGGGGAGTTTTTTAATAAATGTTATGCCGGAATAACGTTCACGTATTGCTTGGTACGGCGGGTGCCATTTTGCTGCTTGATTGAGCGCTTGCTAAATGTTACTACACCGGCTATAGTGGCAAATAATGTGTCGTCGTGTCCGCGGCGGACATTTTTACCAGGGTGGAATTTCGTTCCGTGTTGGCGGATGATGATTCCGCCTGCATTTGTTTTTTGGCCGGCAAAAAGCTTGACGCCCAGACGCTGCCCTTTGCTGTCCCGGCCCAGCGATGTAGTGCCGGTTCCTTTTACGTGTGCCATATCAGGTGGTTATATAAATTATGTCTCTGTGGAAGTGAAGTGTATCACAGAAATGATACTTGTCAAGGATACTCCGACTTATTACTCGAAGGGGTTCGGGGTAACGGGGAGTAAGGCAGGAGCTGCCAGTTTTGCATCATGTTTTTGAATTACCGAATTAAACAGATCCACATCTACTTTTTGGCGACGGGCAACTATATCTGACGGATCGATTGCTGCCGGAACGATGGCTACCGTTACGACGTTTTGATACACGCTGTATGCTGTCCAGAGTGCTACAATAACGATAACACCGTATATCACCCAGTTGAGATGTCGCTGGATTGCCATTGCCATCATTTTCGGGGATGGTATGGTAAGTTTATTTTTCGCCATAGGTTTCCGCATTAAACGTAAAACTAATACCGTCGTTTGTTTTGCTCAAAACGGGGTCGCCAATTCGGACATAGTACGACAGTTGTTCGACATCTTTGAGATAGTTGATGGAGTTGTCCCAACTTCCGGTCAGAATCACTCTCAAAGATAATTTTTTCTCGGCATTTTTATCCGGAGTGCTGACTACTGTTATTGACTGCTGGAGGGAATGCACCTGGGCGATATTTTCCAATGTTGAAAGTACGTCCAGTACTTGCTCATTATTGACAAAGATCGCCCCGATTTCACTGATATCATTCTTTATTAAGTTATAATCGCGACGCGTTTGCTCTAGGTTTGACCGTTCTTGATTAAAAATCGCGAGCTGTACTCGTTTCTCGTGAATGTCCTCAGTTAGTGTCGTGATATTGGTGTACGCTGGTATAATGCCGAACAAAATTGCGGCACCAACGATGCATAGTGCGGCGGCACTGAGTATATAGAGTCGGTGAACGAGCCGAATACGGAATTTATTCATAAAGTTTTTCTGATAATGTTCCGGAGATTTCAAACGGAATATCTTCACGCTGGGTCAGATTTGAAACCGGAAGATTGACCGTGCTGAAATAGGGTATCTGTTTCATGGTTTCCTCGAAGTTTAAAAGCAACTGTCGATCGCTCGAAACCCCGGTTAGGCGGTACGTTTTGTTTGAATCAGTAAGCTGGATACTGGTAAGGGTGATGCCATCGGGAATCTGCAGTGCGATCGTATGAAGCACGGTGGCCCAGGGTATGTAGGTAGACTGGATGTCGCGTGCTGCGTTGAGCTGCAAATTTAATTCTTTTGTTGCTTCTTCGAGTGAAGCAACCCGACCCTCTTGCTTCAGGGCAGCTTCCTGATCAAGTTGCTGTTGAAGTGATGCGTCGTCATTTTGTAAAATGATGGCGCTGAAGCTAAATACGAGAGTGACTGCGGCGATAAGACTCACCACGTCAAAGCTGATGTTTTTTAAAATATGATACAACTTGATCAGCCGTACCTCCTTTTTTTCTGCGGGACTAAGTAAATTTACATCCATAGAGCATGAGTTCAGAAATTTTTTAGGCCGAGGCCTATTGCCGTTGAATAGGAAATAAAATCAACATTGAGGCTCTTTTTTTTATTTTTTGGAATACTTAAATTAATTGCTGGATTACCAATGGTAACTGGACGCTGCAGCTTCTCCTCCAAATACTCCGGAACACCCTGCATGCGGCTGACGCTTCCCGTCAGTAACAGGGATTCAATTTTTTGCTCTGGCGCAATGTAGTGTTGATAAAAATATACCCCCTCCTCAATTTTTGAAATCAGACGTAACATAATTGGTTCCAAAATTGCTCGTACCGAGCCGCGGCTTTTTTTGATGTCCAGGCCGGTGATGATTTTTGCCTTTTCCGCGTCCTCATACGTCATGTTCATTTTATGGGCAACCGCTTCGGTCATCTCTCGACCGCTGACGTCCACACTTTCTGCAAATTGGATGGCGCCATTACTATACATCATGATGTTGGTTCGGCTGCGTCCCAAATCAATGATAAACATCGAGGGGGGTTTTGGTAAATGCTGATCCAGCAGACACCGGGCTATGGCGGTGGACTCATTTTCTAAACCAATTGGCGTCAGCCCCGCTTCTTTGATGAGTGAGGTGTACTGGTCAGTCAATTCACGGGGCGCTACCGACACCATGGCACTGAGCTTGTCCTGGTCGTTGGGTTTGCCGTCATTGAGCATAAACCAATCATAGTACACATTTTTTAGCGTGACCGGGATGTTTTGTTCCACGCCCCATCCGACCGCGCCAGGGAGCTCTTCGATGGGGACATTCGGGAAGGTGACCGTTTTAATAAAAGTCCTTTTTTCTGGAAGTGCGGAGTTGATAAATTTGGTGGATACTTTTCCGTATGCCGGCTTTTCCAGCATGCCGGTGATCAGCTTTATTACCTGTGTTCGGTCGGTTATGTCGCCTGATTTGATCAAATCGCGCGGTACCGTCACTTCACCAAAGGCATCAATCGCTGCCGCTTTTTTATGGGATTTGTTCAGCTGAATAAAACGAATTTTTGAATCGCTGATGTCGAGGCCAATCGTTCTTTTAAATGGATTGAGTGACATGTGTACTGTTAATTAATCCTCTTCCCACCAGGATATAACTCGATACCGTCCCGTAGTGGGAAAAAATGGCGGTGGGGCAAAGTAGAAATTTTCATCGTAGTACAGATTTCGTGTGCAGTATCCGGATGCGTTGTAAAATGTTCCGCAATTATAATTGTTGCTTCCGGTCCACGCAAATCCATAGCGCTGATTTGTGGCGATGGCACCATAACTGGTGATGGTATTTCGCTTGGAATTAATATTGCCGCACGCGGCTCCGGTTTGATCGACATAGTCTGTGGCAGTTTGGTAACCATAGTAGGGGCGACCAACCATACCCTTTTGAGCGATGAGAGCAGCGTCAACTCGTAATAGCATCTGGTCGGCGGTTCCGGAGTCAGCGCCTTCACTAAAAAACCCAACGTAGATATTGTTCTGGGCAATCAGCCCAAATGCGTCAGTCCCATCATAGTTAGTATACTCCAAATCCTCATTTATTATAAGGTTTGCCATGCCACTGGCATTGGGCGGTTCTGCAGCGACCACGGTCACGCGGCTGCCATCAATTTTACCTCCCACCCATACGTCATCTTTGACAAAAATTATTCCATTGAACCCGCTGGCCGGGTCGAGAGATTTGACCGAGCTCCCGTCCAGAACATAAGGGGTGAGCGTCGCCGGATTGTAAGAATATAAATTTTCACTGGTGTAGTTACTGCTCCAGCAGTGCCAACCAAAGAACCAATAGCATGTTTGTCGTTGGCAGGTGGCTTGGCTATTTACCCGGTAAAGATTGACCGTATTATCTGTGTTGAAATGGAGATAGTATCCCTGGGCACCTGAGGCGGGAAGAGTAATCCCAGCATCATCTGCCGCATCTTCCATATCATCCAGTTGTCCGCTGATACCGGTAAATGAGATAGTCGGAGCCAGCACCCGCCGTCCACCACCAAACACATCGGGCCGATACGGTGTTACCGGATTTTGGGGTAGTGGCAGCGAAGGGATAGGATCTGTCGGTGAGACGTGGGTATGGACCGCCCATTCCAGTGGATCAGTGCCGACTTCGTTGTGATCGGGATCGTCATAGACATCATCCGAGCTTGATACGAGATTATGCGCGTAGCCATCAAACCGGATGCCAAGATTCGAATGTATCGGGCCGAATACTTCAGTACCGACACCAAACCGCATTTGGTCATTGGCCGCTACTGCATAATTTGTGTATGAAGGTATACCGAGAGTTACTTTTACTTTTCGTTGAAGTTTTGGTTTTTCTAAAATGTAGCCCGACGATTCGATCTGAACAACCGTCGATCCCGCTGGAGGTGCGGTGATGTCGAGACTGAATTGGCCTATTACTTCACCAACGGTATTGGTGTAGTTGTGGATATACGGGCCTGGAGCACCCGTGCCATCCTGATAGTCTGTTTGCTCATGGGCCAGGTGCCATCGATAGTACTCGAGTCCGGCTTCTGCCATTTGAAAAGCAATTTCCTTATCTCGTAATTGGCTGGACAGCTTAGCCTGGTTCAGCACAAACGTAGTACCCGTGATAGCCAAACTGACAAACAGCGTAACAACGATCATGACGGGCACGTAAATATTTCCTTTTTGTGCGGATCGCGTCATAAGTTATCCTTTAAATTTCGCAGTGCCACATCGGTTTGCACCTCGAGCGGCGCCGGGGTCCGGCCGGGGTCATAGTCGACCAGCAATCTGACTTGAACAAGCCTGACGGTGCTTTTATCTATCGGATCGGCCAGCGGGGCGGTTTCTCCATTATAGGTGTCGTCATAATATCGAAAAATATAGTCGGTATTGATGACGTTTTGGGCTATGGTAGTTCGATTTTCAACGGGGCAGGCGGGGTATTGGGGTGGTTCCTGGCTGTCGGATTCGATGATACAACGCGTCAGGGCCCCGTCGATTAGTTCATAGGTTACTTGTTCGCGCTTATAATCGTCATCTACGTTTGCATAAAAAACAATTTTGTTATCCGCAACCGACTCGAGTGCCGATGAGCCATTGTCGGAAATTTGCATCTCGCGAATTTCAGCAACCATGATGTGAATCGCATCGCGGATACTCTCCTGTGCGGCGACCTGGTCCTGGGTGATTTGCCAGAGCCGGAATCCCTGATAGGCAAACGTGCCCACACCAATGCTGATGACGCTGATGATGCCGATCACGAGAATAACTTCGAGTAATGTAAATGCGTTTCTTTGGTAAAGCATGCTAGGGAGTCAGGGGGGGATTAGTGATATACACCGTATATCCTGAAACATCAACGGTATATGATTGTTCCTGGTATCCATCCAGGGTCACGCGTAGCCCGTATTCTTCAGCATCAAGTCCGGAGAAGAAGACTTGGCCGGGAGGTAGACATGCCTGGGTATATCCTACTCGGAGCGTATTCATGGTGGGGGTGTAATACACGTCTGAAGTGCTCAGGAGCGCTTTGTACCTGAAATAGGTATTTCCGTCGAGACTGCTTTCGATATCAGCGTTATTTGTAGTGTAGTAACTAGCGCCGGTGCCGTCTGGCCCGATATAGTTCCAGGTGGTATTATCATCGTTGGCTGCCAGCTGGAATTTGAGTTCGGTGTTTGTTGGCTGCGTATCGAGCTGCCAGAAAATGTTTGAAAAATCTGCCGCACTACCGAGATCAAACGTGGAGGAAATTAGCTCACCGCTTGCGTCGAAATACTCGATAGTATAGTCGAGTGATATATCCTCGATGATGGGAGTGGTTGCCGCATTGCTGGTGGTCAATTCGATGCGTATACGTAAGTCATTACCAACGTCAATAAAGTTGTGAGGAGAAGCATCATTTAGGGTAACCGATTCATAATGCAGTCCACCATCAGCCGATACAAAGTAGTTTATGGTATGATCGCCAGTTTTTTGTTCTGTTCCGGAGAGTGTGGCGGATACGATTTTGCCATTTTGCGAATTGAGCGTGACTGTCTGTGCATGATGGGTGTTTGTCGGATATGGTGAGCCACTGGTTGGTAATTTTAATTCAAAATCGGATGTATTCCAGTCAGCGTCTGTGTTGGCCGCATCCTTGTAGGTGCCAGTACTAAAGTCCTCACTATAGGTGAGCGTTGGGTTATTTTTTTTCAGGGTAACCTGATTTTCTGCGGTACTGTAATCGATATGTCCGTCATCGGATGTATAATCAACCCCCGGTCCGCCTGACCAGTCTGATTGCTGGACAAATCCTTCGCCAGTTACTTTGGTAGTGATTACCGTGCCTGGGTCACTGGTTTTTGTCAGAGCCACCGTGGCGCCTGCCAACCCAGTGCCGCTATCATCCTGTACGGTCACCAGTAGGGCATTTGCGGTGGCACTGGCCAGGAGTACATTCAGCGTGGTATTGGTATCGGGTAGAATATTCAGTGAAAGGTTGTGATTGATACCGGCGATTTGGTAGCCACCAGTCCTGATGAGCAGGTCATAAATATCCCACTCCAAATCCGTCTTTGACCATTGGCCGCTCCCGTCCGTGGAAAAATCAATATTTGTTTTTACGATTCCATCGGGCGCGGGCTCATAGCTTATTTTTTTACCGATCTGGCCGGTGCGCAGAGAACTCTGTAGCGTAAAGTCGATCGCCGGGAGCGCCACGCAATTTTCATCGTAGCTATTGACATGCAATATGCTCACTTGATCAATATTGAAATATGCTTCTTCAACTTCGCCTTGGTATACGGAAACAAGTTTTGTAACGGGATCAGGAACGCCATCGCTGTCGGAGCACGCCGTGCCAGCATCGTCTTCGCTGCAGGTTCGGTCCGTGCTGTATCCTGATTTGGTAACCACTATCTGGTAGGTCTGAACTGATGGTTCGAGGTCGAGGAGCAGGACACTGCCAAATGTATCTGAATTTTGGGTGATGTCGACGCTCGGGGTAACGGTGGAATTGGTGACGTGTACCGATGCTCCGGAAACAGGCTGTCCGTCTGCGTCGAAAACCTTTATCAATAAAAAGCCTTTGTCAGTATCACCTTCGAGGTCCGCGGGCGCGATGATAGTGGAAAGCTGCACTGGATTACCGGTGTAGTATGGATCCCAAGTAACGGTCACGTCAGCTTTTTTATAATCCGCCGGATTGTTGCTATTAGCCGGAATATCGCGGGGTTTATCTACGATACTGCCATCGGCACAGAGTGATTGAGCCGGGTTGCCGGCATCTCCGGCACAGCCATCGTACGGATCATCGACGTAAATGATGTCGGTAGTCACGGTAAATCTCGCATTTGATCGATTGATGGTCCGCACCCGCTCGATTGATCCGGATGGCGATCCGGTGGTAGTTCCCAGATCCGCATATGACAAATTGCGTAAAATTTCCATTTGCGCATTTGCTATTTCGACCGCAACAATTTTCGCTTTTGAAACATTGAGATTCCTGATGGAATTTTGAAATGCAGTGAGCATCAGGATGAACATGCTCGAAAAAATGAACAACAAAATAAGCACCTCAACGAGAGAGTAGCCGTATTGTGTATGCTGCGGGAGGCGGGTGCGCATGCGTCCTGGATTAAATAGCTTCGACGAGGCCGTACATCGGCTGCAGAATCGACAGTGCCAAAAGGGCGACGACCCCACCAATCAGAAGCATTAAAATTGGCTCGATAACCGAGGAAAGGCCGCTCATGGTCTGATCGACGTCTTCCTCGAAAAAATTTGCGATTTCTTCAGTGATAGTGTCGAGAGTACCCGATTCCTCACCGACATTCACCATTTGGGTGACGATGGGCGGAAAAAGTTTAGGATCTTGTTCTAGGGACTTGACTATGGTAATGCCTTTTTTCACATGTTCCGAAGCACGGGTCATGGCATTTTGGTAGTGCACATTTCCCAGCGTCTTAGAAATAATCTGTAGAGTTTGCACTATTGGAATGTCGGTTTTTAAGAGAGAACTGAGGGTCCGCGTAAAACGTGCCAGATTAATCTTTTTTATAATCGGACCAATCATGGGGGCGCGCAGGAGTAGCAAGTGCCAGTAATATTTCCCCTTGCCAACTTTTCGTAGCCGGTTGAAAATATAGGCGACAGCCGCCAAGCCCAATCCGATGTATATCCCATAGCTCTGGATGGTGTCACTGACAAATATGAGCGCTTTGGTTGTCAGCGGCAACTCTATATCACCCTGGTCAAATATGGCGAGAAGTTGGGGGACGACAGTAATCATCATGACGATGCCGATACCAAACATAGCCACGACGATTACCGATGGGTACATCATGGCCGAACGGACTTTACTCAGGATGGCATGGTCTTTTTTCATTTGATTTGTCAGCGTGGTCAGTATTTCATCGAGCTTACCGCTGGCTTCACCGGCGGCGACCATATTTACGAATAGTTCGGGGAATATTTTCGGATGACGAGCTAGCGCATTTGAAAAAGTAACTCCATTTTCGACGTCGTGCTGGATGTCACCGACAATGCTTTGGAATTTTTTGTTTTGAGTCTGCATCTGGATCGTTTTCAGTGCTTGGGCCAATGAAAAACCGGTTTTGACCATGATGGACAGATTTTGGGTAAAGAATATTTTTTCGATAATCGGCACCCGACCCAAGTTTCCCATCATTTCTTTCAGGGAAAATTTCTTTGCTTTTCCACCTTCCTTTGCAGATGTCAAGATAAGTTGTTTTGTTTTGAGGTAGTCAGCCAACGACTGCTCATCCTTCATCCGGATGCGGTCTTTGATTAGTTTTCCGTCCTGGGTACGGGCGGTATAAAAATATTCAGGCATTATTCTTGGGTTGCTCTTAATATTTCTTCGATGGTGGTTTCGCCATTTTTTGCTTTGATAAAGCCGTCTTGTAGAATGGTCAGCATGCCATTTTCCATAGCCGTCTTTTTTATCTCCGCAACGGAAACCCGATCAACTATCATTTTTGCAATTTGTTTATTGACATCTAGTACTTCGAATATGCCCACGCGCCCTTTGTAGCCTGTATTGCTACATTGTTTGCAGCCTTTGCCTTTATAAAAAAGCAGTGATTCTATGGGAGCGTCGGCAGAGAGTATGATGCCCTGGTCCTGCAGCACCTTCAATATCGATTTCAGGTCAAATCGTTTTTCCAAATCAGCGATGGCCTGCTTCGACAAGGTATAGCTCTGGATGCAGCCGCTGCATATTTTTCGTACCAGCCGCTGGGCGATTACCACGTTCGTCGTGGAAGCGATGAGAAAACGGGGTACGTCCATTTCCTCGAGGCGGGGGAGCGTCGTAACGGCGTCGCTGGTATGAAGCGTGGACAGCACCAAGTGACCGGTGAGGGCGGCGTGGGTGGCGATTTCAGCCGTTTCATTGTCGCGAATTTCACCGACCATGATGATATCAGGATCCTGACGAAGCAGAGAGCGAAGTCCTGCGGCAAAGGTGAAGCCAATTCGCGGGTTCACCTGACTTTGATTGATACGCGGCATGCGATATTCCACGGGATCCTCAACGGTAGAAATGTTCACCTCTGGCCGATTCAGCAGATTCATCATGGTGTATAGGGTGGTCGTTTTGCCGCTTCCGGTTGGGCCAGTTACTAAAATCATACCCTGAGCCTTTTCGATATTCTCATTGACTACATCAAGCGCCTTCAGTTGTAATCCGATTTGCTCGAGGGAGAGTGATTTACTTGATTCATTGAGTAATCGCATAACGATTTTTTCACCGTCAAAAACGGGGATAATCGAGACGCGGAATGATATTTTATATTCCGAGGTACTGATTTTAAATCGTCCATCCTGAGGCAGTCGATGCTCGTCTATCTTCAAATTTGAAAGTATTTTTATTCGGGCGGTAATGCCGGGCTGGAGGTTTTTTGGTAAACGCATGGCTTCTCGGAGTACGCCATCGACCCGGTAGCGTATAAGAATATCCTTTTCCGTCGGTTCTATGTGTATGTCTGACGCTCCTTCAAAAATTGCGTATTCCAAAAGAGTGTCCACAATGCGAACTATCGGTAAATCCTGGGCTAACTGCTGTAGATTTTCCTTTTTTCCTTCACTTTCAGTGTCACCCTTGGTTATGTTTTTGAATTCTGATGAAAGCCCTTTGTGGAATTGGGTGAGAATTTCTTTTATACCGGAAGGGGTGGTGATATGCACCTTAATTCGCAACCCTGTTTTTTTCTTCAAAAATTCAATGATTTGCAGGTTTTTTGGGTCGGTTGTAGCGACTTTGAGTTCAGTTTCAGATTTTTCAAAAGCAACGATCTGGTACGTTTGTACGATCGTTTCTGGGATAATAGTCAGTATATCTTTCCGAATAGTCAGCCGCCGCAGGTCAATGAAAGGGATTTTATAGTAATTTCCGACGGTTTCGAAGAGAACATTTTCGGAAATGATGTTCTTATTGACCAGATATTCCGCCAGACTGCCCCCCTCTGCTTCGATTTTTTTTAATACTTGGACGCGCTGATCCTCTGGGATTGCCTTGGTAGTTTCAAGTATTTTTTTTATTTCTTCGTTTGGTATCATGGCGAATCTTTTAGTCCTCCATTCGCCCGTAAATTATATCAGAAAAGTGCTATTTCGTCAAAGTAGGGCTCCCCTCGTTCTGTCGGCGGAAATCGTAGATAAAAATGGAGTATCCGATTTTTGCATCTGGAGTGTATTTTTCCAGCCAACCATACTCATGTTGTTTGGACAGCAGAGCGGTGACACTAATGGCGACAACGCAGTCTACGTCTTCTATGCTGGTAAAGTGCTCCGTATCTGGCAAATATCGATAATCAACATCGTAGTATACCAGTTCGGCTTGCCCGAAATATGCAAGGCATACATGAGGAATATCGTGATCAGTCATGTATGTCTTGAGTCGTTTTGCATCCTGTCCCCAGTCAATATTCGAATCAACCAGATAGCGCGATCCGTGGTCAGGTCCGCCGCTTATTTCATTAAAATACGCGAGGTAGTATGGGTAAATAAGAACTGAGCTAGTGAGATACCACGCCCCGCCGATAATAACGACGCTTCGGACAGCGACGTGCCGCTGTCGCCAGAGCCATACTGACAGCCAGCCGATACCCATATAGAAAAAAGGGTAGATAACCAGCACATGCCGGAGTCCGAGATTCAGGCTGCTATCCATGCTGATGCCAAGGTGGAATAGAGGTGGTAGCGTCAAGCAATAGACTGCTAACGGTATGCTCCGGATGGTAGCTGAAATTCGCCTGGTGAATTTGATAGAACGCGCTAGCCAATAGGTCGCACCTATCAGTAAACCGGCGAGGCCGAGCAGAACGGGTGTCGGCGTCTTCACCAGAATGGCTAATGGAAAGTAGTACCACCAACCAAATTCCGTATGCGCACCTAATAAGTATGCGGTATGTCCGAAGTAATTATGAAAGTATACTGCCACCAGCCCGTCGAAGTACGGGTAAAATGGTATTCGCGCATGTTCAAGTACCCAATACATAATTTTTCCGCTGGCTGAGTCGGGGTCACTGAGCTCAATAATTTTTTCGATTAGCGGACCGTAAGCGTCTGCAGTATCGGTATTAACTAATAGCTCACGTTGCGTCAGCAAGCGCTGTACTACTGGATCATCGATTGGCCGAGTAACATGAAATCCATACACGATAAATAGGAGTAGGGTGCTAGTGAGTACAAGGGCGCCCATGAGCGAAAAAAAACGTCCGGTGGTAATTTGCGAGTGCGGTGATTTACGTTCCTGCAGCGCTGCGACCATGTATAGCAGCATGAGGATGGGCAAAAGAAAAACAGCGGAAAATTTGCTGGCCTGTGCAACTGCAAAAAACACTGCAGTCAGCCACATATCAGCGGTACGGTGGAACTTGAGGTATTTGTAGAAATAATATATGGTGATATAGAAGAAGGCGGTCATAGCCACATCAGTCGTGATATAGCGGCTATGGGCAATCAGATTTGGTGAGAAGGCGTACACCGTCAACGCGACAAACGCTGCTGGCGTACCGAACAACTCCCGTGTCCATTTGAAAAGATACCAGCCAAGGAGCAGGCTGAGCAGCATGATGGGCAATCGCCCAAGTAGAAGTATCGTGTCAGCGGGGAGCGAATTGAAATAAATAAGTTCCTTCGCAAAACGCCACTGATCGGCTTGGGCCCACGCCGCGGTCTCAAATGGTTGCTCCAGTTTCTGGCGCATCATCACCAACGGCAATGCTGATAGTTCCTTGATCAGCGGCGGATGCTCTCGGTTCAACCGAAAATCGTTTTGCATCAGGTATGAATACCCGGCACCCAAATGTGTGCCTTCATCAACCGTTTGCGATTCGGAGAGCGAAGAGGTAATTTCGAATACAAACATCAGCGCTAAGAGTGTTGCGATCCCTATGTATGTACTATGACGTTTGAGCATGTAATTAAAATTATTGGAAGTTTGTTTCATCGCCGAGAACCTCGCATGGCGCATGATCGCCCGGCGATGCTGATTTTTGCCGGGGCAGCTCTCGTGCAGCTGGCAAACTGGGCGTATTTCGCCTGGCTGGTGAAACCGCAGGATGGTTTACTATTCGTGCATTATAACATTTACTTCGGCGTCGACCTAGTCGGCCCCTGGTATCGTCTGTATACTATACCTGCCGCCGGACTGGTGGTATTGCTGGTAAATTTCTTTTTGGCCAGAACACTTCATCGGAAATCACCAATCCTGTCCCGATTATTGCTCGCCATCACGGCATACGCTGAGCTGCTCATTCTTCTCGTCAGCCTTTTAATCATTCGCCAAAATTCGGTCTAGACTCGTATGGGTTTACCAGAAAATATCGATATCATCAAGATCTTCCTGCTTACCACGATTGCATTTGTGGCCACAATATCATGGACTCCGCTGCTGACCCATTTCCTTTACAAATTTAAGCTCGGGAAAAAAATCCGCCATACCGACGAAACGCCCGTGTACTCTCAGCTGCACCAGAGTAAAGCTGGTACGCCAACCATGGGGGGACTGCTTATCTGGGTGACTACCCTTGGCATGGCGCTTTTCTTTTTTTTGATCGCAAATCTCGTCCATGATGATTTTCTTGATCGCCTGAACTTCTTGAATCGGTCGCAGACATGGCTTCCGCTGGCAGCTCTGGTTGCTTCCGCTCTGGTCGGTTTGATTGATGATTTTTTCAATATAAAAGGGGTGGGAGCTCGGAGCGGCGGACTGCGGGTACGCCACAAGCTCGTACTATATACGCTCATCGCGCTGGTCGGTGCGTACTGGTTTTATTATCGGCTTGACTGGACGACAATCCACGTCCCTTTTGTCGGCAATTACGACATCGGTATTTGGTATATCCCGATATTTATTTTTGTGATCGTAGCTACCTCTTTTTCGGTCAATGAAATTGATGGTTTGGACGGACTAGCTGGCGGCACGCTGCTGGCGGCATTTGGAGCGTATGGGGCCATTGCTTTCGCCCAGGGACGGATGGATCTAGCGGCATTCTGCGGAGTAATTATCGGGGCGCTACTGGCATTTTTGTGGTTCAATATAAACCCCGCTCGTTTTTTTATGGGCGACACTGGTGCCATGTCACTCGGGGTGACGCTTGGCATTGTGGCCATGCTCACGAATGCCGCACTTCTCCTGCCGATCATTGGATTTATGTTCGTTATCGTTTCCGGCTCAGTTATTGTTCAGCTGACCGCACGGAAGGTGTTTCAGAGGAAAGTATTTCTCTCAGCGCCTCTGCATCATCATCTGGAGGCAAAAGGCTGGCCTGAGCCGAAGATTGTCATGCGTTTTTGGATCATTGCCGCGGTGGCTGCCGTACTCGGGGTCATATTATTTTTAGTTGATCGATAATGCAGCGCCACGGAGTTTTTGTCGCCGTCTGCAATCTCATTGTCCGCCGGGGCAAATTTTTGCTTGTGCAAGAAACAAAATCGTTTGTGCGCGGAAAGTACAACTTCCCAGGAGGGGGGATGGAACTTGGGGAAACCATTACAGAGTGTGCCGCACGTGAAGCATATGAAGAAACGGGTTTTCGAATAAAGCCAACCAAACTAGTCGGTATTTATGAAGTACGTTTTACCCAGCGCGGAAATACATTGGTTACCCCGGTGGTAGTATCAAAAATAATCGGTGGGAAAATGAAAACAACTCCCAAGCATCCGGTAATTCGGTGGTTTTCCTACCTAGAAATCAAAACATTGGAAAAACAAGGTAAAATACGCGGTACTAATGTACTTACTGCTATCGAGCATTATCGTCGCAATCGTTTATTGTCATTGAGTGTTTTTACCGAGGTACCATCCTCAGGACATCGAAAATAAGCATAAAAAAATATACTTATAAACACTTTAAAAAAGTGATGATTTATGGTATAGTGAGGTTTGCGTATGATTAAGAAAATGATCCGTAATCGGCACGGTTTGCGTCTCACCACGCTGATCCAGATCAACCCTCGAGCTCGTGGGTTGGTTTTTGTTATGCATGGGTTGGGCGGAAATATGCAAAGCCCTCTTATTAAAGAACTTACCTCAGTATTTTATACGATAGGCTATACGGTCGTTTGTTTCGATACGAGAAACACTATCGGAGGCGAAAGCGGTGGTGAGCTCGCGGATGCTACGGTTACTGGCTATTTGCATGACTTGGAGGATGTCATTCAGTGGTCTCAAGGTCAGCTATGGCATCAAAGAAAGGTCGTATTAGTCGGCGCAAGTATTGGTGGCCTATGTGTTGGTGAGTATGCTGCGGATCATCCGGAGAGTATCGAACGTTTGCTCTTAATAGCGCCTATTGTTTCCGGGCGGATGAGCACAATAAGTCTTCGTAAGCGCGGGTTATTACAGCTATGGAAACAAAGAGGTTGGCGAGAAATGAAATCGTCAACTCGACCGGGTGAATCGCACCGCTTGAACTGGTCGCACATGGTAGATCGTATGAAGTATGATTTATTGAAAAAGGCGCATACTTTGAAGATGCCAACGCTTCTCATAGTGGGAGATAAAGATGCCACTACGCCAAAAAGTCACGTCGCATTGCTTTTCAAAGCCTTGCCAAAGTTAAAACAAATGGAAGTCATTCCAGGCGCCCCCCATATTTTTCACAACCCCGATCATCTAAAATCCGTTTCAAGTATAATTAAAACCTGGATAGGTCCCGACCTGCGTCTCACTAGTAAGCGCGTCACCGTGATGGGGTTAGGATTGCATGGTGGGGGGATCGCAGCTGCACGCTGGGCTCAATCCCAGGGTGCGCGGGTTACCGTCACTGATTTGCGATCGCGGCACGTATTGGCTGAGTCAATCAAGCAATTATCGAAAAAAAATATCACGTATGTACTTGGCAGGCACCGAATGGTCGATGCTACTCAAACTGACCTTGTTATCCAAAATCCCGGAGTGCCGAATTACTCACCCTATATACTCGCAGCACGTCGGGCACAGGTACCCGTTGAAAATGAGCTGAGCATTTTTTATCAGCTCAGTAAGTCACCCATTATCGGCGTAACAGGAACAAAAGGTAAATCGACGGTAACTCAACTCATTTATGAAATACTCAAACGGGCGAAAAAACATCCGTTGATAGGTGGCAATATCCGGATTTCGCCCTTCGATTTGATAGCCAAGACTAACCCAAATAAACCTGCCGTGTTGGAAATGTCATCCTTTCAATTAGAGGACAGTGCGCACGCGAAGCGGAGTCCTCACATAGCGGTGGTGACGAATCTCCTGCATGACCATCTGAACCGCCATAAATCAATGGCCAGATACCACGAGGCAAAAATGAATATATTTCGGTTTCAGAATTCTGCCGATTGGACGATTTTGAATTATGACCAGCCAATTACGAGGCGATGGGGGCGGCTCGTACCCGGCAGGCGGATGTGGTTTTCTACCCATCCAATCACGCAGGAAAATGCGGTATTTATCCGTCGTAATATGATATACGCTCGGATTGATGGTGCGCTGCGGGTGATAATGCCGATTTCATCGGTCGGTTTACGAGGTATGCATAATCGATCAAATATTCTCGCCGCAATCGCCGTGGCCATGGTATATGACATCGGTCTGACTGCGATTCGTGCAGTAGTGAAGCAGTTTACTGGACTGCCTGGTCGGATGCAGGTAATTCGCCAATGGAAGGGGATTACATTTATTAATGACACGACGGCCACCATACCTGACGCCGCTTTAGCCTCTCTTGCGTCTATACGGTCAAAAGTGGTTTTGATCGCGGGTGGTGCAGATAAACAGCTCAAATTTGAAAAATTTGCCGAAGCAATAGCCCGCCAGTGTGCGTGGTGTATATTGCTCGCTGGTACGGCAACCGATGTGATTACCCGAATACTGCGACGGAATGACTTTCGGAATTATTCAGTGGTTCACTCAATGTCTGATGCTCTCAAGCAGGCGATACTGAAAAGTGAATTTCATTTACCGGTGATGCTATCCCCGGGAGCCGCCAGTTTTGGATTATTTTTAAATGAATTTGATCGGGGGGAACAGTTTGAGCAACTTGTTAAGCAATTGCCGTAAGTATGCCCGCAGCGAAGACACATAAACCAGACTATCAATTAATACTAATCATCGGCATTTTGCTTGTGTATGGATTGGTCATGCTGGCTTCCGCCAGTTCGGTGATTTCATTTGAAAAATTTGGCGACAGTAATTATCTCCTCAAACACCAGCTGCTCATTGGCGTCAGTTTGGGGGTGCTTGGTTTCCTGATCACCTCACGAGTTGATTATCATTATTGGCGGAAGTTTGCATTTCCACTGCTGGCTTTCAATATTCTATTACTGCTCGGAGTATTCATACCGGGAATCGGATACGAATTCGGAGGCGCACGACGCTGGATTCAGATCGGTCCGGAGCTGTTTCAGCCCACTGAGCTGCTGAAGCTCACTTTCATATTATACCTAGCCACGCTTTTTGCGAAAAATAAGGAAGGGATCAAAGATGCTGCCTATGGATTAGTCCCGTTCATAGTAATAGTGGGTTTGACCGCCTTTCTCATCATGCTGCAGCCGGATATGGGAACGATGGTGGCGATTGCCGTAGTTGGTTTTGTAATTTTTTATTTAGCAGGAGCGCCGTTTAAACATCTCAGTATGCTCGTCGGTGCAGCCGTCGTCCTCTTTTTTGGGCTTATTAAGTTGGCGCCGTATCGTGCCGCGCGTCTGACCGTATTCCTCAATCCAGCACTGGATCCACAAGGAATCGGCTATCAAATCAATCAGGCTCTGCTGGCTATCGGCAGCGGGGGTATTTTTGGATTGGGTCTTGGCCACTCACGCCAAAAATATCTGTATCTGCCGGAGGTCACGGGCGATTCTATATTTGCGGTGATTGCTGAGGAGTTGGGATTTATATTTGCCGGGGTGTTGATTGCACTTTTCCTCTGGTTCATGATCCGAGGCTTAAAAACAGCTCGAATGGCGCCTGATGATTTTGGAAGGCTCATCGCCGGCGGAATCACCGCCTGGATAGTTATGCAGGCATTTATCAATATTGCAGCTATGGTCACTCTGATCCCGCTCACCGGTATTCCGCTCCCATTTGTCAGCTATGGCAGTTCGGCGCTGGCAACATCATTGATTGCCGTGGGGGTACTCGTTAATATTTCAAAACAGACAAAAACATGAGAATCGTACTAGCGGGCGGCGGGACGGCCGGATCGGTCATGCCGTTGATCGCTATAGCACACGAATTGAAACAACGGGATCCTGGGGCCGAGTTTTTATTTATTGGTTCCCGTCAGCAGCAGCCGGAGCGATCCCTCGCAGGCCACTACGGGCTCCCATATCAGCCCGTGTATGCCGGTAAGCTCCGTCGGTACGTCGACGTTCGCAATCTTACTGATTTCTTCGTAACGGTAGTCGGATTTTTTCAGTCGATGGGCATCATGTATAGATTCCGTCCGGACGTGATTATTGGAGCTGGTAGCTATGTCCAGGTGCCGGTGATGTGGGCTGGCTGGATGTACGGCGCTACGATCTGCATCCATCAGCAAGATGTGCAGACTTCATTGTCAAATATTATGGTTCTCAATCTAGCTGCATCGATTTCCGTTTCGTTTCCCGCATCACTTGAGCGGTTTCCGAGCGGGAAAACCCAATGGACCGGCAATCCGGTCCGTCCAGATCTACTCGAAGGTCGTGCTGAAAAAGCGCGTGATCGGTTTGGGCTCAGTACCGATATCCCGTGTATTTTGGTTATCGGTGGCGGAACCGGTGCCGTTAGTCTGAATAATATCGTCCAGCAGACATTACCTCATCTGCTCGAATCCTATCAGGTGGTGCATATCACTGGAAAAGGGAAAGCGGTGGCAGGCGCTCAGCATCCCCGTTACCATCAGTATGAGTTTGTTGATGCCGGCATGCCTGATTTACTTGCCGCGGCTGATATCATCGTGTCTCGATCGGGCATGTCCGCAATCTCTGAATATGCCGCGCTCGGGAAAGTCGTCATCCTCGTTCCTCTGCCTGATTCACACCAGGAAAAAAATGCAGTTTATGTTGCCGAAAAGCTGGCAGCAATAGTCATAGCCCAAAAAGATTTATCTCCGAGTCGACTCGCGGATACCATTCGGACGGTATTAGCGGACGACGTTCGGCGCCAGCAGTTGAGTCAGCATATGCGTGCGCTGATGAAACCAAATGCCACCCAGGTAATTGTGGATCAGATAATGCAAAAAATTTCATGAAAAAGCTTCATCGTCTACAATCGATCCATTGCCTGGGTATAGGGGGTATCGGCGTATCAGCCATAGCCCGGGTGCTCCACACACTCGGTTCACGTGTTACCGGTACTGATGTAGCATCATCCGTCATTACCCGAGCGCTCACAAGTGAAGGTATGCATATCAACATCGGGCCTTCGCGAGCATCTTTACTTCCTCCTGACGCTGACCTAGTCATATATTCAAATGCAATACCTGAAACGAACGCGGAGCTGAAAAAGGCGCGACGTCTTGGCATTCCGGTTTTGAGTTATCCGGAGTTTTTAGGCCTATTTATGCGGCGCTATGTGCCGCTGATAGTCAGCGGAACTCACGGAAAAAGTACCACGACCGCTATGCTTGCTTCAATTTTTATTGCCGCCGGCGAGGATCCGACAGTCATTGTGGGGACACACGTACCTCAGCTAGGGGCAAATGCCCATGTGGGATTGGGAAAATACTGTATCGTGGAGGGCGATGAATATAAAGCAGCTTTTCATCATTACCTACCGGCCGGGCTCATTATCAACAATATTGAAGCTGATCATTTGGATTTCTATAAAACCGAGACTCGAGTTGTACAAGCCTTTAATACTCTAGCAAAAAAAGTTCCTGCCCACGGAATCATCGTGGCATTGGCGACCGACCCTCGGGTTGTTCGAGCATTGCGCGGTGTTCGTGCGAAGGTTATTACGTTTGGCTCTGAGGTAGGGGACTACTACGTGGCACATCAGGAGCAACGCGGCGAAGTTACCTATGCACAAGTCCGCGGACTCGAGCGTTTTGATCTGGAATTACGTGTGCCTGGAGAGCATAATTTGAGGAATGCCCTCGCTGCTGCAGTACTAGCCCTCTCATTTGGAATATCGATTACGCACGTGAAGCAAGGGTTACTGAGTTTTCGTGGTACCTGGCGTCGATTTGAAGTAAAAGGAACTGTTCATGGACGTACCATTATCGATGACTATGCTCACCACCCGACGGAAATCCGCGCCACCCTCGCTGCTGCCCGGGTGGCATTTCCCGGACGGCGCATCTGGTGCATCTTTCAGCCTCATAGTACCCATCGAACCAAATCGCTGTTTAATGATTTTATCCACGCGTTTCAGAACTGTGATACACTGATAGTAACCGATATTTACCTGGTGCCAGGGCGGGAAACAGCTGAGCGGTTGGCCATGCCGCGAATGACGGCCGCTATATCGGCTGTTCATCCCGATGTTCATTACCTTAAAACATTTGGCCATATAGTACGCTGCGTGGTTTCGAGCAGCGCCCGGGGTGATGTGATTATCACTATGGGGGCGGGGACTATCACCGAAGTGAGCGATATGCTCATGAAAAAAATTCATTCGTAATTTAACGATTGATAGCACTGAGAACGTATGCCCGATAGTACAGCCATACTAGAAAAAAAATTGCCAGGTTTACTCATGCAGGAATCAATGGCTGATCATACCAGTTTCAAAATTGGTGGACCGGCGCGTTATTTTTTTCCCGCGCGTGACAACGCCTCTTTCATAAAAGCAATTCGGCTGGCTCGGGAGCTGCAGCTTCGCTACTTCATTTTAGGAAACGGTAGTAATATTCTCGTATCCGACCATGGATTTGATGGTTTGGTGATCAAGCAGGAGAATAATCATATTCAGTACGAAGGAACACTGGTCGTAGCAGAATCGGGGGTAAAGCTGCAGAAATTGATACGTGATTCCATTGCCCATCACTTGACCGGGCTAGAATATCTCATGAGCATCCCGGGTACTGTGGGTGGCGGTGTGGCGGGAAACGTCGGTACTCCGCGAAAAGGGGAGTGGATAGACGAGCATATAGTCTCAGTCGAAATACTCGACGCAGCGAGTAGCATCAAAGTGATTCCGCGATCTGAGTGCAATTTCGAATATCGCATGAGCCGCTTCAAATATTCTGAAACAGAAATTATTATCAGTGCGACCTTTCAACTCGCTCAGGCACCGCAGTCGCTCATTCAGCAAAAGGTAAAAGATTTCTTAGATAAACGATCTCATCAACCGATCAACCTGCCGTGCGCCGGCTCAGTATTCAAAAACCCTCCAGGAAAAAAATCGTGGCAATTGATCGACGAAGTTGGCTTGCGAGGCAAGAAAATCGGTGGGGCGATGGTTTCACCGGAGCATGCGAACTTCATTGTCAATGCAGGCGGAGCCACAGCTGAGGATGTAGCCATTCTGATTAGTTACATCAAACAGCAGGTACGCGATCGATTGGGTGTGCAGCTCAATGAGGAGATCAAATATATAGGTTTTTGAAATTCGTTCTCACCTTGTTGAGACGGTGATAGTTTTGTATACTTGAGTATAACCTTAATGTCGAGCGTATGTCTTTTTTGAGCAAAGTATTTGGCGATGCAAACAAAAAAATCCTTTCTGGGTTCACACCCATGATTGAAGGTGTTCAGCAGCAAGAGGAGCATGTGGTGAAGCTGACAGACCAGCAGCTCAAAGAACAAACTGACCAATTGCGGCAGTCAGCCCAGTCAAACACCTCGCTTGATCAGCTGGCACCACAGGCGTTGGCTCTCATCCGCGAATCAATCAAACGCACCGTCAGGCAGCGGGCATATGATGTTCAACTAATGGCCGCCCTGACACTCCATCAGGGCAGCATCGCTGAACAGAAAACCGGTGAGGGTAAGACCCTCTCGGCGGTGATGGCAGCCTACCTCAATAGTTTGGAAGGTAAGGGTGTGCACATTGTTACGGTCAATGATTATCTGGCGCGTCGTGACGCTGGTTGGTATGGGCCGGCACTTTTTGCATTAGGCGTTCAGGTCGGATGTATCACGCATGAGCAAGCATTTCTCTATGACCCGGCGTTTCAGGCCGACGACGTTACTGACCCACGACTCACGCATCTCCGTCCGGTATCGCGGGGGGAGGCCTATCGGGCCGACATAACCTACGGAACAAATAATGAATTTGGGTTTGATTATCTGCGGGACAATATGGTTGCCCGGCTGGAGGATAAAGTCCAGCGGCCACTTCATTTTGCCATTGTTGACGAGGTTGATAGTATACTCATCGATGAAGCGCGAACCCCGCTGATCATCTCCGCTCCAGCCGAAGAGTCGACTGATCAGTATTTTAAATTTTCGCGGTTGGTTGGTCAGCTCGAAGAAGGTCCTGACTACAATATCGATGAAAAAATGCGGGCGGCGACGCTGACGGAAGTAGGCATCGGGAAAATGGAAAAAGCCCTCGGCATTCAGAATATTTACGAGGCGGAAGGTGTGGAGACAGTTCATCATATTGAGCAAGCCTTGCGTGCGAAAGCCCTTTATAAACGTGACAAGGATTACGTGGTGAAGGACGGCGAAGTTATCATCGTGGATGAGTTTACTGGGCGGCTGATGTTCGGACGGCGTTTTTCCGAGGGATTGCATCAAGCAATTGAAGCCAAAGAAGGCGTCGAAGTAAAACGCGAAAGCCGGACTCTGGCAACCATAACCTTCCAGAATTATTTCCGCATGTACCATAAACTTTCCGGTATGACGGGTACTGCCGCTACTGAAGCGGAAGAATTCCATAAAATTTATGGACTGGAAGTCGTACAGATCCCCACCAACAAGCCGGTTATACGTGATGACAAACAGGATAATATCTATAAAAACGCTCGTGGTAAATACCAAGCTATTATCCGAGAAGTAAAAATCAGGCATAACCTGGGGCAGCCGGTACTTATCGGCACCATATCAGTAGATAAAAATGAATTACTGAGCCAATTACTGGAGCGTGAAGGCATACCGCATAATGTGCTCAATGCGAAAAATCATGAACGTGAAGCGGCAATTATTCGGGATGCCGGACGAGTCGGTGGCGTGACGGTGGCCACCAATATGGCCGGTCGAGGCGTGGATATTGTTCTTGGTGGTGAAGGGGCTGTGGCAGAAGATGTCGAACGGGTGAAGAAACTTGGCGGTTTACATGTGATCGGAACTGAGCGCCACGAATCGCGCCGTATCGATAATCAATTGAGAGGCCGGTCAGGACGACAGGGTGATCCGGGGTCGTCCCAGTTTTTTGTGTCGATGGATGATGATTTGATGCGCATATTTGGTTCCGATCGCGTGAAAGGCATGATGGACCGACTCGGGGTGCCTGATGACATGCCGATTCAGAATGGGATGATCAGTAAATCGATTGAGGCTGCACAGAAAAAAGTTGAAGGCCACAATTTTGACATACGCAAACACCTAGTTGAATATGACGACGTCATCAATAAGCACCGCGAAGTGATTTATCAGCGGCGCAATCAAATACTGGCATTATCGGACGCCGCGACGTCGACTGCCGATGGAACGTCAGTCTCCACCATAAAAAACAAGATATTTGAACTGATCGAGGGTGAAATTGAGCAGGTTGTATCATTTCACACCGCTACCGAAGATGAAACGACCTGGAATTTAGATGAGATTTACGAGGTGATTGACACCATTTTCAATGTGCATCTGGAGCAACGAGTACGTCTCGAAGATATTCGCGAAAAGGCCGGGGATCGTCAGCAGGATGCCGCCGCGCGGACAACGCTGATTCAGTACCTTATCAAACAGGCAGAAAGTGCCTACGTAGACCTCGAGCAACGAATCGGCGATGAAAAACAGATGCGCCTCATCGAAAAAGCGGTGTACCTGCGCGCTATCGACAGCCTCTGGGTCGAGCATTTAGATATTATGGCCAGCCTGCGTCAGGGGATTGGTCTGCGCGGATATGGTCAGCAGGATCCGCTGATTGAGTATAAAAAGGAAGGGTATAATTTGTTTAATGAACTGATAAACAACATTCAGAAAAATGTTGTGTATACGATTTTCAAAATCGGAAATCCACAGGCGGTAGCGCAAAGCCCGATGCAGACCAGTCAGCAACAGCTGACCGCCCCAGCAAAAACAGCAGATCAGCCCCAGGCAAGCGCGTATCAGGACACCTCGTTATCCGCTTCCGCCGCCGCGCAGCAGAGTGTCGGTCAGACGAAACAAACCGTGGCTGGTAATCTCAAAACCACCGAGGGAAAAAAAGTGGGTCGCAATGATCCCTGCCCCTGCGGTTCAGGTAAAAAATACAAGCAATGTCACGGAAAGTAGTTCATCAACAGAAGCCAATAGGACTAGTCTTCAGACTGGCAGGGTCTGAAGACCTTCGGGGTATTGTAAGGATTGCCCATCGTTTGTGGCCAAAGCATTCGACTCAAGCCCTCCGTCGGGAGTTTGCTAGTTATTGTGGAACTCCAGAAAATTTTTTGTATGTGGCCACCAGCGTTCGCAATCATATCATCGGTTTTATTCACGGTTCGATCCGGCATGAATACATACACGGCGCGACAACCGACCGCGTGGGGTATATAGAAGGAATTTACGTTGTTCCCCAATACCGGAGAATGGGAGTCGCCCGTCAACTAGTAAAAGCTTTTGAATTATGGTCAGTACAGCTCGGCTGCCGCGAGTTCGCCTCAGACGCAGATCTGCTTAATGCGGCCAGTTATTCGTTTCACAAACATTTAGGGTATCGACAAGTAGAAAAAGTCATTCACTTTTTAAAAAGGTTACCGACGTAGCCTCTTCCTTACTTACTCGAAACGATATGCGCACTTCATCGATTACTGGGATTATAAGTTTATCTATCATGTTGCTGGTCGCGCTGACCGGTTTTGTTATTGTTTTTTGGGTGTACCCACAGGGTCAGGCAGCTGAGGATACGACAGTTCAAATTCCGGATCAATATTATCAGACGTGCAGCACTGACTATGATTGCCGGGGATACTGCGAATCGCAGAGTTGCGCAACTGCTTACTGTTCAGGAAGCGCCGATCCGGTTCCGGGATACTGTACCTGCAAATCCCAGTGCCAATTTGATGTGCTTCCGTAGCGGTTTATATTGATGCATCGATCCTACTGAGTCATCCGCACTGTTCAAATGGCCTAAAAAATGGTATACTACTGATTGTAGTTTTATGAATGCATCACGCGTGATTACTCCAATCGAACCGGAAGCACCAGAGCAGAATTTTTTTACTGCACGCGAAGTTTTGGAGCATTTTTTTATTATGATGATATTGTGGGGATTGCTCTATTTTGAAATTGATTTCCTGACTGAGCTACTGAAGCGATGGTCTAATCCGTTCTATTCGTCTGACCTATTTTCAACTGGCGGACGCTTGGCTGAGATGATTGCTTTTGCCCTCGCTATGGTCATGGCCATCTATACACTCGGTATTACCGCCGTTTTTTTCCTAGACATGATTCGCCGTCGTTTTAAAAATCTGAATTTTCACCGCTATATTCGACTAAATACGGTCGTTCTCACTTCGTTTATTGTTTACTGGGCCCTATTTGTCAGCTTCTTTATACGATTATAGAAGCATGGGATTTTTTAAAAAGGAGACAAAATTAACACTTGAACTACGTGAACGCGTAGCCGGGTACTTGATTGCGGCATTTGGGTTTGTCGCTGGTTTAGCATGGAATGACGCGATCCGGTCGCTCATCGACGAGCTATTTCCGGTAAGTACAAATTCTTTGATCGCAAAATTTTTATATGCAGTTTTGGTGACCGTCGTCGTTGTTTTCGTGAGCATGTACGTGATTCGGTTTATTAAAAAGGAGGATAAAAATAAGTAAAACATGTCGACAGCTTTCCTCGACCTAACGATGGTCATCGTCGTAGCGGCAATTTTCGGGATTTTCGCCCGGATACTCAGGCAGCCGACTATAGTTGCTTATATTGCCGCTGGACTGGCACTGGTCGCTTTCGGGCTAATTACCAAGGAGAGTTTTCAAGTTTTTGAAACCATGGGAACACTGGGGGTTACATTGCTCCTCTTTCTGGTTGGTTTGCAGATGCGCTTTGATAATCTGGCTGTTGTAGGCAAAGCGGCACTGCTAGGTGGCATCGGTCAAATCGTCTTTACCACTTCAGTAGGTTACGTGATTCTGCAGCTACTTGGTTTTGATTGGCTTCCGTCTCTGTATATGGCTTTTGCCCTCGCTTTCTCCAGCACCATCATCGTGGTCAAACTGCTCAATGAAAAACATGATACGCAGAGCCTTTATGGGCGGATTGTAGTTGGATTTCTTATCGTACAGGATATCGTAGCGATTTTACTGCTTATTTTCTTGGCTGGGTTTCAGGGTATTGGCAATACGCCAAGCGCATGGTCATTT
Source organism: Patescibacteria group bacterium (assembly GCA_049325535.1). Lineage (GTDB taxonomy): Bacteria > Patescibacteriota > Patescibacteriia > UBA10025 > JAHIVO01 > JAXDBW01. The sequence goes on from JBMOKY010000001.1 coordinate 527,891, forward strand.
GTTGCCACTCTGCTGAAGAGCGTTTTCATTTTTGGCCTAGTCTATTATTTATCCCAGACTTTTTTCCCCTGGCTTTTTTCAAAACTTGCCCGCACCCAAGAATTAATTTTTGTTGTTAGCATTGCTTGGGCGTTTGGATTTAGCGCACTGATCGCGAGCGACTGGATAGGATTGTCTATCGAAATCGGCGGGTTCCTTGCCGGTATCGCACTGGCTCGTTCATTGGAGCAGTTCCAAATCGAAGCGAAGCTGCGTCCATTGCGAGATTTTTTCTTACTGATTTTTTTCGTTACCCTCGGTTCGCACTTGTTAATCGACGATATTAGCGTCAGCATTACGCCAGCCATTATACTTTCGTTATTTGTACTGGTGGGCAATCCACTGATTATGCTGACAATTATGGGCGCGCTCGGATATCGTCGGAAAACGAGTTTCCTTTCCAGCGTTACCGTAGCGCAGATTTCAGAATTCAGCCTGATTCTTATGGCTATGGGTTTGAGCCTACAGCATGTCGTGAGCGCTGAGGTTTCTCTCATCACCCTGGTCGGTATCGTAACCATTACAGCGTCTACGTATTTGATTCTCTATTCACAGGTGATTTATCAAAAAATCGGCCCACTCTTGAAAATATTTGAAAGAAAACACGTGACCGAACAACCTCTTCCCGTATACAATATTCGTGGCCCGATTATCCTCGTCGGGGCAAATCGGCTGGGAGGTCATTTACTCCAAGCGGTAGACAAACAGAAGCTCGTCATTGTTGAGTTTGATCCACTTATCGTAAAAAAATTACAAGCGCAAAAGTATAAAGTTGTATTTGGTGACATTACTGATAGTGAAATCCAGGAGGTGATTCATTTAGAAAAGGCGCATATTATCATTTCAACTGTCCCAGATATCAATGATAATATAATGCTCATCAGCCAGATTCAGCTACTGAAAAAAGAGCAGAACGTATCACCCAAAATTATCGTCACTGCCTATACGGTATGGGAAGCTCGACATCTTTATGAGGTCGGTGCTGATTATGTCATACTGCCTCATTTTTTGGGAGGTAAGCATCTCGCGTCATTGCTCAAAGGGGGCCGTATCGACGAAGTCATGATGGAAGGGTGGCGCCGCCATGACGAGCGGGTCATCGGTGAGCTAGCGGCAGATCCGATACGATAAGCTCAAAAATATGGCCAGTCAGGCTTTACATAAGTCTTTTTTTGTGCTATAATACAGCTGTAGTAAAGAAAAATAAAATAAAAACAATGAATATATTTCCTACCGTGGTCATACGGTATTTATTTCTCGGGACATTAGTCCTGGGAGGTGTTTTAGTTTTACCATCTGTCACACAGGCTGGTTTTACTCATACGCCAGATGTCGTTTTGTACCAGAATAATGAATGGCAAAGCAGCTTTGCTGCATATGCGACAGCCTTTACTGGAGGCGTGCAGGTAGCTGTCGGTGATGTTACCGGTGATGGGGATTTAGACATCATCACTGCCGCGGGTCCCGGGGGCGCTCCGCATATACGAATTTTTGATAAAAGTGGCAATCCGCTAAAATCATTTTTTGCTTATGACCTGTCGATGCGATCTGGCGTCAATATCGCAGTTGGAGATTTGAACCATGATGGCATTGATGAGATTATTACCGCACCACGGTATAAAGCAGCGCCACATGTCCGCGTTTTTGATATGAATGGTCAGCCTCAATTTACGCCCGGTTTTTTCGCCTATGATGATAGATTTCGCGGAGGAGTAAACGTGGCGGTGGGGGATGTCGACGGTGATGGCTACGGTGAAATCATTACCGGTCCAGGCGCTGGTGGCGGTCCCCATGTACGAGTTTTTGATCGCTACGGTACCGTTACCGATAACATTTTTCCTTTTCACCCTGACTATCGTGGGGGCGTGACAGTCGGAACTGCAAATGTCGATGGTGGTGCTGAGGATGAGGTCATTGTAGCTGTCCAGGGTGGGGACGCCCCATGGGTAAAAGTACTCAAGCGGGCTGGGTATAATTTCGAATTAAAATCATTTCTCGCTTTCGGTGAAGCGTTTCGGGGTGGTGTCCGAATTGTCGGTGCGGATGTAGATGATGATGGTCTGGATGAAGTTGTCGCAGCGGCTGGGGCAGGAGGTGGACCGCAGGTGGTAGCCTATGAGGGCTATGGCAAAGCGGTGGCCATAAATTTTTTCGCTTACGCCACGGATTTTCGCGGTGGAGTTAATGTATCCGCGGGGGATTTCAATGGTGATGGGCGCGATGAAATAGTAACTGGACCTTCCAGCTGGTTGGCGGAGGGAAAGGTCGAATATCCGCGCTACGTTCTCGTTGACCTTTCTGAGCAACGCCTTTACGCCTTCGAGTATGGGCGCCTCGTCAATGATTTTCTGGTTTCAACTGGACTCCCCAGTACCCCAACTCGACCTGGCACATTTCAGGTTTCCCAAAAGATTTATTCCCATCTGTATGCCGGTCCGGATTATTATTTACCAAACACTCTGTATAACCTTCGCTTCGATGGTCCACGCTTTTTACATGGGGCGTATTGGCACAACAATTTCGGGCACCCGATGAGTCACGGGTGTGTCAACATCCACTATTCTGATGCTGCTTGGATATATAACTGGATGAATGTTGGTGATACGGTGATCGTACAGAACTAGTTTCAAACGAAATATTTTGGCAGTGATCGGGGAGCGCTCTCCGATCACTGCTTTCGTATAGAGTTTGTTTACGGTATACTGACGATATGGAGCAAATGGAGAAGCCAAACTCAATCAGACGGTCGCTGGGCATTATCATTGCCTGCGCTGTGCTAGTGGCAACTCTAACATATAGTTTGACATACCATAGCGTACCGCGCACAGAGGAGGGATCTATAGCTGATGTTAGTTCAGTATCAACCGGTACGGATGGCATCGTTCGGTATCCGATATTTAATAATTGGATTCGTAGAACTGTAGAAAGCTCCGCCATACCCGATGATCTCCAACGCTATGAAATAATCGTACAGTTTGAAGATCCATCGACCGCGAGCATCCTCACCGTTACCCGTCGGATATATGATACTCAGCCCCTATCACTCCAGGAAGCCGTTTTTCAGGAACAAAAGCTGCTGACAGATCACAGTCAAAATTTCCTAGTCCAGGATTCAAATTTTGATGATTCTATAGCCCTGCACCAGGGGTTCATATCGGTAAGCAGGGACGCCGAACAACCAGAAACGTGGAGGTGGTATTCGGCTTCACTGCTGACCAGTGTTGCAGGAAAAAGCTTTTACTATACACTCCGACTTACTGGACCATCGATTCACCAGTCGATAATTGAAAGAATTCATCAATCAGCGCTTCAGCATTTTGGTTTGCAGGGACGGTAATACCTTTCACACATCTGAATAAAGATAGCAGCTCGACGAGATATGCCGCGTCAGCAAACCATCTCTATTGGGATTTTCTCGGTGACGTTGCGGTATACAGTGTTCAAGTATTGTATGTACGTCAGACTATATGCTGGATTTGATGCTGTTGCCAGCTTGAGCACTTTGTCCTATACTGGACAGTACCGAATTGAGGGTTCGGCACTGAATTTACAATACCATGCGAAAAAAAATTTGGCTTACGTTTGGGGGTATTGTGCTGCTGGCGCTGCTGGCTGGCCTGATCAGCTATCCCAAAGGCCCCGATCTCAATATTGGAAATATTCATAAGCAGATTAAGGTACACCTTGGGCTGGATTTGGAGGGTGGCACTCGGCTGGTGTACAATGCTGATATTTCCGCGATAACCGCGGGAGAAGAGCAGTCGGCGCTTGATGGCGTACGTGATGTCATAGAACGAAGGGTTAATGCGCTGGGAGTGACTGAACCGCTGGTTCAGACAAACAAAAGCGGCGACCAGTGGCGTGTTATTGTGGAACTTGCAGGCGTATTCGACATACAGCAAGCGATACGCATGATCGGCGAAACCCCTTTGCTGGAATTTCGTGAGCAAAAGACCATTACCCCCACCGATGAGGAGAAAAAGCAAATAGAGCAGGACAACCAAGCCGTCCGGGAAAAAGCTGAAGAGGTACTGGCAACGGCACTGATTCCAGATGCGGATTTTGCCGCTCTGGCAAATGAATATACGCAGGATCCAGGTAATGCTGACGCCACCTCCGGCGAGGGCATGGGAGGCGACCTGGGCTTTTTTACCCGCGATCAGATGGTGACCGAGTTTGCTGATGTGGTATTTGATGCTATGGAGCCGGGCGATATATACCCTGAATTAGTTCAAACTCAGTACGGCTATCATATAATTAAAAAAACTGCCGTCGAGTCGGACACGGTTCGTGCCAGTCATATTTTATTCCTTACCCAATCGACGGAGGGTAGTACCGAGTGGGCAAATACCGATTTGTCAGGTAAAAATCTTGATCGGGCGGTTGTCACTTTTGACCCTACCACAAATCAGCCCGAGGTCAGTCTCGAATTTGATACCGATGGCGCAGAATTATTTTCCGATATTACTGAACGTAATGTTGGCCAAGTGGTCGGCATATTTCTCGATGGTGAGCCGATATCTCTACCCCGGGTCAATCAAGCGATAACCAGCGGGCAGGCCGTCATCACGGGAAATTTTATGGTGGAGGAAGCTCGGCTACTGGCACAGCGACTAAATGCCGGCGCCTTGCCGGTACCGGTCACACTCGTTTCGCAGGAAAACGTGGGCGCATCACTCGGCTCCGCATCAGTGGAAAAAAGCTTCTTGGCTGGTTTGATTGGGCTAGCTTCGGTCGCGATATTTATGATTGTGTATTATCGAATCCCAGGACTGATGGCCGTATGCGCCCTAATAGTATACGCGATTGTTGTTTTGGCGATATTTAAGCTCATTCCAGTCACACTGACCCTGGCCGGGGTGGCCGGTTTTATTCTTTCGATAGGAATGGCGGTTGATGCTAATGTACTGATTTTTGAACGAAGCAAGGAGGAACTCGCCGATGGTCGCTCGCTTCAGTCGGCCACGGAGGAAGGGTTCCGCCGCGCCTGGCTGTCTATTCGAGATTCAAACGTGTCTACATTGATTACTTGTGTTATTTTAGCTTGGTTCGGCACAAGTGTCGTTCAGGGGTTCGCCATTACGCTGGGAATTGGAGTCCTGGTGAGTATGTTTTCCGCCATTACCGTTTCCCGCACGCTCTTGCGGCTGATTATGACTCAGTGGTCAGAAAAACACTCATCACTGTTTGTCAGTACCCGTATCCATCATCGATCATAAAGATATGTACGATATTATTGGTAAAAGAAAAATTTGGTACACCCTTTCCTTTATAATTATTGGCGTCGGCATTGCCGCTGTAATTGCTGGCGGGCTGCACTGGGGGATTGATTTTACCGGCGGTAGTTTGATCCGGATATCGTTCCCAGAAAATAGACCGAGTGCTTCCAGTGTGGTTGAGTCTCTCGCATCGATTGACTTGGGAAGTGTCCAGGCGCAGCCGCTTGGCGATACCGAGATGACACTCCGCGTAAAGGAAATAAACCAGGAAACCTACCTTTCGGTTCTCGCTGCTTTACGTAGTTCGTATGGGCAGGTTGATGAGCAATCATTTGAATCCATCGGCCCCACTATCGGGCAGGAGTTGCGCAGCAAATCTGTAGAAGCGATTATTCTCGTGCTGGTATTTATACTAGGCTATATAACATTCGCATTTCGCAAGGCAGGGAGTCGACTGGTTAAATCCTGGGTGTATGGCACGGGTGCCATCGTCGCGCTGCTTCACGATTTATTGGTCACCGTCGGGATGTACGCGGTACTGGGGTATTTTTTAAATGTAGAAATTGATGCGCTTTTCATAACTGCGCTATTGACCGTACTGGGTTTTTCAATCCACGACACTATCGTGGTGTACGATCGCATCAGGGAAAATATTAAACGGTTTCCCGATCGTCCGTTTCCAGACAATGTAAATATTAGCATAAACCAGACATTTGTTCGTTCATTAAACACTTCATTGACGACATTACTGGTCTTGGTGGCGTTATACTTATTCGGCGGGGAAACGATTCAATATTTTATTTTGACATTGATTATCGGTATTGTGGCCGGTACCTACTCGTCGATTTACATAGCCAGTCCCTTGCTGGTTACCTGGTATAACTTCCGACATCGGACCTAGTTGATAATTATATACATGGGTGCATATTACACTCTTTTTTTGATTTGCAAAAAAAAGCATAATCTGGTGCAGTAGCAGTAAACATCTTGACACTTATCAGAAAGTATGCTATACTAAAGGCGTTTCAATGATTTTTACTAATTTTAATGTTGGCATATGGACGGTCAAAATTCCATACTGGACCGTGTCATTTCCAGTAAACAATCAACCGAGATAGAGCAATTTAACCCAAGCGAAGTAGTTTCGCAGCTTTTTAAAGCGCTCACATCCCGTGAAGAGGATGTTTTGCGTCGACGGCATGGTCTGAGTGGCAAACCACGCGAAACTCTCGAAGAGATCGGCGCTACGTATTCGGTAACGCGTGAACGAGTTCGGCAGATCGAAAATACCGCTATTAGCAAAATACAGCGCCTCAAGGATTTTGGTACCGTCGTCAACCCGATTGAGAGTATCGTTTCAACCGTATTAGAGCAGCATGGCGGTATCATGTCCGAGGAGGATTTATTGGCGCAGTTGCTTCAGGTTGTGGGCGATACCGATACCAGTCGGCACAATATACTTTTTATCATCTCAGAACTGCTTGACGGTTCGTTCAAGCTGATTAAAGAAGATGATGAGTTTCGACGGGCATGGCGCACCCAGCATGCGCCGATTCACATCATGAAAGAAGTGATCCAGTCAGTACTGACCATAATCACGGAGTTTAATAAGCCGATTTCCTCCACTGAATTGGTAAATCGATTCAAGCAAACGGAAGCGTACACGCGTAACCAAGACCAACTCAATGACGATGCTCTGATATCGTATGTACAGGTAAGCCAAAAGATTTCCAAGAATCCATTTGATGAGTATGGCATAAGTGAGTGGGGGAGTATCGTACCCCGTCGTATGAATGACAAGATATATCTCGTCCTCAAAAAAAATGGCAAGCCAATGCATTTTACTGAGATCACTAAAATGATCAATGAGACTAAATTCGACTCACGGAAGGCCTACCCACCGACGGTACACAATGAATTGATTTTGAATGACCAGTATGTCTTAGTGGGGCGTGGAATTTATGCGCTCAAGGAATGGGGGTATAAACCGGGTGTTGTTGCGTCGGTCCTCATAGAGATACTTCGTGCGGCCGGTCACCCGCTGGGACGCGATGAATTGGTTCGGCTGGTACTCGACCAGCGCATGGTAAAAAAGAATACTGTCCACCTTGCCCTTACCGACAAAACAAAATTTAAAAAACTACCGGACGGCACGTACACCTTGGTCTAATCGGGTTAGGACCGACGAGGGTAGTGCCAGAGCGCTATGTATCAATTCCTTGTTTTTGACCCAACAGCATTAATTGGCGGTCTGCCCAGCGCTGATAACCCTTTCAGCGCCATGTTTTTGATATTTACCAATGGAGGATGGATAATTTTTAGCGTTGTCCTCATCTGGGGCGCGTGGACCGGCTGGGTCGAGTATATCCAAAATAGATTCGATTCACGTATAAAATTTGTTTTACTCGCCATCGATATTCCCCAGCAAAATGAATTAAGCCCAAAAGCGGTTGAGCAAATATTTGCCCATTTATATGGCATGAAAAAAAGTGGTGATTTGATCGAGAAATATATAGAAGGGTATAACCAGATGGGCGTCAGTCTCGAGATTGTCAGCATCGAAGGGTATATACAATTTTTGATTTACGCCCCTGAAAAATTCAGAGATTTGGTTGAAGCGGCGATTTATGCCCAGTATCCTGACGCTGAAATTACCGAAGTTGAGGATTATGTGGATATGATACCTAAACCGACTGAACTGGCGACTTCTGACTGGGATATTTACGGTACGGAGATGAAATTAAATAAAAATGAACTATATCCATTACGAACCTACCCGCTTTTTGAGCATTCGCTGTCGAAGCGGTTACTCGACCCGCTGGCCTCGTTGATGGAAATTATGAGCCGTATGGGCCCCGGGGAACACCTGTGGATTCAAATCGTCATGGCTCCGGTCGGCGATGAATGGCGGGAGAAGGGCATCTCCTTAATTAATAAGCTTATCGGAAAAAAATCAGAAAAGTCTGGCGTTGATTTGATGTATTTCCCGAAGGAAATATCCCGAGGATTTGTAGAGTCATTTACTGCTTCATTGATCCCGCCCAGCGAAATGAGCGGCGGTGAGTCGAAAAAAAAGGAGCGTGAGTGGCCGAGTCAGATGCAACATTTATCCCCGGATGAGCGAGAAATCGTGGAAAACATTGGAATGAAAATAAGTAAGCTTGGGTTCAAGTCTAAAATACGTTTCATTTACGCTGCACGACGCGAAGTGTTCAAGAAATCAAAAGGCGTCAGTGGGGTCATCGGCGCTTTTCAGCAATACAGTACCCCGCAGCTCAATGGGCTCAAAAAGAATAAAAAAGTTGAAACGAGGGTTCATTACGCTTTTATTAAGTCTCGCACGAAAGCTCGGAAAGAGCGCATATTACGGGCCTACCGATATCGAAGCATGAAGCGTGGTCGGAAAGGCTATGTGCTCAATATTGAAGAGCTGGCGAGTTTGTGGCATTTCCCGACACTGGATGTAAAAGTTGCGTCAGTGCAAACCGTGGGCGCTAAAAAAGCGCAGCCGCCAATTTCTCTACCGGTTCAATCGTATGTTCGTAAGCCTGTGCGCTCCGCAGAGCCGAGCAGTGTTACTGATTCCAAAGGAGCGCCGCCTCCAAATTTACCCGTGACCTGATATGATCGAGACACCAGAAGAAGAAATAACATTATTTGCCAAGACTAATTTCCGGAACATGAACCAGCCGTTTGGCATAAAGGTTGATGATCGTCGTCGACATATGTATCTGATTGGAAAAACAGGCATGGGCAAGACGACCGTTTTGGAAAATATGGTCATTTCCGATATTCAGGCAGGACGCGGGCTGGCCTTAGTGGATCCGCATGGTGATTTGGTAGAAAAAGTCCTCGACTATATACCGTCATATCGTCTCAATGATGTGGTTTATTTTGACCCAGCGGATATGGATTATCCCATCGGGTTCAATGTGCTGGAAAGCGTAAATACTGACCAGCGGCATTTAGTCGCATCAGGTCTGATGGGTGTGTTTACCAAAATATGGGAAGGCGTCTGGAGCGCGCGTATGGAGTATATTTTGAATAACTGTATTTTGGCACTTCTCGAGTACCCCGGTTCCACCATGTTGGGGATATCACGTATACTCGTGGATAAGCAGTATCGAAAAAAAGTTATCGACCGGGTAACCGATCCAATCGTCAAAAGTTTTTGGGTGGACGAATTTGCATCCTATAATGATCGCTTCCGCAATGAAGCCATCGCTCCCATTCAGAATAAAGTTGGGCAGTTTTTATCCAGTTCCATCATTCGGAATATCGTCGGTCAGCCAAAAAGTACGATCAACCTGAGGACACTTATGGATTCGAAAAAAATCCTGCTACTGAATTTGTCGAAGGGTCGCATCGGTGAGGACAGTTCGGCGTTGCTCGGTGCTATGATGATTACTCGCTTGCAATTGGCAGCTATGAGCCGTGTCGATATCCCAGAAGAGGAGCGGAATGATTTTTATCTCTACGTCGATGAATTTCAAAATTTTGCCACTGAAAGTTTTGCCAGTATATTATCTGAGGCGCGAAAATACCGATTGAATTTGATTATTGCTCATCAGTATATCGAGCAGCTCGATGAGACGGTTCGAGCGGCAGTGTTTGGTAACGTTGGCACGATTATGTGTTTCCGTGTCGGAGCGGCTGATGCGGAGTTTTTGGCAAAAGAATTTTTCCCAACATTTGTAGAGGAAGATCTGCTTAATCTGACAAAATTTAATGTTTATCTGAAGCTGATGATCGACGGTGTCGCTTCTGAACCGTTTTCAGCAACCACGCTGCCGCCGGTTGAGGGACGAACCAATAATCGTCAAAAAGTAATCAGCGTGTCGCGGGAACGCTACAGCAAGCCGCGTGCAGTGGTGGAGGATAAAATTTTACGATGGAGTGGTGTCCAGGAAATGCACCGAAATCTTGCGGAAATCGATAATCGTTCCATTTCTGAAGAGGAAACAAGCTATCGCCCACGTCGTCCTCGAATCACTGCTTCCACACCGACAAAGGCTCAGCCGGCGCCCGCTCCAAAGCCCAAGCCAGTCGTGGATATAGCTTCTCTGGCCGATGTAGAAATCAAACCATCGGAAGCAATTTCGCTGCGCGAAGCCCTTTCTCGTGGCCCGGCTTCTTTTAGTGGGGCACCTCGTCGCCCGGAACCGCTCAAACAACAGCCGTCGATGCACCGGCAACGGACCCAATACTCCGAACAGCGGACGGAGCGCCATATTGCCCGAAGAAATTCTTCACCACAGGTGCACATGCCCCGTGTTGACGCGCAGCGTCTTAAGCCAGGTCAGGTCATACATCCCCGGTAATTTACTTTGTGGTAATCTGATGGTATACTGTACACGTATAATCATTCATTTTTAGCTATGAACAGCAGATCGATTATTGGAGCGTGCATCCTTGTGGTGGGGGCTCTCCTCCTCCTCAATCAGTTTGGCATCGCCCCAAACCTGGGATTTTTATGGCCTATATTTCTACTTGTGCCTGGAGTTTTATTTTATGTTGGGTATTATCAGAAGCGATCAAGTGCAGATAATTTCGGGTTACTAATTCCCGGTACAATTTTAATCATTTATAGTTTATACTTTTTCATTAATCAAGCTACTGATTACCGTTTTGCCGGGGAGCTTTCCTTCATGTTTATTCTCGGTGTATCGCTGGCTTTTTTCGCCGCCTACTATCTGCCGACCAGTCACCGGCGCGGTTTACTCATACCAGCTTGGATACTTCTGGGCATATCAATTATCAATTTTCTAGGAGCTATTTCTTCATGGGATTGGTGGCCAATTTTACTCATAGTACTCGGCATCTATTTGCTGTACTCCCGCCAGCAGCCCAAAAATAAACCCTCCGTAAATCACACGACAAACGATCATGAATCAGCAAACCAGCAATCAAACAAACCAAAGCAAAGCGAGTAGTGCTTCCGCTGGTTCTTCGGTAAAAACGGTCAGTCCCCGATTCAGGCTGGGACCAATTATCCTGATTTGCATCGGCATCATTGTACTGCTTCCACAATTCGGAATAGAAATAAACTGGGATATTTTTTGGCCAATCGTACTGATTGTACTTGGACTATTGATGATTATTGCGCGACACTCCTTTTCTGGCTGGATCGGCGCGGTGGTCGTCATCGCTTTGATTCTGACGCTTGGCTGGAGTCTGATTTCCTCGAGTTGGCTTCGAGATTGGGGACTGACAGCGGTGGATTGGGCAGAAGTGCTCAGCGATTCTCCAGGTACAATCAGTCGTGATATCGATATAGCCTCAGAAACCTATCCTGACGTCAGTGAATATGATTTGTCAGTTCAAATTGGATCAGGTAATTATTCAGTTGTATCGGCGAAGGATGACGCATACATTGTACGAACGAGCAGCATCTACTCGCATGATCGATTTGCTCCCGTACTGCATGAGTCATATACGGATGAAAAGCTACTATTGACATTTACCAGCCAGGATTTAGGAGCTGGTGTGTTTTTTCAGCCGGGATCACGTGCGGAATACGATATAATGCTTACCCGTCCGGCGTTACTAGGGTCGTTTGTGTTTTCCATCGGTTCTGGCGTTGCTACTATTCAGATACAAGACCAGGCTACCTCAAAAATTGACCTCGAGGTTGGGAGTGGCACTATGGATTTTCGTATCGGTGGGGTCAATGCCTCAGCTGTGCAAATGAGAAGCCGTGTCGGATCGGGTACGCTCCGTCTGAATGACCTCGGGAGATCAAATATGAATGAGGTGTCTGCAACATTTGGCTCGGGCAGCGTATCGGCTACTATAGCCGATGATATGTCAGTGGATGAACTACATCTCTTCCTGAGCGGTGGATCTGGTCACGCGAGTATTGTTTTGCCCACCGATGTTGGTTATTCGGTAGTAGGCACCGTGGGTTCAGGCAGTATTCGAATCAATGGCGAGGATATTTCCAGCACGATGCAGCAGATTTCCGAATCGTATGATACAGCTGCACGGCGCGTTATCATAGAAACAGAAGTTGGGTCGGGTCGAATTGATATAGTTACCAAGTAGTTTCATGGTAGCACCTCTCCCGAAAAATGAACGAGTAGGCGAATTTAATTACGACACCATCGACCCTTATGTCATTATCGGGACCTCGATCACCACGCGAGCTTATTTTGAACGTCTGCTGCGATTGGGGATGAAAGCTGATATTGATCTCCAGGAGGAAAAAATGGACAAACCATCTGGAGTTGAATCTTTTCTGTGGCTGCCGACTACCGATTTTACGCCTCCCTCCCAAATTCAGCTGACTATCGGAGCGCATTTTATTGAGGATATGGTTAATCACAAAATGCGATGCTATGTACACTGTAATGCCGGTAATGGAAGAGCGCCAACACTCGTGGCCGCGTATTACATCCTTGCACGAAATATGAACGTGGAAGAGGCTATCCGCTATATAAAAAAACGCCGTACCTCAGTAGACCCAAACCGCTCACAACGCGATGCCCTGGAAGAGTTTTATACGCGGGTGCAGAAAAGCAAACAATTACTGTAACATTCATGAGAATCTCTTCCATACATATCCGACAGTATAAAAGTTTTCTGGTGCCGTTTCGACTTGAGCAGCCCGGCACTCTTCATATTTTTATCGGACCGAATAACGCCGGTAAAACGAATATTTTGGACGCGATTAGTCAGTTATATCAAGTCAATCCCGGGCGACTCCAATCCGCGCAGGCCGATTTAGAGATGTCTTTTACTTTATTCGGTGAATCACAGCGACAGCTGCATGTCATTCAGCGTGGCACAAAAAAAACATTCAGCATCGGGTCACGAGTGATAACAGCCGAGCGAGGAAAGGAGATATTGGCGAAACACATTATGCGTATTTCCGCACTGTATGCGCCATCGGTATTGGAATTGCAAAAGGTATACGAGTCATTTCGAAAAAATTATCCGCATCGGTTTGGCGCATTTCAAAAATCGATAGCCCTACATTTTCCGACGATTAAACTTTCACGCGATTTTTTTAAGCACTCAGTCGTCCATGAAGGAGGTGTCGACCGTACCTACGAGCGCCTGGGCGCGGGATTTCAGCAGGTTTTCATCATTCTGCTGTACTTCTATCACCCGCAATACTCGATCATCCTCCTGGAGGAGCCAGAAATTCATTTGCACCCCGCTCTGGTAAAGCGATTATTTCGTGTGATTGAGCGTGATAATGAGGGTACGCAAATTTTTTTGACTACCCATTCGCCGCTATTGATTAAACCGACCAATCTGCATCGTGTTTTCCGGGTAACCCGAGACAGTGTATCGACTCGGGTTCACTCTCCGCGGCTTGCCGGCAAACGCGTAGATTACAATCGCCTGAAGCAAGAACTGAATGCGGATAACCTTGAAATGTTCTTTGCCGATACCGTGTTGCTGGTTGAAGGGCCGTCAGATCACTTGCTCATGCGTGGTCTCATAGATCGTTTTTACCGGGGCACGAAAGAAATTAAGGTGATACAGACGTATGGTAAGAGCAACATGGAGGTGTATGCTGATATACTTTCAATATTTGACGTGCCGTATGCTATGCTGCTTGATCGTGATGCCCTATACGATACTGGCGCTCTATTGCTGGAAAAATATCATGCCGGTTCTATCACCGAGTCCGAGGCCGTGCTCATACAAAAGTTAAAGAAATACAGGGTATTTGTTTTACCAAACGGGAGCATAGAAAAAAATTACCCTCGTAAATACCAGCGGCTTCGCAAGCACAAACCACAAAATGCCCTGTATGCAGTTTCCCACATGACCGAAAGCGAGTATCGTTCAGCCAAGATGAAGTATCTACGGGAGGTTATTCAGTCACTGTAAGCTTTTTTCACTGTGTATTGCCTGCACCTGGTTTTTTGGTATAATCAATCGTCATGACTACTCCTCCGAAAAAAAGCAAAATATTCGTAGCCCTGTCCGGTGGAGTCGATTCCGCCGTGGCAGCTTTGCTTTTACAGCGGATGGGGCATCAGGTGACTGGAGTATTCATGAAAAATTGGTCTGACCCATTGGCCGATGAGTGCCCCTGGGAACGCGAGGCAGCTGATGCTCGTCGTGTTTGTCAGAGCATCGGCATCCCATTTCGTATAGAAACATTTGAAGAGGAATACCGTGAGCGAGTTGTCACTTATCTTATTCAGGGTTACCGATCGGGCAACACTCCCAATCCTGACATGCTGTGCAACCGAGAAATTAAATTTAATTTATTTTTACGGAAAGCCATTTCTCTTGGTGCTGATTGTATTGCGACTGGACACTATGTTCGAAAAAAAACGTTTAAAACGCAAAATACAACCGTACATCAGCTGTTCCAGGCCCGTGACCGCACTAAGGATCAGTCATATTTTTTGGCGATGCTGAGCCAATCACAGATACGTCGCGCATTTTTTCCATTGGGGAACATGCTGAAATCGGAAGTACGCACGGTTGCCCGTCAGGCTGGCCTTCATATTTATGCAAAAAAAGACAGTCAAGGCATCTGTTTTATTGGCAAAGTCCGGTTTCAGGATTTTATTCGCCAGTTTATTCCACCGGCGCCGGGGGACATCATCACTACTGATGGTGCGGTGATCGGCAGACATGATGGGGTTGCCTATTTTACCATTGGCCAACGTCATGGCATCAATGTCGGCGGCGGCACACCCTACTACGTAGTCGGAAAAAACTTCAAAAAGCGCCAGCTGATCGTAGCACGCGGCCAGTTTGAGAAATCGCTCTATCAAACACAGTGTCGGATTGCGCATTGCAGTTGGGTCAGTGGTGTTCCTCACTTTCCATTCGAATGCTCTGTACGTATCCGCTACCGCCAGCCACTCCAGCCGGCGCGTATCGATCGTCAACGGCATCAAATGATCATTTCATTTTCGCGACGGCAGCGGGCGGTCACCCCTGGTCAGTTTGCCGTTGCGTACCGAGCTAATGGGCAAATGCTCGGCGGTGGGATAATACGGTAACGTCATACTATGCTTAAAAAATTTTGGGAATCCAACAGTCCGCTTATTCAGATGACGGGTATTGTTACTGCCATTGGTACGCTATTTTTGGCTATTCATCCGTCAGAAAACATATCCGCACAACAATCGCTCCTGAATATCCAATTTATTTGGCTGCTCGTTATGAGCATGTTACTGCTCAATATTTCTTTTCACCTGGTACGTTTCATAATTCGGGCTGAACGTGACCTGACGCAGCAGTATCGTTTCAATTTTGACTTTATATTGGCCGGGCTGACGGCGGTACTGATATACTGGGTATTTGTGGAACTTTGGAGCTATAGTATTCATCTTTATCGTCAATCGTTGGTCGATTTTTTGCATCGGATTACACCGGTTGTTTTTCTTTTAGTGCTTTCCCTGTATGCCTACGGCGAATACGTTATACGAACATACATTACCGCAATCCGTTGGTATGGGCTGGCATTGGCCGGCGAAACCATAATTCTTTCATTTGCGTACTCAGGATATTTGCAGGTTCGATCACTTACCTTTGACGTTTTGCCATGGCTAGCAGATTCAATGGTTATCATGGCGATTTTTTGCGGTATAGTCATCGTGTTATTTGCCCGGAGATTGTATGTCTATATTCGCAAGCAGGGTGGCAGTAGCCAGTAATTTACAAATAGAGCCCGAATAGTTATACTTCAGCTGGTATGCATACTCAAAAAATAAGAAAAAAATTTATTTCCTTTTTCACGAAGCATAAACACGCTGTTGTTGAATCGTCTTCGTTATGGCCACAGGATGATCCAAGCGTTTTGCTGACTACCGCTGGTATGCAGCAGTTTAAGCCCTATTTTATGGGTGAAAAAGATGCTTTACATGATTTTAAATCATTGCGGCTTGCTTCGGTTCAGCGTTGTTTTCGCACTTCCGACATAGATCTGGTGGGTGACGCTACGCATGGAACTTTTTTTGAAATGCTGGGAAATTTTTCGATACATGATTACTTCAAAAAAGAGTCGATTTCGCTTGCGTGGACATTTCTTACTGAGGAACTGAAGCTGGATCCCAAACGACTGTGGGCAACGTATTTTCTCGGCAGTGATGACGTGGCTGCCGATACGGAAACCAAGGACCTGTGGCTTGCGTACCTGCCGGCCGAACGGGTAATTGGTTTCGGGAAAGAAGACAATTGGTGGGGCCCTCCGGGTGCATCCGGCCCATGCGGACCCTGTTCCGAGATTCACTATGATGTCACTGGCCCGCAGGATGGGACTGACGATCGTCCAAATTCCGATTCCGGCAGATTCATGGAAATATGGAATCTTGTTTTTACTGAGTATCACATGGATGTTCGGAAAAAAATTAGCAAACTAAAAACTAGAAACATTGATACTGGCATGGGCCTCGAACGTCTAGCCATGGTATTGCAAAAAAAACGAGCTGTGGGGGATATTGATGTCAACGCCCCTTTGATTGAGTACATCATGGGAAATGAGCATTTTGGTAACACAAACATGACAGAAGATTTATGGAGGGCGCGAATAGTCGCTGATCATATCAAAGGCTCAATATTCCTTATCGCTGACGGTGTGGCCTTTAGTAACAAGGAACAGGGCTATATTTTGCGGCGTATTTTCAGGCGAGCATTGGATCAATATCTACACCCTACATTTGACCTACAAACTCTGGTTGATCGAATTATTTCGACATACGCTGAACAATATCCTCACCTGAACAGTGCACGGGACAACATTCTCGCCGCAATGCACAAAGAGCTGCTTGCCTACGAAAAAATTATACGTATTGATGTGGATGAAATGGTACGGAAATTGAAAACAATTCCGTATCGCCGTGATCAATCTGTAGAAATGCCCGTCGGTCCGTCGACCCGGGTAATTTCCGCGGAGGATGCTTTTACCTTGTACTCCACGTATGGCATATCTGCTGACCGCTTGAAGCGAAAAGGGTATTCGTTTGACACTGCCCAATTCGAGGCAATAGTCGCTGAACATCAGCAAAAATCCCGATCAGGTTCGCAGAGTAAATTTGGTGGTCATGGAATAAATAGTTCCGAACTCAGTAATGAGCAGCGGTCAATCATGACGCGACTGCACACAGCAACCCACTTACTGCATCAAGCCCTACGGCAAATACTCGGAGAACACGTCAGGCAACAGGGTTCTGACATTACTCCAGAACGACTTCGTTTTGACTTTGAGCACCCTCAAAAAATAACCTCTGAACAGCTCGAAGCTATTGAACGGCTGGTCAATGAAAAAATACAGGATGATCTGCCTGTAACCAAGGAGGAAATGGATTATGATAGCGCCATATCGTCTGGAGCGCTTGCCTTCTTTAAGGAGAAGTATGGCAATAAAGTATCAGTCTATTCAGTCGGTAATTTTTCGAAAGAATTGTGCGGCGGACCGCATGTACAGCATTCCGGTGAAATCGGTAAATTCCATATAGTTTCCGAAAAATCCTCTTCCGCCGGTGTTCGAAGAATTAAAGCCGTAATTACTGATAATTAGGCTAAAGTTAGCTAATTTTTACTAATAGTATTGTAGGATTTCAGCATGTTCTTGACAGTTTTTAGAGAGCTGGTATACTCAGTATCAACCTTACCAATACAAATACGAGTTATTACTGAATACAGGAATTTGAGGTGCACATGGGTGAGCATATACTGGAGACAGTATTCTTGCCCTGTGCGGTAAGATTTTTTTTATTCATCAATGGTGAATTCTCAATCGTCCGCTCAGAATAAAGGATTTATCGAAGTGGTTGGTGAAGTAGAAGAGCTGCTTCCGGCCGCTACGTTCAAGGTACGGCTTGATAATGGGCATACCATTCATGCCCACCTTTCAGGAAAAATGCGCATGCATAAAATCCGCATACTTCCTGGGGATAAGGTAAAAGTGGAGATGACACCCTACGACCTGACAAAAGGACGAATTACTTTTCGAGTATAGCATCCATGAAAGTACGCGCCTCAGTAAAAAAAATGTGCCCCAAGTGCCACGTCATTCGACGGAAAAAACGTGTGTATGTTATTTGTGAAAATCCTAAGCATAAACAGCGTCAAGGATAAAAATATTAGATTATGCCCGCAGCTCGTATCGCTGGCGTTACACTGCCACAAAACAAACGTATAGAGATCGCATTAACATATATTTTTGGCATTGGCCACGCCCGTGCTCGTGAAATTTTATCGGTCGTCCATATCGATCCAAATGCTCGAACCGAACGACTCACAGAAACTGAAGTAAACAACCTGAGGGAAATAATTGAGAAGAAATACAGAGTAGAAGGAGAATTAAAACGCGATATTTTACTGAACATTAAGCGATTGCGTGAAATAAATTCCTATCGAGGTACACGCCACGCGAAGAAACTTCCCGTACGTGGTCAGCGGACAAAAACTAACACTCGCACCGTCCGTGGAAATGTCCGTCGTACCATGGGTTCCGGTCGAGCTAAGGCAGCGGAGAAAACATAACATATGACAGAACAAGAGAAAACAATTAAAAAGGTGACCCCAAAATCGCGTAAGACAAAGAAAAAATTTGTCACGCATGGGCGTGCGTATGTGCAGGCCACCTATAATAACACTATAGTTTCGATTACTGATGCGGACGGAAACGTACTGGCTTGGTCATCAGCCGGTCACAAAGGTTTCAAAGGACCGAAAAAGTCAACACCCTACGCTGCCAGTCTCATCGTCCGTGATGTTGCAGAAAAAGTAAAAGCCATGGGGTTAAAAAGCGTTGACGTTTTCGTAAAAGGCGTCGGCTCCGGACGCGAGTCTGCCATTCGATCCCTGAATGCAAATAATATTACAATCCAATCAATAAAAGACACGACACCGATACCGCACAATGGCGTACGACCACCTAAAGTGAGACGGGTATAATATGGCGCGATATTTAGGACCAAAACATAAACTATGCAGACAATTTGGGGAAAAGCTTTGCGATTCACCAAAATGCCCAGTTGTCCGCCGTCCCTACCGACCTGGTCAGCATGGACCACGAGGTAAGCAGCGACTGACTGAGTACGGAATTCAGCTCCGTGAAAAACAGAAAGCATCAGGATTGTACCGTATTCTCGAGCGTCAATTTAGAGGATATGTGACCAAAGCAAAGAAAGCAAAAGGTGACGCCGGTGCAAATTTGGTTCGGACACTGGAAATGCGCTTAGACAATGTAGTGTATCGACTTGGCATAGCCAAGACGCGGGACGCTGCTCGTCAGTACGTCAGTCATGGACATATATTAGTTAATGGTAAAAGTGTCAATGTAGCATCATACCGGGTAAAAATCGGAGATGTTATCCGAGTCAAAGAACGGAGTCTTTCACGCTTAGTATTCAGTGAAGCCGTCAAAGGTTTGAATAAAAAAGATGTTCCCTCCTGGTTGAGTGTTACTGATCAGGCTAAACTCCAAGGTACAGTCGTCACTGAGCCGGCTGGTGACGATTTGACGCAGGGTTTTGACACGGCACTTATTATAGAATTTTACTCCCGTTAATAATTAAACAGTACGCATACCTGTATGCAATCCATTCCATTACCAGAACGTATCGAAATAAAAGAAACAGGCACTAATCAGGCCGATGTAATTATTGAACCGGCATATCCTGGCTATGGTAATACACTCGGAAATTCACTTCGTCGAGTACTACTATCCTCGCTTCCTGGTGCGGCCATTACCGCCGCAAAAATCAAAGGCGTCACGCACGAATTTACGACCTTACCCGGGGTCAAGGAAGACATCGTAGAAATAATACTCAATCTCAAAAAGCTGCGTTTTCATCTGCACGAGACGGAGGAAGCAAAAGCTATACTCAAAGTTAAAGGAGAAAAAGAGGCGACCGGTAGTGATTTTAAGCTCACGAGCGACATTGTCCTAGGTAATCCCGAGCAGCATATCGCCACGCTCACGGCGAAAGACGCTGAGCTAGAGATTGAAGTGACCATAAAGACAGGCCGTGGCTACCTTCCGGTAGAAAACATGGACAAGAAAGATGTGGTTCTGGGTACAATAAACGTAGATGCGATATTCACCCCTATCAAAAATGTCAATTATCGAGTTGAGAATGTGCGTGTCGGTCAGATGACGAACTATGATCGAATTATCATGTCGGTAACCACCGATGGAACCATGTCTCCAGCAGACGCCGTCCGTTATGCTGCCTCTATTTTGGTTGAACATTTCAATCAAATCGCTCATCTGGGTGAATCATCTGATGAAGCCGACGCAAAATCAGAAGAAATCACAGAACCAATTGATGCTGAAACACCGGCAGAGCCTGAAAAGGCAAAAAAAAAGCGCGGCAGGCCAAAAAAGGAAGATAAATAGCATGGTGGGTAGCTTCATATGAGACATCATAAGAAAACAAAGAAATTAGGCAGAACTGGCTCGGCTCGCAAGGCACTGGTAAAAGGATTACTGAGATCATTTTTTTTGCATGGTTCAATTCGCACCACAGAAACTCGCGCTAAAACAATCAAACCATTGATCGAACGCTTAATAACAGTGAGCAAAACCAACACGATTACACATCGCCGACTGATTATTCAGAAAACTGGCAGTAGAATTGTGGCGCAATCACTACTCAATACCATTGGCCCAAAATACCAATCACGCAAAGGCGGCTATACTCGCATAACTAAGCTCGGGAAACGAAAAGGGGATGACGCCTCGGTTGTTATATTAAGTTATGTCTAGACACACTATGCCATCACGTGCACAGCAGGATAAAGTCATTACCATAGATGCAACCGATCAACCCATTGGACGGTTGGCGTCAACTGTTGCGGCATATCTCCGCGGGAAATATGAAACATCGTTTAAGCCATATACGCTGCCGGCAGTCAGGGTAGTCATCACCAACATTGATAAAGTTGCTGTATCTGAGCGAAAATTGACACAGAACAAACACTGGCACGCAAGCGGTTATCCAGGTGGTATGAAGTCAAAAAGCTGGGACTCGATGTACGCGCAAGGGCCCGAGGTTCTTTTTATGGAAATAATAAAAAATATGCTGCCGCATAATACGTTTCGTGTCGAAATGCTCCGGAGAATTTCTTTTCAAAAATAATTACTATGACCCCAACCACAAAAAAGACGGCTACTGTTAAAAAACGCATTACGCGTAAAAAAACAGTACGTAAAGCAGTTCGAAAAAAAACCGAAACAGTAGCTGCCGCACCCGTAGCTGAAGTAGAGCAGCCAAAACGAGTAGTAAAAAAACACGTATACTTGTTTGCGGCAGGGCGACGTAAATCATCGGTAGCACGCGTACGACTCATGCTGAAAGAGACGGGAGTCATGACGGTCAATGGCAAGCCTCTTGATAAATATTTTACGCATCAAACCTACCGACGCATTGTTCAAGAGCCGCTGGTTCATACCAATACCGGTGATCTCGGGGTAATATCAGTCAAGGTGCAGGGTGGTGGTCCACGAGGCCAAGCGGATAGCATTCGACTTGGCATCAGTCGCGTATTACTCAAACATGACGAATCACTAAGGCCGCTGCTTAAGTCGAAGAAACTTTTGAGCGTCGATTCGCGAGTAAAGGAACGCAAGAAGTACGGTTTGAAAAAGGCGCGTCGAGCCCCGCAGTGGCAAAAGCGCTAAATCTGATGCAAGAAAAAATAGCCGACCACCAGTCGGCCCAGCCAAGTGGACAGGAACGAATTTTAAAGAATACGAGTTATTTAACACTCGCATTCATTCTACAGAAGATTCTGTCTTTTTTGTATTTTATTTACATCGCCCGAGTACTCGGTCCGGTTGATTTAGGTTTGTACGATCCTATCAAGTCACTTATACCTATTCTGCTTATACTCATTGATTTCAGTCTCAGCACGGTGCTCGTCCGCGAAATAGCACGGGCGCCAAGCAGGGTAGAGGAATATCTAGGGAGTATTTTGGGTATAAAAGCTTTGTTTGCGTTTATCATCATTACTGGCATGGGTCTTTTCACGAACTTTTCAGGATATTCACCTCTCGTCAAAACGATTCTCTATCTCGACGGGCTGGTCGTCGTGCTCGACACTTTTACTCTTACCTTCTTTGCAGTTTTTCGTGGGCTGCAAAATATGAAATGGGAAGCTTTGGGAATGGTCGGTACCCAGCTTCTCACTATTATATTTGGCGTCATCAGTCTGCGTCTCGGATGGGGATTGCAGGCCCTGTTTATTGCTGTGGTGATAGGGAGTATTTTTAATTTTCTTTTTTCATTTTTAATTCTTCAGAAAAAGGTCGGTATAAAAGTGCGATTTCGGTGGAACCAAGAGGTAATAAAAAAGTTCTTGAAAATGGCGCTGCCATTTGCTATAGCTGCGATATTCATCAAAATTTACACATTTACCGATCGCTACATGCTGCTTTTTTTTCATGGTCAAAGTCATGTCGGTTGGTACGTCACCGCCCATAAGCTCACGTATGCGCTGGAATTCTTACCATCAGCATTTGCGACGAGTATTTTCCCGGCGATGAGCGCGTATTATCTTTATTCTCGTGTAAATCTGGCAAAAACTTTTCAGAAGGCCATGCACTATCTCATGCTTATTGCCGTTCCGATCTCCGTCGGCATGGTTACACTTGCTGATAAGCTCATTTTAACTATATATGGTGCAGATTTTGAGACCTCGATTTTACCCCTTCGTTTACTCATTTCCAGCCTGATAGTTATTTTTTTAAATTTTCCAGTTGGAGCGTTTCTCAATGCTTGTAACCATCAGGTTATCAATACCCGTAATATGGGCATAACCGTAGCCGTCAATGTCTTACTGAATATCTGGCTCATACCGAAATACTCTTTTAATGGTGCAGCGGTAGCCGCCGCCATCAGTGGTGTTTTGCTCTTTCTACTTGGTCTGCGCTGGGTCGGAAAAATTGTCACGTATGATAAAAAATTTCTCATTCGGGTGATGAGTAAAGCAGCCGCTTCAGCCGCGGTTATGGCCCTTGTATTGATAATACTCAGGCCATATCTGTCAGTTTTTGTAGAAATTCCCATCGGTGCAATTATATATATAGCCGTGTTGCTCCTGCTCAAGGGGATTGATAAGAATGATTTACTGACGCTCTACCATTCTTTTGCCAAACGATTTGTATGAAAAGAACATTACTCATTACGAGTGATTTTCCGCCGGTGACTGGCGGAGTAAGTCACTCGTTATGGAATTTTTACACCGCGCTCGCTTCTCCTGATGCATGGGTTCTCACAGAGCCGCATCAGGTAAATATCCACACCGATTTCCCGGTGATTCGTAAGTATTTTTTCTTACCGCTCCCATGGATTTGGCCGCGATGGCTGCCACTCTTCTGGCACGCTTTTCGGATCGTGCGTACTTACGGCATACGCCATGTTCAAGCCGGCCAGCTGCTCCCGACAGGAACCGTCGCTTTCTTACTGAAAAAAATTCTACGATGTCCGTATTCGGTATATGTCTACGGTATGGATATGGTAACTGCCCGACATTCAAAAAGAAAAATGAAGCTGATCAAATTGATATTGCGTAGCGCTGATAGGGTAATTGCCAATAGCCGGTATACACAGTCACTTGCTATCAAGTGCGGTGCAGTGTCTGATAAATCAGTCATCATGTACCCAAGCATTAGCCAACATATTCCTCAACCTGTTTCCGAGCAGCTTGAGGAGCTCATTCGTATACGTCATCGTCTGGATGGGGTTCAAGTGATTATTTCCGTTGGGAATTTAGTACGGCGGAAAGGCCATGATTTTGTCATACGTGCGCTGGCAGAGATTAAAAAAACGAGTGGTACAGCGCCACGATACCTGATCATTGGTGATGGCCCAAACAGAGTATATTTACAAACGCTCAGAGACAAACTCGGCTTGACCAATGAAGTTGAATTTGCTGGAAAAGTTCCGGATAATGAATTAGCGGCGTATTATCACGTAGCCGATGTTGTTATTATGCTTTCGCGAGAGCTATATGACGATTCAGGTCGGGTCATTGATGTCGAAGGATTTGGCATGGTATTTCTCGAAGCGAATCTCTATGGCAAGCCGGTCATCGCGGGAAAATCAGGCGGCGTACCCGAAGCCGTAGCTGACGGGCAATCAGGTTTGTTGGTTAATCCGGAAAATACAGCTGAAATAGCCGCCGCTATTCACAAGATGCTCAATGATTCGAAACTCCGATTATCGATGGGACAGTACGGTATGCGCCGCGCACAGACGGCATTTAGCCTTGAGTCTCAAGTTTCTGTATTAAGGAAGATTCTATCATGAACAATCCACTCGTCAGCATCATCATACCCTGCTATCAGGCAGCCCGTACGCTATCCAAAACAATAGAAGATATATTTGCTCAAACGTATCGTCCGTTGGAAATAATCGCGGTAAATGACGGGTCACGCGATGCGACGTCGGCAGAACTGCAGACGTATACCGGGCGTATCACCATTATCAATCAAGAGAATAAAGGAGCGGCAGCTGCGCGAAATACCGGTTTTAAAAAATCCCGCGGATCATTTGTGCTTTTTTGTGATGCAGATGTCCGACTGCAGCCTGACATGGTAAGCGCTATGGTTCAGACGCTTCAGGAACATCCTAAAGCCGCGTACGCATATTGCAATTTTAGATTTGGGATTCACACGTTCGATTTGTTTCCGTTTGATGCAGCACGACTGCGCAAGGAAAATTACATCAGCACGATGTCTATGATACGTCGAGAAAAATTTATCGGTTTCGATGAGCGTTTGTCTCGGCTGCAGGACTGGAATTTGTGGCTACGCATGCTGGATCGGGGTGAAACCGGCGTCTGGATTCCAAAACGCTTATTTAGCGCTCCATTGCGCCCGGGTGGTATTTCTGCCTATCGAATCCGGGATTACCTGACGATACTGAAACGCCGCTTACGTGGGCACAGATAGGGTATTGCCAAGCCATACATTCGTGGGTAGTATAGGATGTATGGACAGCTCAATTATTATCGTATCCTGGAATGTTCGGGATCAACTCAAGCGCTGCCTCGAGTCGGTTTTTAATTCAGCCGGCTTAACGTTTGAAGTTATCGTAATCGACAACGCGTCGTCAGACGGAAGCGCTCAGATGGTAGCGGAAATATTTCCTGACGTGCGACTAATACGAAATCATCGGAATGCCGGTTTTGCTAGAGCGTGCAATCAGGGGATAAAACAATCCACCGGTGAAACAATTCTACTCCTCAATCCCGACACGATTGTTCAGTCGCATACGATTCGTTCAAGTGTTGATTTTTTACATCAGACACCCGATGCCGGAATTGTTGGCTGCCGTATCCAGTTCCCCGACGGCAGGATTCAGCCATCTGTCAGGCGTTTCCCCGACATAGTCTCGCACTCACTCATGCTCCTGAAAATTCATAATTTTTTTCCCCGTTTAAAACCGCTCCAAAAGTACTATGCTTGGGATTTTGATTATGAAAAAACACAGCCCGTCGAACAAGTTATGGGCGCATACTATTTGATCCGCCGGAGTCTGATTGATGCTATTGGTATGTTCGACGAAGACTTTTATATTTGGTACGAAGAAGTTGACTACTGCTACCGGGCACGTGCGCATGGATGGAAAACATATTATCTTTCCACGACCACTATTGTCCATGAAAAGGGAGCGAGTTTTAAGCAACGCCCACCCTTGCGTTTGCAGATAATTATGGGTAAAAGCATGCTTCATTACTTTCGTAAGCATGCGGGTTGGCCTTCAGTAGCTATTCTAAGCTTATTTTTTTGCTGCTCCCTCCTCCTTTCATCTATCCAAACGATCTTCGGAATTCAAAAAAAACGTCATGAATTATAATATGTTCAGCCGCCTGTCACTGCGTAATCCACTCTTTGGGTATGTTTTTTGGGGAATTGTCATCGCGGAAACGGCTTCTCTCCTTGCTCAACAGTACCCGCTAATCAACGATATCGCTTTTTTTCTGATTATAGTTGGTGTGTTTGTCATCAGCTGCCGAAAACCTGAAATCGGTTTTTGGGTGCTGGCAAGCGAATTGGTGGTGGGCTCGTTTGGCTACATATTTTATCTCGATGTCGAAGATTTTCGCATTTCGGTGCGACTGGCTATTTTTTTAAGCTTGATGGCTGGTTGGCTGGTCAGTCGGTACCGAATACGCAGTTTTGCTTTTTGGAACTCCCCATTACGCAATCCGCTCGTATTGCTACTCGTGGTTGTTATTGGTGGTATTGTCCAGGGATTGTTTCGTGGATACAGTCCTATGGATGTTTTTTTTGATGCAAATAGTTATTTATTTTTTGGCATTGCGTTGGTTGCGTATAGTGTCATCACCCATTGGGAGCGGGTGACGAGGCTTATGACAGTTATATGCGCCGGGATAACCTATACCATGCTCAAAACATGGATACTGGCCATCTATTTTTCTCATCAGCGCGATCCACACTTTTTCCGCTTTGTGTACCACTGGATTCACGATACGAAGGTGGGGGAGATTTCACCGATCGTGAGTAATTATTATCGGATATTTTTTCAGGATCATATCTGGGTACTGTTTGCGGTTGTAAGTGTTGTGTTTATGCTCATCGTCAACCACCGCCGATCTTTTCCCGTCAAGGACTATGTCATTTGGTGGATTTTTTTGATTGCCGGGTCGACGACGCTAATTATCAGTTTTTCACGGAGCATTTGGCTGGCTGCCGCTATCACCATCGGTATTATGGGTCTATTTCTTCTCATCAAGCATATCATCACGGTTCGCCGACTGTTTTTACTCATGGGCGTTGGTATCGGCATCATATTATGCTCACTGGGCATTATTAGTGGTTTAGTCAATCTTCCGCTACCGGGAACATATCGTGAAACCATTTCTACGGGTGAATTGGTGAGTCAACGGTTAACAACGGTTGATGAACCGGCTCTGGGAAGCCGTTTCCAGCTACTGCGGCCGCTGGTAAACCAAGCACTTGATTACCCTATATTTGGATCAGGGTATGGCACTTCCGTGACGTATACTTCGCTTGACCCACGCACCAAAGATGTTCATGGTGGCCAATATACCACGTACTCGTTTGAATGGGGATATTTAGACATCGTAACAGAAATAGGCACTATTGGTCTGGCAATTTTTCTTTACTTCATATGGCGAGTGCTAAAATCAGGGACTGATATACTTCATCGAATAAGTAACCGTGAGGTATATTGGTTCATTATTTCTCTTTCCTTTGCCGTGATTTCACTGCTTGTTGTCCATAGCACGACCCCGTATCTCAATCATCCGCTCGGCATTTTCCTCGTTGTGATAACCGCCGCGACGTATCAGGCAATTTCAAAAAGCGATAGCCATATACTCAGTCCTACCGTACTTGAAAAAAGGAGTGATATTTAGTATGCTATAGTTCATATTTTGTTATCAGTACCATGCTTGATTTATCAATTGTCATCGTGAATTACAATGCCCGCGGCCTGTTGCGGCAGTGTTTGCGATCGTTATTAGAAAATGTGCAAGGTAGTTTACTTACGTGGAAAATTGTTTTAGTTGATAATAATTCATCCGATGACAGTATTGCCATGGTTCGTGAACAGTTTGCTGATGTCAGGCTGATTCCCCTTGAAGAAAATGGGGGATATGCTAAAGGCGTAAATGTCGGCATCCGATCGCTCGAAGCCCGCTACTATTTGATTTTGAACATGGATACAACAATCGTTCAGCCACACGCTATCGAGCGCATGGTTAGCTATATGGAGGCACATCCTGACGTGGGCCTGGCTGGCCCGAAATTGATCAATCCGAATGGTACGACTCAGGCTTCCTCATGCATTTTTCCGAGATTTTGGTACCCGCTGTACCGTCGAACGTTTGTCGGCAAATTGCGCTTTGCCAAAAAAGCGATACACCAGTATCTGATGCTTGACTGGGACCATGATGACACCCGACCGGTGGATTGGGTCATCGGTACCGGCATGATGGTGCGTAACGACGCCATCCAACACGTAGGCTTGATGGACGAACGCTTTTTCATGTACTTCGAGGATGTTGATTGGTGCCGTCGTTTTTGGGAACATGAATGGAAGGTCGTGTACATCGCTGATGTAGAAATAGTACATTACCACGGCCGTGAATCTGCCAAGCAGTCAGGCATGGTTTCAGTTATTGTGAGCAAGCAGACACGAATTCATGTATCCTCATGGATTAAATATTTTCTTAAATATTCTGGAAAGGAGCCGGTACATGCCAAGAAATAGCACCATGGTCGATCTTCTCAGTATTATACCGCTGGTGTGAACACGATCGTCATCCCACGTTTTGACTCTATCGATAAACACCGCATCGGTTTACGAATACGGCAAGTTTTGCTGCTGATTATACCGCTGCTCGCCACGGTCGCAATCATCTGGAAATTTCTTTTAGGAGTTTCAGTTCCATTCCGATTGGATTATGCAGAAGGGTTTGTCTTTACAAATACACTGAACGCGCTCAATGGTCAATCACTATATAATCCTATCGTAACCGATCCGTATATTTTTGGATTTTACACGCCGCTGTATAATTATCTCGGCGCGTTTTTTATGCAAATTTTTGGCAGCGACATAACCGTTTTACGCGCCATGACGTTTGCGTTTTATATTGGTGTAGCCGCCTGTGGCGCATATACGGTCAAAACAATTACGAAAAGTCTTTTCCCGCCTCTCATGGGCGCACTCCTCATCAGTAGTGCATTTATCATTGCTCAGTGGAGTGGAGTGGCTCGGCCGGACATGCTAGGACTTTTTTTGACAGCTCTCGGTATTGCTGTTGTCAGTCATCCTGAGCGATTGAACAAAACCCGCTTACTTATTACTGCGTTCATATTTTCTTTAGCTTTTTTTTCGAAACAAAGCTTTATTTTTGCTCCCGTGGCACTCCTGGTATTCTTATTGATGAGCAGACCTGCGCTGGCATGGCTCTTTGCTGGTGGCTATACGGTATTAACCGGCTTGGGTATTCTGTTTTTGCACATTCAAACGGATGGTGAATTTACGAAACAGGTGTTTGTATTTGCAGGTCAAGTGCCATATAGCAATCTGTCGGCCGCATTGAGGATATCGATTATCACCGTTATTTCCGCCTTACCCTTGATTGGAATTGCATTGTGGCGCCTCTTGAAAAAATCAAAAAGCTTTATAACTGTCTACCTAGCGTGTAGTGCTTTCAGTTTTTTTATGCTCCTCCGTGACGGTTCAATCCAGAATTATCTGATGGAATTTATTTATGCCCTCGTATTGCTCGTTGTTATATCAGTACCATGGGGCGCGGTATTCACCAGTAAACTTCGGATATTTATACCTCTGACACTCGTCGTGCAGTTGTTCTTTGTATTATGGTCTTTTAGCGCCATGCCAAGTGATACCGCCCAATATCTCCATGAACGAAGGCAGG
This sequence comes from Patescibacteria group bacterium, assembly GCA_049325535.1. Lineage (GTDB taxonomy): Bacteria > Patescibacteriota > Patescibacteriia > UBA10025 > JAHIVO01 > JAXDBW01. The sequence goes on from JBMOKY010000001.1 coordinate 557,515, forward strand.
CTTTTGACCATGAAGTATCAATCATTGATCAAGCATCAACTATCTTGGCTGAGGATCCCATGGTCTCTCACGCCGCTCGGAAACCAATTGTCATCGATCCATACACCTTTGGCCAAATAAATGATGCACATATGATTTCGTCGGCGACACTATTTGCGGACATGCAACAAGGAAGATACGATTTTGTCATAGACTATGGAGCTTTTAATCGTATCTCCGGGATCCAATCCGTAATAAATACATATTTTCGCCCGGTAAAACTAATACAAACGGCGCAACCAGTCAAGCCATTCGATTACAGTTTATATAATAGAAATACAATTTCACACATAGGAACGATATACCAATTTAGTCATCAATAACATCCGCAACGCGAAAACAATCTTTTGAATTTTAGTAATAAATTGGTATAATAGACTATACCATTGTAACCGAAGGTTTAGTTAGGCTAAATAACATTATGAAAAAGCCCACTCGCAATTTTGTCAGCAATAAGGATATTTTTAAGCACGCATCACGAAAACGTAGAAAAAAGACACTATGGTACTGCTTGAGTGCGGTCGCCCTTTTACTCATCATTATTGGCGGACTGATTGCGGCGTATTGGCAACCGGCAAAAGAGGTCATGGCATATGGGACTGCGGGTAAAGACGGATTTATCGAGGCGCAAGAATTACTCCTGTCGCAGGATTTTAGTGCAGCTGAAACAGAACTTCACGGAGCGATAGAGGATTTTCAGTCCGCACAAAAAACATTTTCCAAATTCCTTTGGTTGAAATATCTTCCCGTGCTGGGCACCCAAATAAAAGCAATCGATAATTTACTTTCTGTAGGAGTGGCTACCGGTCAGTCGATATCGGAGGTATCCGTTGTTGCTGCGTCGATAGTCGAACCACTGAAGCAAGACGAAGAAATTAGCCTGGCTACACTAAGTGAAGAACAGACGCATCAGCTACTTGAAGACATTTATAATTCGAAACCAAAATTAGAAGCGGCCAAAGTCTCGATAGACCGGGCGGTTTCGTTCGTCGATCAAATTCCTGATCGGGGTCTCATAAAAAAAATTAGTGAAATTATTGATCCACTCAAAGATCAGGTCCCTCGACTCCAGACCGGCCTAGACCAGGCAATTTCAATAAGCCAAATGTTACCGCTTGTCGTCGGCTATCCCGAAATGAAAACCTACTTATTTCTTCTGGAAAATAATGCTGAATTAGCCCCCTCGGGTGGCTTTATCGGGACATATGGAATACTGAAAATTTCAGATGGCGATATAATATCGTTTGAAACTGATAATGTCTACAACCTCGATGAACCAGCGGAAGAATGGCTGGATGTCGACGCGCCATGGCCGGTCGCCCGCTATAATGCTGCTCCAAAACTTTTTCTCCGTGGAGCCAGCTGGTCACCTGATTTTCCCACAACCGGTCAGTCAGCTCAATGGTTTTACCGTGAAGAACGAGGTCCTGAAAAAAACATTGATGGTACCATTGCCATTACGCCAACGTTTATCCAGTCTTTACTAACCCTCACTGGTGAAATTACGGTTGACGGTCTCACATTTACTACAGAAAACTTTACCGATGTATTACAGGATCAGGTTTCACGCGGATTCCTGCGCGAGGGTATTCCGCTTTCGGAACGGAAAGAAATTATCGGCGTTCTGTCAGATAAAATTTTAGATAGCGTTTTATCATTGCCAAAGAGTCGCTGGCCTGAGCTATGGAAAATTATTTCACAAAACATCAAAGAAAAGCACATTTTGGTCTATGCCAATGATGACTATGTCCAAAGCATGATTCTCAAGGAAAATTGGGGAGGAGAAATCCAGCAAGTCAATCATGATTACCTGGCGGTTATTGACGCGAATCTCGCGAGCCTGAAAACAGACCCAGTTGTTGATCGCCATATTGACTATCAGCTCCAGCGTGACGGAAAAAATATTATTGCTGACGTATCCATCACCTACACAAATACAGGGACTATTACCTGGAAAACTACTCGGTACCGTACCTATACCCGCGTATTTGTTCCAGAAGGTTCTACATTGCTCGTATCCGAAGGAACTATGGTAGACTGCAAGAATGGTGAAAAAGGGGGAGTGGAAACACTCACCGAACACGGTAAAACCTCATTTGGCGCCTTTATCTGTATTGAGCCGGGAGAAACTAAGACGCTGCATTATAAATACCATTTACCAGGTAGAATTTATGACCAGCTGAGTGAGGGAAACTATAGCGTTTTGGTACAGAAGCAGGCGGGTGCCGCCAATCATTCCACTTCATTTTCAATCAATTTAGAGAAACGGATTCTGGATGTGGAAGGGCTTGACATAGAGCCGACAATAACGGATACTACAGTTTCATTTTCACCAGTGCTTTCCGAGGATCGAACGGTGAATATTAGCTTTGAATAATCGTCCGTATCATGCTTTCTCGAAAATTAGCTATCGATTTAGGCACCACGTCCTCCCTCGTTCACATTCCCGGGAAGGGGATTGTGATTAATGAGCCGTCTGTGGTGGCTATATCATTGACCGATAAAAAAGTGATGGCAGTCGGCTTAGAGGCTAAGGAAATGCTTGGCCGGACCCCTGACACTATTGTGGCATCACGGCCGCTGAAGGATGGCGTTATTGCCGACTACCGGACAACTGAAGCGATGATTAAGTACTTCATCAATAAAGCACTTGGCGGTGTTCGTTTTTTTCGTCCAGAAGTCATGATCGCTGTCCCAGCTGGTATTACCTCCACTGAACGGCGCGCGGTAATCGAAGCTACGTTGCAGGCTGGTGCCAAGGCGGCCTACATTATCAAAGAACCCGTGGCCGCGGCAATCGGCGCCAATATCCCGATCGGATCCGCCTCGGGACATATGATCGTGGACATGGGCGGTGGCACGTCTGAGGTTGCCGTCATCTCACTCGGTGGTATCGTAGCCAATGCGTCAGTCCGCATCGGGGGAACAAAACTGGACGCTGCGATTCAGGAGTTTATTCGAAGAAAATACAATCTGGCCATCGGGGAGCGTACAGCCGAAGATCTGAAGATTCAGATCGGCTCCGCGCTTCCACTCGAAGACACGATGTATATGGAAATACGGGGCAGGGATTCGATCCAAGGCTTGCCAAAAACAGTCACCGTAGAGAGTAATGACGTGACTGAAGCAATTCAAGATGAGCTGAATGGTATGATACAGGCGATAAAATCCGTGCTACAAAATACACCTCCCGAATTATCCGCGGACATCATGGATAAGGGTATGGTATTGTCAGGCGGTACGGCGCAGCTGAGGAATCTAGATAAACTATTTTCGCAGGCGATTGGAATACCAGCCTATGTCGCGGATGAACCACAACTTTGTGTAGCCAAAGGAACTGGCGTGGCACTGGAGAATTTGGATTCATACAAGAAAAGCATTTTGGCCACCAAATAAATGGTCATTGGTATCGATGCATCTCGGGCGAATCTCGAAGCACGGACTGGCACCGAATGGTACGCTTTTCACATGATTCGAGGACTAATCCGGAACGCACATCAGCGCTATCAATTTGTGCTATACACAAAATCACCCCTCCGTGAAGATTGGGGGCCGATGCCATCTTCGGTTACGGTGAAAATTTTGCGCTGGCCACCGGGATTTTTCTGGACTCAGCTGCGGTTGGCCTGGGAAATGCTGTGGCATTTACCTGATCTTTTATTCGTTCCCGCTCATACGATACCACTCGTGACCCCGCGCCGAACCATTACCACACTGCACGACGTTGGTTTTGAACATTTTAGTAAACTATACGGCCAGCAAACGATTGGTCCGAGGTGGCTCTCTCCGCTTGTACGGTTGGTGACGTGGGGACGATATAGTTCATCCGAGCTTGATTACCATCGATGGTCTGCACGTCTTGCGATTCGGAAAGCGCTTCGCATCATTACAGTTTCAGAATTTTCAAAACGTGAGATAATAAAGACGCTCCGCGCGGTCCCCGCATCAATTCAAGTCATTCCCTGCGGATATAACATGGAGTATCATCAGAACTATGATCCTGAGGCAATAAGTGGGGTACGCATGAAATACGGCCTTCCTAAAACATACTTTTTGTTCATCGGGCGAATTGAGCAAAAGAAGAATATAGGCGTTATGCTGGAAGCGTATTTTCGGTACCGATCGACTGGCGGTACCTTCGATTTTGCATTTGCCGGCAGTCCAGGCTATGGGTATGAAAAATTCAAACAGATGATTCAGCATTCATCGTATGAGTCATCAATTCATAATTTGGGTTGGGTGCCCACGGAAGATTTGCCGCTGCTCATGAACGGATCTGGGGCATTTATTTTTGTTACCTCGTATGAGGGATTCGGAATCCCAGTGCTGGAGGCCATGGCCTGTGGAACGCCAGTACTGACCGCTCAGGATCACGCTACAGCCGAGATAGCGGGTGATGCGGCGCTGACAGTACCAAGTGCTGACCCAGCGGCTATTGCATGGGGAATGCATGAAATTTCAGAAAATCAGCAACTTCGAGAGATGTTGAAAAAACGCGGGCTACAGCATGTCACAAAATTCAGCTGGGAGTTTTCAAGCGAGTTACTTACTCAGTGTGTCGATGACTCTAATAAACTCTGATAAGACTTGCCAAAATAGCATTTTTGTGTTACTTTGTGGTATACTGGAATCCTATTTATGGCACGAAAAAAACAGACATCGGTTAAAAGTAAAGCGCAGATGACTGAATTTGGGATAATCGGTAATGAAGCAGCCCAGATACGTGTCCGCCAACTCCTAAGCTCAACCAAGGATGAAAAATCTGGTCACGCAGCGATCGTCAGCGGACCTTCGGGAATCGGAAAACGCTCAGTGATCATATCCGCGATGTCCCAAATACTCCATAGCGATAGGAGAGTCGGCAGCCATCCAGATGTAATCATACTCACCCCAGAACCCGATCACCAGATAATCAGAATAGATCAAATTCGGACACTGCAAAGCAGAATCTCCGTACGACCTATTGCGTCTCCTACATACGTCATTATCGTAGACGATGCAGGCCAGATGACTGAGGAAGCAAACAATGGATTGTTAAAACTTTTAGAAGAACCGCCGGCACCATCGTTATTCTTTCTACTCTCTACAAACCCTGACGCACTTCCAAAAACTATCCACTCTCGATGCGAACATATACGAATGCTGCCGGTGCCTACGGGTGAAATAGAGACATACCTCAAAGATCAAAAAGTTTCTCCAGCCTCGGCGAAAGTTTTGGCGCATGTGGCGCTTGGCTGTCCCGGCATCGCCCTCTCCATGGCGCGTGATAATGAATTGCTTGAATCGCATAAGAATACCGCCAGAGACATAACGCGGCTTATGGCCGCCCCAATCCACGAACGTTTCACTGTCATTGAGTCGTTGATACCGCCAAAGACTCCGGCGGCCACGGCAGGCGCCATTCTCGAACAATGGACAGCAATTGCCCGAGATATGTTGCTGCTCCGTTTGGGAATCAGGGATATTCAGCACGTATATATCGAATCAACATTACATACTCTTGCGTCCGCCGTATCGACGTCGTCGCTTATTACCATGATCAATACACTTTTTTTGTCACGGAGGAGGATTGAGTCAAATATCTCCCCCCGACTCCTGTTTGAAGATTTAGCTATGTGCGCCTAGTCGCTATTATGAAAAAACGATACTCAATTTTATTCATACTCGCTATCGCCATGCTCAGCATCGGCGCTACGGGCTGCAATATTAAAACAAAAGATACTCAAACTGACGGCGGTTTTTTTGCTTCCACTGACTTCGGTGAAAACTGGAAACAAAAGGTTTTCGTATCACAAGAGAAAAGTGGCGTTCGAACGATTTCGAGTGTCGGTACCGAAAAAATGGTATTTGACCCCAATGACGCCCGGATACTCTACCTCCTAACGACCGGTTCCGGAATATATAAAACAATAAATAAAGGCGAGCAATGGTATGCAACTGGCTTAGCCAGCGGCACTTATGTGGATTTATCCATTGACCATCGTAACTCCAATGTTTTGTATGTGACTCAAGGAACGAAAATACTCAAAAGTGTAGACGCGGGTAAGACATGGCATGATATATATATTGAAACCCGAGCAGGGCAAAAACTTGTCGCCGTGGCCGTCACTCCCGAGCACCCTGATACGGTATATGCAGCGTCGACGTCGAGCATGCTCAAAAGCACTGACTACGGAAATACCTGGAAGCTGCTCGAATGGAAAGAACCTTTGATAAAAAAAATCTTCATCAGTGAAAAAAATGTAAATACCCTGTTTGCGCTTACCACTGCTGGCTTATTTAAATCAGCCGATGCGGCAGCCACGTGGACGGATATTACCATCGCGCTCAAACAGTTCAAAGGCGCCCGGTCTATCGCCTGGATTGATTTTAACCCTACAACTGAACGAATACTACTCGGTACATCGTATGGCATTTTGCGGAGCACTGACGTCGGACAAAATTGGACGGAAATACCCACCTTATTCGATTTTAAAAAAGTAACCATCTCCACGGTGATTGAGCACCCGGATAATCCCGATCGGATTCTCTTTGCTACCAAAAATATCATCCAGAAGACGATTGACGGGGGACGCACCTGGAAAACACTCAAAACGGTTCCAACCGGACGAACGATTAACTTTCTTATCAACGACCCCGAGACGCCTGACTCGGTATATCTCGGGACTAAGTTACCACCGCAAAAATAATATACTACTTATGAGTATTATCACAGAAAAAAAACATCTTTTTGACGAGGCAATTGTGCACCTTAAGGATGAATTGGCAAATGTCCGTACTGGCCGAGCTAATCCTGAATTAGTAGAACAAATTAAGGCGGATTATTATGGCACACCGACTCCTCTCATCCAGCTCGGTTCAATCAGCACACCCGATTCCCATTCCATACTTATCCAGCCGTGGGACCAGAATGCGCTGAAGGACATAGAAAAAGCTATCAGAGCTTCGGAGCTTGGTTTTAACCCCGTCAATGAAGGCCATCAGATACGGATACCGATACCCGCTCTCACGGAAGAACGCCGAAAAGAATTGGTTAAACTCATGCAAGAAAAGCTCGAAGCAACCCGGGTGCGCATTCGTGGAGTTCGTGAGGACATGTGGCGCGACATAAAAGAACAAAAAAATTCGGGCTCAATAACTGAGGACGATCTGTATCTCCTACAGAAAGAATTGCAGAAAGAAACCGACAACTATAATGCAATGGTGAAAGATATAGGCGAGCAAAAAGAAAGTGAAATTATGACGATATAATACAATGGTAAGCACCATCATTCTTTTCATTGTTATTCTTGGGTTACTAGTTTTTGTACATGAACTCGGGCATTTTGCGTTAGCCCGCCGCATGCGCATGGGAGTGGATGAATTTGGATTCGGTTTTCCGCCACGCGCTTTTGGAGCATGGAAAAACAAGCAAACGGGTAAGTGGGATTTTATATATGGTACGCGAGGACTTTCTGAAGAACAGCGCGGTGCCCATGGGACGATATACTCGATGAACTGGTTGCCACTCGGGGGATTTGTGAAAATAAAAGGGGAGCAAGGCGATCAAGCCAAGGATCCCGACAGTTTTGCGTACCAGCGTCCATGGCGTCGCGCCCTTGTTCTGGGCGCTGGGGTGATGATGAACATGCTATTTGCATTTCTGCTGATATCCATAGGTTTTGGACTTGGTCTGCCGACTGTCATCAATGACTCTGTGTCATCACAGGCGACGGTGATCGACAAAAGAGTACAAATAGTTGACGTGGAACCCGGCACGCCGGCTGAATCAGCCGGTTTGCAACCGGGTGATGTCATAACATCAGTGGATGGCGAATCAGTAATCTCAGTGGAACAATTTCAAACATATACTCGGCCCCGCCTCGACACCACAATGAGCGTCACTTACACACGGGGAAATGACGTCGGCGTTGCTACCATTACTCCCCAGGCACTCTATGAGGAGGACGAGGGGGCTATCGGTATCGCACTGGCACTGACTGGCTTTGTTCGGTATCCGTGGTATCAGGCCATATGGATGGGCGCACAAACTACCATATCGGTTACCTGGCAGATACTTTCGAGTTTTGGACAATTAATCGGCTCAGCATTTGGCGGAGAAAAAACGAATATAGACGTGGCCGGGCCAGTTGGAGTGGCCGCACTAACTGGACAAATTGCCAAACTTGGGTTTATATATATACTCCAATTCGCCGCTCTACTTTCAATAAATCTAGCGATAATCAACGCGGTGCCGTTTCCTGCCCTCGACGGTGGCCGCCTCCTATTTCTGCTTATCGAGAAAATCAGAAATAAGGCACTCAACCAGCGGGTAGAAGCCGCTATACATAATATTGGGTTTATCATTTTGATAGTGCTCGTGCTGGCTGTAACGGTAAAAGACATATCTCGCTTTACCGGAATTTTTGAAGGGATAAAGAATATTTTCTAACCATGGAACAATCCACTCTGTTTCCAAAAACGCAGCATACCCCGCCTCGTGATGAAATATCGCGTAATGCCCAGTTACTCGAGCGAGCAGGGTATGTCAGCAAACTATTTGCCGGTGTATATACATACCTACCTTTGGGGTGGAAGGTGCTGAAAAATGTTGAACGAATAATTCGTGAGGAAATGAATGCAATTGGCGGCCAAGAATTATTCATGCCCGCGCTGCATCCCATCGAAAACTATCAAACAACGGGCAGAGATTCTATTGATGTACTTTTTCACCTCACGCTCGCTAATGAAAAAAAACTTGTCCTTGGCCAAAGTCATGAAGAAATAATTGTCCCATTGGTCAAAAAGTATATTAAATCCCATAAGGATTTGCCGCTGTACCTGTACCAGATACAAACAAAGTTTCGGAATGAACTCAGGGCTAAATCTGGCATACTCCGTGGACGGGAGTTTATCATGAAAGATTTATACTCGTTTCACCAGTCGACTGAAGATTTTGAAGAATACTATGCCCGTGCCGCAGCGGCTTATCGTTTGATTTTTGCACGAGCAGGCATCGGACCGATGACATACTATACCTACGCATCAGGTGGCACTTTTTCTGAATTTTCGCATGAATTCCAGACGGTTACTCCGGCGGGGGAGGATATCATACATCGCTGCGAGAAATGTTCCATAGCCATCAATGACGAAATTATCAAAACACAACCCACCTGCCCTCAGTGCGGATCAGCATCTCTCAAAACGGAAAAAGCAATTGAAGTCGGGAACATATTTCCACTGTTGACAAAGTTTTCAGATCCGTTCGGATTACAATTCACCGATGCCGATGGTTCACTCAAACCGGTCATCATGGGTTGTTATGGTATCGGTCTCGGGCGATTGATGGGTACGGTAGCGGAAGTTCATAGCACGGAGACTGGTCTCCGTTGGCCGGCAGCGATTACGCCTTTTCAAGTGCATGTACTCGGACTGGGTAAGCACGATGACATACGAAAAAAAACGAAAATATTCAGTGACCATTTAGAGAATTCCACCATTAGTGTGTTGAGCGACGACCGCGATATTTCAGCGGGAAGCAAATTTGCCGATGCCGACCTCATCGGCATACCGGTCAGAGCAGTTATCTCAGAAAAAAACGGCGCTCAGGTGGAATTACGATGCGGTCATGATGCGCAACCAGAACTCGTATCGACCCAACATGCAGTTAATCGGATAAAAGATTTTTACGCATGAGTATTTTTGATAATATATTAGGACGGTTTTCAAAAGACATGGGTATTGATTTGGGTACCGCAAATACCTTAGTATACGTTCGAGAGAAAGGCATTGTTATCAACGAGCCTTCGGTGGTGGCCATCAACACCCGTAATGACCAAATATTGGCGGTTGGAGAAGAGGCGCAAAAAATGATAGGTAAAACTCCGGCACATATCGTGGCATCCCGCCCCCTAGTCGATGGCGTTATATCGGATTTCGAGGTAACCGAAAAAATGCTAAAGTATTTTATTGACAAAGTTCACCGAGAAAGTTTTTCGATACTACCGCGACCCCGTATTGTTATTGGTATTCCTTTGGGTGTTACGGAAGTGGAACGCAAGGCCGTCGAGGACGCGTGTTTGAATGCTGGTGCTCGTGAGGCATTTCTCATCGAGGAGCCTGTCGCATCTGCGATCGGTGCTCGTTTGCCTATTCAGGACGCTTCCGGAAATATGATTGTCGATATCGGTGGCGGGACTACAGAAATTGCCGTCATATCACTCGGCGGCGTCGTCACCTGGAAGTCGCTGAGGGTAGCTGGCGATGAACTCGACCAAAACATTATTCAATACGCTCGGGATCACTTCAACCTCCTTTTAGGGGAACGAACCGCCGAACAAATAAAGATTCAAATTGGGTCGGCATTAGCTTCCGATGAACCAGCGGAAACGACGATGCGTGGTCGTGATCTCATAACCGGTTTGCCGAAAGAGGTCACGATAAATAGTAACCATATCCGCGAAGCCATCAATCGGTCTCTTCGCCAAATCATAGAGGGCGTCAAAAGTACCATAGAAATTACGCCTCCAGAGCTCGTTGCCGACATATATGAGCGAGGAGTAATATTAGCCGGCGGCGGTGCGTTGCTCCGGGGGCTTGATGAGTTGCTCCGACAGGAGACAAAGATCCCTGTCCATATTACCGACGATCCTTTGACGTCAGTTGCGCGCGGAGCTGGAATAGTACTTGACGACTTAGAAAACTTAAAGGAGGTACTGTCCGACGATACAGGATCAAACGTGCTGAGCGACTAAGCCTATGAAGAAGTTTTTACAGACCCGATTTGGCGTCATCAGCCTTACTGCGGCCGGTATTGTGCTCCTGATTGCCGCGCAACGCATTGGAATTTTACGACCGATAGAAAACGTATTTACCACAGTCTTTGAACCGGTGCAAAGTTTCTTTACAGCCGTATCTCAAAACGCAAAGGGTCTTGCCGGTTATTTCAATGATGTAAAATCACTTCGCGAAGAAAATGAACGTCTACAGGAGGAAGTAGCCGCGCTTACCGGAAAAAATCTTGCACTTGAAAATTCACTTGATGACGCGGGAATTATTCGGGCTGAACTTGATTTTGTAAATTCTATCCAATATGAATCAGTTCCGGCAAAGATTATTGGACGAAGTTCCGACGAATTTTTACAGTCAGTTATTATTAATAAAGGTGACCGAGACGGAATTCAAAATGGATACCCGGTCATTAGTGGTTCGGGCGTGCTGATCGGAAAAATTATTGATACAAATAGTTCAATTGCTAAGGTTTTATTACTCAATGATAACCAAAGCCAAGTCAGCGGGATCATTCAAAATGAAGCCAAAAGCCCCGGCATTGTCAAGGGTCAATTTGGCATATCGTTAGTTATGCAACTCATACCACAGGGCGATTCCGTAAGCCAGGGCTCCGTGGTGACGACGTCCGGACTTGAAGAATCGATACCCGCGGACCTGCTGATTGGCCGTATCGGTGAAGTTCGGAAAATAGAAGGGGAGCTATTTCAGGAAACAACTATCGAACCCCTTGTCGAGTACAATACCATGCGCATCGTAACCGTAATACTCCCATTCAATGATCAAGAATAGTTTATTTGCATTACTCATCATTTTTATTGCCCTCTGCTATCTTAGCTTCACCCAGACGTTCGATGTGCTGGACCTGCTCATCCATTTACCGCTCGTTCTTTCAGTATTTATAACCGTTTATTATGGGTATGACCGAGGATACGTATTTGCGCTCGGCTCGGGAATTATTCTAGATATTTATGGATCCAGTATTTTTGGTACCTATACCATTGCCATGATACTGCCGGTGATCGTTATATATAGCTCATTCCGTCGATTATTTGCTCGAAAATCTCTCTACTCGTTGATCGTATTGATGATGGCAAGCACCATCGTATACCACGCGACAGTATGGGCGCTGACTGTTTTGTACTTTTGGTTCGGATGGCGCGAATTTGGAGCCCCGTCATTAGTTTCGCTTGCGCCCGGTATACTGTATCAAACCGTTACGCATATTATACTGGTCATCAGCTTATTCGGCGTATTTCGTATGGTGAGCGCTCGTTTTGGCGCTCAATTTAGATTAAGCCCCCGCGTCTAGCTATGAACAACCGACGTGACATTTTTGCCATCGGTGACGCTCACATGAAGCGAGTTTCACGACGATATACCCACACCGCATGGGTTGAAAACTCATATGCTCCAAATTTCGGTGAACATAGTTATATCTCTTCAAATTTTGACGTTGGACGGCTCCGTTGGGTATTTATTGCTGCCATCGCATTTTTCGGCATTTTAATTGTCCGTACTGGGTATTTACAGATCGTGGAAGGCGGTGATTTTCGCGCTGCAGCCGAGGAAAACCGCATTCGAATTCATGAAATTAAAGCACCTCGAGGTGTTTTGTACGACCGTAACGGTGAAGTACTGGCCCATAATGTGCCCAATTTCATTTTAACCGTGACCCCGGCTGATTTACCACGAGAAGCCCAGGAGCGGCAGCGTTTGTATGATACCATTGCGTCAACGACAGGAACAGATGTAAATGAAATCGAATTAAAAATTTCTGAACTGGATAAAAACTCATATTCAGCTTTTTCCATCATAGAGCACATACCATACGAAACGGCCCTTTTGCTGCAAATCACCAGCCAGTCATTACCTGGAATTGCCGTTCAAGCCGATACATTTCGCGAATATACAAAAGGTGAGTACTTTTCAAATGTACTTGGGTATTTAAGTAAAATCTCAAAACTCGAGCTGGAAACAAGACCCGACTACTTATTTGACGACGTGATTGGTAAGGCGGGTATTGAGCAGCTCTATGAATCCGACCTGCGCGGAACGTACGGAAAAAAGGAGGTTGAAGTAGATTCGCTCGGAAAAGAAAACTCCGTCGTCAGTGAGGCTTCTCCCATTCCCGGAAAAAATATTCACTTGACTCTTGATGCAGGACTGCAGGAAAGACTCGGCACAGCATTGCGAGAGGTTATCGATGCTCGACATGAGAGCTCTGGCGGCGCGGCGGTTGCCATGGATCCACGCACTGGTGAAATACTTGCTCTGCTCACGTACCCAACCTATGACAATAATGAATTTAATTCTGGTATCGCTCCTGAACGCTACCAGGAATTGATTTCAAACCCAGATCAACCCCTTTTTAATCGGCCAATATCGGGAGAGTACCCGTCAGGATCTACCATTAAGCCGTTAATCGCCCTGGCAGGACTCGCCGAAGGTATCACCACACCGCAGACATCGTTTCTGAGCACGGGCGGTATTCAGATTGGACAGTGGTTTTTCCCTGATTGGAAGGCTGGTGGCCATGGTCAAACAAATTTAGCAAAAGCGCTGGCAGAGTCTGTTAATACATATTTTTACATGGTCGGTGGCGGTGATGAAACTCACGAGGGTTTGGGAGTCGACCGAATTCGGAATTATTTGGAATTATTCGGGCTGAACAATACGCTTGGCGTCGATTTGCCTGGAGAGTCAAAAGGATTTTTGCCCACGAAAGAATGGAAAGAAGAAACCAAAGGGGAACGCTGGTATATCGGTGATACGTATCACTTGAGCATCGGGCAAGGCGATTTACTCGTCACACCACTGCAGGTGGCCACCTATACCTCAGCCATCGCCAATGGAGGTACGGTCTACCGTCCATACCTCGTCCGCTCCTTTACCAATACCCGTGAGGGAACGACCATTCTCGTTGAACCAACTATCCTACGTAACAATTTTGTCAGAGCCGACCATATTACCGCAGTTCAAAATGGCTTGCGCGAGGCTGTCCTATCGGGGAGTGCTCGCCGTCTTCAGGAGCTACCCGTCTCGTCAGCTGCAAAAACCGGTACCGCTCAATTTGGATCAAGTGAAAAAACACACTCATGGTTTACTGCCTATGCACCGTATGAAAATCCGGAAATTGTTATTACGGTTATCGTCGAATCAGGCGGGGAAGGCAATGACTCAGCTCTCCCGGTGGCCCTTCAAGCCCTCAACTACTGGTTTACCCGCTAGCGAGTTTACGTCGTGTGGATAAGTGTCTTGACAGGGCGAGTAACATTGATTAGAATAGTTCAGCATAATAAACATACATGGCAGGCAACTTGGATCCCATCACGATTCCTTTCGTGAGTGATTCATTTTAGTCTCACAAGCTAATGAACCTCGTATGACAGTAGAACAAAATACATTCATCACCAAAAAAGGCCTAGAAAAATTAAAGGCTGAGCTTGACCAGCTTAAAAACGTTAAACGAGCTGAAATAGCAGATCGCATTCAAACGGCCAAAGAGCTGGGAGATCTATCTGAGAATGCCGAATACTCAGAGGCAAAAAATGCGCAGGCTTTTGTAGAAGGTCGAATCATGGAAATTGAAACTATACTTCGAAGTGCTACCATCATAGAAAACACGCATAACGATCACGGTATTGTCCAGGTAGGTTCAAAGATTAAGATAAAAGACGATATAGGCGAACGAGAATACGTCATCGTGGGGTCAAACGAATCCGACCCTGCATCAGGAAGAATCTCCAATCAATCGCCGATGGGTCAGGCTTTTTTGGGCAAAAAGAAAGGCGACGTCGTAGAAATTGACCTTCCGGTCGGAACAAAAAAAATTGAAATCGTTGCCATTCAGTAGGCCCCAGTGAACCATCCCGCCGTCAGTGGCAGGTTGCTGAGTGAGTATTTTTTTGGTATGATACCACCATACTTTTAGCTTTTTGAGCATGTCACGAAAAGAAGAAGAATATACAATTCGCTTGAAAAAAGCCGCAGCAGCCCGAAAGCAGGGGATTGACCCGTACCCTGGCCGCGTGGAGCGTTCACACACGCTTATTCAGGTACGTGCGAGATTTGACGATTTAGAAAAGACGCAGTCACCTGTTCAAATCGTTGGTCGGCTCATGACCATTCGGGCTCACGGTGGTTCCACATTTGCCACTATTGATGACGGGAGCTCTACTTTCCAAATTTATCTGAAGCGGGACACCATTGGAGAAAGTATGTATCAGCAGTTTTCGGACATTTTTGATGCTGGTGATTTTGTTGGAGTGACCGGTACTCTTTTCCGTACCAAAAAGAATGAAATGACTGTTTTGGTAACTGCGTGCACATTGTTGACTAAAACGCTGTTACCGCTGCCTGAAAAATGGCACGGGTTATCAGATATTGAGATTCGATACCGACAGCGCTATCTCGATCTACTGAGTAATCCCGCTGTTCGAAGTATATTTATCAAACGGGCAAAGCTTATTGAAACTATTCGAAACGTAGTGACGGCGAATGGATTTATGGAAGTTGATACGCCGATGCTCCAGCCACTGGCTGGTGGCGCTACCGCACGACCGTTTATTACTCATCACAATGCCCTTGATGCTGATTTGTACCTCCGCGTCGCCCCTGAACTGTATCTCAAGCGCCTGCTGGTAGGTGGTTTTGAAAAAGTATTCGAAATAGCGCGCTGTTTCCGAAACGAAGGTATTGATCGGGATCATAATCCTGAATTCACACAGATTGAACTATATGCGGCCTACTGGGATTATAAAAAAATGATGCAGTTCACTGAGGAGATCTTTGAAGCGGTTGTAATGGCGCTCCACGACACGCTAATAATTCATACACATGATTTTGACATTGATTTTACCCCTCCCTTTGCTCGCCTGACTTTTCGTGACGCCATTTTGCAATACGCCCGAATTGATATTGATGCCATGGATAAACCGACGCTGTTCCAGTCAGCCAGATCATTTGGTTTGGACATACCCACCCATGCCAGTAAGGCAAAGATTCTCGATGAATTATTCAAAGAAACGGTACGGAAAAATATTGTTGACCCGACGTTCATCATGGATTACCCCATCGAATTGTCCCCCCTGGCAAAAAAAATTCCGACACAGGAGCGATATGTGGAACGATTTCAGCTGGTGGCCGGGCATAGGGAACTGTGCAATGCCTTTACTGAACTGAATGATCCGGTGGACCAACGGGCTCGATTTGAAGAGCAGGAAAAAATGCGCGCTGATGGTGATGATGAGGCGCAACGGATTGATGAAGATTTTATAGAAGCGCTCGCTCACGGTATGCCGCCGACGGCCGGCATTGGCATCGGTATTGATCGGCTTGCCGCATTGTTGACCGATTCACAAAATTTGAAGGAAGTGATTCTTTTTCCTACCCTCAAACCAAAGCAGAGTGATTATGAAAACTAGAGAGGAAGCACTCGCTCTGCTCAAGCAGTACGTTGCCAATGAAAATTTACGCAAACACATGTACGCTGTCGAGGCGGCCATGCGCGCGTATGCTCAAAAATTTGGAGAGGACCCGGACTGGTGGGGTTTGGTCGGACTACTGCATGATTTTGATTATGAACGGTATCCTGACCTGAAAGATCACCCCTTTCGCGGTGCTGAAATACTCCGCATCGAAGGCTATCCTGAAGATTTTATTGAAACAATTTTAGCCCACGCAGCCCATACCGGCAAACCACGCGACACTCAGGCAAAAAAGACGATTTTCGCAGTTGATGAACTGTGTGGCCTGATAATCGCCGTAGCCCTGGTTCGGCCAAATAAAAGGCTTATTGAGGTAGAGGTGTCTTCAATAAAGAAAAAAATGAAAGACAAAGCATTTGCCCGTCAGGTAAATCGTGATGAAATCAAACAAGGAGCCGAGGAGCTCGGCGTTTCACTCGATGACCATATACGCACTGTACTGACCGCACTCCAGTCTATACATCAAACTTTAGGATTATAATACAATACTATGCCTCTCACCCTGACCACTACCGACATCGTAATCCGTATTCTTCTTTCGATTTTATTGACCGGCTTAATCGGCATCGAACGAAAGTTTTACCATAAACCAGCTGGCCTCAGAACTAATATTCTGGTTGGTTTAGGCTCGACCGTATTGATGTTGATTTCAATCTCGGCAATTATTCAGTACGACCCAAACCACGTCACTGATATTACTCGCATCGCCGCCCAGGTAGTCACCGGCATCGGTTTTTTAGGCGCTGGGGCGATTATACAGGGACGCGGCTCAATCCATGGGCTTACCACCGCAGCCACTATATGGGTGGTCGCCGCAATCGGCATGGCCGTCGGGCTTGGCTTATACCTGATATCGATTTTTGGCACGCTTGGCGCCTTAATGGTTTTAGTAGTTCTCGGACGGATTGAGTATCGCATGGAACACCGGCACGATAGCGTAGACACTCCGACTGACCAATCTGGACAATAATAGTATTTTTCTATGCTCGACATAAAAAAACTACAAAAAGATCCCAAGGGCTATGAGAAATTGTTAGCTTCACGTGGTGAGCAATATCCAGCCTTGGTGAAAAAAACCGTAGCTGCCCACAGTGCATTTGTCGAAGCGCAGCAGGCTATTGAAACTATCAAAGCCAAAAAGAATGCTTTTTCCCGGACCATAGCCCAGTTGTCCCACGCTGAAAAAGCGACAAAGCTCAAGGAGCTTGCCCAGCTGACCGAGCAGGAAAAAGAATTGACCATTCGCCACGAAATTGCCCACAAAGAGATGCATGAAGCACTCCGGGTCATCCCAAATATTCCAGCTTCGGAAACGCCGGTAGGGAAGAGTGATGCGGATAATACGGTTATAAAGACGGTCGGGGATCCGCCAATGTTTTCGTTTGACCCACTTGATTATGTCACCCTCGCAGAACGACATAAGCTCATTGACACCGAACGTGCGGCAAAAGTAAGCGGTTCGCGTTTTGGCTATCTGCTTGGGGATGGCGCATTACTCTGGAACGCACTTGTCCAGTACACTCTTTCCGTCATAACTCGAAAAGGATTTATTCCTTTTTTCTCACCTGTACTGGTCCGTGCCGAAGTGATGCGCGATTCGGGTTATGATTCCTATGTCGAAGGTGGCGAAGCCTACTACCTCAAAGATGATGATTTATACTTGGTCGGTACCGGCGAACACGCACTCTTACCATTCCATCGCGACGAAATACTCTCAGAAGACACTTTACCGCGAAAATACACTACCTACTCCAGCTGCTTCAGGCGAGAAGCTGGGAGCTACGGGAAGGACACCAAAGGAATCCTCCGCGTTCACCAGTTTGAGAAGCAGGAAATGGTAGTTCTGTGCACGCCTGAAACGTCAGATACCACTTTTGCGGAACTCGTCGCCCTGCAGGAACACATAATCAGCGGACTTGGACTGCCATATCATTTATTGGCAGTATGCACTGGTGATTTACCTCGACCTTCGGCCCAAGTTATTGATTTGGAATGCTGGATCCCCTCAGAGAAAAAGTATCGCGAAACGCACTCGGCTTCAAACTGCACTGACTATCAGGCGCGAGACAACAACATACGATACAAAGGTGCTGCCGGAACCCAATTCGTCCATATACTAAATGCCACAGCGATAACTCCTCGGACACTCATAGCCATCCTGGAAAATTATCAATTGCCTGACGGTTCTATCGGTATTCCGACCGTGCTTCAGCCGTACTTGAATGGTAAAAAGATTATTTCCCAAAAAGACTAACACCATGAACCGCAGACTATATCCGAGCTGGGTGGAGATCTCCCGTAGCGCGATTCGGCACAACCTCCGGCAACTCAAAAAACTGATCCCGCAATCAAGCAAATTCATGGCGGTGATAAAAGCAAATGCCTACGGCCATGATATGAAACTCATGGCACCAGTTCTCGCTTCTATGGGCGTGCGGTGGTTTGGGGTAGCCAGCCTGGAAGAAGCCTTGGCACTGCGACCCCTGGTTAGCCATTCAACCCGCATACAGGTACTTAGTTACTACCGCGATGACCTACTCACAACCGCTATCACACGCCAAATTCGGCTCACCGTATATAGTTACGATGCGGCACGCCGCATTAATTCCATTGCCCAGCGTCACCACACACGGGCGTATCTCCACCTCAAAGTTGATACCGGTACTTCACGTTTGGGTGTATTACCAAATGAAGTGGTCGCGATTGCCCAACACATCCGGGGATTATCGCATTGTGTATTAGAAGGCATTTTTTCACATTTAGCTGACGCGGAAAATCCCAATCAACGAGTCACGCAAACGCAGCTACGAGTATTTACCCGTGTATTGGAGAGTCTGACAAAAAATGGCCTGACCATTCCGATTCGCCATATCGCATGCTCTGCTGCGACTATACTCAATAAAAAATCCCATTTTGATATGGTGCGTATGGGAATTTCACTATACGGCCTGTGGTCAATAGAAAGCTCTAGAACGCATGTACATCCAGGCATTACACTCAAACCAGCCCTCTCCTGGTACGCCCGCATTATTCAGATAAAACGCCTCAGCCGCGGCACAGCAATCGGCTATGGTCAAACATACCGCGTCAGGCGACCAATGACCATCGCGGTATTACCGGTCGGGTATTGGGACGGCTATGACCGCCGCCTTTCAAACAAGGGATACGTATTGATCAAAGGAAAAAAATGCCCTATTCGCGGTCGGATATGTATGAACCTATGCATGGTAGATGTCAGTTCCATCCCGGATATACGGGCCGGTGACAAGGCAACTCTGATTGGGTATAATAATAATAAGCATATTTCCGTCGAAATCCTGGCAAACCTGATGGGAACTATTAACTATGAAGTAGTAACTCGGATCAACCATTCCATTCCACGCATACTAACTTCATAATAAAACCTATGCCAAACGGCTCTATGTATGATAAGGGTGACACCGTACCCGAAACAGGTGAGTATGTATGCTCACCCTGCGGGTATCGCCATCAATACCAGGCCGGGGAACACTTCGGTGAGTGCACATCGTGCTTGTCAGGCACGGATGACGGCCATCCTGAGTATGTCGACGGATCGGGCCTCTGGGAAAAAGCGATCGATACACCTATCACTGAATAACTACACGACTGATGAATGGTCACATCAAACTCCGTATCGGGGTGCTGTTCGGCGGACGCTCCGGAGAGCATGAAGTTTCGCTGGTTTCGGCAAAATCAGTTATTGGCGCGCTGGATCAATCACGATATGAGATAGTACCCATCGGGATAACGAAGGAAGGTCGCTGGATTGCTGGTCCTGATGCGCTGAGGTCTCTCACGTCAGCGAGGCAAACGCTGCGTCCATCCGATGCCATCATCACCCCGGACGCTACCACACATGCGCTCACCATGCTCAGAAATGATGGACACGGGGAACAACCGCTCGACGTCATATTTCCCGTGCTCCATGGCACCTATGGCGAGGATGGGACGATACAGGGACTCCTTGATTTGGCTGACCTGCCGTATGTTGGTTCAGGCGTGCTCGGATCGGCTGTCTGCATGGATAAAGTTATCCAGAAGCAAATCTGCTCTCACGAACAGCTGCCGACGGTACAATACACGCATACGACTCGACATGAATATAGCAATGCACCGGATGATGTACACCGACGCATCACGCCACTTGGATACCCACTCTTTATCAAGCCTGCCAATCTCGGATCATCAGTCGGTATCTCAAAAGTCCACGGACCCGATGAGCTAGCCGCAGCTCTCGATCGGGCATTTGGCTATGATCATAAAGTAATCATAGAAGCGGCAGTGCCCAATGCCATGGAAATAGAGGTGGCTCTTCTGGGCAATGAAGACCCGCAAGCATCGGTTGCTGGGCAAATCATCGCTTCTAACGAGTTTTATGATTATGACGCTAAGTATGTAGATGGCGCCTCACGCGTGATAATTCCCGCACCACTGACCCCGGCGTTGTCAGATGCCATCCGAAGTCTGGCGGTAAAAGCATTCACCGCCTGTAATTGTGCTGGCATGGCACGTGTCGATTTTTTGATTGATGAAAAAAAGCAGGAAATTTTCCTCAATGAGATTAACACCATACCTGGATTTACCAGTATATCCATGTACCCCAAACTGTGGCAGGCCACGGGTGTATCCTACGGCCAGCTGCTCGATCGACTGATTGAGCTGGCAATCCAGCGCCATGAACAAAAGCGCAATCAAAAAACTTCATATAACCCTTCTTCGGAGTGGTTCCAAAAATAATATGACGTATGTACGGCGCCACTATCGGGGAGGGGAGTCAACAGGACCGCACCAGAATCCGATTCATACGCGACCAAACTGGCAATCATATGTGATAGCTCATTTTAGTTTTTTTGTCTGGCTCATGATCCTCTGCGTTCTGACCGTCTCGTATTTTCTTTTTTACAGTAATACTTTTCGTATTACACTTGTCCGGGTCGTAGGGACTAGTGCGAGCACTGCGCACGAATTATACCGTGATATCATCCAGCCTCAACTCAGTGATCATCGATTATTGATTATTCCCCAGTATTCGACCACAACGTTTGACAGCCAAAAACTCGAATCCAGCATTGCTGCTGCATATTCTGTG
Organism: Patescibacteria group bacterium; assembly: GCA_049325535.1. Classification (GTDB taxonomy): domain Bacteria; phylum Patescibacteriota; class Patescibacteriia; order UBA10025; family JAHIVO01; genus JAXDBW01. Next base: position 578,920 of record JBMOKY010000001.1, read on the forward strand.
GAGGATGTATCCGTAAAAAAAAGCCTGTTTCAAAAGAAACTTACCATTACTATCGTTGAAAAACCACCAGAAATAATATGGTATTCAAATTCCACTTACTATTACGTCGACTACAAGGGTGATATTGCCCAAATAGTTACCGACATATCTGCCGTCAGCGACCAATACGCCCAGGTAATCGACCAGTCAAATTCACCGGTTTCCACACAGCAGCACATACTGGATGACGACCGAATCGTATTTATACGAGATTGTTTTACCCGGATGAAAAATTTTAGTGAGTTGCCAATATTTAATTTTTCCCTTGCAAATAATCTTTCGACGCAGCTGATTGTTCACATCACTGACAAACCTTTTGTGCTATACCTTGACATGAGCGCCTCCCTCGATACGCAGCTGCTCAAGCTAGAACGTGTTCTCGCCGACGATACATTGACTGCAAAAAATCCCCAGGAATATATCGACCTTCGCATCGGTGATAAAGTGTATTTTAAATAATCCATGCCCTACATCAAAAAGAAAAAAATCTGGCTTTCTCCAACGGGCCTTGAGAGCGCAAAACGTTGTCCCCGGTGTTTTTGGCTTCAGTACCGGAAAAAACTACGGCAGCCCGAAGGTATTGTTTCTCGGCTGGCGAACAGATTTGATGTTATAATCAAGCAATACTTCGATCTCTATCGGCCTCTGGGTGAGATCCCACCGCTCTTGCAGGGCAAAGTGGCAGGCACACTACAGCACCCTTTTCAGGAGGCTTATTTTTATCATCATGATGATGATTATGGATTGATGGGCAAATTGGACGAGTGCCTGGTGACCAGCGACGGCCACTATACCCCAGTGGACCACAAAACCTCCAGCTCAGATCCAAACGATCGTCCGTTGATTCCAGCATACCAAATGCAACTCGACACCTATGCTTTTCTCCTGGATCGCAATAATCGTCCATCGAGTGGCATTGGCCATTTGCTATACTTTTTTCCGGCAACAGCCAAAGATCTCCATAACCGATTTCCGATGCAAATAACTCTGAAGACGCTGAAGACGGACCCTGAAAATTGCCTGGCCGCATTCAAACACGCCGTCTCCGTTCTAGAAAAACCCATGCCCACACCTTCTGCCGACTGCCCGTTCTGCACCTGGCATACCCAGTACACCGAAATGACCAACAGTGCTCCGCCCGCACTAAAGAAAAAGAAGAAGGGGACTCTGCCGTTTTAGACAGCGACGCATCACTTTTGCATAACTAAAAAAGACTCTCCAGTGACGGTGAGTCTTTTTTATTTTAGTCAGCTAGAGAATCGCTTCTTTCGCGGCTTTGGCGACGCGGAATTTCACGACTGTCTTGGCCGGAATCTGGATGGTTTGACCCGTCGCAGGATTGCGGCCTTGGCGTGCGGCGCGGTGTTTTTTCACCAGCTTCCCGAGACCGGGAACGGTGAATTCACCCGACGACTTAACTTCGCCATAGGCGGTCTCGACGAGAAGATCCATCATGCTGCCTACCTCTTTTTTGGAGAGGCCGGATTTCTCGGCAAGGTGAGCCATGAGCTGAGACTTTGTCATCTTTGCCATGGTTTTTTTACCGTTAATGGTAAACTTGGTAAAGACCTTTCATAGCCAAGTATACCATGAGCATAAAGAAAAACCAATGTTTATGGGGCTAAAATAGCTGTGGATAATCAGATGTCTATAAGAAAACAAACCAAAAATTGATATATAAGGCTAAAGTTAGCCAAAATATCACTTTTAGCCCTATCCCTTAACATTTAAAATTTTTTACCGAATTTCGCACTGTGATATACTAAAATCATCAACTAACCGAAAAATGACATGGATGACAATACTTTCAAAGAAGAGATAAAAATAAGCGGCGATCAACTGGTAGAAACCGTCAAGAAACTGGTGCATGAAGCAAACGTCCGTAAATTGATTATCAAAGATGAAGCGGGAAAAACCTTGATGGAGATTCCAGTATCAGTCGCGTCCATAGGAGCGATCATTTTACCGGTATTGGCAGCGCTCGGGGCGCTTGCTGCTTTAGTCACGAATTGTAGCATCGAAATCGTAAAGGTAAAAAATAATACTCAGGCGTAACGGTACTTTTGTTCTAGTTTTTTTGAGTAACAGCTCTTTCACAGGGCAATGCCCGTTTTAAGGAGGCGGGTGATTTATGGACTTCGCAGTATACGTATTGGGAGCATCGGTTTTTTGTTTCTTTCTGGCGATACTCGCCCAAGGATTCAAAGAGCCAAAGACGAGAATGCACGCATTGGCCAGCAATTCCGAATTGCCGGAGATTGCTGAACGCCACTACAATCGCGTTCGAAATTTCCAGAGATTTTGCATGTGGGCCGGCGTCGTGCTGATTGTGGCTGCCGCTGCCACGTTCATTATCCCGCGCTGGGATAATCTCCAGCGCAATCTCAATAAGGGTAAACAAACTTCCAGTTTGATTCAGCCCTCGACAGGCCAGCATGTGCTGGCCTCTTGTTATAATTGACCAAACATCACCAGGTACCGTACAATACCCATGAACCCATTCGCGATAGGAGGCACGCATGCTCATTCAAATTGAACTTTCTCGGGAGGCGGCGCTGGTTATTGCGAATCAAGATCTGGACGTTTCTGTCGTCGGCCCCATTCATAATCAGTGTATTGCCAGTGTGAAAACGCTAAGCGGCAGCATGGTATTTTCAGTTGCTATGCCCGACGTCCTTGCCGAAGAGCTTCGTCAGGGAGTCAGCGCAATTCTCAATCGTTCGCGCGATCTGGTTCGTTCATCCGATTGGGATGGACTTGGATTAGTTATCCGACTGGATAACGAAGTATCAGTCCGCCGCAGCTCAGTGCGCGAAGCGCTTAACATGAAGCGAAACTAGAAAGAGTGTTTCTCGACGCACAAAACACACCGCCGTACGGTTTTACACCAACGGCGGTCCTTTTTTTCGTTGATCAAAAAAACACCCCGCCAAACCGTTTGGAATGGCGGGGGAGCCGTTTAGCTTTTCTCTGAAGCTTTACATCAGGTTCATCTGATCAAGCCGCTCGAAGTACGAGCGAACATCAGCATCGCTGATGAGGTAGCCCGTCGACTGGTAGGTCCGAAATCGGACAAATTCACCTGGCATCAGGTCATACTGCGATGCTCCATCGAAGTCACTCAATGGAAACGTCGGCTGCAGGCGAGCTGCATACGGGATGATAGCTGGCAAGCTCTCCAGCGGTAGTTGTCTTGCCTGATACAGATGCATCAGCGACGACAGCGTCGAGGCATACGACCGTGTCAGGTGGAACGGGCAAGATATATTGATTGCCACCTTGACATCGAGCTCCAGACACTGTTCGGCCATCCAGTCAGCCTGCTGCTGGGTGTAGAGTGGCGCATCTTGTTGGATCGGAATCTGATCGGTCGGCCGGAAATTGAACGGCTCGTTCAGCAACATGTCGCGGTTGAGCCGGACATACCCATCACGTCCGTAGAAAAACGGATGCACTCCACCGATGATCAGCTTGGTGAACTGCGGAGAGCTGTGATACAGGTCAATAGCGTCTCCCATGCGTGCCGGGCCATGAAATCCAGGATAGATTATCATGGAATCAGCTGACTGGGGGATATGCCTAGACCAGCTCAAGATGGCCATCTGGATGATTGCCAAAGCCTGGTCATCATTCGGCTGAATGATCCGCGGGATAGCTGTCTGTGGAATAGCCACTGTAGTACCTCCAAAGAAAGTTGAAAAAAGATCAAAAATATTTCCGGCAAGTGTAGCAACAGATAGCAGTTTTGTCAATGCATACAGGTAGAATCAAAAAAGCTCAAAAAGCCCATTTGACCTGTTTTTGGCATATGCTACAATGATTATGTTACTCGGTATAATATCTCTTACACCGAATCGCAAAGCGTCCTGAGCAAAGCGAAGGAGCCCCCTGCCGATAGTACAATAACCTTTGTCATTCTGAGCGTAGCGAATGAATCTCCGCGCATCGCGGCAACAATAAACATTTATGCCCAAGCAAAAGAACCAACTACCCCATCTGGATGACTTCCTCTTGAACCTCCAGACCAATAGCTACTCCGAAAAGACCATATACAACTATGAACGTGATTTGGAGGTATTCCTGGTGTGGCTGCAGGACGAGTCCTCTAAGCCCTTCACAGGCCTCCAGAGGCGCGATATTGAGCTCTACAAGGCCTATTTGGTGTCACGCGACAGGAATACCCCCACCGGCCAAAAAGCCCCAAATAGGCTCAATTCTTACTCAATTAACCGAATGTTGTCCAGTTTTCGCACATATTTGAGGTTTTTAATCGATAATGACTACCCCTGTCCGATTAACCCCCAAATGGTGAAGCTCACCAAGACCGCCAAACCACACCCCCAGGTAGCAGAACTCTCGGATATCGTCAGATTAATCGAATACCCGAGTATAGCCGAGAAGGACGATAATAAGGTGGCACTCAGGAACCGGGCCATCCTGGAGGTACTTTTTGCCACTGGCCTGCGTATCTCCGAACTGGTAAGCTTAAACAAGAACCAAATCGATGCCACGGGCAAAATTTTCATTGAGGGAAAAGGACGCAAACAACGATTCGTCTATCTCACCGATCGTGCGAAGCGCATCGTCCAAGAATATCTCAACACCCGCCGTGACTCATTTCCCGCCCTCTTCATCCCCTACCGCGGCCGTCATACCAAGTCCGGCAATGAAACGAGAATCTCACCAGACTACATCCAGGTGAAGATAAAGGAGTACCGCGAAGCGTTAAGAATAAATGTCCCGACCTCGGCACACAGTTTACGCCACGGTTTCGCAACCTACCTAGCTGAGTCCGGCGCCAACCCAGCCGCCATCCAAATTCTGCTTGGACATGAGTCACTTGATACCACCACCCGCTACGTTAATGCATCTGATCGGTATGCTGAAAAAACTCACAAGAAGTACCACCCATTAGAAAAATAAGCATTTTACTCCGACCGAGCATTGCGAGCTTCGGAAAAGAAATATCATCCGTTGGAAAAATGACAAACGTTTCACTGGAACAATTCAAACTAATTGATCAGATTGATATATGCATTGATGAAATTAACCTACTGAAAGAAGTCTATGATGACACGCTAGCGAAGAAAAGCGTCACAGAAAAAGACTTCGTAACGATTATTGCACTAAATAAATCCATATTTACTGATATCGGCACGTTATTTGATCTGGACAGACGATCGGTTTCTTTATTCCAATTGTTTGGAAATTTGGTAATTGAAAAATGGATAAAGAAATTCAAAATTAAGGGTGTGTTGGACAGAAGGAACAAACAAGTAGCCCACATAGACAGAAAAGAACTGGAAGGCAGAAAACTAACCCCGATGCTAATTAGAGATATTATTGAATTAAAGGAATTCCTACTTTTTCTAAAAAAAGAAATAAACCAGCTGAAAAGCTGAACGGAACATTTATTATTCTTTTAGTTCGTATTAAGCAGCTATGCCCACCATCGAACAACTTGAACAAGAAATAAACCAAATCAAAGAACGCAATCAAAAGGTTGAGGCGGACAAGGCATGGGAAACTAGCTTGGCGCGCAAGCTAATTATTCTGGTGCTCACGTATGTGGTGATCGTAATTTTCTTTTACATTGCCAAACTTCCTCGTCCCTGGATCAACGCCATTGTACCAGCAGTGGCGTTTGTATTGTCCACACTGACGTTATCGCTGTTTAAACGTGTGTGGATAAAAAAACAAACAAAATGAAAATCCTTATTAGCGGATCAATGCAATTCAGCGAAAAGATGCTTGAGGTAAAACAACAGCTCGAGGCTTTGGGTTATACCGCATTGGTGTCAAAATTTATTGAGCATTACATCGGTAAGGACGAAGCTGAAAAAGAAGGACTGAAACTCAAACATAAATACGAAGAAGACGCCATTCGTGAGTATTGGGATCTGATGCAGGATGTAGACGCGTTGCTGGTATTAAATTACGACAAGCATGACATTAAAAACTACGTGGGGGGAAACGCCTTTCTTGAAATGGGTTTCGCCCATGTTCTGTATAAACCGATTTACCTATTAAACCCCATACCCACAATCCCCTATTACGGTACGGAAATCATAGCCCTAAAGCCAGTGGTGATTGACGGGAATTTACAGAGGATACAGTGACACACTTGATAAAAGGGATCCATGAATGATTTTACACAAGCATTAAAGAAAGAAAAAACGAGACAAATGATACAGTCTTTGTTGTACCGATTGATTTATTTAGTTGTATCAGCACCGGTCGTACATTATTTTTTTAATGTAGATAGTGGAATCGCGACAGGAGCCGAAGAAATAGAACAAGAATTTATATTTATTATTGTAAGTGTCGCTGTCATATTTGCGATTGCCTGGATTCCAGGAATTTTAGAAATGATATATTCCAGGCAAAGAAAAGAAATAGAAACACTTTTTGAAAAGAACAACATTGAAGCTCCACCCTGGGCGGTACCACATGTTTGCCTCACGTTATATATCGCTACCCTAGCACTTGCCATTCAATACCCATTTGTTGGGTGGATTATTTGGATTATCACTATTGTGTACTCTGAGATATATTATTATAAAAAGCGTGAAGCTATTAATTTACTTGCTCATGCACTCAGTGAATAATAATCACTTGCTAGCTCTTAAATTACCGTATGACTACAAAAAAACGTAACTTTATTTTTGGTCTAGCAATTCGAATATTATATATTATACTTTCAATACCACTAGTTTTGCATATACCTGGTAATAGTGGTGTTCCCTATGATTCGACCAAGTATTTCTTCACTTTGGGTTTAGTTGGCATGGGTATTGTCGCGATAACGATTGATAAAATTAGATTACAAGCGCCTCCCCTAAAGAAACAAAAATCGCCCGTGGTGCTCAAGCTAAGTGATTGGTTAGTGCCTATAATCAGTTTTATTTTGTTCATGATAATACTTTTTTACATTATTGAATGGCCTATTTTAGCATGGGCTCTATTTCTGCTATACATTGCCATCAATGAAATCTACTTGTTTAAACGGTCACGACGATCATTGCCATAAACCAATGGTAATTGACAGAGATTTTAAACAATAATATCCTCATGCTGAATTTATTTCAGCATCTCAGGAGATCCCGAAACGAGTTCGGGATGAGGAGTGGTTACTAATATGAATATCATCAAAGCCACCCTGGAACACAAAACCCCCGCGCTGACATTACTCGACGAATTCCGAACCAATGTCATGCGCCAGGAAAATCCGCAGTCAACAGTGGTATCAACCGACGCCATGGAAAAAGGCAGTGCGGTGTACGCTGAAGTAGTACAGTCAAACGACGGGGCCATATTTCTCGCACAAGATGGGAATGAGTTTGTGGGGATTATTACCATTTATCGCTTCCCACGTGTGCGAGCCGGAACGTATTATGCTGAAATTGAGGAAATGTTTGTCCGACCTGAATATCATGGAAAAGGTGTGGCGCAAGAATTAGTGCAAGCTGCCACGACCTGGGCCAAGGAAAACGGTGCTGAAACTATCACTACCAAAAGTGGTGAGAAACTAGCCCGCGCCCATGCATTTTACGAAAAGATTGGATTTCGAGTTTACGGAAAAGCATTTAAAAAACTGCTCTAATCTGTCATTTCGACTGAAGTGAAACTCAAAGAAACATTTAGCACTATTCCCGAGCAATACGACAAGGCGCGACTGGATTATCCACCGCAGATGTTTCGGGATTTGCTCAAATACAGTCAGCTGAAAAAAACCAGTCCAATTCTTGAAATCGGCATTGGCACGGGAAAAGCGAGTAAACCGCTGGTTCGCCGTGGTAATTCGTTTGTGGCCAACGATTTAAGTAAAGAATTGGTAGGAATCGCCAAACGCAATCTAAAACGCTACAAAAAAGCTAGATATGTCATTGGACCTTTTGAAAACGTACGTTTGCCCAAAAACCACTTTGGATTAATCTACTCCGCACAAACCTTCCACTGGATAAAGCCCAGTATCCAATTTTCCAAAACCCACAGTCTGCTCAAACCAGGTGGCACGCTCGCACTCATGTGGAACTTCAATTATTACGATCGCGGCATAGGAAAATGGGCGTTGCAATTGCATAAAAAGTACTCTTCGGCAAAAGGCGGAAAAGCAAACGAGATTATTGAACGATTACGACGGCATCCAAATTTTTCTCATGCGACACTGAAGGAGTACCATCGAGTCATCCCCATGACTAAAGACGACTACATCAGCATGCAAACTTCTTTTTCATGGTACTTAACACTGTCGGCAATAAGAAAACAACAAGCATTAAACGAAATTATCCAGCAATTAAAACGCTATCCTCGAAAGCTTCGCATACCTATTCGAACTAAATTAGTCATGGCAAAAAAGAAATAATATGAAATACAGAGCTTTTATTGAGAGATTAGCTCGTCAAGCTGGTGTTATCATGCGCCGACATTTTTCCGATGAGATAGTTAAAGATTGGAAAAAAGACTCTACGCCAGTCACCATTGCCGACAAGCAAATCAATTCACTCGTAGTCAAAGCAATTCGCAAAGCTTATCCACAACACGGTATACTCGCCGAGGAAGGCGGAAGTATACACACTGACGCTGAATACCTCTGGGTATGCGATCCGATTGACGGTACACTCCCCTACTCACATGCTATTCCGACCAGTGCGTTTTCACTGGCACTGGTACGTGATGGTGGACCAATCATCGGCGTCCTCTACGACCCGTTTATTGATCGATTATATTATGCGGAAAAAAATAAAGGCGCCACGCTGAACGGCCGGCGCATCCATGTGGCAACGGCTCGCACGATCAATCGTAAAGTAATCGGATCAGTCGTCTGGCCAAACGCCCCAATTAACCTCGTCAAAATAAATGATCAGCTATTCCGCGATGGAGCCTACGCGCTTAACGCCGTGGTTACTACGTACTTCGGTATGCTGGTAGCCAGCGGACAGTTAATCGCCAATATCTTCCCCGGCGCTAACCCCTGGGACACAGCGGCACAAAAAATCATTATTGAAGAGGCCGGTGGATACGTCACTGATTTCCATGGAAAAAAGCAACGCTATGATCGTGCCACCCATGGCATGCTCGCCGCGTGCAATCCCACCATACACAAAAAAGTGCTATCATTAGTACGCTCTACCTATGCCTAGCTACTGGGATACTCAGCACAATAGATATGCTGCCACTGATTGGATTCACCAACCTTCGCTTTTCGCGGAATGGTGTTTACAGTTTTTCCCGCCCCATGAATCGCTGCTGGATCTCGGCGGTGGTCAAGGGCAAGATGCCATATTTTTTGCGGAAAAGGGCTACCAGGTAACCCTGGTTGACTATACTGAATCGGCTCTGGAAAAGGCAAAACAAAAAATGGATCATACCAGTGGCACTGTGCTGGTACAGCACCATGATATATCCCAGAGACTACCGTTCCTGGATAATTCATTTGACATCGTGTATGCGCATCTGTCGCTGCACTATTTCGATGCGGAAAAAACATACTCAGTCTTCAACGAAATATACCGGATATTGAAACCGGGTGGGGTGCTGGCATTTCTCGTGAATTCTCAAAGCGACCCGGAATTTCGCACTGGTATTCCGATTGAACCTGGGTTTCGGGAGGTAGACACGGTTCAGAAGCGTTTCTTTGACATTCAGATGGCGCTTCAATTCACCCATCAATTTCAAACAATCATCGTGGACGCACAAGGCGAAACATATAAAGACCGAGCAATCGGCAACCATAATTTAATCCGGTATGTCGGAAAAAAATAACCAACTAACTTTGAAAACTATGTCCTGGGTAGTATTTGCCTTGCTATCCGCTGGTTTTGCTGCATTGGTCGCTATATTTGCTAAGATGGGGATTAAATCCGTCGACACAACTCTAGCAACCACCGTGCGCAGTGTCATTATGGCAGTCTTTCTTATTATCGTTGCCCTAGTATTAGGCAAAGTCAAGCTGCTGAGCGGAATTGATAACAAGGCGCTTTTGTACATCGTACTTTCTGGAATTGCCGGGGCCCTATCATGGCTGTTTTATTTCTTTGCTCTGAAAACCGGACCAGCACCCGCGGTAGCCGCGCTCGATCGAACCAGCGTGGTATTTGTACTCATACTTGCCGCGCTCTTGCTGGGAGACAAAATCACCCTCAAATCGGGTATTGGCGCTGGAATGGTTGCCGTTGGCGCCATCATCATGTCACTAAAATAACTGTAGTGTATGCCCGTCGGCAAACAACAAACCAGCACACGCATGGTCATTGTCCTGCATGCGATAGTAATTACACTTATTTGGGTATCGCCGTTTCTTTTCCGCTGGCATGTAATCCTTTTTGGAATTGCCCTCTACTACGTCGAGATAATTACCATCGGTGATTGCATCCTCACCCGACGGCAATTCCAGACAAAAAAACGTGACATGACTTTTTACTATTATCTGCTGGAAAAAATCGGATTACGCCCATCCATGACCCGGGTACGCATAATAGCCGACTATGTGATGCCGCCACTTATCCTCGGTATTGCGCTGATATGGCAGAAATGCATGGCGCAGGTTCCGCTCATATGGTAAATACCGCTCCGGCACGCTATACTATAAAGTACATAATATACATATGCAAAATCCCCGAAAAATAATAGCAGTTATAATCCTCTGTATTGCCCTCGGTGCGGCTGCTTTTTTGATATATGGCCGGATAATTAGCCCCGAGGACACCTGGCTGTGCGAAAATGACAGCTGGGTAAAACATGGTAACCCTACCAGCGCCAAACCAACCAGCGGCTGTGGTGAAGAAAAAAATTCCAACGCAGCAAATGCAAATGCCCTGGGAGAGTCTATAGCCAATTTCCAGGAATGCGCTGATGCCGGATATCCCATACAGGAATCATACCCCAGAAAATGCTTAGCAAACGGCGACAGCTTTACTGAAGATATTGGCAATGAGCTGGAAAAGGCCGATATGATAGTGCTGGACAACCCTCGTCCGAACGTACGTGTCAGGAGCCCCCTCACTATCACCGGTCGTGCCCGCGGTGAATGGTTTTTTGAAGCTGAATTTCCCATCACCTTCATGGATATGGACGGAAACGTGCTCGGGTCAGCGACTGCGCGCGCGGAAAGCGACTGGATGACCACGGACTTCGTACCCTTCACAGCGACGCTGAATTTCGTATCCACCGATGCGACCAGTGCCCGGCTTATTCTCAGCAAAGATAACCCATCGGGCCTTCCTGAACTTAATGATGAACTCATCGTCCCGCTGAATGTTTTAGCCATTGAACCATAAAATCACCGGCAGGGACTTGACAGGAGCGCGGTTACACGGTATGATGGTGTACTTTTGGTATACGTTTATACACTTGCATGCCCGTATATCGGACAGTCGGGCAACCTGGCATAGGATGCTTCACCCGAAACAGTGGAGCACATCATGCGCGTACGTTTCACACTCAGTATGGATGACCTGGTCGTCGACGACCGATTGGTCGATTCATGCACCATCGCCTGGGAGGAGGATCGAACCAGAGATGAATTACTCGATCTTTCCGAACGTTGGATCACGACCCAAAACTTCCTCACCCGAAGAATGATCGGCTTGCAGCGGGTCGGCGAATCCAGCCTCACTATCGAACCCCTAGAAGCGAATTCGACTTCCCTGCGTTGAAACCGCTTCTCCACACCGCCGTTTGGGATTCCAGCGGCGGTCTTTTTTTGCACATGAAAAAAACCTGGCACGTAACGATTGATGATTACGGCCAGGTAAGTGAGCGTCGTCAACCGACGTAGATAGATCAGGCGAGTGACCAGGAAAAATACTCAGTACGATCCATCCACATACAGGCAGTAACGAAGCTGTCCCGAGCGCCAGACAGCAGAGCGCCGAAGTGATGATACAGTGGATGACCACCGTCCTCATGGAAATCATCAATATCCTGGGGAGCTGCGCTGGTGACGCACTGGACCTGCTGGTCGGCTGCAACCGGCTGATCGAGACGAGTACGGACTATGTGTCTGCCACACGGGAGCTGAAAACGCGCCTGAGGCAGATCAAAAGGTATTCCCCCGGAATATTCCGGGAAAACAACGTGCAGTACCACCTCACGATGCGTACTGAGGCGGCGCGTGGGTATGACATGATTTTCTGTCAAATGAGCCTCCATTTGTAGCGGGTTGGTTTTGTTTGTCATTACTATACCGGCTCAGTTGTTCATGTCAAGACGGATACAATTTCTGGTTTGACAAATATTAAATAATCATTTAATTTATTGATAATGATTTCTATTAAAATCGCTCCCATCAAACCAAACAAACCAAGGAAAGGAACCAAGGATGGACAGATTTTTGCACCTGATGAGTGTGATCAGCCCCGACAAGGAAACCCTTAACGAAGCACGCGTATTGCTCGCGGAACTCACAGACGATGCAGTGATTCGCCTATTTCGAATTCATTGCAAAGATGTGAAAGAATCGGGCTTCACATCGCTCATTTTCAACGAGTTGGCACGACGTCTGCCAAACATGGCGACTCTCAATGCCGAATTCGGGATCAATAACGGCGTATACCATCTCAATATCGACGGCGTCAGCTACCGCTCCCCCGCTGAGCTCGTCTCAGCCCCCGCCTGCCATGGCATAATCCGCCAGTTCTACCCGCAGCTTCCCAGTTGCCGGCTGATGTCCACCTGCTAGGACACATATGCCAGGCGTACTATCATACCCACGACCATTATACGGTCGTGGGTTACTTATTTAGTATTGATTTTCAATAAGAATAATGCTATACTGTATGTATGAAGCGATCAAATGTTTTTTTAGCCTCACTGCTGACAGTGGGTTTTTTTATGGCAGCGCCTTTCTCCGCTCGTGCCGGCGATCTCAGGGACATCGTTTTCCCGGTGCTCAGTGGTGCCCGATATTCAGATGATTTTGGAGCGGCTCGTTCCGGCGGCAGGACGCATGAGGGTAATGACCTGATGGCAGAAAAAATGCGTCCGCTCGTTGCGGCGGTAGATGGACTAGTACGGTATGTCACCTTTCCTGAGCCGTACTACGGCTACGCTGTGTTTCTCGAAGACACAGAAGGTTATGCCTACTGGTATTTACATATCAATAACGACAGTCCAGGAACTGATGACGGACAGGGGGGCGGCAACACTGCGTTTGCGCCCGATATTTTACGGGGTAATCCAGTGATGAGGGGCCAACTTTTGGGATGGGTGGGAGATTCTGGCAATGCTGAATCGACCGTGCCGCATCTGCATTTCGAGATTCATCGACCAGATGGTACTGTCATCAATCCATTTCTTTCACTGCAGCAGTCATCGGTCATCTCTACACCGACGATTGCTCCACCGCTGGAAAATGAGATTCTCCCGTTTGCCCAGTTTACCGGTGGCGGGACGATTACTTATGCCGAGCTCAATGGCCGCTTTGCCGGCCAGGAGATAATCGTCGGTGCCGGGCCGGGTGGTGGGCCGCAGGTACGGATGTACGCCCAAGATGGCACATTTCTCGGCGGTTTTTTTGCGTTTGCGGAATCATTCCGCGGGGGCGTCGATGTGGCCGCCGGAGATTTCAATGGCGATGGCATCGATGAAATCATCGTCGGTGCCGGGCCGGGTGGTGGGCCGCAGGTACGCATGTTTACCGCGGACGCGAAAGTGCGCGACCAATTTATGGCCTACGCCCCTACGTTTCGTGGCGGCGTTCGGCTGGCCGCAGCCGACCTGGATGGCGATGGCTTAGCTGAGATTATTACCGGCGCTGGGCCGGGTGGCGGGCCACATGTGCGTGTTTTTGAAAGTGACGGAACACGACGTTCCCAGTTTTTTGCTTACGCCGACGGTTTTCGGGGAGGGATCGACGTGAGCGCGTACCCAGCAACCCAGTCTACACCAGCTCTGATCGTGACTGGCGCTGGACCGGGCGGAGCTTCACACGTACGAATATTTGACTGGAAAGGCGGGCTACAAAACCAGTTTTTTGCCTATGATACCGGATTTCGTGGCGGCGCTTCGGTCAGCATCGCGCAGATAGATTCATCAAGTGATACCCCGGAGATACTCGTTGCACCCGCTCAACGAGGTGGTCCGGTTTTTCGATTATTCAGTTATCGCGGTGTTTTTCTCGAAAATTATGAAGAGTACGAACCATGGTGGCGAAGCGGTTATGATATTGCTGGCGGCCTGGACAGCGTCAGTGTCATAACCAATAGCTCAACCCGCCGCACATCTCTCCGCAGCCTTTTGTCTGAAAATTTCTTCGAGTAGGACAAACCAAAAAAAGCGCTGTATTGACTAAAGCGCTGGTGTCCTGATACCGCCCGAAGCTCTAAAATCCCGGCAAATAATCCAACGGATTAACCGGTAATCCACTCGAACGCACCTCAAAATGCAAATGAGCGCCGGTGGTGAATGGACCTGCGCCTGCAGTTCCTGGCAGACCGCCCACCGCGCCGATTTGCTGGCCACGGACGACGTATTCATCCTCAGTGACATCAATCCGGCTGACATGTCCGTAAACAGTGCTGATCGTATCACTATGCACGATCATGATATAGCTATACCCAAGTCCGGCGTTCTTTGCACGAACGACGTAGCCATTGTCTGCTGCTACGATCGGAGTCCCTTGTGACGCAGGTATATCGATCGCTGAGTGTTCAAACACAGAACGGAATGGGTATGATGGGTCATGAAAATAAGCAGAAATTCCCTTCAGCGGAGCGACCGGCCAAATAAGCTGTGCGTCAACATCTAAATCAATCCCCTGCTCTTGTAATTGCTTTCGGGCTTTTGATTCCAGCGATCCCACTTCAGCTTCAGCCGCTCGCTGTTCGGCGACCGCCTGTTCGTACAGCTGTTGGTAGGTCTCTTCATCGCCCTTCGTATCTTCGAGCAAAATTACCTTATATTCTTTTTGACTTCCCAGCGCCTGCACGGTTTCAGATAACTGATTGGATAGATCGGATAATTCTTTTTTCTTGCCTGCTTTTTCCTGTTCCTGCTGCTCCAAATCAAATTTCACCTGCTTCATGGTTTGCAGGGTCGTCGTGACTTTTTCCTCTAGTTTCTGGGTATATTGAAATGTGTCAAAGAAATCTGAAAATGACGTATTGGTCATGAGGATTTCCAGTGTTGATTGCTGGTCGTAACGGTCAATCAAGCGCAAAAAATCTGCCAGCACCTCTTGATTCTGACGGACTTCTTCTGTTTTTTCATCGATTGCCACTCCCAGGGCTTCCAGCTCCAAATTCAGCGTATCAATTTCGATAGTGATTTTATCGATGTCATTTTGCGTCTGGTCTACCTGCGTGTCGAGCAATGATAATTGATTTTGCAGTGTTTTAGCTTCCTGCTGCTTTGTTTTGACATTTTGCTCGTATAAATCAGCTTTCTTCTTTATTTCTTCCAGTGCCTGTCGTTTTGCTTCCAATTCCTGGGTTATCTCTTCGGCGGCAGCTTGCTGGACCTCTTCCGTCTCTGCGGCATCGCTCCATCCTGGAATAAACAAAACAATCGCCGTGAACATGGCGATACAGCTTATCCCTGTGACTATTTTTTGTTTTATACCTATAGCGACGTACATTTTTTGGCTGGGATTAGTACCAGACACTACTATAGCACATTTTCAGATTTTTTTCAATACACTCATCGCGTTCTGAATTCGCTTCAGTGATTCATCAAATCCCAGTACCGAAAGTACTTCATCAAAACCTGGACTCTGGGTACGGCCGGTAAGCGCAACCCGAAGCGGCCACAGCACCGTTTTATTACTCAACCCTAGTTCAGAAATTGTTTTTTTAAAAAAATTCATAATTCCCGGTGCATTCCAACTATCTGCCGGGATCATCCTGAGCATATTAGCTGCCTGTTCTAAACTATGGCGTGCGGTTGCCGCGGACTCACCCTTTGCGATCAGCATGTTCGCATCAGCGTAGTGAACCGGTTCATAAAATATGGGCATATCATCAACTAAATCAGTCAGTCGGGTAGCCCTCGTACGCACGATGGCAAGTACCATTTCGATATTTGCATGCGCGGCATACTGACCGATAAACGGCCGGGCATACTCCAATAATTCATGTATGTCCATCGTACGGATCATGATTGCATTGAGCCAATCCAGTTTATCTTGATTAAAAACGCCACTCGATTTATTCAGCTTATCCAAATCAAAAGCGCCCATCAATTCACCCGGTGAAAAAAACTCTTTTTCAGTTTTTGGATTCCAGCCCAGCAGAGCAATAAAATTGAGAACTGCCCAGGGTACATATCCGAGCTTTTGGTACTCCAACGCTGGCACCGCCCCATGACGTTTGGATAGCTTTGACTTGTCAGTACCAAGAATAAGTGGTAAATGACAAAAAACCGGCGGTATCCAACCGAACGCTTGATACAGCAGTATATGTTTTGGTGTAGATGGAAGCCATTCTTCTCCCCGAATCACATGAGTGACATCCATATCGTGATCATCAACGACATTTGCCAAATGGTACGTAGGGAAACCATCTGATTTCAGCAGAACTTGATCGTCGATGCGCGCGTTTTCTACAGAGACAGATCCGTATACTTGATCCTGAAATGTAGTGACTCCCTTATCTGGCACTCGAAGACGAATAACGTGCGGCTCACCCGCTGCAATTTTTTTTTGTATTTCTGCGTCGCTAAGTTTTGACACGCTGAGGGCATCATATTTTATAGGGGTTCCCTGCAGCCGCTGTACTTCCCGCAAACGATTCAGTTCTTCGGGTGTTTCAAAGCTATAATACGCGTGGCCGTGTGCCACCAGTTGGTCGGCAAACGATCGATACAACTCGGTACGGTCTGATTGAAAAAAAGGTCCACGATCGGGTAGCAGCCCGTACCACTGCAATGCGTGCTGAATATTTTCTACTGCCCCCTCGACATACCGCTGTCGATCAGTGTCTTCGATGCGCAAAATAAATACTCCGTTATTTTTTTTAGCCCAGAGCCAATTAAACAGCGCGGTACGCAAGCTGCCGATATGGAGCATACCAGTCGGCGATGGTGCAAATCGAACGGTAATAGGTGGCATATACTGCTAAAAACCCTTTATCGAATAAAATAACTCCAGTGCTACTCCCAACAGCAACAGTCCGATGAGTGCGCTACCGAGAAGCCGGTAGCTGGATAAGCGTGGGGACTGTTGGCGCTTTTTCAGCTGCAAAAAAATAAGTGTTACCAGCACACCGTCGAGACCCAGCGTGATTGCTCCGGTCATACCGATGACGCTGATAAAATCCTGAAGACCAAGAACAAATACTACCAACGGTACGAACACCGCAAGCATCCATGACCTAAATTTGGGAATGCGGTAATCATACCAGAATAGTTTTTGGATGGTCAATCCGAGCGTAATGAAGGAAGTAAAGGTCGTAATCAGACCGAAGATGTAACCGATTTTGAGGACATTGGTTCCCAGCACACGCTGCAGTCCTGAAATCGCGTCGGAAGTTGTCTCGCTTCCGCTGACCCCGAGGATGAGGTATGTAAATGCCAGATAGACGGCGGCGCATATGATGAGTCCCCATACGATGACCCGTCCGATTTTTTTGAAATCCCCCTGTAACTGTTCCCTGATCTCGGGTATTATCGATGCGCCCCAGAGCGAAAAAAGCACCACGCCATACGGAACAAAGAAGTGTGTCCAATCAATTACCTTAAAATTGTCATGATTGATATGACTTGCGCCGCTCACGAATAGCAAAATAATGATGGCAAAAAAAATAAAGAGCAGAATGAGCTCTACAGGGCCGATTGAGCTGGTACCACGCCAAATAATCAATGCCCCAAATATGAAAAAAATAAACGTATAGAGAATCACGGAACCGCCAAGCAATCCGGCTAAGAATTGGCCACCCACGATGAGATATCCGAGCAATGCCCCGTACAAACCTAATATTTGAACCAGAAATGCCGACGGTTTTCCCCAGCTGCCGAGATACTGTGCGGCGTATCCCGGAAGTCGATGGTGCCCCTGTGTATGAACTGCCACTGATGCAAACATCCGATTTACCATCAGCGCAATGGCTCCTCCGAGCAATAAATACAAAACCACCAAACCAAAGCCAGCTTGGGCTGCCACATACGGCAGACCAAACAGCCCGACTCCCATGATCGTGCCAATATAGGTAGCTAAAGCAAATACCGATGCGCGACGGGTTTCCATACCTATCTCACAAAACGCTGATTAAATGCTGACTGGAAAGCCTGCGCATCCGATTCCGAGTGTAGAACAAATATAATTGTTTTGAAATCCGGGTGCTGAGCAAGAAAAGTCTCGGCTGCTTCCATCTGAATCTCGGCCGCCTGCTGAATCGGAAACTGGCCGATACCGGTACCGATCGACGGTATGGCCATCGAAGAGATGCCAAGTTCCGCGGCACGGCGGTACATATTTGCCACTGAGCTCCGCAAATGTTGCTCTGTGGTAGTCGAACCCAGCCGCATAGAAGCAACGTGAATGACGTATTTTGCCTTCAATGAACCCGCGTCAGTGACCGCGGCCTCGCCGAGCGGAATGGGGCTGATGTTGTCCGATTCACGCTGGATAATGTCCCCTCCTGCCTTAACAATAGCTGCGGCGAGTCCGCCGCCATGCACCAGCTCATCATTTGCCGGATTCACTATCGCATCGGCTATCTCACGCGTGATGTCTCCGATTTTTATGACAATTTTTTCCTTCATGGTGACCTAAGTATAACAAAAAACAGCCCAATATTCAAATCAGCTGTATAGTAAAAAACTAATGGGTCGGCGCCGAACTGGTGGGTTTTTTATTCAGTGACCGCTGAATCCAAACGATCATGCAAATGATTATGATAACGGCGGTCAGCAGTACAAAGTATTTACCATACAGCGGATGATGCTTGAGTGAATATGCCAAAGCCTCATACACCAGCCGTATAGTAATCCACGAAGAAAAAATCGTGAGGACAACGCGAAAAATCTTATTAATCAAGTTCTTCTTGTTCATGTTCAGCAGTACCACTGCGACGATGCATATGAGGGCGGCCGGTACGATGACATCAGCATGAAGCAATAACCGCGCCGCTTCGTATTGCTGCAAATCGCAATTGCCCACCACCCGCGGTGTCTCAAATATGCGCTGTAAGGACGTGCCGCTCGCCTTGCACTGTGCGAATTGAGGGTTAAAATGCTTATTGATATCCAGCAAGCCGAGCTCAATGGTAATGGCCATGATCAGGATCAAAATCATAGCAAAAAAGGCCGCAGCGCCAGATACCCGCTCACTGTCAGTGTGGACGGCTGCTTTTGGTTTTGACTCGCTGATTTCAAATACCGGTACTGGCATATAGTAAAATAATAATCTATTACCCTAGCGAATTTCGAATCAATTGTCAAGCCCTACTCATTCACCGGAACGGGAAAG
This sequence comes from Patescibacteria group bacterium, assembly GCA_049325535.1. Lineage (GTDB taxonomy): Bacteria > Patescibacteriota > Patescibacteriia > UBA10025 > JAHIVO01 > JAXDBW01. The sequence goes on from JBMOKY010000001.1 coordinate 598,364, forward strand.
AGGTGCCCGGGGCCGATTGGATTATATCCGTTACGAATTTCCCCACCATCAGGAAAGCCGTCCTGATCGCTATCGGCATTCGATGGGTCAGATGCAAAAATATTTTCCCAGAATGTATACAACCCATCGGCATCAGGATCCTGCATTACATCACCCAAATCTATGCCCACGAGAGCGCCAAACAGTGGGATATCCAGCAGATTGGTACGCTGAAAAAGGTCCGGAGCAAAATTTTCAAACGGTTCGGTAGCGGCCGGCTCGGTTACGGTCACCGGCTCGCCATAGCGAGAAATAATCAGCTGAAATTGTGACGGCTGGCCCCGATGAGCGACCATATACAGTCGTGTGTCGAATTTTCCGATGTGCAGCGTAACTGGCACGGTACCGGATGTCAGTAACTGTTGGGGTATCCATGGTAGATATGATCGGAGGGCCACCAATCGCATATCAGCCTCATACTGATACACCTGAGTGTGACCGATATCGACATCCTCTAAACGACGGGTAACGGTAAAAAGTGGTTCTGTCGATACATCACGATCAATTGTTCCTGATGCATTGGGAAATCGATACCAGACTCCATCAACGCTTGACAGTTCCATAAACGGAACTGCCGGCACTTCAGAGAATCGGACATATACCCAGTCACTCGTGAGGCGAGTTTCCACATCCGTCAAAAAACGGAGCGTTTGAATTTCAAACTGACCATGGGTGGTCATGGAACCACGTACTACCGGCTCACGCTGTCCCTGAAACACCGTGGTCAGCTCCGCACGTATAGGTATACTCAAAAATTCAGTATCAGTCCGCGCTATGAATTCGTATTGGGCTGTTACGGTGTCATGCAAAGCCAGTTCCATGGCTGAGATAACCGCAACCGGCGTTCGCTCAAAAACTGGAATCGTTACTACGCGTTCTATAAAAGGAATAGGGTGCCCCATATACACCAGCAATGCTACTGCTCCACACAGTGCGAGTATAAGTGCGCTCAAGCTAATTTTGAGAATGATGTTCATGCAGAAGTGAGTATACCGCTATTCCCCTACTTCCTCCAGCCAGGGTACGGCGTGCGTAACGGAAACTCCTGAAGCTAATGTGTGAGCAATGGTATCCAATGGGATAATCGGCCCAGGAACTGAAATACCAAAAGAATAATACTTACCATCAGATATGACAGTGGCTCCTGTCTCGTCGATCATGAGCACGGCTGGATCAGCTACTCCATTATCTATGATGGCAAATCGGCCATCACATGAGCCACAGGAAAAATCGGCAGATGATGTACATTCATCACATTCGGCGATACGTACCACTTTCCCCGATACTACATAGGTGCCATAGTCATAATTTGCGCTCACTAAATCTGAAACGAGTACCGGCTCAAAACCAGCAAAAGCAGCATCCGTCCGGCAATATGAGGTTATTTCTACGCAGTCATCTAGCGCAGTACTGCAAGCGGTATCGCTCTGCCCATCACTGGTGCAGGATTGAGCTGTCAAATTGTCATCATACCAAGCCACGGAGGTACCTGCAGCATTGGTGAGCACATATGTGGATGACCCATCGACAGTACAGCGATAGAGGCGGAAATCATCAGTATCTAAGTCGTCCGGGCAAAGCACATCGAGCCAGTTGCTACTCTGATTAACAAATACTGGGCCATCGTTTTGCGTACGGTGCGTGACAATATACAGGCCCACGCCAAGCGCAATAATGCCGACAACCACTCCGAGTGCAATAAAAAGCATGTTTGACCGGGATGTAATGTGTGTTGTTTCAGCCATGGGACGCGCGATTATGCTTTTGTACCTGATAAATGCCGAAGAGGAGCACTGCACCACCAATGATTTGTGGTACCACCAATGTCTGATCGAGAAAAAACCAATTCAATATCACAGCTGCAAAAGGAAAAAAAAGCTCAGCAATGGTGGCGATGGACGCCTTTGTATGTCGCAACCCTCCATAGTATAGCAGCAGGGCGCCAGTACCCGGCACCAGAGTTATCAATATAAGTGACCAGACATCACCACTCGATACATCGCCAAGTGAGGCCAGTGTTCGCTGCGTCGTCATCAGTACCGTGATAAACATCAGGGCAACGAGCAACCGAATGACGGTCAATGCGGCAAAACTTATTTTGGTCACCACCATACGCCCAAAAACCGTCGAGGCACCCCAGAAAAATGCAGCAGCAAGTGCCAGATAAATACCCCGGCTGTCGCTCAAGGAAAAATTAATATGCCCATCGGGAAACGAGACAAAAAAAGCACCAACGATGGCGACGAAAGCCCACAGTAAAAAGTGTTTATTGAGTCGTTCCTTCAGTAGCAGTGCCGCCAGTGATATAGCCAGCAATGGCTGAACTTTTTGCAGTAAAATACTAACTGAGGGTGACACATACAAAAAAGATTGCGTGAAAAATAATGTGGCCAAAGCAGACCCCCCGACGCCAATACATAAGATAGCCATCCAATCCTTCCGGTTGAGATTGCGGAATTCAGACAATTTTAAAAAAAGGACTGGTAACAGTAGCACCACTCCAAAAAGATGTTCATAAAAAACAATCACCTGGCTCGGCACGTGTCCAGTCAGTGGCAGCCGGATGAGCGCATCAGTACTCCATAGAAAGGCGGCAAATACTATGACATATGGGGCAAAGCGTTTCATGAACTATCAGTAATGATAGGCACTGCCACTCAAAATCATTCCTGCTCGATAGAGCTGTTCTAGAAGAATGACACGGCTCATCTGATGGGTAAATGTCATTTTTGCTAGGGACAGAATTACCGTTGCTTTTTTCAGTACCAGCGGAGATACCCCCAGTGGGCCACCGATAACGAAGGTGATTTTTTTCCCAAAACGTGACCAGTCATCGAGCTGGTCGGCCCACTCACGCGAGGAAAACATTTTACCCGCCCGATCTAAAGCGATAACAAAAGTATCCTTTGGGATGACACGAATTATCCGTTCTGCTTCTACACTGATGATACGCTCCCGGTCGGTCACTTTGGTGATTTTTTCCTCGGGTACTTCTATGATCGTAACCTTCGCATGATGAGCCAGCCGTTTGAGATACTCCTCGACAGCCGCTCGCCAATGTGGCTCTTTGATACTCCCCACGGAAATGATAGTCACGTCCAGCATATATATTTATGCTACAGCAGGATAGAGGTTTTGACAAATAAAAAAGGGCCCAGGTACGTGATTGTACCGAGGCCGCAGTTTTATATGATTATGGTAGAAGTATTACTACTCCGACCATAAATGTTGACAGGCCGACGAGCAGCACGAGCGTCTCTACTAAGAGAGCCGACAATGCCACCACGCCACGTGATCGCTTGTGAGAATGACGACGACTACGTCTCATTGAGAACAGTAGCAGTACGCCACCAAAAGCGACCATGAATTCGGGTGAGAAGTTCATGGCCATGCATATTAATGATTAGGCAGGCCAGGGACTCCATCACTATGTAATGAGCATTCCCCCAACGCTGAATAGTACCACACTGCACCACCCCCGTCAAGGGGGTGGTGCAGATTGTAATATATTATAGTCAATTTACCAGCTCCCGCCGCCTCCGCCACCGAAACCACCACCGGAAAAACCACCACCACTAAAACCCGAGCGGCCGGAACCAGCCGAGCTCGGATGGCTAGCAGCAACTGAACTAAAATTTGATGACATATCATGAAGCGCAGTTGCTAGAAATACAGCACCGAAGGCATTTGCAGATCCCCCCTCATACCAATCCGGGGGCGTCAGGTACATACCGTCAAATTGCGACGCCCACTGCTGCTCTACCTGGAGTGCCATGGCATACGGTAAAAAATTTTCAAATTGTTTAGGTGATTTTTCCGGTGCATTATGAAATTTCAATCGCTCTTTCTCTGTAACTGATAGGAACCACTTAAATCCGCTAATATGTTCATGCGCGAGTACACCTTTATTTGTTTTGCGCGGCATAGCCTGGGCCACAAACAGTCCGATGATGCCCAGTAGAGCGGTGAGCACGCCGGCAGCAATATTACCGAAGAAACTAACCGAAAAACCGATGATGATAATCAGAGCGGCCACCCCACTGTATGCGTGTCGTACTTTTTCCGGACTGGTCGGAAAATACCCCTGTTCTACCACCCGGTCATACATTGATTTTTTTATGTCTGGAAGGTTTGTGTAAAATTTATTTTTAAGCGTGCTCAAACGGATGGAAGTGACCGTGCCAAACATGGCATCCATTATTTTTTCCTCATGCTTCTCCAGGCGATCATCAACCGGTTGTACTTTGATAAATTCATAATCAACTTTTGTTTTTAGTATTTTCTTTTCCTCAAGCCGTTTTATCTTGACATATCCTTTTACCGCCAACTGGATGATAGTTGCCGATAAATCACGTAGATCCGCGCGCTCATCGACAATAGTACCCACTAAACCGGCTGATAAGCCGTCTGGGGGATCATACTGCGGTATAATCGTTTTTCGGCCTTTGGGATCTCGGCCGCGGCTATACCACACATACACCATACCGATTACCAAAATCAACGGTATAACTACCGCCCAGTTATCCGCCACAAACCACGACAGGCGCTGGCTAGCACTTGGCGGAGTGGTAATACCTTTGGGCCATCCTAAAACGACCGTCAAGCCTTCACCGGTACCGAGGAATGTGTCTGCGGTATAAACCGTTACTGCGCCGTTTTCCTTTTCGATACCACAATAGGAATCAGACGATCCGTATAGTCCGGTAAAACATTGACTCAGTCGCTGGTCCGCGTTCAATTCAGTGGGGAGCGTCACCGATGCTTCCGCAGCGTCAATCGGTACGTCCCAGTCATTTCCGGTAACATTCCAAAAAAACTCGTCATGCTCACTGAAGTAATTTATAGCTCTGGTGACAGAATACGTGATGACGTATGTCTGCACTCCAGAAATTGTCCGGTTGGCATCACCGATTTTCAAACTGAGTATCCCACCGGATCGGCTTTCACTATACGGCCAGGACACGCCGAGACCATCGGTCACCGAGAGCACCTCCACGCGGAGATTGTAGCGCGCACCATTTCGATCATATGAATATGGAATATCACGAAATATGCCATGCCGCTCAGCCACATCAAAATCGTATTGAATTGTTTCAGAGATGATTATGCTACTGTCAGGCTTGATGGTTATCTCATCGGTAAATGAAATGATCCTTTCGCCGATGGCGAAAGCGCTGTGCGCATACAATACACTGACCGCTACTATGGTAAATACAAATATTTTTTTCATATGTCCTACATTAATGATTTGATCGGGCCACCGCTATGCTAAAACGAATAACCGCAGTTACGATTCGAGAAAAACGCCACGGCTGACGTAGTAACCGAAAGAGCCATTCCAATCCAAGCTTCCGCATCCATCGTGGCGCCCGTCGTATTTTGCCGGAAATATAATCAAAGCTTCCTCCTACTCCCATCGCCACTCGTACCGACGGCAGCAGTGGCAAATGATGATAGAGCCATTTCTCCTGCTTCACCTGCCCAAATGCCACAAACAAAATATCCGGCCGGGCGGCACTGATCATGCGAATAAGTTTTTTATCGGGTATCGGTCGGTGCCAGTGACGATAACCACTTTCCGCTCCGACGATGTGAAGCTCCGGATACTGCTTCACCAGCACTGCCGCGGTGCGAGCAGCGACGCCTCGTCGTGCGCCAAGCAAATACACCCTCCGTCCGGTACGTGCTGCAAACGCGGCGATATCCATGAGTAGATCTATACCTGGTATTCGCTGCTTCAGGCGGAAACCGAAACGGCGCGCAGCCAGGGTAATACCAAAACCATCAGCAACGGCAATATCGGCATGATTCAATATGTGCCGAAATTCATCATCATGCTGCGCCTGCATGATAAATTCGGGGTTAACGGTTACGATCAAATGCGCTCTGTCTGATTGAGCATAGGATGCCACCTGATCCATCACCTGGCTGCGGTCAATATTATCAATAGTTACGCCGAGCATCTCAATTTTCATACGCTCAGTATACAATGTCCGCCAACCTTAGACAATCAGCGAAGATATGACCCCCACCGCTCTCTCGGTATTCCCACCACCGAGATACTATGCTAAAATATAAACCCAATGTAACTATTAATAGGCTATATGTTTCATCGTATCATATTCAGTCTGACATTTGCGCTGACCCTGGCGGTTATCCTGCCATCGGTAGCTTCGGCTGCTACATTTAATTATAACATGATTCTAACTGATAATGAGCTGGAAAACAGTAATACCATGACGGTCAGCCAAATCCAGCGTTTTCTGGAAAATAAAGGATCCGGTCTTGCCAGCTACAGCGCAACTGACGTCGGTGGCAGCCGAAAAAGCGCGGCACAAATAATATACGACGCGGGAAAATACTGGCATATCAACCCTCAATATTTACTTGTCCGCTTACAGGTGGAACAAAGCCTCGTTTCCGCAAAAACCCCGACGCAGCGACAGCTGGATTGGGCGACGGGTTTTGGTGTATGTGATAGTTGTTCTACGAGCGATCCGGCAATTCAGGCGTACAAGGGTTTTTTCAATCAGGTTAATTGGGCAGCCCGTCGCTTCCGGGAAAGCTATCTCCCGGACATTGATCGACAAGGCTACACCTTCACCGGGTGGGGCCCGGGAATTACCAAAACGACTGGCGACGGATATGCGGTCACCCCGCAGAACCGCGCTACTGCGGGACTCTATACGTACACTCCCCATGTGTATAATGGCAACTACAATGTGTGGCGTTTTTTTAACCAATGGTTTACGCGCATTTATCCCGACGGTTCCCTGCTTCAGGTAGTCGGCGAACACGGAGTCTACTTGATAGAAAACGGGAAACGACGCCCATTTCTCAGCCGGTCTGCATTTTTCTCGCGATACGACAGCTCACGTATCATTCCCGTCAGCCTGACCACGATAGAATTGTACCCGCTTGGTGATCCGATTAAATTTGGGAACTACTCGGTGGTACGTTCTGAGAAAACAAATCGAGTCTGGCTGATTGACGGTGATACGAAACGCTATATTGAATCCCCGGAAATATTTCGCCGAATCGGATTCAATCCCGACGAAGTAATCAATGCGCCGGAATCGGACCTGAACCCCTACCGCATCGGACCAAACATCAACCAAGCCAGCATATATCCGACTGGGGCTCTGCTGCAATCAAAGGAGACCGGGGGGATCAGTTATGTGGAGAATGGCATACGCCATTCTATCTGGTCACGAGAAATACTCAATAACCGCTTCCCAAACCGCAAACCAATCGTGGTGGAGCAAAAGGATATCGATATCTATTCCAAGGGTGATCCGATTCTGTTCAAAAATGGTGAGTTGATTACTTCTCCTGGATCACGGGGTGTCTACTTCATTTCAAATGGGATGAGGCGAGGTATTGCGTCAAAGGAAGTTTTCGAAACACTGGGATTTCGCTGGTCAAATATCATTTGGACAACCGATGACGCACTTCGTATGCATCCGGAGGGGGCGCCACTAACTCTTGATTCATAACATAGTCCACCACCCTCCATGATTGTATACGCTGCTATTACCCCGCATCCGCCCCTTTCTATACCTGCTATTGGCGGTGATAATCTCCGGTTCATTGATACTACCGTTACCAGCATCAAAAAGATAATCGAAGACTTGATCGAAGCGCACCCCCAAGTCATCCTACTCCTTTCACCGCATGGCCCATTGCTCGAGGAAAGATTTACCCTCAACCAAGCGGAACAATTTTCAGTACAGTTCAAGGAATTTGGCGATTTGGAAACATCCCTGACCGTTCGGCCAGACACATCGCACATCCACCACTACAAAGAATTACTTGAGGCGACACATCCGATCTCCTTGCAGACTGCCCCGGAACTCGATCATGGTTGTGGCGTCCCGCTATATTATCTCCGCCAGGCGCTGGGGAAAAAAACCATGCTCCCAATAGTCCCGGTATATCCAGCGGCGCGTTTGGACGCACATAAGCATTTTCTACTTGGCAAATCCCTTCAAGACGACATTATCAATGATACGAAGCGAATAGCCATCATCGCCTCCGGGGATTTATCCCACCGACTTTCAGAAGATGCCCCGGCCGGATATTCGCACTGGGCGACAAAATTTGACGAAACAGTAAAAGGGCACCTCCTCTCGGGAAATGCAAAAGGATTATATGAACTCGACCAGGACTTCATCGATGAAGCGGGCGAATGCGGGCTTAAACCAATGTTGATGCTCCTCGGCATCATTGATAATCTTTCAGCACCACCCCAGTTCATTTCTTATGAAGCGCCATTTGGCGTCGGCTACCTCGCAATAAATTATAAGCTCATCTAACGTATGTCAATTACAAAAAAAATATTATTTCTGGGAGTTTTTTCTCTCATTGGTCTAGTGGCCCTGAGTGTCCCATTTTCTCAACTCATTGGCGCGCAGCAGACATTCAGCCTTTTCGACTTTATCGCCCCAACGATTGGAGCCTTTTTAACTTCAGTCTGGGGAGCCGGAGTCGTTATCATCGTCAAACTGAGCCATGCACTGATAACCCATCAAAACCTTGATACCATTACCATTATTCGGCTATTTCCCCTGGCACTGGGCGCGCTGTACTTCGGACTGAAGAAATACAAATTGATTATGGCAATTATTCCTTTGGTCTGCATGGGACTATTTATGATCCACCCCGAAGGTCGCCAAGCCTGGTACTATGCACTATACTGGTTGATACCAGTCGCGGCGTTGGCTGCCAAACGCAGTTTGATGCTGAATAGCCTCGGAGCAACCTTTACCGCACATGCGGTGGGGGGTGTTACATTTCTCTATGCATTTAATCTTCCTGGCGAAGTCTGGATTGCGCTCATCCCAATTGTTTTCATCGAGCGAGTGCTGTTTGCCGGTGGAATCGCGCTGAGCTACGTATCGTTGAATACCCTCGTGGGATGGCTGGAACGGCGACTACATATGCCCATCCTTGGCCGACTCACCAATCCCACATATACATTTTCACGCGCTATCCTGAAAAACCTGTAAATCCCTCATCACCTGAACGGCGGGCACCAATGCGAGCTGCTTTTGGTATGATACAGAACATGCTACAATGCACGTATTATGTTCGCTGAAGTCATACTTTCACAACGATTTCCCAAACATCTGGGAATTTTTGACTACGCCATACCTGACGATTTGACACCGTCAATCAGTCTTGGGATGGCAGTGCGCATTCCGTTTAGAAGCAGTATTCGCGAAGGGGTTGTCATCCGGATAAAAAAACGGTCCGCAATCTCAAAAAAAATAAAAAATATTCTCGGCGTCATTGGCGACATCCCTTTGCTCAGCGCCGAGCAGATTCTGCTGGCCGAATGGGTAGCGCAGTACTATGCCGTCTCAATCGGTACGGTCATCAAGACTATGCTGCCCCCAATACCCAAGCAGAAAAGGGCAGTTGTGGAGCCTTCGTTGACGTCGACGACGATACTGCCTGACTCACGCATGGCAACCGCGGTACGCGGCATAAAACGATCGACGAGGCACATCCTCTTCGTTCCTTCAGCGGCGGAACAGTCGGGAGCATTTTATCGAGCGTTTTTATCGCAGTCAACCACTCAAACATTGATTATCGTTCCAGAAACTGATTGCATCCATCGCATCGCCAGTTACGTGCCAGTGGGTCGCCACAAACACGTAATTCCATTTCACGGCGGACTAAACACAACGCAAGCCTACCATCACTGGCGGCGGATCCAGTCCGATTCGCAGGCAATCATCATTGGAACGAAACAAGCACTATTTGCGCCGATACATAATCTCTCAGCAGTCATCATCGACCGCGAAGAAAACCAAAATCACCACCAATCAGACCAAAATCCCCGCTTTGATGCCCGCATCGTTGCCCGACAGTTAGTGGCTATTCATCAGTCTCAGCTTATCAGCCTATCGCCCGCCCCATCCGTCACCACCTATGCGCAAGTCGAACGACAACACGCACAACTTGTGCAACCGTACTCTGTATCGACGCGCCAATCACATGTCATTGACATGCGCACTGAACGAAAAAATAAAAATTTTTCAGTTCTTTCTGAAGCGGTTACGGATGCCATGCGCGAAACTCTATCCAAGCAGAAAAAAGTCGTATTGATTATCAACAAACGAGGTGCGGCAGCAGCCATGATGTGCCGGGATTGCGGTTTAGTTGTTCCCTGCCCATCCTGCGGCCAACCACTCGCCTACCATCATCAGCCTGAGCAGTTATTTTGCCACCGATGCAATACTAAGGCTGAGGTACCGCTCTTTTGTTCGAATTGCGGCGGCACCACGCTGATTGCAAGTGGTATCGGCACTCAATCAGTGGAATCATACGTTCGTTCGCAGTTTCCATCTGCGCATTGCGAACGCATCGACGGTGACACGCCGGATATCGACCATATTTCCGGTGAAGTAATTATCGGCACGACACGCGTGTTGCCGATGATCCAATGGCAATCGATCGGAACCGCCTGCGTTATTTCAGCAGACACGTTTTTACACCTTGCGGATTACCGAGCTGCTGAACGTACCTGGCAGCTCCTTTCCTATCTGAATTTTCACACACTCTGTCCTTTATTTATTCAAACGTTTACCCCTGACATGCCGATCTTCCAATTTTTTCCGGGTAACATGAAGCAGTTCTACAGCCTCGAATTAGCACAGCGAAAGAAACTGGGGTATCCGCCGTTCGGCTCATTGATTAAACTCATGTACCAGCACACTGATAAGACTTCGGCGGTCCGCGAGGCTACCCGTCTGTATTCCAGACTCAATGCCACACCTCTCGACACACACGTCATAACACCGCTGCGGCCCTTTCAGCACAAAAAATGGACGATGTACATCTTACTGAGGTATAGTCCTCAGACACCCAAATCGATCATCAGCCGAGTGCTCCAGCAGTTGCCTGACGGCTGGCAGATCGACCGCGATCCAGAAACAATATTATAAAAAACGGGGACCACGTGGTCCCCGTTTAATTTTGGATCATGCATACGTCAGACGCACACATCCGTCGCAAAAAGGAAGCATACGGGCGGCGTCCAAGGAATGACATAGATCGGCTGATCGCCATTGATCCGAGTAAAAACGGAATCGATTGATACGCAATCAGCAAAGGAGACATATGCGCCGCAAGAGCAACGGGCGAAAAACCCCGCATGGTTGGAACCTTCACTGATGGTGACTGTTCCGGCACAGTGTGGGTTCAGGCAATGTGCATTACTCTGCCGAGTGCTTGTCTTCATGACCAACCTCCTTTCTTGGGCTATCAGTACGGTCGTCGATATGTTGCTGATGCTCTACGCAGACGCACGTAACCGAACGGGCATACATCCCAAATGCATGCGCAGCGGCACGGACAAGACAGTCAGGACATGACGAAAAAGCGTTCATACTATCCTCCTGGCAGCAATGTGAAAGAGCGTTGTGATACAAAAAATGACCGCTCGGTGCGGTCAGTGTTTGTTCTCGTAAAACGATTTAGCGTCTATTGTGCATACGTCAAACGTCTGACCGCGGCAGGTCAATAAAGAGTGAGAGATTAAACAAAACGTTTGAACTGTATGGCATATTCATAGATTCCCAAACAGTCTAGCATATCATGCAAACCTGTCAATCGAATAAGTCTTTACAAAAAACTATAAAGCAAGTATAATACCTTTACTTAGCCAAAATTTGGTCGAACATATGGCAAAAAAACTTACCATCATAACCCATCCACACCCGACATTACGGAAAAAAGCGGAAACTCTTGACTTACATGACATACCGAAACTGAAAGGTTTTATTGACGATATGAAAAAAACCATGCATGAAGCCAATGGCATCGGGCTTGCTGCGCCCCAAGTCGACGTATCCCGCCGAATAGTAGTGATCAGCACCAAAGACGGTGATATTGCCCTCATCAATCCGGAAATCTCAAAAAAATCATTCAAAAAAGAGGAGGGTGAAGAAGGATGTTTATCTATTCCTGGTGTTTTTGGTCTCGTCAAGAGACACTATAGTATAACGGTACAAGCCTATACGGAACAAGCCAAAAAAATTAAATTTACCGCCTCGGGCCTCTTTGCGCGGGTGATTCAGCACGAAGTAGACCATATCAACGGTATTTTGTTCATCGATCGGACAAAAAAAATAATGACCGGCGATAACACGGATGTCACGCAAAATATTTAATATCGTTTTTGCCGGAACTCCCGATTTTGCGGTACCCACCCTCACCGCGCTCGCCAACCATTCAGCCATCAATGTCATAGCTGTCCTGACACAGCCGGATCGCCCGCTCGGTCGACGGCAAATCATCACCCCGCCACCGGTCAAACGGGCAGCGATCGATCTGGGCATACCAATACTACAACCACGAAGCATCAAAAATCCATCTTTTATGCGCACCCTGGCTTCGTACGCTCCAGATGCGGTAGTACTGGTCGCATACGGTAAAATTATTACTCCTGCCCTCCTGGCCATCCCGCATTTTGGCTGGGTAAATATTCACGCGTCGCTACTCCCCAAATACCGGGGGGCCTCGCCAATTCAGGCTGCTCTGCTCCATGGGGATGTCCAAACCGGCGTAACTCTGATACGGCTTGACGAAGGTCTCGACACGGGTCCGCTTATCGCCCAACGCACCATACCGATTCGCCCCACTGACACAGCCGGCTCCCTACACGATTCACTCGCATCCCTGGGTGCGACCATAGCGGCTGAAGCATTACCAGAATACCTATCGGGGACGCTCACTCCCCATCCTCAGGCGACAACCAGCCAAGCGCCGACCACAACCATAAAAACGGAACAGGCGCGTATCGACTGGCGCCAATCAGATGTGCAAATTCTCCGTCATATCCGCGCGTATACACCCTGGCCAGGCGCGTATACCGTCTGGTCAGGAAAACGATTCATCATCATCGAGGCAACTACGACCGCACATACTGTCCTCGCTCCGGGGCACGCCGCTGTATATAAAAAATCCCTGTTGGTGGGAACCGGAACTCGTCCAATTTCAGTATTGACCGCCCAACTTGCAGGAAAAAAGCCTCAGTCATCCACGATAATTCTCAATGGATACCCGAAATTGGGCGAAGCAGTATTTTCTGATTAGCCAGTCTTTCTAAATTTCTGGGTCACGTCAAAACCAAGGTATTTACCCAGCATCAATCGCGTTTGGGCATCGAGTGCCGGTATAGCACCCCACCCAATCAGTGTCACCGGAATGAATACCCACTGAACTATCATAAAAATGTATTTCCATCGATTGTGCCGACTTGGCCGCTTCGGTAATAATGTCGCGCCCAAAACAGCTTGAGTCAGTAATCCGAGCATAGCGGCTGACATAAGCAACTGGAGCAAATGTGGAGCGCTTTGCGACAGCAAATCCGGATATTGCCGGTGATTCGCCAGCCATATCGGCAGTTGGCCCATGATAAATATGAGAATGGGAGCAGTCGCCCATGAGTACACTCCTTCCAGCTGATTAAACATATAGCGGAATTTTTGAATAAAAGGCATGCGGGAATTCCGTCCGAAATTCCAAATCATATAGGGGAAATTTTCTACCCCATACGCCCACCGGCGCTGTTGGATATACTGATTTTTCAGAGACTGCCAAAAACTGCGTCCGAGGACCACGTCCATCGATACAGGTATATGCAGCGGTATCACCTGATAGTGCCCGTCGTACTCCATGTAACACTGCAGGCAGATGCGGGAATCCTCAGTGACGATATCCGCTTGCCAAAAACCGACATCAACCAACGCCTGCAGACTCATGCTATGTGATGAAAAAGTAAACATGCGTTCTGGCCTGCTCTGCTCGCCCATCAGCCAGAAGGTCGTGCTGTAGGCTATGATCCGTGTCAGTGCCGGTGAATCCCATATATTATTGTTAAATAATGCCAGGGGTTGGTAACTTGCTCGCGTCGGCTCCGGCTGAGTGATGTATGTCTCGGTCAGATGCGTAAAGTAGTCAGGATGAACGACGGTATCGCTGTCAAATGACGAAACTATAACGTGGTCGTACGGAAGTTGCAGACTGTCTATCAATTCTTGTGCCCGTCGGCCAGCCCATGCCATGTTTGATCCTTTGCCGGCGACTTCACCGGATATCCCCGCCGGATGCACAGTTACTAAAAACCTAAAGAATTTTCCGGCGTACTCATGGCGAATCTGTTGTGCCACATCGTGAAAGTGTTTTTCATCACGTTGTTCGCCAGCCAATACCACAATCATTTTTTCGAGTGGATATCGATTTGCCACCAATGCGTCGAACGTGGACTTGAGCACGACAAAATCTTCTTGGTACGTTGGGATGAACACTAAATGATAGTAGGTGTCCCAGTGAGCATGGCGCTGTACTCGCGAAAGCCAGTCAACTCGCAGTGCCCGGCGATACCTGATATACGAAATGACCACAAAAACAATCATGTACAAAATCCTGACTAACCAGTACAGATCAAAAATAATGATAAAGTAAATTGCCCAGATCGGCTGGATAAAAGAAATAACCAGCGCACCACCGATGGTGGTCCATGACAGCAAACCTGGTATGATTTCCAGAATTCGGTATTTACGATACGATGATAATCGAGAAAACGGCCAGAGCATAGATACGAAAACTCGCTATCACCGAGGCAATAGCGAGTTGTGTAGACAATATGTTATTCGACTATTACTTTCCCCTTTTTTATCGGGTTCAAGTCATCGTGGTACCCAAATTCACCGGCAGTCGTGAATGTAAAGGTATAACTATCGTCCTGTTGCAGTTCGTCTGATAGAAGCTCGGGTAGATCACTATTGCCCGGATACGGATCGGAAGCAACTTTCCGAGCGATCATATCTTTATTTACCCAGGTGACGGTCTCCCCGGCTGATACGGTGACTACTGACGGGTTAAAGCTCCCATTTTCAATCCAGACGGTGTTTGCTGGTGGTTGTTCTCGCACCACCTGAGGGGCAGTATTGGTAGTGGTGTTTGTATTGGTGTTCGTGGTCGAACTCTCATCCTGCATAAAGTACCACACCAATGCACCGCCAACCACGATAACTAATATGATGAGGACGGTGGCAATCGTTTTATTATTCATAGTACGGTATAGGAATTATTTATTAAAATGGATAAATTTTTTGAATTGATATGAAACCACGGTGCGGCGATCTGATTTCGTTAGGAGACCGTGTTTCGCGCCGATCTTTCCGATCACTGCTCCTGCATTATGTATGGCTAATGCCGCTGACCTCTCAAAATTTCCCCGATATCGTATCATCCCGGCCAAAAAACCAGAACCGAACGCGTCCCCCGCACCTGTCATGTCCACACCATGCACTGGATGTATTATAACATGTCCGGCGGTCTTGTCCATCAAATAATACGCTCCTGCCGCACCATCGGTTATCCAAATAATACCTGGGGTAAAATCACGAAGTCGACTGAGCATCCCCGGTATATTGCTGTATGCGCGCCCAGCAAGCGCAGCTGCTTCTTCACGATTTACCAGCACTATATCGACATACCGCATCAATGAACGCAAGCGTTTGCTGTGATCAACTATTTCACGCTTACCAGGGTTTATCATGATACGTGCCTTATGATCATGGGCGAGATGGATTGCCTTTGACAGTGCCGATACATTTCCTCCAAGAGAAGTCAGATACACCCACTGCGTTTTTTTGAAGATTGCCGGCGTCAGCTCAGCCGGACGGAAAACCTGAGTAGCCCCACGATATACCAGTATCGTTCGCTCGCCGGTGCGGCCGAGAAAAATGATACCCTGTCCAGTACGCTCTTTCCGATCCACGATCAGATGAGCGGCGATACCGCGTCGTTTCAATTCATGACGAACATCGACCCCGGCACCGTCACTTCCAATTCGCGCAACACAAGCGGTACGCAAATCTTGATTTCGAAAAGTAGCCGCGGCATTCGTGGCCCCTCCGCCTATTTCGAAAAAGATATCGTCTAGCTCGATTTTGGTCCCAAAACTGAAAAACTCAGCCAGTCCCGAAACACGGCGAGGATCCTCCTGCACATGAAACTTCGTGCTAAACACGTAAATATCCTGAGTTGCCGATCCGATAGTGGTGACGTCGTACGTACGCATAATTAAACGAGAGTGAGTGCTGCCTGTATGATAGCACGTTTATCAATACCTTCGTAGGCCAGCAGCCGTTCGGGCGGTCCGCTTCGTGGCATTTTGGTAACGGCCAGAGACACAATCGGAACACGGGAGCCATAGAGCGCGCTTTTTATCGACTCCCCAATGCCGCCAGCCAGATAATGATCCTCAACAACAATCATACCGCGAGTTTCCTTCAGTGCACGACGGAGCGTAGGCTGATCAAGTGGCTTTATGCTGTACACATCGATGACGCGCGCCCACACACCATACCGTGAACGTAATTCATCATAGGCAGATAGTGCCTGATGGAGCGTGACCCCAGCGGCCACGATGGTAATCTGATCACGTTTGCTCCGCCGAAGGGTATGGCTCCCGCCGATTCGAAAACGGGAGCTGAACGAATACACCGGTGGCAGAGTTGAACGAGTGCTCCGCACATACGTGATACCTGACTGCTGAAGTGCTAATCGGACGAGCTGACGAGCGGATATGGCATCCCCGGGATACAGTACCACTGAATTATGAAGGCTCCGAAATAATGAAATATCTTCGAGCGCCATTTGTGACGGGCCGTCCTTACCAATAGCCACGCCCGGATGCGACCCAATGCATAGCAATGGAACAGCGGCATACTGGGCCATCCGAATCTGATCAACGGCGCGGGTAAAAAAAGCGGCGAATGTTGAAATGACGGGCCGCATTCCGCGACGAGCCATCCCGACGGCTACGCCAACCATATTCTGCTCGGCTATGAACATTTCAAAAAAACGGGATGGTAGGGCCGTACGACACACGTCAAATTTTGTCGAATTGCTCACTTCCGCATCCAAAACCACAATCCTTTGATTCCGCTTGCCCGCCTGAGCAACCGCCAATCCGCATGCTTCACGAATACTCATTGAGCGATGGGGGGCAGACAGCATGACCGAAGGATTATGTAGCAGTCGTCGAGCTTTTCGATTGAGCGGGGCGACAACTGTACCTCGGATTGCGGAATTTGTTTTTGGGAATTCTATAAGCGCCCTGCGGTATTGCTCTGGATACAGCGCCTTTCCATGCCATCCATTTTTATTTTCCATAAATGAAATCCCCTTACCTTTTATAGTCCGGGCGATTATCATAGTCGGACGGGCACTCGTGAGCGAACGGCGATAGACGCGGAGAAGCTCAACCAACGAGTGACCGTCAACGATATGTGTATTCCAGCCAAAAGCTGCGATACGGCGACGATAGGCGGAAACATTATGGCCGTACATCGTTTCTCCCCGCTGTCCGAGACGATTGACGTCAATGATGCCGGTCAGTGAACGTAACCGATAGTGTGCGGCTAACTGGATTGCCTCCCAGTTTGACCCTTCGGCCAGTTCACTGTCACCGAGCAATACATACGTTCGGTAGGGCAGCCGCGCCACGTGCTCAGCATACAGCGCCTCCCCCACTCCAATCGACAATCCCTGCCCCAGTGACCCAGTCGGAGCCTCTGTAAAAGAAAATCGCATGCCGGGATGACCCTCGAGTTCACTGTCAAACTGACGGAAGGTATCCAGTTTTTTTGGATTTACACCGCCCGCCGCCGCCCATAATGCATAAAACAGTGGTGAAGCATGGCCTTTCGAGAATATCAATCGATCGTTATTCTGGTACTGGGGCCGCCGCAGATCGAAACGAAATATTCCGCCGAACATCAATGCCACCATCAATTCAACCGCGGACAGTGATGAAGAAAGATGCCCAGACTGTGCCCGGCTGGTCATCTGGGTCATCCACAGACGGATCAGAGCACTGACCGATTCCAGCCGATGCTCGAGAATATTATTTTGGAATTTTTTCCCAGTCATCGAGAAATTTTTTAATTCCCTTATCGGTTGCTGGATCACGATACATCTGTACCAGCACCTTTGACGGTACGGCAATCGCCGGTATCACTGCCGTCTGCCCCTGAAAATTCAGGGTCAGAACTTTTTCCACATCTTTTTCAGTGCTGATCCCGCCGATAATCACTTCCATCTGATACCCAGCGCGCTGAACGGCGATCATAATGTCGTGAATCGTGTCGTATTCTGCCGTACTCAGCGCGGTCGTCGTCGCATCAAACACCGTAATAGCATGGGCACCTGCGCGGGCTGCTACCAACGCCTGCGTAACCGAATAAACCGGCGTGACATTTACTTTTATGTTCTTCGCCCGCAATTCCCGCACGGCGAGCAATCCCTCATCAGTCATGGGAACCTTCACGACGATATTTTTTGCCAGTTTCGCTACTGTTTTTGCCTCTTCGATAATTTCATCGGCTGTCTGAGATACCACGTAGATATGAACCGGACGATCAGAAATAGTGGCCAAAATATCATTGACCACATCCCCCAATCGCCGGTCGGCTTTACTGAGTAATGTCGGATTGGTCGTGATGCCATCGATTAGACCTCGTTCTTCGGCCCATTCGATTTCTTTTAATATTGCGGTATCGAGATATACGTTCATACCATGTGTTAGGTTAATAATTCACGTAAATTATTTAGTATCGGTACAGGATCAGCCGCCTGTGATATAAGCGACCCGATGCCAATATCATCGACACCGGCGCGCACGATGTCTTCGATCTGCGCCTCAGTTACGCCGCCATCAATCGCAATCTGAATATCGGGAAATTGATTGACGCATTCACGGATTTTGTCCAGCACTGCTGAATTAAATGGCTGACCCTGGCGTCCCGGCGATACGGACATAAAAAGAATATTATCCACCATGTCGGCATATTCCTCGAAAGCACTTATGGGCGTCTCGAGGTTATTGGCAAGTCCGACTATAAATCCTGCGTCACGCAGTGCACGAATTTCATCGGCTGGTTCGAGCAATGGCTCGATGTGAATATACACGCGCTTATACCGGTCTCGCGGAAGCCCGCGCCACCACCGCGAAGGCTCAGCCACCATCAGGTGCGCTTCCAGGGAAACCGGCGACTGAAGTCTCGCCGCATCCTCCGCGGATATGGAACGCTCACTTACGAAATGCCCATCCATCAGATCGATTTGAATCCAGTCAACCAGACCTGCCAGACGGTCGAGCTGGGATTGGGCGACAGATACGGAATCAGTAAGAATAGAGGGTATTATTTGTGCCATGCGTCGATAATCTTAAACCGTTTCAGCCGACGGGGAACGGCTCGGAACTGGGTGCGCATCCATATGTCGACGATGGCCCGGGACCGGGCAGCTGTGACCTGCCAAGCAGAAAGCACCAATACATTCGCATTATCATGCGTACGGGCATACTGCGCTTGTCGCTGGGTATGTATCAGAGTCGCCCGTATGCCTGAAAAACGATTAGCTGCGATGTCCATACCAAATCCGGTGCCACAAATGAGAATACCCCGGTTACGCGAATTTTTTTTGACTCCGGTGACCACTGACGGTACAAAATCTGTAAAATCATTTTTTTGGCTTCCCTGATGACTGCCGACATCAGAAAACTTTATACCCTTGGTTTGAAGATATTTTTTGAGCGACTCTTTGAGTTTATATCCGGCGTAGTCTGAACCTATGTAAAGCATATTATGAATATGAAGATGGTTTTTTGCCGATATTAATAATCGCGCACCCGAGCGTCGGTTGGAGTCCCAGCTCCCGGGCACGAGCGATCAGGTCGTCACTTTCGCTGCCTGGATTGAAAAAAACTTCTCGGGGAGCACAAGCTGCAATCTCATTGATGATGGCCATGCCCGCCGCAGGAGGCAGATACAGAGCCACCCGATTAATCGGTTTGCCGACGTCGGCAACATGGGCAAAGGCAGGTATGCCTTCGATGGTCTTTTCGTGAAGATTAATCGGATAGACTGTCCATCCAGCCTCGAGATACGCACGGACCGCTTTATTACCATACTTTGACCGGTTAGCTGACGCGCCAATGATAGCAACGCTGGGCATACCTTATAGTTTCTTATCAGATGACTGGTGAATGGGCAAAAGAATGGTGACGTGCGTCCCGACATGTTCGATACTATCCAGAAAAATCTCTCCCCCCATGATACGGACCAGTTCCCGTGTGATCCATAATCCCAGTCCGGTACCGGTAATTTTGTCAGTTTGAGATGAACGTACGCGGTAAAACTTTTCAAACAATTTATCTCTGTCTTTTGCGGCAATTCCTATTCCGGTGTCGGATATTTTGATGCGCACCATCGAATTTTTATCCCGAATTTCATCAACAGCCACCGTCACCTTTCCATGCATCGTATATTTTATAGCATTGCTCAGAAGGTTGACTAAAATTTGCTGCAAACGGCTAGCGTCAGCCTGCACGGGTGGGATGTGGGGTTGAATCGCCTTTACCAGGGAGAGGCCCTTTTCATCAGCTTGGTGCTGAAACGTTTGGATGACTTGAGTAAGCAATACTTCTACAT
Organism: Patescibacteria group bacterium; assembly: GCA_049325535.1. Taxonomy (GTDB): domain Bacteria; phylum Patescibacteriota; class Patescibacteriia; order UBA10025; family JAHIVO01; genus JAXDBW01. The sequence continues at coordinate 618,919 of JBMOKY010000001.1, forward strand.
TGACTGCAGTTATATGTAAGCTAACCCGGCCTTGCTCAATACGTGATACCTCAAGCAGATCCTCGACGAGATCGTGCAGGCGCTCACCTTCTGCCCGTACCATGAGCAGCTTCTTCCGCGCTTCATCAGGTATTACGCCAAATGAGCCATCAAGTAACATCTGCAGGTATCCACGAATGCCGGTAATCGGTGCGCGTAACTCATGTGAAGCCATGGAAATAAATTCATCCTTCATTTCATCAAGTTCTTTCAATTTTTTTAGAAGGAGGGTATTTCGATACAGTCGGGTGTTATTTGCCAGCAGCAATATGATAATCACGATCGAAATAACTAAAATCACCAGCGACCGATTTAAATTTTGCTGAACCAACTCATCTACTACCCTCGACGATACTTTCATAGTAACTACCGCTATCTTTTCCCCACTCATATCCGTGACAGTTCGTACGACCACCCAAAACCGTTCCGAACCAAGCTGTGTGGGATCTTCAGTAGAACGGGCGGCGGATGTGGTGGTATACGCGATCGGCTCTTCTGTCTGCCATGCAATAGTATTGTAGAGATATGTAGACGGAGTATTGACCCGACTCTGGTCCAGACTTGCGACAATGCGAAATCCATCTCCATCAGGAATTAGAACGTCCAAGCTTCTGATTTCATCATTACGGGCCGCCAAATCACTCACGCGCTGCTGTAGCGCCTGCGGGTCGTCGAGCACCGTCGGAACCTCCTGGCTAAAAACGCTGGCTGCCAGTGAAGCTTTTCGCTGCAGCTCAATGTCAATGATGTCATTTGTTCGATTTGTTTGCAGCAGCGTATTGACGACGAGTGCCGCGGGTATCAAAATAAAAAGAAGGATTCCATACATAAACTGAAAATTCTCTCGCAGTACCTTCACGCTGTTGCGAAAATGTAGTTTCATGCGGGTGAATGTTTGTTCCTTTGCTTCATCAGCCAGCCAATTGCCAGTGCGGCCGTCAGACTGAGAACGATAATAGCGACCATGCGCAGGTAATTGTTGATCGACCGATCCTGAGTTTGAGATACGTTTACATCCCCGCGCAAATACTCATCCTCGCTGACCGCCTGAGCTTGGCGGATGAAAAAAGCAAACGGAGCGCTCTTTTCCTCTATTTTTCCCGTATCATCGGTTACCGTGACATACACTTCATGTTTGCCATCGTCTAATCCTGAATCAAGGGTATATACGAAATTTCCCTGGGCATCAGTTTTGGTAGTGACCACGATTGGGTTTGAATAGATGTACAGTGTGAGGTAAGTATTGGCAGGGCCAGTTCCGGAAATGACAATTGCGTTGTGTGATCCTATCGTTTTATTTTCGATGCGAGCGATAGTAAATAGATCAGGCATGAGGGTGCCTTTTGTAGTTGGTTGCTCCCATACATTTGCTTCCAGTCGCATCCGAATAGCGTCCGCCTGCTGCTGAGTCAGCCGCCCAAGAGCTACCAGTCGAGCCAGCGACTGTGCCGCGCTCGAGCTGGTGGTGCCAAATAATTCGGCGACGTCAGAAGTACCATCAGCATTGGTATCGGGGCTATGTACAGCAGTGCCCAGCAGTAATTCTTCCTCATCAGTGGTTCCGTCACCATCGGCATCCGGCTCGGTAAAATTTTCGACAGGGGGAGATGGCGGTATTGACACTGACCCATCAGGGCCGATAACCAATTCGCTCGTATTTGCCACGGACACTCCGATCACTCCGCTCATGCCGTATTGACCCGCGGCATTCACTGCGCGAGCATATACAAAATATCCTCCATCTGGAACGTTTTCAGTATCCCAACTCCGTGCCCATATATGGTCATTTGTCGATGATACGGTAGCTGATCCAATGCGGTATTCAACAGGTGAATCCACAGAACGATAATACATGGTCACTCCGCTGACTTCACCAGACACTTCAGCACGAATCAGGGCGGTGGCCGAAATCGTCGCACCGTTCCCCGGCTGTATCAAGGTAACGATAGGTACTCCCGGTGGAGGCGAAGCGGTTTCCCCCGTAGTAGGCGTGGGGGTGGCTGGAGGTGTTTCAGTCGACGGCCCGGCCGGTACCGCGCAGGATTGAGATTCAGTGCGCGTATTACCACATCCATCAGAGCAAACCCGTGTCTGTATCCCAGCTGACGAACAGGCGATCCAATCAGTACAGGTCCATGCCGCCGTACAGGTCGTATTGTAAATACTGAGAGGCGCCAGCGCTACATTTTCCAGCTGCATGCCACTGCGTGTCTGTATGGATACTAAGATTGTATTTGTCCCATTTGAGACATTACGGCTATCCCATTCGGCACTCCACTGAGATGAAATGTACTGCTGCCCTCCGGTTCGAAGCATGTTTATCACCGGCTGGTTTGATCCTTCGATAGAGAAGCGGGCTGCTGCCAAATCACCACTTGCCGAAAATGATACGGGAATAATGCCACTCACCTGAGAGCCGGCGGTCGGGTGCGTGATTTGAAAGGTGTTTGAAACAGTCAGCGGCCCAAACAACCCGGTACTGCTGCCGGGTGACATCAATATCGCATCACCAGACGGAGTGTGAGCACGAAAACCGACCTGATACCGACCATTTGGAAGGTCAAGCGTATCACAATACATTGACCAGCGGAACAAAGTATCCGTTGATTGATTGGTACAGTGCAGCGTACGAGTGAGACCGCCCTGGACATACGCATCCACGTCAACTCCGGTAATAGTGGATACTCCCTCGCCGCTAAAACGGATGACAAAACGAGTCTGCCCAAATATAGGGGCTTGGGTGGCTGAACTGACATCCGGTGATTCGAGATACACAACCAGCTGTGGAGGGGTATCAGTGTTGATTTGCGCTCGTGCAGGGTGAATCACGCCAATCACAAAAAGGTAACCAATGGCAGCTATACCCATTAGTCCAGTACCGATGGCTATTTTTTTTGTTTTATTTGCCATCATGGCATTTTTATTAGCCTCTAGTTTCGCTAGGATACCATAAAAACCTCGAAAAGTCAAAAAGACGCAGGATATCACCCTGCGTCTTTTTTTGGAGAGAGTATGTTACCACTTAAGACCACCAGTTTTGTACTCGGTTACTCGCGTTTCAAAAAAATTTTTCTCCTTGCGCAAGTCGATAACTTCGCTCATCCACGGAAAAGGGTTTTCTGACCCATACACTTTCGGTAAATGAATACGCTCAAGTCGTCGGTCGGCAATATATTCAATATACTGCCGAATAGTGCCTGCATTCAGGCCCAATATACCTCGCGGAAGGCAGTCTTTCGCATAGGCATCCTCAAGTTCCACGGCGTGAGTAATGTTTTTTGTGATAATCGATTTGAAATCCTCGGTCCATATTTCCGGATTTTCTTGAACGATGGTATTAATCAAATCAACCCCAAATGCCAAATGCACCGATTCATCGCGCAGGATGAATTGAAATTGCTCCCCTACCCCGACCATCTTATTTTGGCGCATGAATGAAAGCATCATGACGAAGCCGGCGTAGAAAAAAATACCTTCCATGATGACGTAAAATCCGACCAAATCGTGGACGAAGCGGCGGATATTTTCCGTCCCCTGCGTACTAAAATTCGGATCGAGAATTGATTTCGTCATATCAACCACAAAATCATCCTTGTCTTTGATGCTCGGAATTTTATTATACATCGTGTACACCTCTTCCGGATCGAGTCCCAGTGTATCACAACAGTAGATAAATGTATCCGTATGCACCGCCTCTTCATAGGCTTGTCGCAGCAAATACTGGCGGCATTCGGGATTGGTAATATGCCGGTAAATTATTAAAACGATGTTATTTGCCGTCAGGCTTTCGGCCGTAGAAAAAAACCCCATATTCCACATGACCAAGCGCCGCTCATCCGGACTGAGCACATCTGGACTGTTCCACATTTCTACGTCTTTCTGCATGTTCACTTCCTCCGGCACCCAATTATTAGCCACGCCATTTTTATAATGGTCCCGCGCCCATAAATATTTCATGGGTAAAATCTTGTTTGGATCAGTGACGGCACAGTTAAGAATCTTTTTTTCTTCTTGGGCTTGTTCTGTCATACTGTTCTGATTTAGTGATAAATAACTATTGGCAGGCTTCACATTCCTCATCATTGACTGCCGCGCTTGGTACGGCTACGGGTACACGAGTCATGATTGAGGCTGGCGGTGCCACGGGCGCGGCGGTCGGCATTTGCGGGGACGCTGACTGGATCGGAGCAGCCACACGAATGGCCGCAGGTGCCTCGAACTTTTTATTGATGTCTAATGTTGATTTTTCAATAGCCGATGCGCCCAGCGTCCGCAGGTAATACGTAGTTTTCAGCCCCATTTTCCAGGCAGTCAAGTATATGTCAGATATCATCGATCCTGAATCAGAGCTGGTGAAGATATTGACTGACTGACTTTGATCTATCCACTTACCGCGGTATGCGGCATGTTTCACAATCCAGAATGTATCCGTCTCGAAAACCTCCTTATATTTTGCTTTCAGGTCGGCAGGTATCTCAGTAATCCGCTGAATACTGCCGTCGAAATACTTTATCTTTTCCAGCATTTCTTGACCCCATAAACCGAGCCGTTTCAAATCCTCGACGAGGTAGCGATTAACGACGGTAAATTCACCACTGACATTTGATTTCACGTACAGATTTTTGTAGATAGGCTCAATCGATGGGAGGCAGCCGGTAATATTCGCGATCGTGGCAGTCGGCGCGATAGCCAAACAGTTTGAATTGCGCATACCGTGCTCTTTGACGTGTTTGCGAACCGGTTCCCAATCAAGCGCGGCGGTCTGTGACACTCCCGTGACCATGCCTCGCTCCTCCTCCAGGAGCTTCAGGGTATCAATGGGGAAAAGATTTCTGTCCCATTTGGATCCTGCATACGTCTGATACGTCCCTCGTTCTTTCGCCAGTTCTGAAGAGCCTAGAATAGCGTAGTACGAGATAAACTCCATAATGTGATCAGCGAGCTCCACTGCTTCATCACTATCAAATGTCATATTTAATTCATACAATACGTCCTGGAAGCCCATCACGCCAAGTCCAACCGGACGATGCTTGAAATTTGAGTGTTTCGCCTCTTTGGTCGGATAAAAATTCAAATCAATGACATTGTCCAGCATGCGCATCGCTACCCGCACCGTCTGCCGCATCTGATCCTTATCCAGTTCCCCACTGACGATGTGCCGCGGTAAATTAATTGATCCAAGATTACATACGGCCGTTTCCTCCTTTGACGTATTGAGGGTAATTTCAGTACACAGGTTTGAGCTATGCACCACGCCGACATGATCCTGAGGTGAACGAACATTACAGGGATCCTTAAAAGTGATCCATGGGTGACCAGTTTCAAACATCATGGTGATGATTTTTCGCCACAGTTTGATTGCCGGCATCCGTTTGAAGAGGCGTATTTCACCCGCATCCGCTTTGCGTTCATACTCAATATACCGGCGCTCAAATTCCCGGCCATAGACATGGTGTAAATCAGGCGTTTCATCAGTAGAAAAAAGCGTCCATTGTTCATTATTCAGCACTCGTTTCATGAATAAATCCGGTATCCAGTTTGCGGTATTGATGTCGTGAGTACGGCGTCGTTCATCACCTGTATTTTTTCGTAATTCAAGAAATGACTCGATATCATAGTGCCACGTCTCGAGATAGACGCACGTAGCCCCACGACGCTTACCGCTTCGGTTGATGGCTGCGGTGGTCGAATCGACAATCTTTAAAAACGGTATGACACCCTGGCTGCCTACGTTCGTCGACTTTATCAGCGAACCGGTACCGCGAATGTTTGTCCAATCATTACCGAGCCCTCCTGACCACTTCGAAAGCTGTGCATTATCACCAATGCATTTGAAAATGTGATCAAGGTCATCTTCAACTGTCGTCAAATAACATGAACTCATCTGTGGATGATGGGTACCCGCGTGGAACAAAGTCGGGGTTGATGGAACGTACAGCATTTGAGATATTATTTCGTAAAACTCGGTGGCTCGTTTTTCCTTTTCCAACTCATTCAGCGACAGCCCCATGGCGATGCGCATCCAAAAATACTGAGGAGTTTCTAAAATTTGCTGTTCATGCGTGCGAACAAAATAGCGATCATATAGCGTCTGGGCGCCCAGATACATGAATAAATTATCACGCTCAGGCTTGATGGCAGCTTGTAATATTTCCATGTCAAAATTGAGTAACCGCGGGTCATAACGACCGGCAGCTACCCCTTCATTTATTTTTTTTGCCAATGTGGTGCGATAGACTGACTCAAAATGTGGATCAGAAATATCCGTCCCGAGTACTTCGGTATACAAATCATTAAACAAAAAACGCGCAGCTAACGATGAGTATCCCGGATCTCGTTCGATGCGCCCCTTGATGGCCATCAGCACCGCTTTATTGATCTCTTTAGTGGTGATTCCGTCATGCACGTTTGCCAGCGACTCTTCCACGATCTCATGTATTGCCTCCCGATTGAGATGACCATTACATTTTAACACCGCGGTTTCTATCTGCCTGATATCAAAATCAGCCACACTACCATCGCGCTTTCGCACCTTAAGCTGGCGGGCTTTGGCCCGGTCGTACAGCTCTTTACGAAGCTGTTCTCGCGCCTGTTCTCGTTCCCGACGGTATATAATATATGCCTTTGAAACGTCAAAATAACCCCGCTCAGCTATTTTCCGCTCAACGATGTCCTGAATATCCTCGACGCCCGGCACCCGATCTCCATATCGGGTTTCCAGTAGACTAATGACGTCATCAGTTATAGAAATTATTATCTCATCTGTATATTCCGTTTCCGTAGCCGTAAATGCCTTCCGAATAGCTGATTCAATACGCGACCGATCAAAAGGCACAATTGTACCGACCCGCTTTTTTACCTGTGCTATTGCCATAGTATTTATTTTTATTACTCAGTTTGAGAAAGTAATTGACCTGGCTCACATGCCTATAATCGAATAATTGCACGGTACAAACTCCGCCGAGACAAAAAAGCCCCGCTGTCACTGCCATGACTCCCAGCCTTCCATGATCTACTCCGCCTGCCTCCAGTATATTTCTCTAGTTTTTGATTTTTATGAAATAGAGCGTATACGTGCATATACAGTATAGCGCATCCAAACAGAAAACTCAACTGTGGATAAACTACATGTAGTATCATATGTGTAATAGATAACACTATAGATAGTATATTTAAGCTAATGATAGCCAATATCATTATAGAATTCTTGGGCGTATCGTTTTCTCGATGCATAAAAAATCGCGTACCACCATAAAAAAATGTGGCGTACGTTACTGAGCCATGGGTACACCTAAGGCTGTGGCAGGGCTGGATTCGAACCCGCACACAATAATTTGCCCTGCGCCACAATAACGCGGTAAATATCCATTCTCATTCTCTACTGCCGGGGCAGGAATCGAACCTACATACTGGGCTTCAAAGGCCCATGTCCTACCATTAGACGACCCGGCAGCAGAGAATGTAATGTTATTTTTTGAGTTTCCTACACACCCTCTAGAAATAAATCACATTTCGAGACGATGCGACGACCTGCCTGCTATGCACGCAGCTCCCCCACTTCTATCGACCCCTCTGTAGGATACCACCAAAAAATAGCGGCGTACCGTATTGTAGGACGAGTCGGGCAAGACGTCAAACGAGGTAATCGCTAAACTTTCAGATATCGACCGATGGCTATACTTGAACTGATTCCACTCAATAATATGGCGAAGAGAAGCTGCAAACCTGCCAGCATGACCAAATTATCATTGACATACTGAATCATGTCCAGATCATACCCCTCAAAAAAAGAATTTAGCTGCGGCGCAATTACATTCAGTACCGGATACAGAATGAGCAGCGTGATGATCACCGCTACAATAGCATATAAAAATGTTTCGATGATAAATGGCATGCGCACAAAGGCATTGCTCCCGCCCACCAGTTTCATGATGCCGATTTCTTCACGATGGGTATAAATATTTATGCGAATCGTGTTGAAAATTATGAGTACTGCTATCAGCACAAAAATGCCGCTGACGATTATACCGACTTGCTCAATCCGGTTAGAAACGTCAGACAAACGTTCGATGACCGTTTGGTTATTGTCAAAACTACGCTCCTCTATGAGCGCATCGTATTGTGGCTGATCTAAAATATCAATGATAGCGCTATACTCATCAATCGACGAAGCTTTAATGACAATTGTTGCGCTGAGCGGATTCTCCTCAAGCTGGTCTATCGCATCAAGTATCACCGAATCGTCCTCGTGCTGCTTTCTGAACTTTTCTAGTGCATCATCCTTCGAAACATAAACTACCTCCTTGACTTGTGGCAGCGCCAGCAGCGTATCGCGGACGGCTATCGCATCTTGCTCAGCGGTATCCTGTTTAAAATAAATCGAAACATCGACTCTGTCTTGAACCGAGCTAATTGCTTGATCGGCTACTACATTGATCCCCGCCACCATGGTGATGGAGAATAGCGTTAAGACCAAAATAATAATGGTTACGATAGACAGCCAAAAATTTCTGAAAAAACCCTGTATGGCGAATTTGATTGTGCGTGTGAGAAATAACAACATACGTTACAAAATATATTTACCGCTCTGCTGATCTGAAATGATACTCCCCTGGTCGACGGTAATCACCCGTTTACGCAGTGCATTGACCACTTCACGGTTATGGGTTACCAGCACCACCGTGGTGCCAAACTCATTTATTTTTTTCAGCAAATTAATGATTTCCTGCGAATTGATGGAGTCTAAATTTCCGGTCGGCTCATCAGCTACCAGTATTTTTGGTCGATGGACGAGCGCTCGGGCAATGGCCGTCCGCTGCTGTTCGCCACCCGACAACTGCTGAGGAAATCGATCACGTTTCTGGTCGAGTCCCACTATTTTCAAAACTTGTGGGACGATTTCATTGATGCGCTTACTCTTCGCGCCGGCTACCTCCAAACCAAATGACACATTTTCAAAAACCGTTTTTCGAGGGAGAAGTTTGAAATCCTGAAAGATAACTCCGATTTGCCTCCGGAGAATGGGAATTTCACTTGATTTAATGCCGGTAATATCCCAATCGCCAATAATCACCCGGCCTTTACTGGGCCGCTCTTCAGCGATTATCATTTTGACCAGGGTAGTTTTCCCGGTTCCGGATTGGCCAACGACCGACACAAATTCGCCCGGTTTTATGTGCAGATTCACATTCTTCAGGGCGTACGTGTCGGGTGGATAAATTTTTGATACGTTTTTGAATCGAATCATGCGTTAAAAAATCCCTCACTCATATTTTAGCGCATCTATAGGATCAAGTCGAGCAGCCCGAATGGCGGGCGCTACGCCAAAAAATACGCCGACCACCACTGTAAAAACAAATGCTAATAATATTGTTTCCACAGAAATTATTGCCGCGAGGCCAATCTGAGCCTGCAGGATAGCACCGGTAACGAACGCCAGAGAAACACCGATTGCGCCTCCTAAAAAAGTTAAAAATATTGCTTCAACGAGAAATTGAACCAATATATCACTTCCAGAAGCTCCAATAGCTTTACGCAACCCGATTTCCTTGATCCGCTCGGTCACTGAAACAAGCATAATATTCATTACCCCGATCCCTCCGACCAGCAACGAAATGGCTGCGATACCGGTCAACATGGATGTGATAATGCCCAACACCTGATCAAAAACGCTCAAGATATCCTCCTGAGTCAAAACACTGAAGTCGTCCACACCTTCATGGTTCGTAAGCAATGCCCGCTCAACCTGGCTTTTTAATTGGTTAATGTCGTTGGTATCCTCGGCTGTGAGAACAATGCGAGTAATCTGAACGGACTCGTTAACCGATTTTGCTGTCGAATAAGGGATAATAATTACATTTGAAAACTGATTGGTTGCACTGAGCAGACTGTCAGCATCCTGTTTTGCCTCGAGTAAACCAACTATCGTAAAGGCTTCCTTTCCGATGTATACCGTATTGCCGATAGTGTCACTGTAGGATTGTCCGGGAAACAGCTGGTCAATGGCCCCCGAATATCCGACGGCAACCCGGGCACCGGCCTCATACTCCTCCTGGGTGAACATACGACCATACTCCTGACCTTCCGTCATCTGCCCGGTAAATGCGGTACGAACGTCAATCGTGCTGCCAATCACCATAATTGGCGAGCCCGTCGCGGCGGCGGACGGGACTGGACCCTCGTTTGTCGGCAAGGAGACAGGAATTTTTGGTTCAGTTGCCGATGCGGGTATTGACAGCATAGCCATCGGTACCACATTTTTTACCCCATCAAGCCCATTCAAAACTTCCAGGTCGGACTCAGTTAGCGTGCTGGAACCTACGAAGCTGGCTCCCGAAGTGGCGCCGGATGAACTGTCGATTTTCCCCGACGCGATGAAAAGCAGGTTTGAGCCCAATCCTTCGATTTGACCAGTCACTTCCTGCTTCACTCCTTCACCAATAGATACCAGCATGACGATGGCGTACACACCAATAATAACACCGAGCATGGTTAGAAATGAGCGAGTTTTCTTTGACCAGACGGCGGCCAATGCCAAACGAATATTTTCAAGTATTTTTATAAACATAGCTATGATCCGATTATGCCATCAATAATTCTAATAGTTCGTGTAGTCTGCTCGGCGACTGACGGATCATGGGTGACGAGGATAATCGTGACCCCTTTGGCATTGAGCGCACGCAGTACGTCCATCACCTGAGCGCCATTTTTTGAATCCAAATTGCCCGTCGGTTCATCAGCTAATATAATTGACGGATGCGTAATCAAGGCACGGGCAATGGCCACTCGCTGCTGCTCGCCGCCCGACAGCATGGCTGGACGGCTTTTAAATTTTTCAGCCAGTCCCACCTGGGTCAATACTTCCCGCGCGCGCCGTCGGCGTTCTGTAAGCTTCACCCCCTGGTATATCAGTGGGAGTTCCACATTCGCCTGGGCGGTCAGTCGCGGTAATAAATTATAATTCTGAAAAACAAATCCGATTTTGTGCCGCCTGATCTTCACCAGTTCTGAGCTGGATTGGTCAGAAACAAGCTCACCAGCAAAATAATATTCACCAGAGGTGGGCCGATCGAGACAGCCTAAAATATTCATCAGTGTCGACTTACCTGATCCTGACACGCCCATCACCGCTACAAATTCACCCTGTTCCACAGCCAAGCTGATGCCGTGCAATGCGGTATACTGCTGCTCCTTATTTTTACCGTAGGTTTTTACTACTTTTTTTAATTCAATGAGTGCCATAGGTTTATAAAACCGATAATCCATACTGAATCAGCTGCTTTGTTTCATCCCATCGTTGGCGGTCGGATCCGGCGCCCAGTACGACGGTCACGATCTCCGGCTCTCCCCGCGTCCGGCTCGTTTTGATGACATAGCAATACCCAGCCTCATCGAGATAGCCAGTTTTCATACCAGTAATGACATAGGGGCTTCCCTGCATGCCGGTGGAGGTATTTTTTATCGTGTGCGGCCTACCCGCGCTGATAGTACTGAAGCTATACGTCCATGTCGAGGTCGCCTGCATGATGCGGAAATCTGCAAAAGCGCGCTTTGCCAGACGGGAAATGTCATAGACGGTCGAAGTATTTGCCGGGTCCAGTCCAGTGACATCGACAAACCGTGTGTGCGTCAGTCCCCACGCCTTCGCTTTTGCATTCATGCGTGACACAAACTCCTCAGTTGACAATCCAGTAGCGCGTGCCAGTGTTTTTGCAGCGTTATTTGCCGAACCAACGAGCATGGTATACCACAGGTCTTTGACCGTCAGTGTTTCACCAGGAAGGATAGACAGCGACGATCCGATAGCGTTATCCTCACCTGCGTAGGCCACCACCCGGTCAAAGGGCGTATCGGTATCCAGAAATACTAGTGCGGTCATCAATTTGGTAATGCTGGCCAACGGACGGGACGTATCAAAATTTTTTGAATACAGTATCCGGTCGTCCGATGCCTGAATCGTGATGACTGCGGCCGATCCGATACGAGGTTCCGGGACTGATGCTTGGACCGTTTCGCTGCCAAGGACCGTTCCCCCATTATCCAATCGTGATACCTGCACACGCGCCGTGCCTTCATATCTATTCTCAATCTGTTCAAAAGCGGTCAGGCTCAAGTCAATCACCCGGCGCTCATTGAATGGTCGAAACGGACCGGTCGATACCACCTCGACATCAACGATCTTTCCATTATCGACATTACGTACACGGAGTTTGGCGCCCATGGGAAAATCATTACTCGCGGCGCCATACGGATAACGGGTCGATCGATACCAGGACGCATACCCCTCAGTGCCGTTTTGATCCTCAAATACGGCCACTCGGGAAAAAGGCAGATGCGTAACGCCGTATACATACCCGGTATCATAATTTATAAATGACGGAAGCGGCACCCACTGCCGAGCCGGAGAACTCCAATAGAAAATTCGTTTCCGCCACAAATTACCTGAATCAAATTTGAGCGCCAGATGAAAAGGCTTATTCAGAACGAGTGGACCTTCCAGCTGCTTGTCCTGACGCAGGATGTCATACAGATAATAATTGCTGACCCGTTTCATGCCATCCGGATCAGGATACCCGCTTTCATTGAACTGCTTCAGATCCAGATTGATCCGCTCATTGACTAAACCGGGTAAGATGCCGACGAGAAAATTCCCCCACTGGACGCCCGGGGCAGCGTCAAAACTGGCGGTATAGCCGCGCTGTATGGCCTCAGCGGTAAATCGCACCCGCATATCCGGAGTCAGCGCCTGTGCCGTGTGCCCTGCGACGAATAAGCCGCAGATAACGATTGACAGACTAACTAAAAAACCGTATCTTTTCATATTACTCAGAGTTAGCTATACTCATACGTACAACCCTTTCCTGCGGGTATCGTATAGCGGTAGTACGCGACCTTCCCAAGGTTGAAGTACGGGTTCGACTCCCGTTACCCGCTTGTCGGGCTTGATTCGACCGTATGCCGGCGTAGCTCAGTTGGTAGAGCAATGCTTTCGTAAAGCAGAGGTCGGAGGTTCGACTCCTCTCGCCGGCTCCAGCCACCCACATTACTGTTGGGCTTCGTTGGTATTGATCGTTTCGTCGGTGACGTCGGAATTGGTGTCCGTTTCGGTAGTGTCGGGTGTGGTGGCGGTATTCTGGGCAGCAGCAACATCTAGTAATTCATTCTGATCGCATGTTTCTGTTTTTGCCAATACTAATCCGCAATCGTCTTTCCATTCTAAACCCTTGGGGAAAATGCTGATCGAAGCATCGGCCAGCTGCTGATTGGTCCAGGTATCGATATCGGATGTTTTGATCAGGATGTGTGACGCCCGTACCTGCTCTGGGGCATCATCTGTCGCGGCAACACGCTCGGTGACGTTGATAATATGGTACCCGTACTGAGTTTTGACCAAACCGGACATCTCACCGGCCTGCAGGGCAAACGCCGCAGTCTCAAACTCCTCTACCATCTGCCCTTGGCTGAAATATCCCAAATCGCCACCCGTCGAAGCAGTGGTATCCTCGCTGTACTGTTTTGCCGCATCCTCAAAACTTAGAGTTCCTGAATTAATTTTTGCCAGCACCTCTTCAGCGAGTGTTTTCGCCTCAGCATTGATCGAATCATCGGTCGCGATTTTTTCCTGAAGCTTATTCCGCAAAATATACGGCTGTAGCACTTTCATCTTGAATTGATCGGGTGTCCAATTGTACAGCCGGGTCAGCGTGTCCATCACCTCCTGCTCATTTGTGGCTTGAGCGACTACATTTTGATATTCATCATCCAATTCCTGGCTGCTCACCGTGATCCCATATGCTGCTGCCTGATCAGCGGTGAATCGCTCACGAATCATGCGGGATAAAACGCTTTTTTGCAGAAAACCGTCGGTCGGTAACTGTACCACGCCGGGATTTTCATTTTGCTGAGCTTCATAGAAAAAATGCAGCGTGTCTATATCCTCCTGATAATCATGGTAAGAAATCGGCGTGTAATCATACATGGCCACCGGAAGGTGAAGGCTGCTCACTACACCCCGGGTTACGGAATTGTCCCAACCAAATTTATACAGACCGAGAGTAAACACAATGATGATAACGAGGAGCAATGCCACAATTGACCCAGCACCGATCCACATCATTCTGGTGGCCGAAGCCGCCGACGATTGCCGAGGTTGTGCTGTTGTAGATGATCCTGCAACTGCGCGCTCCGATGAGGCGGCTGCTGCTGACGAGGACTGATCGCCTTTTGGCGGAACTGACTTCATGTCTGGGGTCATACGTTTAGATTACTTAACATTAAGATGATATTGTCGAAAAGAAATAATTCCACCACCGCTGGGGATTTGATACTGACGCCGCCCTGTCCGACTGAACGGGGGAGGCGGCCGCACTCTCACTCTCGCCGGCTTGTGTTTCTACTCCGAGGACGGTCACCACTGACTCTCCCTGCTTCTGCATGCCAAGTTTTTGCCGAGCCTGGGATTCGGTATACTCTGGGCTTTGGAAGTAAGAAATCAATGAATTCAACTGAATATTTGCATTTTCCAGATCATTAACCTGGGATTCGAGTGACGCTATCTCGCGCTCTATCTGATATTTACGCAGTACTTCCTTACCCACTGCCACTCCGAGGATTATCAAAACGACCACCTCGGCGATGATCAGCGCCCGAGACTGTATCAGGCGGGAAAAAAATGATTTTTGCTTTTGCCGTACCGATTCTGTCATGGTGTGTGTTACTCAAAACGTGCGTATATCCTAACATATATTTAGGATATGGTCAACGAACCGAGAAACCCTAAAAATAAAAAATGGTCATCCCCTGAACCATGACCGCAATGGTAAAAGCTGCCAACAGGACGATCTGCATCACCAGCAAGACATGGAACCTTGCCCGATACCCACGAATCCCCAAATAGAAACTGGCGATAATCGCATAGGCAGTCACCATGCCGATCAAGACAGACCAGCTTGCTTCGTCAATCTGATCACCGATATATGAATGCCGGGAACCGGCCCTGATGATGACAGCCAGCATGATGACCCCAAAAAGGGTCGCGGCCCAGAGCGTTCCCAGCGTGAAATAAACACCAATTCTGAGCCAGAATGATGGTTCCGATTGGACGGTTTGGTCTTCAAGCTCATTATTTGTTCTTTGAGAGAGTGAGGTCATAGATGACGCGCTATATGGCGATGTCGCGTTTATTCCACCACCAGAGTCCGGCGGTTGTTGCCGCGATAATGACTACGCCAAATACGACGTACGTCGTCCACTCAATCGACCCATCGACCAGTGCCGCGCGCGAATCAAAATAATGAAAAAAGGATGCCCACTTGATTACGGCAAACTGATCCCGAAGCAACGACACCAATTTAATCACATACATCCCGACGAGCATCGCGCCGCCAAACATAAGAGTTTTACTTCGCTCGGAAAAAAACGCCGAGAGCAGCATACTCAGGCTATAGACTGCCCATGAAAAAAGAAAGCCAGCCAGCACCAGCATACCATAATGAGAGGTCTGATATGATACGCCGTGCAAACCTGCCAGCGGAATCGCGGCCACAATGGAGCAGACATTAAAAAGCGCGACGGCCGCCAATCCAGCACCGTACTTCCCCAGAAACAAACGTGTGCGGGAGACCGGGCGGGACAGCAATAACTCAGCCGTACCTCGTTCTACTTCAGCTGACAGATTATGCCCGGCAAATGACACGCTCATAAAAAGCGCCAACATCGGCCAGACAATGCTGAAATGCTCGACCGCCAAAAATTTTTCGAGCGTATCAAAACTCAAATCCTCAACGCCGAAAGCCTTCATGAAACCTTCAGGATAATTTTTTAATATCTCAGCAAATTCCGCTGCTTGCGCCTGGATCGATGGATACATCGCCACATACATCCACATGAATGCGACCCCCGCTAGACAATACACCAGAGTAGAAATTTTTCTGTCTTTAATTGTCTGCCACAAGACTGATCCCATAGTTATTCGTAAAATTCCAAAAATATATCTTCAAGCGATGCATGTTCAATTTGCACATCACGAAGGGGAAACCGCTGAAGCAATGCTATCAGCGGATTGATGTCGCCCTTCAGCGTCAGTTCGATGCCATGGTCAAACTCTCGGGTTATATGAAATCCATTATACTGGAAAGCCTGGCGATCGAAGGGACCATTAAAAAAAGCGGTGACGGTGTACAGTCGCTTGCCTTTCAGACTGGCGATGCTCTCCGTCGTCACCATCGTGCCGCGTTTGATGACGCCCACCCGACTGCAGACACGCTCCACTTCAGCCAGATTATGTGACGACATAAATACGGTTGCTCCCCATGATGTAGATTCGGCAATCAGCTGGTACACCTCATTTTGCAGCAGCGGATCAAGCGCATTGGTCGGCTCATCCATGATGAGCAGCTTGGGCCGGTGCATGAAAGCCAAAATAATACCGAGTTTCTGAACATTTCCCGATGATAATTGTTTTATTTTGATATCAGGATTGAAATCAAACCGTTTCATCAGTTCATCGGCCATGTCGTTTTCCTGATGCATGAACGTACGCGCGAAATCAATATGCATTCGCCCGGTCCACCGCGAGTACAACCGTACCGAACCGGACAAATAGCCAATCTGTCCCTTGAGAGCCACCGAATCTTGGTGCGCGTCTTTCCCCAACATGGTGATACTACCGCCTGACGGACGGATAAAATCCATCAAACAGCGGATGGTGGTCGTTTTACCAGCACCGTTGGGCCCGAGAAAACCAAACACCTCTCCTTGTTCCACGCTGAAGGAGATGTCGTTCACGGCCCATGTCGAGCCAAAATTTTTCCGCAAATGCGAGACCTGTACGACTGACATAGTGCATAAAGTATAGCATTTTTGCTCAAATCTGACCATCACATATCCTACATCAACCCCCATATAATAACTAGCAGTACTTCGCGGATATATGCTATACTTTTTCCAGAATATGACTCCCGAAACAACAGTTCCGCAACCAGCACCAAAACCGACAGGAAAAAAGCTCCGCATCGGCTGGTTTTCATTTTCCTGCTGCGAAGATTCTACCGTCGTTTTTACCGAGCTGATGAATGACCGCTGGGAGCTATGGAAAAAAGTGCTGGACATCCGGCATGCCCGAGTGCTACAAACGCATAATGTACTTGACCAGCTGGATGTAGCCTTCATCGAGGGGGCACTCGCTTCGCAGGATCACGTCGACCGGGTCAAAGAAATCCGATCCAAATCCACGAAAGTTGTAGCCATCGGCGCCTGCGCCTGCGACGGCGTGCCGTCGGCTCAGCGAAACGATTTTGATGACGCACGACGCACCGAGATTCAACCGATTTTAGAACACTTTAATTATCTGGAAAAAGTGCAAAAACTATCGGATGTAATAACTGTCGACGTAAAAATTCCCGGATGCCCGATGAATGAAAAAACATTTCTCACCGCGCTTGATTCATTGCTCAAAGAATTTAACATCGTCACCTAATGCATCTCATCGACCTCACCCTAAACAAAGAAATTACCAAAGTGGAAGGATCAGCCACGCTGGATGTGCGTATTACCGGGGGTAAGGTTGACCATTGCCGATTCGGTATCTCCGAGTACAAACGTTTCTATACTCAGGCTATGCGCGGTAAACCATATCGCGCACTTCCGACGCTTCTTGCCCGTATTTGCGGCACCTGCTCAAATGCCCATCTCCTAGCCAGTATCGAGGCATGCGAAAAGGCGCTTGGTTTCAAACCATCGGATCAGACGCTGCTGATGAAGAAACTGACTATGTACGGCCTGAACATCCGTGATCACGCGCTGCACCTGTACCTCTTCGCCATGCCGGATATGTATGGCAAAGACTCATTCCTGGAGTTTGATGAAAATAAATCAGACGAGCACCAAATTCTCCATGACGCTTTTACGATCAAGGCGGCGGGCAACTATTTATCAATCATCATCGCTGGACGATCTGTCCACGCTATCAAACCCCAAATAGGTGGTTTTGCCGGTATCCCGACGGCCGAAGAAATTACTGAAGCAATACATAAATTAGAAATGGCGCGCCCCGCAGCACTGCGAACGATCGAACGATTCATGAAATCGCCTGACCGATTCGACCGCCAGACAAAATTTATGGCTATGGTAGCGAACCCCTTTTCATACAATGAAGGGCACATCGTCAGCGACGACGGTGACTATATCGAAGAAAAAGACTACCGGGAGCATCTCGAACACACCATTATCCCCTATTCTCACGCTTCAGGATACAAATTCAAAGGAAGGTCATTCATGGTTGGGGCGCTGGCTCGCATCAATTTGGCGAAAGACACGCTCCACCTGGCAACTCAAAAAAGTGCCGCGGCCGCACTGGAACTCTTCCCTTCTACAAATATTTTCCACAATAACCTAGCCCAAGCAATCGAAATATTACATTGCATCGATCATACTATAGAAATACTTCATACGCATCGATTTGAACGCGAACCACTGGGACAGCCGGCCCTCGAACGCGGGACCGGCATCGGAGTCGTTGAGGCGCCACGCGGTACACTCTACCACAAAGTGACTATCGGGAGCGATGGTAATGTGGTTGAAGGTGAGATTGTCGTACCCACCGGTCAAAATCAAATCAATATCGAGCAGGATCTGGCCCGTCGCATCGAGGAGCTGATTCCGACTGACCCGGACGCGGACAAACTGCAACTGGAACTGGAAAAATTGATACGGGCATATGATCCGTGCATGAGTTGCGCCTCGCACTTTCTTAAAGTCCGTATTGGCGGAGCAACGGTACGAGCTGGGAAAAAGCTGTTTCAGGATCCAGCTGGGACGGTATCCCAAAAATAAATAATTCACGAGGTAATTTCCCCAGCTTACGCATAAACTGAAGCTGGGTACCCAAATCAAAGTCATGCATGGTCACATGCGGGGCATTTTGAAATGCCTCCAGTGATGTAAATACACTGACGAGATCCACGCCCTGCACCGTATCTATGATGTACAGCCGCTCCGGCATATCCCATTCATCCAGCGGATCTTGATGGATAAATAAGTGGTGCGGAAATACCTGGGCCAACCGCGGAAGCAGTCGAACCGGCACCGCATCCTCAGACAAATCTGGATTACCAAAAACCCATACCTGCATAGGTCAGAGCGTTTGATTGGCTAATTGCAAATGTTTTTGGGTGTAGTATTCAAGCCAGCGCACATTTGCCGGTGTAATGATCTCGCAGGGCATACCCCAATGCATGCTGATCATATCACCCACTGAAAGCTCTTCAAATGTGTGATCATCGTCGAGCCGCCGTACCACACTGACTGACTCAGTCGGCCCCAAATACAAACGGTGACCATCCACCATGAGCGGCTTGCGATCAACCGTAATTTTTGGCCCGGTAATGGATGTCACCGAGCCCCAGCTGATGCGGCACGCGTCCATACTCTCGAGCGTATGTAATATCTCAAAATGTCCCGTGCGTTTATACACATTGAAGACGTGAAATGAATGGTGCATGCGGGCGCCACGGGGAAGTTTTTCAGTCAGCTCATCAAAACTTTTCGGCTGAATCTTTTTTTTCAAGCCAAGTACGTCGCGTAAATGTGAGTAAAACGTATTGGGCGAGATAGTTTCCAGGAGCTGATTACCCAGCCAATACGCCTCCACGACACGTAGGTCAAACGGATCGGCGATGTGATTTGCTTTAGCGATGGTCTGCAAGTATGGATACAGTGTCCGAAACCCTCCCAGAATTGCATTGAGCCCGGCGTCGGTGGCATTTGCATCGATATATGATCCCAGCTCCCGCTGCATGTCAGGACCACACATCCTGAGCTTATTTGGTCCAAAGGCATACCGGGCGCACTTGCTGACGCCATCGACACTAGTTGTCAGCACCGACTGCATTGGATGGGACATGTGAGTGGTTTCGACGTACTTCCCAGAGCAGGAGGAATACACCGAGCAGCATAGCCGCCGCGCTCGTCACCTGGGCGTGCGTCATCGTATTATCCAAAAAAAGTTGCGAGAGTATATTGGTGATGAGGGAGGCAGGAACCAGCAGACTCGCTACCAGCGTGGCCGGTGCCCGCTTCAAGGCGCTGTACCAGGTGGTCACATATCCAAAAAGCAGAACCGCTGAAATAAGTGTCCAAATCCACTGCACGCCAGTGAGCCCTATCAGCATGTGGCCATCACCGCGCACCAAAATATAGCCTAGCAATATGATGGAACCGATGACCATCCGAGCAGCAGCAACTGTCATGCTGCTCACCTGTAGCAACACTTTCTTTGCAATGATATTTTCCGCCGCCCAAAATAGCGTCGCCCCCAGTATGAGCAATTCGCCAGTGCCCCATCGGAAACTATTGATTCCGCCCAGGGCAAAATTACCAAAAACGAGCAGCAAGAGAGCACTCGCCTGAAGAGCACCGATGCGTTCGCGCAGCATTGGTACAGCGAGCAATGCCACCCAAATAAATAGTGTCTTATGGATGAGGCTGGCGCTCAGGGCGCTGGTCATGGTGAGGCCAGTAAAAAACATGGCGAACGGAATGCTGCCGCCGACAATACCAATGGCTATGAGGAGAGCCCACTGCCGACGGGACAGGTGCATGAGCTCCTTCATTTTTCGAAATAATACAATCGCACCCACCAAGAGCAGGCCAACTGCGGCATTTTTGAGAAATGTAAATACAACCGGATCATTGGCAGCACTGACGCCCACTTTGGCGATGACATTTGAAACCCCGGAAATAATGGCTGTGCCGAGCGCCAGGATGACGGCAATACCGATTTTGTTATTCATGGTAAAAATTGTTTATAGGAATAGTGACTGTAGTATACGATGGACAGCGCCATCTGACAATTGCCGTCAGGGTTTACGCTGCAATACGCAAAAAAGTGCCCGCACCGGGGGGTAGCTGCCGAAAAATACTGACTCCTCCAGCGATACAAAAGAAAAAAGCTGCTGATAATATGCCCGGATATCAGCCGGTGCAAAACGATGCGGACCGTCACTGCCAGGTTGGAGATGACTGAAACATTTCAGCAACATATACCCTTCCGGCCGAAGCAGCTGATACACCGTGCGAATATACGCTGTACGGTCAGACGGCGCAAATGTGTGGAATACTCCCCGATCAAGGACATAATCAAACGGGCCAGTCATATCGCTGTGCAGGATATTGTCCACCCGGAAATGAACCTCGGTGCCGCGCTCCCGGGCCCTCACCCGAGCCTGCTCGATAGCTGCAGGAGAGACGTCGATACCCACTACCGAAAAGCCCCGCTCAGCCAAAGCGATTGCCTGGGTGCCAGGTCCGGTACCGATATCCAGCACGCGTTTTGTGTCCCCAGCGATTGCCTGCAGTGCTTGGTCAAAATCAGGGTCGAGATCAGCAAAAAACCAGGGTAATTTTTCTACCGGCGTTTTTCGGTATACGTCATCCCATTCTGCGGGTGTTCGATCCATAAATACAGTGTATCACGAATCATCATGTTGATAATCACTAATGCATAGTGGTCATAAATATTCCACCCTGAAACACCGGCGAATAGGCATAAAATTCTTTACGGATAAAATTGAAATTGGAAATGCTGTATATCCGCACTAGCGGACTGCTCTGTGACCTGACGCCAACTAAAATTTCATCAGCACGATCATAATCAATATTCCCCGTGGCGACGCTTACGCCACCGCGAAATTGTGAAAGAAAAACGATAAATCCAGGATGAATGACACCCATCACCCCATTTTTAGTCCGACCAAATACCCGCACGTGTGGACCGCCAGCGACAGTACCAGTTACGATTTCATCCAATCCATCGCCGTTGACATCTCCACAGGCGACGGTGATACCACCACGATAGCCCGGATCATAGGCCATCAAGCCCAGCGTTACCGGCCGGAACTCGCGGTTACGGATGCCAAAGATGCGCAATTGGGGCCCGCCGGCCCGAGCCGGACCGGTAACCACCTCATCAATGCCATCGCCCTCAATATCACAGGTAGCCAGCGAAATACCGCCTCTGAACCGTTCGTCGTATGCCCAAAAACTTCTGACCAATGGAACAAACGCGCCCTCTCGGTATCCAAACACCCGTACCTGCGGTCCGCCGCCGCCCATCGGGCTGACTACGATTTCGCCCTCTCCATTGCCATCAAAATCTCCAACCGCAAGCGATACCCCACCCCGGAACCCTTCATCAAACGCATAAAACTCATTGAGCAATGAACCATTTCGACGGAAAACGCGTACCAGCGGCGGACTACCCGGCCCAGGAGCGGTGATGATTTCATCGTGCCCGTCCCCACCGAGATCACCCGCGGCTACCGATATACCGCTCCGCAGAGCACTGTCATATGCGAAAAATTGGCTCACCACCGTGCCATGACGATCAAACACCCGCACCTGCGGTCCGCCGCCATTGTTTGGCGCGGTGACGATATAGGTATCCACCTGAACCCGGAAACTGACAAGCGCGGCAGATGCGTCAATATTTCCGGCAGTGTCCCGTGCCCGGACATACACTGTATGCGCGCCATTTGACAGTGTATGCAGCGTCACGCTAGTCTGCGCGCTCCAGGCTGACCAGGATCCACTATCGAGGCGGTATGAGTAGCGTAACTGACTGGTCGGCGTGCTATCATCACTCCCTGTCCACGTGATAGTCACCACGGAGCTCTTCACTGCGGAGCGCGGGTAGGACACGAGTCGGGTATGTGGCGCCTCGTCAATCGGAACAGTACTCGTACAACTACGCGTGGTGCTCGGACGTTTAGCAATGGTGCCGCAGGCATTCGCATCGGTACACGTTCGCGACTGACTACCACTGGCACAGGTGGACCAGCTGCCGCAAGACCATGATTCTGTGCACACCGGAACACTGCACGACTGACTCAACGCGGGACGGCTGATCATTGTCCCACAGGCATTCGCATCGGTACACGTTCGCGACTGACTACCACTGGCACAGGCGGACCAGCTGCCGCAAGACCATGATTCAGTGCAGGAAAGAGTAATAAATGTCGCATCACTACTGGTGGCTAGGTTATCCGAACCATCACGGGACCTGACTCGATAATGATACGTCGTACCCGGCGTCAAGCCAGACAAAACACGACTATGGGACGTAGTAAGTACACTGTCCAGTCCAGTACTGGAGCCATAGGCGGCGGTGAGACCGTACTCCACTTGTGTGTCAGCCTGCTCATTCGTCGTCCAGGTGACGGTGGCGACCGCTTGGCCGATCGAGCCGACCGATACGTCGGAAATCACCGGAGCGGTCATATCAACCACAGCGTCAGTACGCTCTACTGCTCCGAGATCCGGAGCGCTTCCCTGCCAGTGCCGGCATCCGGTTTGATCAGGGTCGACATCATCCGACTGCGGACAATGGTAGCCGGCGATAATTTCACCTTGGTCAATAGCCGGACTCACTGACTGGAGTTGATAATTATGAGCGGCTTTATTCAGAAATAACGGGTCAGATTCGAAACTGTCCGCATCCTGGCTTGATGCCGTTTGCCAGGCTCCGAGCGTGGCATAGGTCGTCAGGGCGCTGGCCCGGTTTCCGGCAGTGCGCATGGCAAATGCCGTCGGACTGCTCGGGTGGTAGAAGAGATTATGGTTTGAAACGGCATTTGAAAATGAATTCCAATACAGTGAGATAAAACGGGTGCCCTGGGGTGAGGTGTAGGTTGGCACCAGATTTGAAATAATGTTATTTTTCGCCGTCAGATACGCTTCATCAAGATTGCACCCGCCCTGGGCGTCTGCCTCTGTCGTCACATGCAGACCGGACGTATCGACAATCGTATTATGGTACACCGCATACCGATTGTCCCCGCAGCCGTTAAAAATCGCGTAGCCACTGGCTTTTTGATCGGTTCGTGAAATGATATTGAAAAAAATATTACCCTCAATGGTGCCGGCAACTTGTCCAGTGGCAGTCGGCCAACCGAGCCAGATACCTTCACGAGCGTCATGAATGACATTATTTTTGACCGTGATGTCGATATCGCCGCGTTTCAGAGCGATCGGCTGGGCGATATTATAAAATTCATTGCCCTCTATCAGACTATCCATGACACCATACCACTCGATGCCAGCCCCGAGATGCGCGGCTTCAAATCGCCAATCACCATATGACGGCCCGCGGTCACTGCCCGCGTCATGAATCAGATTATCCTTGATGACGTACCCAGGAGTATTTGGCAGATACGCCGCACCAGTGGCGCTGCCATTGTAAATTGCCGCGGGATTGCCGAGACAATAGCTGTCCCCAGTAGTAAAGGCGATTTCGTTGTTTTCTATGGTGATATCCCCTGGATCGTCCTCGTACGGACTAAATGTCAACGCCCGGCCGTTTGATTGCATCAGAGTCATGTTACTCAATTCGAAATGGTACACGGACGGATGAGCAGAATATTCGCCAACCCTGACAATCGGACGCTGCGAGCATTCGATCGTGTGACTGGCCGGATTGTCGCTGTCGGGCATCCACACATAGAGGTAATCAGTCAATTCGTCATACCAATATTCCCCCGCCTCATCTAAATCATCGAGTGTATCTTCCTGCACGGTTGGGTCGGCACGCAACAACCATAACGAACGGTCGATCCAGCAGTTGGTATTATTAACTGAATAAATGTCGTTGCCGTCATAGCGGCACTGTGTCGGCGCGTCAAATTGGGCTCGATATATGCTCCCGGAATAGAGCGACCATGACGCCGGGTCAATTTCGTCGCTGCCTAAAATGATGGTCTGCCCATAGTCCGTGGAATATCCCGAATAGATCGTCGGCTGCGCAGCATCCACGCCTGCTTTCGGAATTAGTTCTTCGCGATACTCGCCCTTGATCATTACCGTATCCCCCGCGGTATGAGCGGAATTTGCCCGATCGATGGTGCAC
Organism: Patescibacteria group bacterium; assembly: GCA_049325535.1. Taxonomy (GTDB): domain Bacteria; phylum Patescibacteriota; class Patescibacteriia; order UBA10025; family JAHIVO01; genus JAXDBW01. Next base: position 643,856 of record JBMOKY010000001.1, read on the forward strand.
CATGGGTGGTCAATATCGTTTTCCCCGGTCGTATAAGCGTCATCACAATCTATGTGCGTATTATCCACGTAATACACATTGCCCGCCGCTCTCGTCTCTATGGGATCGGCATACGCCAATGTCAACACTGTCAATCCGATGACCACGATTCCCCAGATAAGTATGCACCACTCGCGATATTTAATGATACCCTTCATAGGCAATAAAAAGATGCACGCTGCGGTGCATTACTCCCACACATAATAATTTGTAATTGATGCTGGTGCCAATTACACACGCTATTGAATATTATTGATTACCATTATCAGTATAGCATATTGATAGCAAAAAATCCAGACTACTCCATGGTATCTACAGTAACCAGATCGCCTTGAAATTCCGCTGCAACTGATTTACGGAAGCCAACGCGATCTGGCGCATGTATGCCCCCCAGCTTCAGCAATTCCCCCTGCACCACCGTCTCCTCGCCGTACTTATTATTGATCATATCAAGTGCTCGTGCCAATGCTGGAGATATTTTTTTGTTCTGAAACAGCGACAGCTGGTCCACTCGCGGTCGCAGACGATATACCCCGACAGCATACCAGTGAGGCGTATCACCGCCCAGATACGGACGCACCGCCTCCCAGGCCATCTGGAATATCTGACTGGTATGAATGACGGGATGGTGTACTATTCTGCTGAATCCAACGGCACCCCGACGAACCAATGAACTATGAAAATACACCCCCTGCGCCTCCAGCTCGCGCTCCCGTAACCTCCTACCCGTCCGCTCGCACAGTCGCATCAGCACCGCCTGATGAAATCTGACATCCTGCGTTCGCCGCCGCAAAATGTGACTATGACCGATTGATTTCGGCTGACGCTGCACTTCCACACCCGCCAGCTCGATACCATGCAGATTCGCCCAGAGATAGTACCCGCGCACGCCCAATGTCGCCATCAGATTTGCCACCGGGTACTGAGCCAGTTCATCCAGCGTGGCAATGCCCAATGCCTGCAGCCGGCCAGCAGTAGCGCCGGCAATCCCCCATGCTTCCTCCAATACCCGACCCCGGAGATACGCAGCCATGACATCCGGCGTCAGCACCACCACACCGCCCTTTGGTGCCGTATCACTGGCAAATTTAGCGAGCCAACGCGTAGGAGCCACACCTACGGAACATAGCAACCATTCACCGACTTCCTCCCGGATCCGCCGCTGTATTTCGACGGCAATACGATGCGCTTCATCATATGATGAAGCGACGCCCGTCAAATCCAAAAATGCCTCGTCGATCGAGTACGGCTCAATCGCTTCCGAATACTCCGCCGCGATACTGAATATCCGCTCGCTGGTCGATCGGTACTTTGGCGGATCGACCTCAACTAGTACCACATCGGGGTATAATTGCTGCGCCTCTGGGATACGACAACCGGTTTTGATGCCGATCTTTTTTGCTTCACGCGATGAAGCGATGATGCAGCCGTGCGGAGTCATAGTAGCGACTACACCGATCGGGCGACCACGCAAGCGAGGGTTCGCCTGCTGTTCCACGCTGGCAAAATACGATGCCATGTCGAAATGTAATATGATACGCTGCATTGACGAGTACCAAGCTGAATGATAAGCTCAAAGACTCAAAAAAAGTACCTACACACTCACCTACATACATCACCCATAGGAGGGGTTCGATGAACAATAAACACATCCTCACCGTTTGTTTCAAAGATAATTCCAGTACCGCCGCCATGCTGCAATCAGCGCTGGCTGCCGCGGTGCAACACCATGACATGACGGTCACCGGCTCAGTCATGCTGGATGAACTGATCGCCGAGCACCCCTCGGAAAAAACGCTGTCGCTCCTCGAACGCGCACCCGACCTGCTCATCCTGTGGATCGACATGCTGACACCAAATCCGCTCGAACGGACCAACCAGCTGCTCATCACGCTCAATGGCGACCAGCGCTTCCAGTTCACCCACTACCATGGGGTCATACTGAAGGAGGGTTTGGGTGATACCCAATCGTACAACAGCCTGCGTAGGCATTTTGGTTCTCTACTGAATCTGCCGCCGCAGCGACGACTGACCGAAGCTCCCGACCTGAATCCTGAAGCTCCCACCGTGTGGGATCGCTTCATCGGCCAAATCATTGCCGATCTTCGGAACCAACGCATCGAACGCCGATAGTCGAACAGCCAGCCCATCTGCCACCGCCAGCGCCATGCTGCAGCGGTGGTTTTTTTATAAGACATAGGATATACTAAAGGACTAAAATGCTAATCCCCCAAACATATGCACAACCCCGAACAGGAACAATTCTCAGCCAATGAACTGGCCATCATGGAAAAAACGCTCCCCGGCCGCAGCCTGCTCGAGCAAAGTGGCGACCTGGCGCTGGCAGAAAAGCTCCACGACATGGATAACCGCGACCGCCTTATCAGCGAACGAATCGATGATCAGGGAGGACGAGAGGCTTGGCGTAAAAATATCAGCTACGTAAAGCAAAAAAACTCTGAAACGGGAGCATGGGAACATACTGACGAGATAAAAGCCATCACCGAGCAAACATTTACCCGCGACGAAAAAACAGGCGCGATTACCGACATCATAGGTACTAACCTCGACCGTGAACACAGCTGGCATGAATCGCTGACCTATGACGAGCACGGTACGCTCATCGGCCACTCAGGCGAGGTCACCGAGGGCGAACGACAAGGTGAAACCTGGAACAAGTCGTTTTCCACTGAACGAATTGGAGCGTACACGAAAAATATCGAAACCACGACCGGCAAAAAAATGGTTGATGGCGCGCTGCAGGATTTTGAAGTGGTAAAGATCAATTATACTGATAGCCAAGGTACTGTCGTGTATGGACATCAGGAGGAAACCGGCAAACCGGAATCTGCCATGAGCTGGGGCGAAAAACCAGCCGATCTGGAGTCCTAGTTACCCATCCAGCTGGATCTCCCTGAGTGTCCACCGCAACGAGTATGGGTCATAAAAAAGCACGTACGTATTTGCGCTATCCGACACGGCAAAACACCAGTGGTATCGATCACCAACTCTCGTCCGGTACACCAGATTGACTTGACTGATATCATACCGATGCTCCTGCTGGCGGATAAACGCCAGAGGTTTGACGGTGGTACCGCTAAAATCAGCTATCACCCGAATAGGTTCATTGAGCTTTTCTACATACATACTCATGTATAAGTATACCCGAAGAAAAACCGAAAGTCAAATCCATAAATATCCCCGTCCGCACGATATGTGTCAGACGGGGTTTACGAGGGAGGCGAATCGGCAAAAGCCGATCAAATGAAAATCTACAATCCCTACTACAGGGGGAGATAGCCCCCTTCGGCCTGGGACTGGCGCTCATATTTCACGCACCAGCGGGGAAAAAGACAGATACAGATAATTCCGCCGACGATACAGCCGGCCAGCGTGGTCGGCAAAAGCCACCAACTGAAACCATCGGCGATGAGGCTGATGATTAAACCTGCGACGGCAGGTATGCCAAGGGTTATCACCACCCGAGGGCCAAAGAAAAAGAGCCGTTCCATACTGCTTACCTCCATGTACTACGCTTAATGCACCCGGAATTCCTGATTAACGACACCCTACCATATTTCAAAGCAAAGTCAATACCACAAACGCCGGGCTCCTACCAGACGTTTGCGGAAACTACTACCTATTCTGAGCTAACGAGACAGATCGTCAACCGGTACTGGCATAGTCGCCGTCCCCGATCCCGCACTCCCCGTCACTACTCCCTGGGTTTCAATCAGTTCCGCCGCCAGCGGCACCACTACCCGCTGCTTCCAGGGACTTTTCTCAGGGTCAGCCGGGTCAATAGCAAATGCCAGTGCCGGTACGTATAGTTCATTGGTCCCGGTATCATCGTACTGACTCATGATTATATAGGCAAATTCGGGGGCCTGAAGACGAATCTCAACCGTATTGGTAGCCGGCTCCGGCTGATACTCATATAAACCACCGCGCTCGATGATGGCGCGAAGCTCATCCACATCAGTTTCATTGGCATATTCCGAACTGTCAAAATCCATCGACTGTAGAGGATAGACAGAGGAAACACGCAGATCCGGTAAGCTCAGTGACACTTGCAGACCCTGCTGCTCACCATACGCACCATATACCGAAAGCCCGCCTATCTGTAGGGGGAAGATGACGGTCATACTGGAAACATATGGTGCTGATTCACGGTACAGCAGCGGTTCTACTCCACCGTATCCAGCGACAGAGACGACTTCTGGCTCACCATACCCACTATAGGAAATGTCGTGGGCATCGAGAAACGACCTGGCGGCCATAATCAGTTTTTCATCTGCGGGTATATCAGCGGTTCCCTGGGGCGTGGCAGCGGTCTCCGCGCAGTCCTCGCCGACACAATCGACCGCCACATCTCGGGTGGCATAGAGCATGTCACTGCTGATGCTGATCAGGCCATCCTGCACGTTGATATCGATAGCATACCCACCCTCGGCAGTCTGGGCCAATGAAACGTGGCGCGTTTCTAAATCAGCAAAAGAAGACATGCGCATCAAATCCAGACCATAGGATTCTAGGTTTGCGGACACTGAGGTAGTGGGACGGATACGGCGTACCACCTGGCTGGACGCCGGAATATCAGGAAACTCTCCACTATAAACATAGCGGTAGCTTGTAATTTCAGCATTCTGATCCGGCACAGGGAACGTACCGGGTTCTATGGCCGTTGCTGTGGTATCCGATGCCATTTCATCGGCGACATTGGTTGACTGGCGAGAGGATGATGGACTACTCGATGATAAATCGCCAAACGCATTCGCTGACAGCTGCTGGATACCGCCTGGGGGGGTAAAAATATCATCAGTGCCTGAGGGTTGCCACCACACGTACCAGGAAACTCCCACCACAACCACCAAGACCAGCAGACTCGCAGCTGGCACCATGGGATGAGCGCTGAGCCATCCAAACCACGAGGTTCGTACCGCTGAACCGGCTTCCGGCTGAATAGTACGCAGCCGTTCGCGCAAAGCAGCGCGGAATTGCTCATCGATATGAACGGTCGGTTGGCTCTGGAGCAGTGCCGTGACGATTTGCCGGACACGATCTTCATGTCCGAGGAGACGATGGTCATCGGCCACCAGCTCACTAACCAATTGATCAATACGTTCGGGGGAAATCATATGCTTGTATTATATAGTTATCGTGATAATAAATATCAGTGTGGCCACAGCAGCCAATGCAATTCGCGTTTGCCGGAGCACCCGTGAAATTTGCATCTTACATTGGCCCTCGGTCATGCCGGCTATCTGGGCGATTTCACGGTATGACAAGCCATCCCATATGCGCAGCAATACCACATCGCGATGTCGAGGCGATAATCCAGACAGATATTGGCGCACCTCCGACAGCAGTGCCAATTGTTCAGACGAATTTTCCGTACGTGGTTCACGACTGGTTTGCAGTATCACATCGAGGGGGATGACGGCTTTTGCAGTACGGTAATGATCGATGATGGTGTGCCGGGCGATGCGGTACAGCCAGGCGCGAAACGATCCCCCGCGATACCTTCCGATATGCCCCAGTGCCTTGATAAATACAGCACTGGTCAGATCTTCCGCCGTTTCTCGGTGCAGCGTCCGCGCATATACAAACGCGTACATTCGATCGACGTAGTCGTCGTACAATTCACCAAATCGTTCCATATCCCCTGCCTGGCAGGCAGCGATGGCCTCCGTTTCTCGTACGGTATCCATAGAGTGTTCTGTTTGAATCGCATTAATGCCCTCTAACTATACAAACGATGTATAATCAAAAAAGTAACACGGCAGGACTCAACTAACACAAGTAACTGACGCGCTCTTATTCCGTTGTTGTGCCGTCAAAATCCTCATCATCAGCTTCAGCGGCTGCTTTTGTTTCATGCACGATACCATCTCGATGGTGAGCCGGGGCATACAGAGTATACATTTTCAGCGGCTGATCAGCGGATGTATTGATGACATTGTGTTCAGCCCCCGCTGGCACGATGACGGCCATTCCGTCGCTCACCGCATATTCATTATTATCGATAATTACTGTACCCGTGCCTGACTCAAACCGAAAAAACTGGTCATTATCAGGATGCGTCTCCAGGCCAATTTCCTCTTTTGGCTGCAGGCTCATCAGTACCAGTTGGCTGTGTTTTCCTGAGTACAGAACTTTACGGAAGTAACTATTTGATACAGTAGCTTCCTCAATATTTTGAGCAAATCCTTTCATATAATTTATTTGGCTAATAATCAGATATAATCAGTATACCACCGTGTGGTACATAAAAAAACCCGCAGCGTGTATTTTCAAACTGCGGGCGGGCGGGTGGACGACGTACGGCCAGGCGCTACTTTTTGGGCAGCGGGGTGGGCTTGATCGCACCAGTCATCGGCAAGCCGATGTGGTTCAGGGGCCCCTGATAGACCATGATGGTCGTCTTCACCGGTTGATTGACGCGTCGCTTTGGCATGTGTCCCTCCTTCACGAAGAGCGTATTGACGCTGAACAAAGCAATCCTGACTTATAGTTTCAATTCAGTCAACGTGAATGATCTGACAGCGGGACTGTCGACTGCCTATAGTTAGAATAAATGTATCACCCTGCAGTTTTCCGAGTAGCGCGCTTCCGATGGGAGAGGTATGAGAAATAATCCCGCGTCCGGGATCTGACTCGGATGAACCGAGAATGGTAAATATCTTTTGCTCACCGTCAATCGCAACGGCAACCCGGCTGCCGATCTGCACATGGCCATCCTCAGCGCGGGCGATGACGACCGCTGACCGAATCATATATTCCAGTTCATCGATTCGGGCGTTGATGCCGCGCAACCGCCCCTTGGCCAACTGATACTCCGCATTTTCAGAAAAATCCCCCAGCTCACCCAGCCGCTTTGTTTCAGCGATAGCCGCCGGCTGCCGTACCCGCCGCAGGGTATCAAGTTCACGCCGCAGGGCATCCAGTTTTACCTGGGTCATATGCGGATCAAACGGCATGGTGGTATAGCGGCCGGATTTGCGTTTTGGAATTTGCATGTCTCAATTAAAAAAATGCTGCCAGACACTCTCACGGTATGTGGGGCACGGCAGACAATAGCTCGCCTCTTCGGGACACGGAACGCACTGCGCCGGTACCGAAAGATATGGAATACTCACTGCCGCTATCACGATAGCGATAACTATTAACCACAGCCACCACCGTCTGACCGCGGGTGGCCGCTGGGGCGAGACATGCGATCCATTCATATTTTTAGAAATCATACCAATCAATCGGATCAATATCAGTCACCTGCTCCGACCGGCCAACGCTCACCGCGATTGGCGCGTGTGACGGGCAATCATATTCCATGCCGCAGGTGACAAATTTCGTATACAGTGCCTGGTAATCGCCCTCCTGATAACCAGTCAGCGCATTGAGCTCGGTCACCTCATGACTAAATACCGTATAGACCCCGGGCGGTACTGAGATATTATAGCCATACCCATTAGCATACTTGTCACTCTCAATCATTTCATAGGTACAGTACTGTTCTGACGCGTTCTGAGTTTGCGCACAGACGCCCAAAGCCGGAATAAAATCACTAGGATAGCTCAGTGACCCGGAAATCGAACCCCAATGTGCCTGTATGTCTGTCTGCTCCACTGCGTAGGTTTCTGCCGGAACGTGGCGCAGCACCAACGCTCCAGCCCCCAGCATAATAACCAGGCACCCCACAATAGTGGAAATAGCGCCAATTTTTTTCATAAATTAACTAATGCGAATATATGACCAGCCTTTGATAAATTCCCGTACTGTGGTTATTTCTTTTTTATACGGATCCAAAACCTTGGCGTCCAGCAGCCGCGGGTCTACCCTGTCCAATTTGGTCGGCAAAATGCCGGGATTGCCTTCGGCGCCACCAGATAGTTGCTTCAGCTCCGTCACGATATCCTCCCATTCCATATTCGATATACCAGCCGGACGGATAAGGAGAGAAGTGTGATTGAGTAAATTGCTAAATTTCTCGCCGGTAATCGAGAGCATGGCTTCATGTTTTTGTCCTGGTTCATCCGGATTGTCTCCGAGATGCATTTCTGACGATAAATTCCGCTCCAGCCACTGCATCGAATCACCACAGCGTCCGTAATTATGCACATCAACAAAATCAGCACTATTGCCATTGAACCCATGGTCCAGGATGGCCACGACGTGCTGCCACCAAAACTGCGGATTGAGCATGTTCGTCGAGGTTTCGATTGGACTCATCTGTTGATGAAACCAAGCGTCAACCTTCTCAGGGGCAAGCAATTCATCTATCTGCGCTTCGGTATAGCGGTAGCCGAGCCGCTGACGAATTCTCTCAATTTCATCTTGGCGATTTATGATTTGCCGCGATAGCAATGCGCCGGTTGCAGGGTCAAACGTATAAGTGGTTTCTATCGGTCCTTCGACTTTTATGGTTTGCGATACTTCCCCGCCCTGCCGCACATCGATCTGACAGATGCAATCCGGAGGATTCCCACTAGCCGAAATGACGGTAGCGTTGTTCCGGCCTCGCAGATATTTTGCGCATACGTCTGTACAATTCGCGCCACCGGTGCCGCTGGTACTCAGTGACGGCGCGACAGAATTATCCATATTCACATTCTGATTTACCGACTGATTGACATTCGCTGATGTGTTAGTGGACGGGGTGGAAGCGGAATTGACATCCCTATTTGTCACCGATGTGGTATTTGTATTTACCGTGGCGGATGGCGTGTCACCCGGGCAATCTTCATCTATGTGAACACAGGCATAGAGACATCCGGGACACGCGGAATAATCGTTGCCATAGTAGCAGGCCTTATTCGGGTCAGCTGGATTTTCATTGATACTTCCCGCTGATCCACAGATGCATCGACTGGTATACGAGTAGTGAGCATCGGGGACTAAACCACAGTTTATCTGCACACAGCCGACGCCGCTGGATGGCTGAAATTCATATCCTGTCGGACAGTCGTCAATCGCTGCAGCAGCAGGTATAGCGACGATGAGCATGATCAGCATGCCCAGACAACCGCCCACCCAAACCAATGATGAATATTTCATTGTTACCATATCCTGTCTCTAGTACCAATGGTAGCGCAGTCATTCAGGTTTCGCAACTAGTATTGACGGCATCGAACGACTGCTCTATACTCACTGGTGCTATGACACGTATCCGCTCCATAGTCCAAAACCCGCCAAAAAACGAGGCTCCTCATACCCTCGTGGCTGGTGCTATGTAGCGATTTGACCGCATAACCAGTACCCAATTCCGGCCATGCATGGGCCGGTTTTTTGGTATATGCAAAAATTGTTCATTCCTATATCCATGGAGGTTGTCCAATGAAACCCGAACACCTGGTCACCGCGACCGTCGAAGAACTCTTCGACCAGTTCATGCTTCCCGGGCACATCACGTCTGTTGAGGAAGAAACTATGCTTCTCAGCGAACTCTTGTTCCGGAAACTGACCATCGGCCAGCGCGTCGCCATCCGCCGTAAGATGACTGAGCGCAGGCGCCTGTACAATTACCAATGCATCATGGCACTGGTACATGATCAGCTGAGCTGATATGCAGGATGAGAGGGATAAACGGCTGTGTTTTCTGCACAGCCGTTTTTTTCTATAAAAAAATTCGGCGGCTAAACACATACCGAACACCGGCAGAAAAGTCTTTATGGCACGTGGAACAGCTCATATCGTCCATCCTGCCTCAACGCTCCTTTTTGACAGATACCATGATGAATGGTACAGTGCAACAATTTAAAAGAGATCATTACATCATATAACCATACAGGAGACACGCCATGGCTGGCTCATTTTCCCGTTTTTTACACAGGGTCAGGAACATTAGTTTCCTTCCTCGAAACCAGCGTTTCTTCGCTATCTACCAAGCGCAAGTGGATGAAATCCATTTCGCGGCAACCCAGCTCAGCGCGCTGGCGAACAATTCCCACCATGCGGTCAAACGCGGCGAACTGCACCGTGAAATCAAGCAGTCTGAATCGCGCGGCGACCAGCAGGTTCGCGACCTATCGCGACTGATCAACGATGCTATCACCACACCTTTCTCCCGGGACGCAATCATGCAATTCGGCCAAATCCTCGATGACATCCTTGATGGCATCGAAAGTGCGGCTGATACGCTAGTCAATTTCGAAGTGCACAATCCGCCCGACGATGTGCGTAAAATGGTCGAGCTGATTGCTCAGGCGGCTGATTGTTTCCGTAATTCTATCGGATACTTCAGCCGATTCGAAAACCCTATCGAAATCTACGAGGTCATCCGGGAGATCGAGCATGCGGCCGACGAGATCAATAAACTGGGCATCGCGCGAGTGTATCTCAATGCGACTTCAGTCGATGATCTGATCGCCGCTCAGGCTTTTTCACGGGTCATTGCCCGACTCGAAGACACCGCGGACAAATTCCGTCACGCGGCGGATACCATGAAAGGAGTGATAGCAAAACGTGTATGACATACTGTTCCTGATATTCGTGATCATCGCCGCGCTTGCCTATGACTTTGTCAATGGGTTCCATGACGCGGCAAACGCCATCGCTACCAGCATCGCCAGTAACGCGCTGCAGCCGCGAGCGGCTATCCTGCTCGCCACCACCTTCAACTTCATCGGGGCACTGTCCCATACGGCCGTCGCTTACACGATCGGCAAAGGCGTCGTCGACTCCAGTGTCATCACCCAGGAGATGCTGGCCGCGGCACTAGTGGCGGCTATCGCCTGGAATCTTGTCACGTGGAAATGGGGACTCCCCTCTTCGTCGACACATGCCCTGATCGGCGGCTTGATCGGCGCGGCGGTGGTAGGCACGCATTTCGATTGGTCAATCCTGATGCTGCCGAGCATAAAAAAAATCATGCTCGCCATGATTTTCGCACCGATTGCCGCCTTTATTCTGGCTCTGCTCGTGATCACCGTGATTACATGGACACTGCACCGCATGCAGCTCCGACATCGCCAGGTGAATAAACGGGTTAAATCGCTGCAGATCCTATCTGCGGCCTGGATGTCATTTTCCCACGGGATGAATGACGCCCAAAATGCCATGGGCATCATCACCATCTCGTTGCTGACCTACGGCGTCATTCACCAATTTGAAGTCCCGATGCCAATCCGCATTCTCTGCGCGGCCTCGATGGGTGCCGGTACGTTGTTTGGGGGTTGGAGAATCATCCGGACGATAACCGATGAACTGTCAGGAGATGAGCCAATGCCGGTAGATGGTTTTTCCGCGCAAACCTCGGCTGGTGGGGTTATCTTCCTCCTCTCACTCTGGGGTGTTCCGATCAGCACTTCCCATGCCATTTCCAGCTGCGTGATGGGTACGACGGCGGCTAAGCGATTTGGGCTGGTCAATTGGAAAATCGGCGGTAACATGCTCGTCGCCTGGCTGATCACCATCCCGGCGACGGTAATACTGGCCGGACTCCTGACCTATGTATTCTAACATCGACCTTTTCACACAACATCAAACAGCGGCTCGGCTCCCCGAATCGCTGTTTTTTTTATTTATACGTACCACTATCGGCTGTGGAACGCCCGATATAGCGCAATCGCTGCCGCTAAGGCGACATTCAGCGATTCCACTGACCCGCCTGCCATTTCTATAGCGACAGAAGTGGATAGATATCGGTACACCTCGGGGCTGATACCACGCGCTTCATTTCCCAGCACCAGACAAAAAGGATGCTGCCACTCAACCTCCTGTAACGGAGTAGCGCCATTGACCGCCAGACCATACATTGGCATTTTTTTTCGTACGTCAGCGAGGGCAGCCGAGGAAACGCGACTGAGACTGAGAATAAATATCGACTCCTTAGCCGCGGCAACCGTCTTTGGATTATAAAAATCGGCGGTGTCCATATCAGCCATGATCGACCGGACGCCAAATGCCGCGGAGGTTCTGAGGATAGTGCCGACGTTTCCCGGATCACCGACTCCGTCCAGATAGACTATCGGGGCGTCCAGACTGGCGGGAATGGACTGAATGCGGCACACCGCGATCATTCCCTGCGTATGTTCGGTGAGGCATACCTTTTGCAGCAGCGCATCGCTCACTCGAACGACGACTTCTGGTTTGAGCGGCGTGGCGATGGCGGAAAATAATTCCCGCTCTCGGGAGGCAAATGAATCACCGACTAATAGTGATTTTATCTGCGCGCCGTGATGCAGTCCGTCACGAACCGTCAGTGGATTATCCACCACAAATAAACCGAGCTGATCGCGATATTTTTTCTGCTGGAGTTTATGTACCAGCATGACTGCGGGATTGTGAATACTGGTGATGAGAGTCATAGTACGAAAAGCTTGTGCCGGATACAATCAATTAATTCAGGAAACTCACGTACCGGGCGGTCAGCTGAACCAAAATGGCCCCGGTCGTCATATTCATAGTACTCCGTCCGCAGCTGTTCGTGAATGTGACGCGCCTCGGCGATGGGGATAAACGGATCGTCAATGGAGGCAAATTCGATTATCCAGCGCTGGTTTCGCCGAATCCGCTCCCATTGCCATGGGCGATCATAGTACCCACTTACTTTTTCGCTCTGCCACCCCAGGTCGGTGTAACAAGCACCGACCAAAACCGAGCCGAGCAATTGGTGCGTTTCCGCGTAGCGCATAGCAGCCACCGCTCCTGACGAATGGCCGATGATGATCGTGTCTTCAGCCGCACCAAGCACTTCCATATATGGTAACCACACCGACGCTTTTGCTTCAATCGGGTCGGGGAAATCCGGAGCGAGAACCGGGCAACCCATATGGGTGAGCTGTTCAGCCGCCCAGGGAAACCAATGGTCGCGGCCGGTGCCACCACCATTTCCATGAATCATGAGCACGCGCACATCCATGGCCGTCAAACAAGTTTTACAAACGCGCGCTGTACCACCTCGCTCATAGCCGGATGAATATGGACGCTATCGGTGATAGCCGCGACGCTTCCACCGGCGCGCATAGCCACTACTACTTCGTGAATCAGGGTCGATGCCTCAGGTCCGATGATGTGACAGCCGAGAATCAGCTGTTTTTTTTCATCAGCCAGCACTTTCACGAATCCATCCCGCTCCTGATACGCCTCACCCATGGCTGTGGAACTATAGTCAGCCCGACCGACCGTGTACGGTCGGCCTGATTGCCGCAATTCAGTTTCCGTCGCTCCCACGCCAGCTACCTGCGGATGGGAAAATACCGCGTGCGGCATGACGGCCATGTCTACGGCTATGTGCTGGTCAGTAAACATATTTTGGATTGCGTACCGTGCTTGCCAATTCGCACTATGGCGAAACATATGACCGCCGATGACATCGCCGATGGCAAATACACCCGGGACGGATGTTTCCAGATACTCATTTACCTTGATAAATCCCCGTTCGTCTATGTCGATATCTCCGGCCCGAACCGTGGTCGTGTCAGCATTCGGCGTCACACCCGTGGCGACCAGCAGTTGGTCAGCACCGATCTCCCGTTTTCCTGTCGGGCCCTGAACGGTAACGGTGAACTGGCCGGCGGTATATTCAACCTTTGTCGCTGTATGCTTGAGTAATACCGTCTGGCTCCGGGAAAAGACATCGGTAAATACCCGTGCGACATCTTCGTCTTCCCGGTCAATCAAACGGTCACTTGCCTGCACCACGGTCACGCGAGTACCCAATGCACTGAAAAAACCACCGAGCTCCACGCCGATATACCCTCCGCCGATGACGACGAGCTCCCGAGGTAATGTGCGTAGCCGCAGCGCTTCAGTACTAGTGAGATATGGGGTTCCGGCCAGTCCGTCGATCGATGGGATAAACGGACGCGCGCCGACAGCGATAAGTATTTTTTCCGCCGTAATATGCTCTCCATGTATCTGCAGGGTTTTTTTTCCGACAAATTCTGCATGGCCCTGATACAGTGTAATATTCGGATTACGTTTGGTGCCGCTTTCCATTTTTTGGGCATGACTGTCGGTGTAGCCGGTCACGCGCTTCACCAAGCCCGCAAAATCAGTGCCGTCAAACGATGCCTGGAGATTAAAAATCCCCGCCTGCCGGATGGCACGCGCGATATCAGCCGTATGCACGTATATTTTCGACGGGATGCACCCCCGGTTGAGGCAAGTTCCGCCAAGCGGGCCGTCCTCGATCAGGGCGACGCGCATGCCTCGCTGAGCCGCAAACGACGAAATCTTTGCACCAGCGCCCGAGCCGATGACGATCACGTCAAATTGTTTTTCATTCATATGGTTCCGGATAAATACTGCTGACGACGGTGCTCGGGAAACTTTTCGATGGCGTAGCGCAACATGGTTCGCGGCATAGCTTGGTAGTTCTTTTTGAGAAACCGCTCCTCGATGCTGCGATTACGGTTACCGACTTCCCGGAGCATCCAGCCGACCGCTTTATGCATCAGGTCATGCTGATCGCGGAGTAACAGTGTAGCAAGTTTCAGCGTATCCGTAAAATCACCCTGACGGATGAAGGTATAGGTGGCCAAGATGGCGATCCGCCGGTCCCAGAGGTTTTTCGAACGCGCCAACCGGTACAGTATAGCACGGGGGCGGTCGAGCAGATATGCGCCGATAATGTTCGGCGCGGTCGTATCCACTAGATCCCAATTATTAATAGAACGCCGATGGCGAAGGTACATACGATTAATTTTTTTCTTCTGAGTGGCGTCGCCTCGCTCATACTGCTGAATCATGATGTACAGTGACACCATCCGATATTCATGAATCGGGCTCACCAGCAAACGTACGGCATCCGAAAGCGGCAGACCCCGGTAGCGCTTGGCGATCGACCGGAGTACAGGAACCCTGATGCCGATAAACTGATCACCCGCTCCATAGTCTCCTTTCCCGGTTTTGAAAAACCATCGGGCGATTTTTGCCTGAGCCGGACTCGACGCGCCGCGTAATTCATGGCGCAGGGCGGCTAGTGATGATTTGAGCGTTGGCATACCACTGGGAATGATATCAGAGAATTACAGACTGGACAAAATCGTTAAAATACGCTATAATACATATAGAAAATGAAAAACAAAAACTAACACCAGCACGAATGCGGAACGGTTCCCTAACTCGAACATCGTTTTATTTCGGCGTCGCCACTGCCGCAGTGGCGCTGATTTTCGGTTATCGGACGCTGGCCACTACTGTACCCTCAGTCGTCCAAGCGGAAATAAGCGATAGCGACATCAGTCTCATCGATGGTACCTATATTTCCGATATTCTCCACACCGAGCGTCCGTTCTCTGTGGCGGGTTTTGCATGGCGCGGCGACAGCCAGATGGTTTCATTTTCATTTCGACTGAATGACGCGAGCGGATGGAGCGAATGGTATGACGTCGAGTCAGACAGTTTCGTGGAGGTGGATGGCTATCAGTACCTGCGTGAACCATTTACGGCCGACCAAGCCACGCGTATCCAATATGAGGTAACTGCTGATGGGACACTCGATGAAATAAAACTTATCTATTTGGATCCGACTGAGTCGACTGCAACCGATGGATTCAATCTGTTTGACTGGCTTTTTAAACCGGTATCTGCCGCCAGTACACTGACCATCATCCCCCGTTCTGGCTGGCAAGCAAACGAATCGTGGCGCTACGACAGCGAAGGTAACGAGGAATGGCCGACGGAAATAGTCACTCCGGAAAAATTTATCGTGCATCACACCGCTGGCGATCCAGGAACCAGTGATCCGGCAAAGACGATTCAGGGAATTTACTATTGGCACGCCGTCGTATTGAAATGGGGCGATATCGGCTACAATTATCTGATTGACCAGAATGGGAAGATCTACGAGGGCCGTGCTGGCGGGGACGGGGTCATCGGCGCACATGCCTACCGTTCCGCAGCCTGTGCCGCTTCCCGATTCGGCGGATCACAGAATGAAGCGGGATTTAACCGCGGCACTGTGGGGATCGCCATCTTGGGAAATTATGAATCCAGTTTGAAGCTGAACGATGCTGTCGCTGCCGCCCTGGCTAACCTGATCGGCACCAAAGCCGCTCTCTTCGGCATTGATCCGAGCCAATCCGGTTTTTTCGTAGATAAAACATACCCCCATGTGATCGGCCACAGTGACGTCGACTGCACCGATTGCCCGGGTACCAATCTCTACAGCCACTTGAGCGCCGTTCGCACCGCCGCCCATGATATATTTATCGCCCGAGGTGGCACCGTCGGCAGCACGCAGTACAGCTACAGCGGCGAGGTAACTCATCAAAATATCCTGCCGGCCACATTTACCGGCGCGCGGCAAACGGTGACGACGGTGGTGACAAATACCGGAACCAAAACATGGAAAAAGGGCGAGGTCAAACTCAATATCTACGACCTGGGCAGCCAGGTCAGTCGCTTCCGTGACTCCAGCTGGCCGCATCAGCACGGCGGTTTTGATTTCGTGGAATCAGAAGTAAAACCCGGCGCCACAGCTACTTTTACCAGCGTATTTACCAGCCCAAGCCAACTCGGTCAGTATTTAAATATCTACCGACTGACTGGTCCAGCACAGCTGGTACAGCAGGACGACCGTTCAATCACCCGCGTGGATTCACGGTATCAGGCATCACTCATCAGTCAGACCCTGCCCCCTGCCCTGCTCTACACCTGGCGGCCGATGATTACCGTCCGATTCAAAAATACCGGACTGGCCACCTGGGACCGCCACGTCACTCTGGACACGTTTGACCTGGGGGGCGCTGTCAGCCGATTCGTGGATCGCTCTTGGCCATCACGCCACACGCCTGCCGTACTCCAGGAATCGAGTGTCAAACCCGGACAAACCGGTACATTTGTCTTTCGTATCGATCCGCCCACTCCCGGTCTCTACCTGAATACTTTTTACCTGCAGCGCTGGGGTGAGCCCATCCAGGATGGTCGCTTCAGCCTGATCACCCGGGTCGACGGGTAATGGCATACCGAGTCTCTCCAAACCCGCCGTATGGCGGGTTTTTTATCTACATCACTTGACACTGCGCCTGGGTGTCCACTAAGATTGCTGCAAACAACAGAGTTCTTGGAAAACCAATCATAGCGCTCGTACCGAAGGAGGTTCTCGATGGATCAAATGAAACATGTGCTGATCGCGGCTGACCATGGCGGATTTCCGCTGAAGGAACAGCTAACGGAGGATTTACGGCAGCGCGGATACCAGGTCACGGACTATGGCACGGCCAATCACGATTCGGTGGACTACCCCGACTTTGCCGATCGCGTTTGCCGAGATATCAGCCCCAACACCTGCGGCATACTCATCTGCGGAACCGGTATCGGCATGTCCATGGCGGCAAATCGCCACCGCCATGTACGCGCGGCACTGTGTACCAGTGTCCGGATGGCTCTGCTCTCCCGCCAGCACAACGACGCCAATGTGCTGTGTCTCGGCGCGCGGACGACCCAGCCATCCACTGCCCTGGAGATCGTCCTGGCCTGGCTGGATACCGAATTCAGCGGCGAACCGCGCCATCGCCAGCGCATCAAAAAATTCTCCTGATTCATGTTCTACTCGGAGGATGTATGGCCCGGAACAATTACCGTTCCGGGCATTTTTTTAGTCCGCGGCTACAAACCGAAGCTCATCCGGAGAAATGCCAAATCCTTCGATGATGGTATCATCATAGGCCTGTAACTCTTCACCCATGAAAGTAATTTTAGTCTGGCCAGTATAGTGCCGCAGCGGTATGTAATCGAAGCGGCCAAAAACATAATTGAGCAGCTCAAAGCCACCGGTGAATTTGATCATACCCTTGATGCGGTAAAACTCGGTCCGGGGGAGCGCGCGCAGTGCCGCGTCTACTTGTTCCCGGGTAAATGTCCGGTCGCTGACCAATTCTGCGATTTCCACCTCCTGCTCATGGTGATGCACGTTCCGACCCGCATTTGCCGCGTCCACTTCCGCCTGGGTCATGAATAATTTCGTGTCCAAACCGAATATCAGATCTGGACTGATCATCCCATGGTCGGTCTTTACTTTTGGCGTATGTGGATTGAGCTCATATACATCATCCAGGGTCTGGTCCAGCGTTCGCTCATCCACCTGTTCGTGTTTATTGATCAGGATCAAATCAGTATACTCCGCCTGAATTTTTGCGGTAAAGCTTTTGTCAGCGTAGCCTTCGAAATTAATAGCGTCGATGACGGTCACGATCGAGTCAAGTTTTAGCCGGTCTCCCATTTTTCGTATCTCCAGGGCGATCGGCGCTGGATACGCCGAGCCTGACGTCTCGATGATAATCCGGTCGGGATGATACTGTTTGAGCAGCTCATCGATGGCATTGCCCATTTTCCCCACCAAAATGCAGCACAGGCAGCCATTCAGCATCTCAGTGACTTTGATATTTGATTCTTTGGCGAGCTGTGAATCCACCGCCACGTCGCCGAATTCATTCTTGAGCCAAACCATATTGTACCCGACTGGCATCTGCTTGATCAGATTCAGTATAATCGTGGTCTTGCCACTGCCCAAGTACCCGGTAAATACGGTGACGGGGATTTTTTCCATATTACGTCTGCGATGGCGCGGCTGATGCCCGATCCATGACTTGACGCGCTCCATAATGGATTAGTAATATCGCAAACAACGCCCCAGCGGCGCTGATAAAACTGACGTGGAATACGTACACAGCCACTACCAAACCAGTATACAGTATTACTTTTGAAAACATGGAGGAGGCATTGCGATAGGTCGACGCGGATAAAGGATCGATCCGCTCACCTTTTTCGAAAAGCGTGCTCATGACCGGGACGCTGATCATGACCGAGCAAAAACCAACCACAAAAATACTGGCGTATAAAAATATCGAATCGTCGACACCCAGCCGCAGGAGCCACAGCAAACCGGCTATGAATGAACCGATGATAATACTGTAGACACGGTGTGATCGCTGGATCCGACCGGCGAAAAAAGTAAATATAATCATAGCCGCCGCGCCCAGTACAGCCACCGCCGCTACCGATTCGACGTTCCCCAGCAGCAAAAAAAGGAAAATCGGGAAGAGCTCAAGTTCCGCACTCATATGGACGCCATAGAGCATGGTGGAGACGTAATCCCGCGCTACCTCCCACCTGCCAAAAAAACTGCGGAACGGCTGTGATGGTGCGGTTGGGCGATCAGGTACGCCGCGGATGCGGAACAATGGGATGATGGACAACGCTACCACCGCCGCGCTTACATAAATCAGCACCTGATCACCAAACAAGATGATCAACCCCGCTCCGATCGCCGGAGCCAATACCTCGGCCAATTGCTGGACGATAAAAAGGCCGCTGGTATCCCGGGAGATGTTTTGCTTGTGTTTGCTGCACACCATGAAATAATATAGGTGCGCTACCCAGTACAAAGCGTCATACGCCGCAGCAAATACAGCAATCATCACCACGATCCCCCAGTGATCCGGCGACAGCCCCGACAGACTGAGGAAGTACGCCAGCATGAATAGTGAACCCATGATGATCACCAGACGTGCGCCCACTCGTTTGATCAGCCATCGCGATAGGAAATTGAGCGGTACGTCGATAGCATTGAATATCAAAAAATATACCATCACCTCACCAACGGCATACCCCGCCTGAAGCAGAAGGATAGGAACGAAAATCGAAATCAGTGATCGGGCGAAAGTGTGCATCCATACCGACCACTCAAAAAGCCCAAGTGACGAGTGGAGCGCCCGGCTCAGACGGAGGCTGTGATGTGCGTGTGAATGATGCATGAACTACAATATATGTTTACGGAGCGAAACGATGTAGCTGGCGCTCCCAATACACAACAGCGCCATCACCACGAATATAGTATCAAAACTGGTCAGCGTAACGATAATACCGCCCACCAGCGCACCACCGGCGATAGTGAAATAATTCATCATTTCCCACCGGCCCCACTCACTCCCCTGCGCGTGTTTCGTCAGGTGTCGGGAATACACACCGTCAAATGCCGGTGAGTACACGGCCTCACCGATGCCGATGACTACCTGCGCAAAGAGTAAATGTCCGATGGAGCTCGCCTGGGTCAGCACCAAATATCCCACGCCCATCATCAGATATCCGGCGACGATCACAAATTCACCGCGTTTCATGCGATCGGCAAACCGGCCGGATACGTACGCCGTCACCCCAGCCGATGCGGCAAAAACCGCTCCGGCCAGGCTGGCATCAAGCAAATCACCGCCGACGTCCTTCACAAACAGAGCGTAAATCGGCCCGAGCATGGCGCCGGCGATGAGCACCAGGCCATTGGTGACCAGGAGAATATTGAGAGCGCGCGTATTGGCCCGCCGACGAAATAAGTAATTAAACAAACTCATGTGATAATAGCTATATTTTGCCGACTAACGCGATGTCCGGCTTCAGCGTTTTGTCACCCGGTTTCCAGCTGGCTGGGCATACTTCACCGGCATGTTCATGCACGTACTGAGACGCCTGTAATTTGCGGTAAATTTCTTCGATCGAGCGGCCGATGCTGTTGTCATGGATATCCATGGCGCGCAATCGTCCCTCCGGATCGATGATCAACGAAGCGCGCAGCGACAGCCCTTCATCCTCGAGATAGGTGCCAAACGCTCGGCACACCTGGCCGGTTGGATCGGCAAGCATGGGAAAAGTTATTTTATGAATGGCTTTTGATTCATCGTGCCACGCTTTGTGCACGTACGCCGTATCAGTACTGATACTGACGATTTCAGCATTGATCGCCTGAAAGCGATCATAATAATCTGCGGCCGCTGACAGTTCCGTCGGGCAGACAAACGTAAAATCAGCGGGGTAAAATAGCATCACCAGCCATCTGCCGCGATACTCCGACAATCGTATCTTGTGAAAATCATTTTTATAAAAAGACTCTAACTCAAAATCCGGGATTTCCCTGCCAATCAAGACCATACATCGATCTAATTTATTTTTTTAATTTCCAGCCGCTTTTGGCTGTTCGTATTTCAGGTATAACTCTATGGTCGTCACCAATAAAATCATAATCACCGGTCCATAGATGAATCCAAGCATGCCAAATACCTGTAAACCGCCTAGCACCCCGATCAATACCAGTGCCGGATGGAGTGATGCCTTCTTCGACACCAGTTTTGGCCGGAGATAATTATCGATATTACTGGTGATCAGCAGATTCGTGCCGATCAAAAAGAACCCCTGCCATAGATTGCCGGTAAAGATGAGAAATAGCGCGATTGGCAGAACCACCACTGTGGCTCCGAGCATGGGGATGATGCCGACGAACAACATCAGTATCATCCAGAAAAGTATATAATCAACACCAGCGATGACCAAGAAAACTGCGGAAGCAAGCGCCTGGACAAAGGCGATAAAGAATGTCCCTTTGACCATTGACCGAGACATTTCCACGATCCGTGTCAGATACATCTGATCGACGCGGTCATCCATGGGGCTGAGGCGCTCGATAAATTTCAAGAACTTATGCTGTACCGGAAATAGGGAAAAGAGTACGACGATATATATGAATGCGGAAGTAAACGCGGTGGCAGCGCCGGAACCGATTTTTGGCAGCTGCCGCACGAAAAACTGCCCGATGTTTCCGGCAAATGTCTTCAGCTCGGCTTGAACGTCTTCGAGCTGGATCTCATACGTCACGCCAATCGTCTCCAGTGCGCTATTGCCCAGTCGTACTACCTCCTGCACATCTAGCGTCCCCTGGCCCGAGAGATCGTTGTTGAACTGCACGATTTGATTGACCGTAGCGGCTATGACCAGCGAAACGGGAATGATAACCGCGACGATCACTACAAGGACGGTAACAAAACTTGCTGATTTTGCCCGGCCATGAAACGCGTGGTGAAAGTATTCGTATACCGGTTTAAAAAATAAAGCGGTGATAAAAGCTAATACAACGGCGGATACAAACGGACGCATTACCAAGAAAGATAATGCCACGACGATCACCACCAACACGTAAAAAAAAGGTTGTTTACGCAGAGTTTCCATATTCATGCCATAATTATAGCATTTTTTTAAACATTTGTCGAACCTGCTTCACGCCCGTACTGACAGAACCCGGATGCGTGACTAACATGAATTAAAATTCCACGTACGTACTACTATCTACGATTACTAGTAATAGATTGCATGCACCGCTGGTCAATCAGCTACCGATATCGCTATGACGAGGAGACTAAAACACCGACCGCACACAATACGATCGGTGTTTTTTATGCATATCGTGAGACCTATTCGCTATCGCCGGTGGTCAGGATAATGATGGTAATTCCGTCGGCTTCGGAAATTCCGACAGTCATCATCCGATTATCTTTTTCACCGCTCATGCTGACCGTATCGCCCATATCGAGCGATGCCAGCACATTCCATCCATCATCAGCCATTGCCGATTCATATTCACCCTTCAGCTGGCTGACCGGTACGTCAGTCTGGATGCTCACTGAGTATCCGTTGTTTTCATCCACCGTGGTCGCCGCCGTGATGGTGCCATCAGCTACATGGACATCGGTCGGAAAACCATCGGGCAGTGACACGCTTTCACCTGCCTGAAAAGTGGCACCATTCGTATTGATGGTCACCGTATCGTTATCGAAATCGACGTCCGCCTCGCCATTGGTCGATTGCTCGACGGCCGTTTCCGCTACTTTTTCCGCGGGGCTGGTGCAGGCGCTGAGCACCACTGCCATGGCGATTATTCCCATCGTTAGAAAAACCTTGTACATAGGCGTATTCACGTTAATGATAGTGGCCTAAGTATAGCAGAAAAAGAACCTCACTGCACGCACCACCACAAAACGTGTCGCCGCATGCCGCATCACGGTACGCGTAAAAGCCTGTGGTCTTCCCCGGCATTATGAAAATACATCACAACCGCCCCGCGCAGTAGTATTCATGGCACTCACTTTCATCCAGCAAATAGTCGAGTGCCAGTCGATCTAAAATTTGACGCGCGATAACCGGATCGGAAATGAGATGCGGCTGGCTGTAATCATCGATCTCTACCGGTATCACCCGCACATCCACTACTGCTTCATGATCCAGCGTGATATCCAGTGCTATCCCCCGGCGGGTGTCCACTGACCACATCTGGTCAAATATGTAATTCCCCAGACTGTAAAAAATATATTTACCTCGGTATACTTCGGCGGTCTGTACCACATGCGGATGGTGTCCAATCACCAGATCAGCGCCCGCATCGATTGCCGCGTGAGCAAAATCCGTCTGTCGGACACTCGGTAACGGTACATACTCATTTCCGGCGTGCATGGTGACGATGACCACGTCGGCCAGATCACGGACGGCACCAACCGCCGTCTGCATCATCTCAATATCCATCAAGGCGGTTCCAGCATGCTCATCACCAGAAAAATACGAATCCGGCACCACGTCCGTATCATTATAGGCCAAAAAAGCTACGGTCAAATCCCGGACGCGTCGTATGGCTGGCGACTCCGCCTCTATGCGATCCATGCCCGCGCCGGTGTGTGCGATTCCAGCAGCATCCAATGCCTCGAGCGTATCCCAAATACCGTCGCTCCCCTGATTGGGCAGATGATTATTGGCCAATCCAACCACGTCAAATCCAGCGTCGGCCAAAGCCTGCGCCCATTCCGTATCAGCCCGAAACACCATACTCTCCGTGACGACTGAATCACCCGGCGTCAGCGGGGATTCCAGATTCCCCATGGTGATGTCCGCGGATTGCAGAATATCCAGAGTCCGCGCGAACGGGTATGTATACCCGGTGCGCCGTTTGCTGACCGACTCCACGTCCCGCCCAAACATCATATCGCCGACAAATAGAACTGACACCGGTTCGCTGATTTCCTGAGCGTGGGTTTGTACCACTGACCAATCCCGACAGCGTCCTTCGTCATTGAGGGAAATCACGCCGGTACAATTGAGCATCAGCAGTGTCAGGGTACTGATGCTGATCAGCACCAAACCGGCAATCGTGGCGATAACGCTTGCCATATGTGCCCGAGAAGCATTTTTTTGATTTTTTTGTGCCATTTCTCGCGCCATGGATACAGTATAGCACAATGAAAATAAAAAAACTGCGCGCGTATCACAGTTACTATTGACGAACCAGCGGTAATGCTCTATGGTACATTGTTACTCATAAGTTCTTTACACAAAAACCTCACGAAAGGAGGTGATCATCGTGAAGTGGGTAAAGGCGGCGGTAATTCTTTGGCTCATGCTGCTTGCCACCGGCGGAATCGCCATTCAATTTGAATCTGAAACAGCGCAAACCATCGCTCAGATCTCGCTGTTCCTGTTTGCCCTTCCTTTTTACCTCGGGATTATCGTCCTCATCATCTATGGCACATATGTTCATGAAAAAAATGGAAATGAACAGCGATCACGAGAAGCGGCATCGAAGCGAGTCGAAGCGGAAGAAACGCTCAAGCGGCTAATCGCGGAACGCGACCCGCGGGTGGTCGAGTACGTGGACATGAGTAAACAACCAGTCCCTCTCGACAAACAAGCTCCCCAGAGCACACGCTGGCAAGACGGATGGGATTTCATGAACAAACGAGTCCCCAATTTCAGGGAAACGTACGAGAAAGACGAAACCATAAACGAAGCGCTCAGCGAATGCCGATGCAAGGAACTGGGCTCGACCTGCCTCCACTGCTCTTGGATTATGTGCGGCTTTGCTGATGATGATTAGTGAGAGGTTTGCACGCTTAGGCGTGCGAGCCTCTTTTTTTATTTTTTCCTACCTAAATCCGCCACCACTGCAACTATCCCTTCGACCTGCCCCTGCGACAGCCGTGCTGGCCGATTGGTGATAACTTCACCAAGCCACCGCCGACCGATCACATATACTCCATCCACCGGCCGCTGACCAAAACCTATTTTTACTCGGTAAGCAAATACGACCACCGGTAATACAAATACCTGCCACTGCATTTGCTCCCTCAGATACTGGCCAAGTCCCGCCGCCTCACCCCGCATCTGCCGCAGTACGTCCTTTTCAAAATACTGATTATTACGCGTGAGTAGTCCGTGATTTAATCCGATGACACCACGATGACTTTTTACTTCAATAGTCCACACTCCACTCGGACCCACCACTACAAAATCAATATTCCACTGCTGACCGGGCAACCGCACGTCCTGAAAGACATGATATTCATGTGGTAACCGCCGCAGGGCATACCATATTGCTCCCTCACCCTTTTGCCCCCGTGTATACTGATCTGCCTTATCGAACGCCCGATTCCCGAATCGATATAGCACCAAACTTACCACAATAAACACAGCTGAAACCCACCAGTATTTAGCAACATCATCGATATGCTCAAAATACAATGTTGCACAAACCGTTAATATCACCAACACCAATAGAGCCCAAACGCGATATGACACACGCTTCTTTTCTAAGTACCCACTTGGTTGTCCGTGTAGGTGAGGCGTAGTTATGATGCTTCGGTTAAGCTGAACTAGATGGCCTGATTATGAATAATATTTTTACTCAATGGCTTCGAAAAACTAATTGCCCGCTGTTCGTAAGGTTATTCCACCGCCGCCAAATTAAAATTTTTACCGCTCTGTTGTTCATTTTCACCGAGACCAGGTGGATCGGCAATCTGATTGCGATAATTCGTATGCCAAATCCATACCCCCATCACTACTACTAATATGCCAAAGCCAAATAAGAATAATTTCATGTCGCTACGTTTACTACGTTTGGGTATTAATCGAAAGATACTGTAAGCTAGCGCAACATACAGTAACCAGTTACTCAGCAAATTACGAACAATTAATTTACCTCCACCCGGGGCTTCTGGCCAGACACAATCTGCAAAAACTGTGCCTCCAGGCTGATCGGGCAATACCGAAGTGTAATTATACTGTGGTCGTGCGTACTGGACGGGTAACGGGAATCCATAGACATTATTCTCACAGTACCCATACATCTGGCTTGAAGCTATTGTAATTTCCATGGTGACCAGGGTGACTCCCAGTCCGACGAATACCGCGAGTGGAACCAACCACCATCGTATGTACATACGTGTTATTCAAATTATTTCAGATACCGGCGTTCAGAGCTACTTGAAACAATATGATACTTATCATGGTATCATCCGCTTTCCATTCAAACAAGATATCTCTGTTCATTTAAAAATAGTAATAAATTCTAGAGAAAATCTAATGAAGAAAATTTTAAAACACTAGAAAAAACCTAATATCAAAGATAGCAGGCTGGATCAAGCGCATCCGTAAATGTAACATAGTCAAATAAAAAAACCTGTAGACACACAATGAGTGCCAACAGGTTACACTGGAAACGGCGTGCTGATATCAGCGCAGCCGTGGTTTGGCCGACATGCCCGGACGAAGTCCGGGGATTCGTATGGATGTGCACGTGTGTACAATGGTGGCGCCGCAGTGGGCGCCACATAAGCGACAGATGCCATCGGCATCAATAGGTTCGGTGCGAATAGCATTGCGTTTTGTGCCCCTGCGATCATAACTGCGGTCACCTGACATGCTGCCTCCTTGGCCGGGATTGTGATGAACTTATACCACTACACATGGTTGATCATGAACCATCGAAGGTATAGTCGTGTACATACTACACTATACTAAAACTATTGTCAATAGTGATTATCAATAACTCACTCCCCGGCTACGCCATACGCCATAAAAAACCAACACTGGCGCTTCGGGCGAAGCACCAGTGTGGGAAAGGGTTGTATGGGGTACTTTTTTTATTCCACCGATGATGTCTGGGGTGGACGTCCATGCATGCTCATACCTGCATGGCCCGTATGTTGCTGGATATGTTCTAGGCGCTCATCCATCTCATCCTGGGTGATAGTACCATTGTCTACCATTTCCTGTAGATGAGTTTTGGCCTCAAGTGTTCTCTGCTCTCGCATCTGCTCCTGAAGGGCAGTATGGCTGATACCTTTTTCATCGAGCAGCTGGGCAAATGTTTTATCCTTGAGCTGCTGAGTCAGTTCATCGGTGCTGATACCCAGCACGTCTGCCTGATGCTCGAGCCGCTGCTGTGAACGAAGGGTGTCGAGCTCCTGATGGCTGACCCCATGACTGTCGAGGAAAGACGCCATGCCATCCTGAGCGATTTCCTGCTCCGCTTCACTGACGCTGACATTTGCGAATTCCGCCAGTTGTTCAGTTGGCGCTCCTGGGCCGAAACCTCCGCCGATTCCACGCGCCGCAGCGACGGTGCCGCCGACGAGGAGAAAGGCGGAGAGGCCAAGGATTGCGCCGAGTGCGTACTTGTTCATGCGCATTCGGTGATTAATAATTAGGGGTGATGATCGATCTGTCGACCTGCACCCCTTACTACGCCGACGTGATGAATTATTTTTCAAACCGGTAAAATATCTCCATGCGTTCGTGATGCGGGATCACTCCCTGGCTAATGCCAGGGCCGATATACAGCGGCAGTACCTGGCTCGCCACGAAAATATCTGATTGCGAACCCTGGATATGCCCAATCACGCGCACAAAATCACCAACATTCGGATCAAACCGCCGTGGCATACTGAAATCCTGCGCCGGCTGAATAATCCAGGAATTGCCGTCAAACGACATCAGCTGAAACATCCCGACCCCGCTCAGCATGGTCGTCACCTGCCCGGCGAGCAACCCTTGCTGTGGCTGCATCCAGATGAGGATGCGATCGTCAGGGCCACGGAACAGAAATGGCGCCCGTTCCGCAAGCAACCGGTCAATTTTCGGCCCCAGTCCAAATCCATATAGCGCACCGCCAACGACCATGCTGAAAACGATACTGGCAGCCACCAGCCAATACGCGTGATATTTATAAGCGCCACGAGTATGCCGGACATTGTAGTACGCCAGGCCGATGAAGAGGATAAGTACGCCAATCCATATGTAGGGCAACGTGGTGACCACGTGCGTAATCGGCGGTTTAGGCAGATACTCGAGCACTTCCCAGTCATTATTGACCACTTCAAACAGCATCACGCTGAATGACACACTCCCCAAGAGCGCGGCAAATCCAGCCGCCGTCCACACCAGTGACCGCTGCACCAGAAACTGCCAGCGCGGTTTAGGCACGATATGCTGTTCTTTGATGGTATGGAGTATTTTGTCGGTTAATTGCTCGTTCATAGTTCGATATTCTCCTTCTCAATAATACTACGCAGCTGAGCCTTTGCCCGATGCATCAGGGTGCCGATCGTCCCCACTGGTTTTTGCATGATATCGGATATTTCCTGATAGTCTTTTTCTTCCACATACCGCAGTAATAGCACATCGGCGTATTTACGGTCGAGGCGCTGGATCAAACGCTGGACAGTAGCCGCGTCCAAGCGCTGGCTTACCTCCGTATGTACGTCACGCTCATCTTTGACCATTTCCAAAAATTGTTCCGCAGATTCTCCGCCGATGAGCTGTACCCGGGCCGTTCGTTTGCGGTGGTCGCTGATGGTTGCATTGCGTGTAATCCGGTATATCCACGAGGAAAATTTGAGAGCGGGGTCAAAATCCCGCAAATTACGGTACGCATTGATAAATACTTCCTGGAGTATGTCCTCGGCATCCTCCGCCGAAAGGCCGGAAAGCCGCCGAATGTACCGTAGGAGCGGCGCCTGATAGCGCTCCACCAAACACCCATACCACTCCTGATCCTGCAGGGTTCGCTGGACAATCTCTTCATCGGTTGTTTCGGCGCAATCCTTCAGCATGCAAAAAAACAAGATATTAGAGTATTGTATCTACTACGCCGCATCAGACGAAAAAATTTCACAATCAGAGCCACGGCCAAACTAAAAATCATCAGGCTCCATCCAGCTATCCAACTGCGTCACCGGCAGTAATTGGGCTATGTGTACTGCCACTTTTCGGACAGTCCGATCCACGGTGCCGGTAGTCTGGATTACCCGGTCTTCATTACCACTGCCCTGAATCGGTAAAATATCGCACGTACCCTGCCCTAGCTGGAGCGTCTCCCCGCCCGCGTATCCACTGTCCATCCGGAGTTGATTCAGCGCGTATTCAGCACAGGCATCAGCCAATCCGCGTGCTTCCGCCGATTGCTGACCGCTCAGGCTCGTCTGGGCGCTGCTGATACCGAAGGTCATCAGAGTGGACGCCACAGCCAATCCCACCACGCTGATCACCAGTACGCTGATCAGTACGACGTATCCCCGCTGCCGGGATTGATGCTTAGCGAAGGCTGGCTGTGGCATAAAAAGTTTGTTCATATGAATACGCATATTGACCGCCGGCATTACGGCGTGATAGTTGCAGCACTATGCGCACGGCGCCTGGACTACCTGGGGTCGTTACCGAAGTGACGCTGAAAGTGTCGACGGCGACCTGACGTGAAGTAAGCGCCACCGAAGATCCGGCTCCCTGAGTAATCATAAGCGTCCCATCGACAACTGAAAACGTAGTCGGACTGAGCGCGGCATCGGCGACATCAATGGTTAGGACCTGGCCAGTGCCGCTCGCCGGAGCCTGAAGCGTAGTCGCGGATCGAACAGCCTGAGTCATTACCCGGAGCACGTGTACCCCCTGCTGCTCCACTTCACTGATGCTCTCCGTACGGATCCGGGCGGTCAGTGTCATAAATAATAATGACGATACACCGGCTACCACAATCCCCGCGATGCCGATGTAGACGAGCAACTCGAGCAAGGTAAATCCGCGTGGTACAGCTGAGGATTTCATTGGGGCATGATAATAATGCACTCGTTACTATTTTGGGTACCGGCCAATACAGCGCGATCAAGCGTACTGCTGTATGCGACCCCGCGGAGCGGCCCGTTCACATCGAGGGTGGATACCTCGACGATGTTTTCCAAATCAGAAATATCTGCCACCTTGAAGTCAGCCGACGTCTGCCCGGTAGCCAAAAAGACATATTGATTACCCGCCCCCAGCGCCATGTCATACACCGCGCCGCTGGCATTATAGATACCCAGCGGTTTCGGTGTCAGGGGCGTGGCTATATCAATAGTCTCGACGGCATTCCCAGCCGTACCCAGCACTATCGTATTCCCAAAACCAGCCACACTAAGCCCATCAGCCGTACCTGAGGCGTTATAGCTGGCCACCTGCGTGATAACCGCCGGATTGGCTACATTAATAACCGTTAATTCTTGCGCGTTATTGGCTGAGGCAACATACGCATACGTACCCAAAACAATGACATCATTAGCCTGGCTTCCCAGATTCATCGAGTCCTGCAGATGCGGGCTGGCGGGTGTGCTCACGTCAATGGCAAAAAATTCGTCACTGGTACTGGACGCGCGTACTAGATACACAGTCGAACCGGCTACGGTTACCCCGAGGGCGTTTGCCACGCCAGCGGCATTATAGCTTCGTACCGTTACCGGCGCCGATGGTGTGGAAATATCCACTATTTGCAATTCCGCGTTATTATCACTGGAAGCGACGTATGCATACTGTCCTGCCAGTGTAATATCGTTTCCGCCGGTAGCTAGATTGAGGCTGCCGGCTACCTGCGGCGAAGTAGGATCGCTAATATCAATAACCATAAAATTTGGCGTTCCACTTGGACGGACCATATACGCGTACGAGCCGCTGATCTGCACTTTTACTGCGTCTGCATTGCCAGCCAGATTCAGTGATGCCTCCACCGTAGGATTCGTCCAGGAGGCCAGTGACTGAACCTGATGCCAATCGGTCAAATACGTCACCAGCGAAATGGTGCCCGTCCGCCCGCCGGACTGTGGCCACGTCACCCGGCTGGTGATTTCCCGAGTCTGCGCATCAAGCGAGCGTATGGTTATAGTACGAGTAAAATCATCAGTCCGGTCGCTACTGCCAGCGAATTGCCAGTTATCACCCACCAACTGCAGTCCATACGTACCATCGGTGAATATGCCAAAATCAGCGTCGCGGATCGTGCGGGATGCTTCCAGACCTTCATCGGCCAATTGCACCGCCCGTTCTCGAGCGCCAGCCGTCAGTGCCGCATCCTGACTGGTGATATATGAGCCGACGAGGATAACGATGATAATTGCGAAAATCCCGCCCGCGACGAGTATTTCGACCAGGGATATGCCAGACTGTGATTGTCGCGGGAGGTGGTGTGTCATGGGTTATTGGCTTACCATACCATGGGAATTTATAGTCACAGTCAGAGTACGTTCGCGAGCGCTGAAAGAAATAATACCCGTACTGACCGGCAGGCCGCTCACTTTTGAAAACACCACTTCGGTCATTCCGCCCAATGTCAGCGCTGTATTGATAGCGGTAACCTCATCAAACTGAGCATCACGGTTGGCATATGACTCACCCTGGAATACGACGATGCTACCTGGACCGACACGCACCCCCCAGGTACTGTCGCCGGCGCTGGCCATAGCCAGCGACTGTGCCCGGCGAAGATTATGAACGGTGCTGAGCGCGGCTATATCTACATCTGCGCGAACCTGAAATGACTGATACACCGGCGCCGCAAAACCGGCCAGCAAGCCGATGACCGTGACGGTCACCAGTACCTCCAATAAAGTAAACCCAGAAATCCGGCTGATAGTCTGTACTGCGAATTGATGCATACTGCTTGCAAAAAATACCCCCTTCGGTGTACCATTGCTGATGTCTACATGTGGCATATGGTGGCTATAGTATACCATATTTTACAGATTTCCGAGCAAAGTACATAAACCTCATCCTGGCATCCTCATGAAGTCATCACTCCGAAATATTTTATTTGGACTGATCGTCGGCGGTTTGCTGCTCGGCACTGCTGGGTATTTCCTGATTAAAAACACCGAAAAAGTCGTGACTGAACCCGCCCCATCGGCTCCCGGTGAAACGGCGCAACCAGAACCCCTGCCCGTCTCCACTCCGCAGCCAGAACCGCCAACCGTATCATTAGTGTCCGCGCCGTATTTTTTTAGCCCGGTTCGTATCACCATACCCGAGGGAACGACTGTCCGTTTTAATGTCACGAATTTCGGCAAACATACATTTACCTCCAGCCAGCTCGGCGTGCGCATTCCCCTGGAGCAGACCCACCAGTCATTTTCGCTCACTCCGACCAAAACCGGAGTTTTTGAATTTTACAGCACCGTCAATAATGACCGGGCACGTGGTATGGAAGGCGCGATCGTTGTCGTCCCAAATTCCTAGCTACAAAAAAAGGCGCACCATCGTGATGCGCCCATGAGCAACTGACTAATCAGATTCAGAATTTTTTTCGTTCGCCAGTTCATCTGCTGCTGCAGAATCCCGTAGCTGTACGCGCTGAGCGTAACCAAGAGCGCCACCATTATTGATGTAATACATAATGAGTGCGTCTTTGCCGGCATCAGTGCTGAGGTCGGCGTCAATCCCTGTCGCCAGTCGGTAGAAGTTCCGGTTGTCATCGCCGAGAGCTTCAGTTATTTGAATCTGATTATATTCAGAAAGTGCTGTATCTTTGTGGTCGGCCGCTGAGGCTGGGTCTTTGTCCTGCGCGGTACACATGTGTTGCCTCCATTTCGGATTCCGAAAAACCGCTTCACCGCAGTATACACCAATGGGTAAAAAAAGAAAGACCCACAGTGTCACGTACTGCGGGTTTGCCGATCATTAGCGGTAGTCTCTAAAAGGTAAAAAGTCCTCACTGGAAATAAGTGGGCAAAAACAGAAAGTCAGTCAGCATAAATCTATTATGCCAAACCCAATTTTCGCTGCACCTCCCCGACGATACCGTCTAAATCATAGGACGTTTTGAGCAGGTAGTCGTTGGCTCCGTATTTTAGGGCGGTGGCCACCTTTTCTGGATCCGCATACCCAGTGAGTAGCATCACGTGCACAGTTTTGCCCCATTCATCTGCGCGAAGTGCTTTGAGCATTTCCAGACCATCCATCTTCGGCATGACGATATCCAGTAATATAAGACGAGGATGCTGAGTGAGTGCCATTTCCAGGCCCATCTCACCGTCCATCGCTTCGATGACTGTGAATTGGGCTTCCCGCAGGGCTTCGGATACTGCGGTTCGTTTTACATCTTCGTCGTCAACTACCAAGATGGCTGGTTTATTGTTCTTCATAGGTTTTTATGCTGATAAACGTTTTTTTATCTCTTCCACAAATGGGAGTAATTTGGTTTCGTTTTTTACCATCAATTCTGTTTTGGGATGTTTGAGCGCATCCTCAATCATTTGGTCACGCGAATAATTAGTCAGTATGAGCACGGGGACGGTATTGCCCCAGGAATCCTTACGCAACCGCACATACACATCATGTCCGTGCATTTTTGGCATCAGCCAGTCGAGCACGATCAGATCGGGATGTTCGGCCAAGGCGAAATCAATTGCCGCCTGACCATCGGGCATACCGACAGCGCGAAACCCTTCAGCGGTCAGTGCCTGCACCAGAGCAGTCCGGACCGCATCCTCATCCTCTGCTATGAGTATTTTCTTTTGTGTCACCATATGCACGTATCTCCTTTCTAGCTTCAGAATAGCACAGTATCACCGAATGGGAAGGGTGAAATAAAAAGTGGTTCCCACTCCCAGTTCTGACACGACATACAGCGAACCGTGATGCGCCTCGACGATCCCTTTAGCGATGACCAGACCCAGCCCAGTTCCTTTTTTCTCCTTCTTTTCCGCCTGGGACTGAAACTGAGTAAACTTATTAAACAATTGCGGTAAATGTTCACGGGCAATGCCCTGCCCCGTATCGGTGACGGCAACAATAACTGCATCCGCACGCACTGCCGGCATCGTGTGCGGATCCTTGACGAGCCAGTGTATGCCTGCCGCTTCCGCTTCGCTCTCCACCGCCGCGCCCGAGCTGTGCAGAAATGCCTGTATGATGACACTCCCTCCACGACCGGTGAATTTGAGGCCATTGGAGATGAGATTGTTCAGTACTTGAGTGATACGATTCGCATCAATCTGAATTTCTGTCGGCAGTTTCGAGTCCAATTCGGCCCGTAGCGCCAGCCCGGCAGCCGCCGCACTGGGAGCATAAAATGCCACTCGGTCTTTGATGAGACTGGCCAGGCTGGCCGGCGCCCGGTGGATTTCAAATTTGCCTGCCTCCAATTTTGCCGCGTCCAGCAGGTCATTGACCAGCGTCAACATATTCTCCGTGCTGGTACGAATCAGATCGGTGCGCTCCTTGAGTTGCTTTATGTCGATTTTACGCTTCTGTTTCTGCATCAACTGAGTCATCATGTAAATGCCATTCAGCGGCGAGCGCAGTTCGTGCACCATCATAGACGTAAAATCTTCTCGAATTCGGTCAAGTTCCTTGTCATGAGTGATATCCCGAAAAATGACTGCGCCACCCAATACCTCGTCACTGGTTATACCGCCTGCGGCTATAACCGGGGCGACAAAAAGCTGGAAGTAGCGGTCACCAATCAAGACATCATCGGTCATATGTACTTTGTGCAATTTGACGCTTTCCTCGAGCTGGCCCCGTATGTCAAATTTCCCGCCGAGATGATCGATAAAATCAAATATGGTCACTTCTTTTTGCTCAGGTGGAATGCCGACGGCTTTTTTTGCCGCAGGATTTACCACTACGATGCGGAAATCATTATCCACCATGACCACCCCTTCGGTCATACTCTCTACCATGGAATTGAGCTTCCGCTGTTCCGTCTGTATCACGTCCTGTAATCGAGTGACCGCCTGAGACGCCTGTTGGGTAAGTTTATACAAAATCGTCGTTTCTTCCTCGCCGTATCGGTCCTGCGCCGTATCAGCGATGGTGAGTACCCCAACCACTTTTTCACCGATGACCAGGGGGATATTGAAAAAAGATTGTACCGGAGTCTCCACCTCATCGACGAGGATTGCGCCAGTCATCACTTCCTCAACCTGAATATGATCAAAACTTTTGTCGAGCAGGGCGCTTAATGATTTGAGCATGCGGTCACGGATATCGCTGATGAATTGCCGTGTGACTGATTTTTCCAGGTCTACTTTAAAAATAATCTTATCCGGCTGAAGCAGCATATATGACACAGCGCTGTAATCCATAAACTGATGCAGCGATCCGGTAATGATATCTATGATATTCTGGACATTCAGCGAATATCCGGTGCGCTCCTGCAACTCTTTCAGGATCGCCAGTTCATACATTCGCCGTTCCATTTTCTGCTCCCGATGCCGAAGGTCAACCAACTGCCGCCGGCTGCGCCAATACAAAAAAGCTCCTCCGCCCAGAGCCACGGCGGCCAAAACCAAGGTAAGGATATTTGAGCTCCCCAGTCCCATGTGCGGAAATATTGCCTATTGCTTGATTACTTCGCGGATTGACTGCCCCCCGTGAGCTGCTCGGTTTCTTTCCGGGCTGAATGTAACACCCGCAGACTCCAGACGAACGTGATGAACCACACACCAAATACGACCAGAGAAACCCAAACGCCAGTCTGTTCATCGGCAAACATATAAAAGGTTGCGATAGCGCCGAGACTGTACATACCGACCAACATGGATATGACCAGCACTTTAGTCACCCGGCCGACCAGCGAACCCTTGAGGAGTTTATACACTTTTCCACCACTGACGATGAGATACACGCTGCCGATGACCAAAACAGGCCAGCCAATACCTAAAATTATCGTACGCACCATAGATGTTAATTCCATAAGTCTATTAGAATAATGGATTAGGGAAGTGGTTATTTGCCCTCGGCAATCGATGGGTATTTGGCAAATACGGAATTCAAAGCGTTCTTGACTATCAATCCCGACAGCTCCACATATTTATCAACGAGATCCTGAATTAATTTCTTAGGATCTCCTTCATAATCCGTCACGGTACCGTCATCACTTACCTTAAGTCCGCTGACGCTGCGTGCTTTCAGCACGGCAATATCAGGCCCAAGCACAACCGCCTGCTTACCGATAATCTCAGTAAGGAGGGCTTTGTACTGTTCTTTTTCCTCCATGGTTTTGGTGTTAATGATAATTTTTTTATTTTCTGTACTAATTATAGCATTTTTTTCGACTTTAAGCAAGGTCGGCAGCCTTTTCACACGCGCGCCTCGTTCACGAGCTATTGCTGACGATCTGCCAAATAGTTGTCAATCTGGATGTCTGGAAACAAACGAAACCAGATAGAGTCTTTTTTTGAAAAAAATCCTAACACCGGCAAAAGAAAATCCACATACCGCTGCGCCTGATCTTCACCACGCCACTCGTACACGCCTCCGTATTCCTTGGTCTCCATATTGACCATCCAGAGCTTTACCCGAAAACCCGCCATGCCCGCCCAAAAAGGGGTAGTCATGATGCACAGCCGCTGAAACAACCAGTGGAGCAATGGCTGCGCCCCAATCGCTTTTAGCCGAAAACCTATAACCACCACCACCGGTGGTGCATCAGCCGGCTGTGAATTTTCCGTCTCGCGAAATACTGAAAAATCGCCCCGATGTTCGATGCGGAAAATGTGACCCACGCGTTGCCGGCGTAGATGCAGGGAGCCGGCAACATTTGGAAAACGAAGCAAAGAATCTATGATATGCGTCATACGAGATTGTGCTCATTATCGTTACCGCTGACAACCGCGTTGCCCCACGCGCGTGCCCGCTCCAATTCTCCATCCTTGAGTGGCCCTTCTTTCCCGGCGACGATAAACCCCTCCGAGCCGGCAGCATTGCCACCCTTCTGTTTAAGCTGATTGAGGATTTTTTCCCCGGCATATTGAATGGTTTTCATCAGCAGTCGCAATGCAAAATTTTGTTTAGCCTCCTCAAACCGGGTATCAAATCCGGCAACGACAATCCCCTGCAGCGCCTGATCCGGGATATGCGATAAAAAATCTTGGATTGCTTTTGTCGAACGACCGCCCTGGGTCGGCGAACCGACGATCAGCGCGGATACCATTTGCCAATCGATGTCACGAATCGCGGTCACCCGGACCGCGTCCGCTTCCCCAGCTTCACCCGCACCCGTGGCGATCGCCTTGGCGATGCGCTCAGTATTGCCAAAAGTAGAATCATAAATAACCAGCGTTTTCATCGGACGGGATCCTCCGGTAGATAAAAGGCTTTTTTGAGGAAACATGCCACTCCCATCCGACTGGCATCAAAATGCGGCTGGGGTAACTGCCGGGGGTCGACCCACCGCCACTCACTGCATTTTTCGGGCTCTCTGATTACCGGCTCACCTCGATGTGACCCGGCCTGCAAAACGACGGAAATATAATGTAGTCCTGACTCCCGGTACGTTTCGAGATTATTAGTTATGGCAATCACGCGCGGTTGGGATATATCCATGCCGGTTTCTTCTCGTACTTCACGAATGGCCGCCTGTTCAAATGTTTCCCCCATGTCCAGATGTCCACCGGGAATAGAATAATACGGCGCATGACTGCCGATACGTTTGCCGACCAGGATATTGCCTTCAGCATTTACGATGATGACACCGAGGCCCACCCGAGGACGATTTTTATCAGTACTGATCATGTTCGCAGTATAGCAAAAAATCCAACAAAAACCCACCGGCGTTGTCGATTATTTACTCTGAAAGAATACGCGTTGCCTGATACCCGACAGCCTCAATAGCAGCGATCAATTGTTCAGGAGTAACGGCGCTCGCCGGTTCCATCTCGATTGTGGTTTGAGCCCGAGCATAGTTCGTGCGGCTGGACACAACCCCAGGTACATCCTCCAGCGCGTCGTCGATGTTCATGGCACAGCTCGTACAGTGCATGCCACGTATGTTCAGGGTAATTGTGGTCATAAGGTATCAGAGGCTATAAGACTTCCATCACTCCGGAATACATGCCCATGGAACAAGCAAAGGTGTATTTACCTGGCTTGGTCGGGGTAAAGGTAAAGGTTTGGGAGTCGGTCGGCTTGAGCGTGGTGCTGATTCCGAATTCTCGAAAAGTGAACGCTGATGCGCAAGTGTACACGTCATCGGTCATCAGCGTCAGTGCAACCGGTATACCTGCGCGTACCGAAATCCGATTGGGTATGTACCCCCGATCTTCCACATTGATCGTCACCCGCTGAAGCTGTTCAGCGCTCATCGGCCCCGAAGTATCGAGCGGTACCGACACCACCGGAGTTGCATCGCGCGTCAGGGACTGGGTCATTTTCTGCCAGGAAATAGGGGCATCCAGGACAAGCAAAACACCATTGGCACTATACAAAAACATGAAGACGAGCAGGGCAGCGGCTGCCTTCAGAAATTTTGATCGCCAGGCTTCGGACAATTTTGCGGTAACTATTCCGACCAGGCTAAAAACTGGCGCCGTACCGAGAACAAATGTTGCCATGATCAGAGCGCCGGACAGGGCATTGCCGCTGGAAATGGCCAGTATCTCCATAGCCTGCGTAACCCCACAGGGCACCAGGATAGTCAAAAATCCGACTACCGCCGGGGCGAACCACGACGTGCCACGGGTCGACCGGCGCACCCACCGCTGCATAAACCGCGGTGGCTGAAAGCTCATAAAGCGAAATATGGGATGAACCTGAAGCAGATTGAGCGCGGTGGCGAGCATAAAAAGAGCGGCGATAATTTGGAACGTGATGCGCATCCCCAGGCTGAAGGTTAGCACCGATCCGATCGCGCCCAATGCGGCGCCAAACAGCGTATGCGATACTAATTTCGCTCCGAGGAATATGACAACTGGCAGCCAGTCTTCCCGATCAAACGACCGTGCACTGAGCGAAGGATTACCGGGATTCTCATTTAGATCTTTTCCTTTCTGATTGGCAATCACCGAGGCCAGCAGGCCTCCTTGCATCGCCACGCATGACAACCCCCCGGTGGTCAAGCCTGTGATAAAAATAAACCAAAGGTTCATAGCTCGTTATGATAATTTCTTAGCACCGCGTTTTAAGAGCAGCGAATTTGTCACTACCGATACACTGGAAAAAGCCATGGCTGCGCCAGCGAGCTCGGGTCGGAGTTGCCAGCCAAAAATGGGGAAAAAAATGCCAGCCGCGATGGGAATCCCAGCCACGTTATACACCAGTGCCCAAAAAAGATTTTGCACAATCTTACGAAACGTCTTGCGGGACAGTCTAATGCCACGAGCCACATCCCGTAAATCATTTTTGACGAGGACTATTTGCCCTGTTTCCAGAGCGACATCGGTACCCGAACCAATGGCAATCCCCAGATCGGCCTGGGCCAGGGCTGGTGCGTCATTGATGCCATCCCCCACAAAAGCAACGTTCTTCCCGATCGACTGTAATTGCTCGACCTGATAGGATTTCTCATGCGGCAGCACCTCTGCCAGGACGTGCGTGATTCCCACCTGGCCAGCGATGGCAGTAGCGGTTTGTGTATTATCTCCGGTAATCATAACTACTTCGATCTTCATTTTTTTGAGTTGAGCCACAGCAGCAGCTGACGTTTCTTTGACCGTGTCCGCAACTGCGATACACCCCGTCAGTTTTTTATTCTGTGCCAACAGCATGACAGTCTTGCCACCCAGTTCCATTTTCTCAATATGGGGAGCTAAGCCAGCAATGTCAATTCCTTCATCGATCATTAATGTTTTATTGCCCAGTAGAGTATCGACCCCACCAACGATTCCCCGCACTCCATGTCCGGGAATCGCAGCAAAATCGGTGACGTGATACAATGCCATGTTTAGCGCCTCCGCATGCTTGACGATAGCCTCAGCCAATGGATGTTCGGACTGTTTTTCTATCGATGCCGCCACGGCAATCACCATCTGCTCGTCATTTCCCGGGGTGACACGCACATCGGTGACAGTCGGTTTTCCATTTGTCAGAGTGCCTGTCTTATCAAATATCACTGTGTCAATTTTCCGCGCTGCCTCGAGCGCCTCGCCACCTTTGATCAAAATACCCCTACTCGCCCCCAACCCAGTACCGGTGATAATGGCCGTCGGCGTAGCCAAACCGAGCGCGCACGGACAGGCTATCACCAATACCGCAACAAACGCCATCAGACTCGGGACAAATTGCTGACCAGCCAGGAAATACCACGAAATAAATGTAATCAACGATATAGCAATAACGGTAGGCACAAAATACGCTGATACCCGATCGGCAAACCGCTGGATAGGCGCTTTTGATGCTTGCGCCTGTTCTACCAAACGTATGATACCGGATAAAAGAGTATCCTTGCCAACTTTTGTAGCTATATACGTAAACGACCCATGCGTATTGATCGTACCGCCGATGACGACATCGTTTGGATTTTTTTCGATGGGAATACTTTCACCCGTAACCATAGATTCATCGACTGACGAATGACCTTCCTCAACCGTGCCATCAACCGGAATCTTCGCGCCCGGTTTCACCCGGATCACATCTCCTACCTGCACCTGATCCATAGA
This sequence comes from Patescibacteria group bacterium, assembly GCA_049325535.1. Classification (GTDB taxonomy): domain Bacteria; phylum Patescibacteriota; class Patescibacteriia; order UBA10025; family JAHIVO01; genus JAXDBW01. Next base: position 684,103 of record JBMOKY010000001.1, read on the forward strand.
GATTTCCTGCTCGACGCCATCACGAATAACAATTGCTGTTTTCGGCGCCAACCCCATCAGTTTTTTTACGGCTTCGTTGGTTTTGCCTTTAGCCCGCGCTTCAAGCCATTTGCCCAGCAGAACAAAAGCAATCAAGATGCTGCCGATTTCAAAATATACCTCACCCTCGATCAGTCCGACGACTACTACGACCGAATACCCATAGGCAGCCGAGGTGCCCAAGGCAATCAAGCTGTCCATATTGGCGGTGCGGGAGCGCAGCGCATCCCATGAGCCACGATAAAATTGCCACCCTGACCAAAATTGGATCGGCGTGGCAAAGAGGAACTGCAGCCAGCCGCGATACGGTATCATTTCAATTCCCGGGATGATAAGCATGCCCATACTCAAAATCAGCACAGGAATGGCGAGCCCCAAACTTATCCAAAATGTACGACGGATTTTTTTTATTTCCGCCTCCTTATCCATGGACTCAGTATTGTGCCCACGATCGAGCACGCTCCCCTGGTAGCCCGCCGCCACTACCGCTTTGATCAATTGGTCGGTTGTTACCGTGTCTGATGCATACGAGACATGGGCTCGTTCAGTCCCATAATTAACCACCGCCCGTTCGACTCCCGGCACTTTTCGCAAACGACGCTCAATTAACTGAGCACAGCTGGCGCAGTGCATGCCACCCAGTGAAATAATTTTTTCTTGAGTCATAGGGTTCAGCATACGATCATTCGTTGACGATAATTTTCCCCTGGTACATACCCATATCACAGGTGAAGGATATTTCACCCTTTTCTTTCGGCGTGAAATCGACATCCGTCATAGCGAACGGTTTTAAGTCTTTGCGGATCCCTAGTCCGTCAAACGTCACAAATCGTGAGCACTCGGCGTCCTCCTGCCGATTGAAATGAATGCGTAATGGCACGCCAGACTGCACCGTAATCTCATTTGGATCATATGCCCCTTTAACCAATATGGTAATTTCTTGGATGGCACCCTTTATTTCTGCGCGCTCCTGACGACGCTGGAATCTGAGCCAGAGCCAAAATACCCCGATGACCAGGATTATCAGCAACGTGCCTATCATTTGGCGAGTGTCCATGGATAATTATTGAGTTACTATATATTTTTCCGGATGTTCAACAAATGACGCATGGCACCCTGACGCACAAAAGTAATAGGTCGAACGACGGTATTGCGCAGACCACCCTGCCGTCTGTGGAGATATCGTCATGCCGCATACGGGGTCTGTCACGTGGGGTATAGGGACACGCTCCCGAGAAACTATCCGGGGAGCCCTGATTTTCTTGCGATCAACCAAAATATGCTGCACATCGTCGAGTGCGCGGATGATGCGCGGATGCGACAGGCAGTACGTGATTTCCTTACCCGCACGTCGGGGTACCACCACGGCGTAGCGACGAAGTACTTGGAGATGTTGACTCACGTTTGCCTGCGCCATACCAGTCATACGCCGGATCTCCTCCACCCGCAAACACTGGCTGCGCAATAGATTGACTATTTCCAAGCGCTTGGAGCTGGCGAGTGCCTTAAATAACTGGCTATGAGGTTGAAAATGGGTTGGTGACATATTCAATATTATGAATATATAATAAACCCTTTCATTTTGCGTGTCAAATCCCCCGCTCTCCTGAAGGATTGAGCAGGTATGCAAATACAGAGCCGCGCGCATCGTACCGACTTTCTCATCCATTCGTCCTGCACGAAAGGTGCAGGACTGCGCTCCTTATTTGGGAAGCTCATGGCGGGGGTGCAAGGATTCGAACCCTGACTTGCGGTTTTGGAGACCGCCGTGCTAGCCATTGACACTACACCCCCTCGGTTAGCCTATAGCAAATTGCTAATGGATAATAGTACCTACGTAATTGTTTTTCGAAAAGCAGTAATTCTCTTAATCAATATCTCTACTTGTACGTAAATTGAATCGTAACCCGTCTTTGTAATATAGTCCTGCTGCTCAGCGAATGCAAATTCAGAATTATTTTCTGCAATTGACCGTATACTATATCCTAAAAACATTTTAAATTCCTTTGCTGTAGTAGACGCAGCTCCTTCAGCTATGTTTGCAGACACAGAAACTGCTGATCACCGCAGTTGCGAGGTAAGTGAATATTGCTCTTCCTTGGGGAATGAGTCAGTGAGAGCATATACACGTTGAGCAAAAACAATTGCCTCCTGCCAAATCTGTAAGTCTTCAAACCTAAACATACTCTCAACTATTAGCTATGATCCATACGCCATTTGCTATTTCGTCTCTTTGTGCTCCGTGTGCTTTTTGCACCATTTACAATATTTTTTCAGCTCAATTCGATCTTTCACGGTTTTCTTGTTTTTCCGTGAATGATAATTGATCCGGTGGCACTCAGTACATTCAAATTTTATGAGATTGTCCTGTGACATAGAATATGTTTGCTAATTGATTATGATACGACATGACCCTGCCCCCGGAACGGGCACACAAGCGCTCGGCTAGCGGTCGGTCTTGGACCGACGACCACCTATGTATACCACCTTTCGGGCATCTCCCGCGGAGATAAAACAGTTGCCCCGCCTGCCTTCGCCTCAGCCAACGGTCGGACTCGAACCGACGACCTTCACTTTACAAAAGTGTTGCTCTACCAACTGAGCTACGTTGGCTCAGGTAAAGGCGGACAGGTCTACCACTCGAGCTACGCTGGCACGCATACGCGGCATTCGTAGCCGGGCGCACGGTTACCCACACCGGGTGGGCAGGGAGGGATTCGAACCCCCGAAGGCGCAAGGCCAGCAGATTTACAGTCTGCCCCGTTTGACCACTTCGGTACCTACCCGCCCGCCCCGTGTGAGTATATTCCGGTTTGTCAATGTATGTCGGCAAATTCACTCCGCATGGAGTTGAACTTACCCGCCGCATGGAGCCGTTGCGCGGAGTCGAACCGCGGACCTACTCCTTACCATGGAGTTGCTCTACCAACTGAGCTACAACGGCATCATGCGGTGAATAAGTTATCTCAAGCTGCGGCATATCGTCACGCATCTGGAACATCAGCGGAATGGCGTGAACCAACTGCATACCCGTAACCCACAAGATTGCGGGTGATGACACAGGAAGCTCCAGCGACTCAAACAGAACCGACGTCTACTTTTATTTTACCTGCTTCAGACGTTGCTGAAATTCTTTTACTTTCTCATTTTCCGGGTTTGTTTCTTTGAGCCGTTTGATATTCGCTGCAGCTATCTCAGTGTTCCCTACCTCGAGCGCCGTGTCAATCAGTAAATCCAGAATGCGGGGATTATTCGGTTCCAATTTAGCAGCTTCCTGAAGACTGTCCAGCGCTTCTGCCATCCGGCTTTGCGCGCGATATACTTCCCCGAGCTCAGTTTGATATTCAGCCACTTCTTTGTTCAATGATACCGGGGCGGCATTCAAATCAGCCGTAACGGGAGTTTCATCACCGTGCTCGTGCATCTTAATCAGATATTTCAGCGTCTCTTCCGCATGCTCCCAATCCTTCGTTTCCTGATACAGTTCGGCGAGTCCCTCATATGCCTCAACATATTTCACGTCAATACTGATCGCTTCAATAAATTTTTCCTCCGCTTCCTTATATGCTTCCTGCTCCGCCAGCGCCACAGCCTCCGCCACCAGGGTTGACTTTTTCTTTTCACTCGAGCTGCTATCAGACGGCTCAATTTCCCGTATCCGAGTCCGATACTTCTGTTCCAGCTCCTTCAGCGTCTGATGAATTCTGCTCATCAGTGGCGGCGTCCCATCATCTCCTCCCCGAAAAAAACGGGGTAGCTTTTCCAGGCGTAGTTTGCGCTTGAGGCGACTCTCCATCAGGCCCTTCTTCAGTCGTTCCATACGGTGACGCGCCAATGTTTCAGTCTTGATCGAGGCGACCACCGGAAATTTTCGTGACACGATGACGGTGACCACGATGAGCGCGGAACAAATTACTCCCAGGGCGATATAATCGTAAAGCATAGTTCAGCGCTGTATGCGCAGGTGCATACGAAAATTAGAGGGTTTGACGATAGAATTTCTTGATCTGGATATTTTCCCCGAGTTTTGCGATGTAGCTCGTCACCAATGCGGCTACCGTCATGCTGTCATCTTTGATGAAAAGCTGATCAAGCAGGCAGACTTCGCTGTAATACTTCTTCAGTTTACCGGTAATAATCTGGTCCCACATCTTTTCCGGCTTTCCTTCCTGCTCCAGCTGGGCTCGATATACCTCTTTTTCTTTTTCGATAACGGCAGCGGGAATGTCCTCCGATTTGAGGTATAGCGGATCAGCGGCAGCCACATGCATGGCTAGATCATGGGCCAATGTCTGAAAATCTTCAGTCTTTGCTACGAAATCTGTTTCACAGGCGAGCGCTACCACGGCCACTAATTTATTGTTTGCGTGAACATACGCGCTGACCACTCCTTCACTCGCCTCCCGATCCTGCTTCTTTGCGGCGATTTTCTGCCCTTGCTTGCGCAGGTGTTCTAGTGCGGCATCGATATTGCCATCGGTTTCCACCAGCGCTTTTTTCACATCCATGATGCCAGCGCCAGTTTCAGCGCGTAGTTTTTGAATTGTTGCGGTATCGATAGTCATGGTGATTATTCTTTTACTTCGCTGACGGGGGCCGGCGCGGCTTGCGCTTCAGCAGCAGCTTTTTGCTCCCGCTGTTTTTTACCCCGCTCGACCGCCTGAGCTATAGCGGTAGTGATGAGCGAAATGGATTTAGTTGCGTCGTCATTAGCCGGAATGGCATACTGTACGAGATCGGGATTAGCATTGGTATCGACAAGGGCGATGATGGGAATCTTCCGTTTGCGCGCTTCTCGAACTGCAGTTTTTTCCTTTTTGATATCGATGATAAACATGGCATCCGGTAATTTTTCCAGATTTTCAATACCGCCGACGGATTTTTCGAGATTGGCGATTTCCTCGTCTTTTTTCAACTGCTCCCGTTTGGTATACTTTGCCAATTCACCGGCTTCGCGCTGACGGCGCAATGTCTGCAATCGCCGAGCTAATCCGATAATGTTCTCAAAATTGGTCAGCGTCCCCCCGATCCACCGTTCGGTTACGGCTGGCATACCGACAGACTGGGCAGCCTCTCGGACGATAGGTGTCGCCTGGCGTTTAGTAGTGACAAACAGAATAGTTCCGCCGCGGGCCACCACATCGGATACATAATTCCCGGCCGCCTCCAGCTGCTGAGCAGTTTTTTCCAGATCAATAATATGAACTCCACCCCGCGTCGTAAAGATGAAGGGCTTCATTTTTGGGTGCCAGCTTTTGGCCTGATGGCCGAAGTGGACACCACTTTTGAGCATGTCGAGCAATGCTTGTTGGTGCATATAATTTCCTTATTTAGCCTCTGTTTTCGTCATCCTGGTCTGGTACCCGGGATAGCCCCAGGCAAGGTCCAATACACAGTCGGAAAACATGTGTGATTAGGTATTAAAAAACCCTATTTCTAGAGGTTTTTAATGTGACTCTGATTCTACCACAGTTCACAAAATACGCAAGTCCCCGACCGCCCCTTGCCAAAAAATGAAGGCTTTGGTACACTCAATGCCACTATGAAAAAAGAAGGACATCCGGAATACTTCGCAGATGCCAAGGTCGTCTGTGCCTGTGGCAATAGCTTTACTACCGGCTCCACGGTAAAAGAGATTCGCGTGGAAATTTGTTCGGTGTGCCATCCATTCTTCACCGGCAAACAGAAGCTGATGGATGACCGTGGCCGCGTGGAGCGATTCCAGCGTATGCTGCAAAAGAAGTCTTCCCTCAAACCAAAGGCGCAGAAAAAGGCAACGGCTCATACATAACAACATGACTAAGCTCCCCACCCACCGAGGCACGGGGAGTTTTTGCTATGGAACCGCAACTCACTAAACTCCAATCCCGCTATGATGAGCTGGAGCGCGAACTGCAGCAGCCCGAAACTTTTGGCGATCCGGAAAAAATAAAAAAACTGACCAAAGAGTACACCGAAATCGGCGAGACGCTGAGCCATGCCGCGGAACTAAAGAAAATACAAACCAGCATCAGAGAGCTCGAACAAACCATCGCGGACGACACTGACGTCGAACTCACCGAAATCGCACGGGACGAACTGTCCTCGCTGCAAAAAAAAGCAAACGACCTGGAACAAGCCATCAATGAAGTGCTCCATCCAGCCGACCCCCTGGACAAAAAAGACATCATCGTGGAGGTCAGGGCGGGTACCGGCGGTGACGAAGCCGGGCTTTTCGCCGCGGAATTATTCCGCATGTACCAGCGCTATGCCGAACGTCAGGGCTGGTCCACCCATCTCATCTCACAGAACCGCACGGGCATCGGCGGGATCAAGGAAGTTATTTTTGAAATCCATGGCACCAAGGTCTACAGCCACCTGAAATTTGAAAGTGGCGTGCACCGGGTTCAGCGCGTGCCGGAAACGGAAAAAAGCGGACGGGTCCACACGTCCGCTGCGACCGTCGTGGTCCTCCCCGAAGCCGACGAAGTAGATTTTGAGATCAAACCAGAGGATATCGAAATAGAAGCCACGACTTCTTCCGGCCATGGCGGTCAATCGGTCAATACGACCTACTCGGCCATCCGCATCGTCCACAAACCGACCGGTCTGATCGTCATATGCCAGGACGAACGCTCCCAGAAACAAAATAAAGAAAAGGCCCTCCAGGTGCTCCGCTCACGCCTGCTGGCTGCAGAACAAGAGCGACTTCAGAAAGAGCGGTCCGATGCGCGTAAAAGTCAAATCGGCTCAGGTGATCGGTCAGAAAAAATTCGTACCTATAATTTTCCCCAGGATCGAGTCACCGACCATCGTATCAAACGGAATTTTTCAAACATTTACGGCATCATGGATGGGGATATTGAAGCGATCATCAGCGCCCTCAAACAAGCCAGTCACATAGCATGACCATCCAAACCGCGCTGCTGCGCGCTATCACGACTCTGCGTTCTACCTCCACCTCAGCCCAGCTCGATGCCGAGGTGCTTTTATCGTCAGTTATGCGACAACCAAAAACCTGGCTCCTGGCACATCACGATCATGCCATGACTACCGTCCAAACAGTGAAATTCCGCTCGCTGGTCACACAGCGTAAAAACGGTATGCCTATCGCCTACCTGACCGGCCACCACGAATTTTATGGACTTGATTTCTCGGTAAATAAACACGTGCTGGTACCCAGGCCGGAAACAGAAACACTCGTCGAGGAAACTATCCGCGCCGCCCGCCAGCTGGAAAAACGATCAGCCACCGCCAAGCCGCGCATCGCCGACATCGGAACAGGCAGCGGTTGTATCGCCATCACGCTGGCGAAATACCTGCCCCGGGCGTTGATCTTCGCATCGGATGTGAGTATGCCGGCACTAACCGTCGCCCGCCGCAATGCGGCACGCCATCGGCTGTCATCGCGCATAACCTTTGTCCGTGGCAATCTCTTTACCCCCTTTCAATCAATCGTCAAACGAAAGCCGATTGACATCATCGTGGCAAATTTGCCCTATCTGCGCAAACCCGAACTTGCCGGCGTAAAACATGAACCACGCATCGCCCTGTATGGTGGAAAGATGGGCATCGAGGTGATCGATCGTCTGCTGGCGCGTGCCCGCCACTACCTGGCGCCGCACGGAGCCCTGCTGCTGGAAATAGCGTCTGACCAGGCGGGATCCATTTCCTACGCTGCCCAGCGCCAATTTCCTGAAAAAAACGTCCGTACCATCCAGGATTTAGCTGGCCGAGACCGAGTAGTCATAATTGAATAAAAAATGAGAGAGTTGGTCAGACTCTCTCGATTTTTTTTACGACCGTGACTTGAATAGTGTGCGATGGAGCTAGCCGGATTAGTGGCCGCTGGGCTGCATGCCGCCGGTTTGGACCGGGATCGGACCATAGTTGTTGGTCGGGACATACTGTCCGTTCCAACGCTCAGCCTTGATCTGTTCGATCTGCAGCTGCCGGAGTTTGATCTCCAGCTCCATGTTCTTCTGAACGGCGTCGTTGTATTTGCGGATACCTTCGCCTTCCAGGGCTTTAGCATCAGCCAGGAGCTGGGCCGACAATTTCTCGCCCTCGGCTTTGGTGACCTTGGCGGTCTTTTCCGCCTCAGCTTGCTTCACCAGCTTCTGGGCTTCCTGTTCAGTTATGAGGAGTTCTTGCTCCTTCTGCTTCACTTGCTGCGCCCGCTGCATGGTCTCCTCGATCTGCTTCTCAAACGCCTCGGACCAGTCGTAATTGGTCACCTTCAGCTCGGTGACCTCGACCGGGTATCCGGACATGTCGGATACCGTCATCTCCTTGATCATAGCGCGAATCTTTTCCTGATTCGCAGCGATGTCGAAGATGGTATACTGGCCGATGGCTTTCTTGAAGCTTTCGGTCGACGTCTTGGTCAGCACGTTTCCGATCATTTCAGTACCGTATTGGCCCCACATCCTGACCAGCGAACCTTCCTTGTACCGGTAAAACACCGTTAGCGTGGCGCCAATGGACTGATTGTCCTTGGAAATCGCCGCCTGCTCTCCGATGGCCACGGTAAAGGTCAGCTCCTGCGGCCGGATGGTCACCGTGCGGATCTTCTGGAAAAAAGGCAGTTTGAAATTGATACCCTCATCCAGTTCGACGTTGCCGATAGCGCCCATGGTGAAGCGCAACCCCCGGTTGCCGCTCTCGATGAATTCGACCGGGCCGAAGAGATATAATACGATGAGACGGACGATTGGTCAAGGACAAACCAATAGCCGATCAGGAGGATACGCCGCATGCCACCCAGGACCTCACGACTGGGGAAACCGCATCACCCCCCTGCCCGTCTCTGCTTGAGCCGGACAATCGTGGCACGGAATACTAGCTTCCGCCACACCAAGAAAAACCGTTCGGCACGCCACCATGACATCTGCCATGCGCCGGACGGTTTTTATTATTGATTATCCGTTTGTGACTGCTTGCGTTTTTGGAATGACGTGCACCCACGTATTTCCCCGATTCAGCTCAATTTCCGTTCCGGACAGATCATAGTATCTCGTTCGATCACGATTTGAATCTTTGCGCCAGGTCGCCTGAATCGTCTGGCCATCGCGCGCCACCCAGGCATCACCAGTACCACCGACGAACATTTCCAGTCTACCCTTGCCGCCGTCCAGTTCCGGCTCCTGCACCAGTTGGACGATCACATTGTCCGCGGTGATTTGATTGCCCGTATTCGCGTCAAGATGGGGCGCATTGGCATTGAACCGATAGTATCTATTGTCATCGCGGTGATACGTAAAATCAACCTGATAGGTTGTGCCTGAGGAAAAATTGAATGACAAGGTGATGCCGTCCTCACCACGCTCTTCCAACGGGGCGGGGTTTTTAAATTTCCAGGGCGCAAAAGCAGATGTTCGCTGATCCAGTGTCAGCGTACGCAGCGCGCTCGTCATCTTTTCTGATGACGTCACCAAATTGTGCGGCGCAGGCCGGGAGGTGTCCCGCCAATAATACGGCGCGCCGCGGCTGGTCAGCGCGTCCAAATCACGGACTTTCTGCTCCCAAATCACCGTAATCGCTTTTGGACTACCGCCAGCGTGTCCGTAGAGCGCATCGTACTCGAGCGCCCACTCCAGATAATACGGTCGCGCCGACCGGACCGGCATGATCGTCGGAACCACTGTACTCGGGTCATACACCGCCATGAATCGGGTAGCGCCGCCTTCCACCAGCGCTTCATAGACCACCGAAGCCACTGCCAGGCCATGCTGCGGCCGAACTGCCAATAGGTTTTCCATCATGATGGCATAGGGCACCAGCGCCTCTTGCCCACGGTCAACCAACACGCCGTCCAGCAAGCGCGGAAGTTGCGCAGATTCATCCGTGTCAGTATTTCCGGCATCCCCGATCGCCACTGACTTCTCGACGCCGATGCCGGCCCATGATTGGAGCGCCTGCCAGGTAGCGGTCACCTGCGCCCCGAGCAGCCACCAGACGACGATTACCGCGACGATAAAAATTCCCGCCACCCATGGGATGGGGTGGGATACCTGCGGCCAGGGGGATCGTCGCGGCCGAGGCGACTGCGCTGGCGGGGGTTGTTTTTTTTGATTGACGTTTTGTTTTTGTGTTGCCATGTCTTGAGCGTAATTAGTTGTAGGTCACCTCCCGATCGGTCGGCACCACCTCTATCCACGTTTGGCCGGCATTTAATGCTACTTCATCTCCCTCCGCGTCATAGAACCGAGTGCGGGAAGTTTTTTCCTCTTTTTCCCATGTGCCCGTGGTGGCCTGTCCGTCACGGAAGATAATCGCCTCACCCGAACCAACGGTGTCCATACTGAGTCGCTGCTCATCCGCCAGACGCGTTTCCACTTTTTGAACGATTATATTTTTGGCATGAATCTCAGTGCCATCTGCATCGGCGTGAATTTGTCCGGCCATTGAGCGAACGTAAGAATTTTCCTCGCGGTTATACTGATAGGATACCGAGTAGCTGAAAGAAGAAAAATCGATTGAAATCGACTTGGCATCCAGCGGTCGGTCAGCCAGCGCCGCGTCATCCTTAAATTTCCAGGAATCAAACGTACCGTGCTCAGCCGCCTCCAGATCGCGCAGTGCAAATGCCAGATTTTCTCCGGTGGTAAAAAGCGTGTGCTCCGATGCGACATTCCGACTTTTGTCCCGGTAGAAATATTGCGAATGATAAAACTGATTCAGATCAAACACATCGTTGGTAGTAATATCCACCAGTGCTTGCGGACTGCCGCCAGCATGGGCAAAAAGCGCCTGGTACTCGAGCACCCAATCAACAAAATACGGACGCGCTGACCGGACCGGGCCGATAGTACCTGGGGTTTTGCCGGCAAATACTGCCAAAAATCGAGTAATACCACCCTCCGCCAGCGCTTCATAAACCACATTGGCAGTTGCTAATCCAGACTGCGGTCGAGCTACGGTGAGATTTTCTATGATCACTGCCACGGGATACGGGTTTGCTTCATCGGGAGCTACCATCACCCCATCAATCGCCCGTCGGGTCAGCTGATCCGAAGAACCACTAAGGGTATTTGACGAACCTCCTGAATCTAAATCCAAACCAAATAGCAGATAGCCTCCACCAGCGGCTGCGGCCACTATAATCGCGACTACGATACCAATCCATTTCTTATTTTTTCGCTTGCCCCATACCATGCCCGCTCCATTTGTTCCCTGAGGTTTATTGGTCGGCATATGTCTTCCCTCCGAAGTGATGTAATTAATTATTTTTCTTTTTTCGGCTCTACCGCTGGCGTAGCCTCAGCAGCACCCGCTTCACCAGCTTCTCCTTCTTTGGCCTCGCCTACCTTCTCGACGGCAGCGACATCCGCCGTAGCCGGCTGATCTTCCAGCGCCTTCAATTCTTCCTCAGTCCGCGGTTTCTGCACGGTGGAAACAAGCGCCTCTGACTCATTGGTTATGGTGATACCTTCGGGAAGTGGAATATTTGCGACGCGAATAACGTCGTCAAATGACTTGAGGACGCTAATATCGATATCAATATATTGCACCAAATGCTGCGGCAGACATTCCACCTCGACAGACGAGAGCGCCTTGACCAGCACGCCGCCATCTTCCTTGACCGCTTTGGATTCGCCGACAAAGCGCAGCTCGACTTCAGCCGTCGTTTTTTTCGTCATGTCAACTTCATAAAAGTCGACATGGACAGGCCGGTGCGTAACCGGGTCGCGCTGCACCTCATGGATGAGCACCATCGCTGGTTTGCCACCCTCGAGCGTCAGATTAACCAAGCTGCTGTGCCCGGCTTTTTTGTACAATTGCAAAAAATCGCGAACATCAATACTGATCGACGTGGTCGTGCGTTTCGGGCCATAGAGAACAGCGGGCAACCGGCCCTCACGACGCATATGTTTGACTCGCACTCCCGTAACCTCCCGCGGGTGTGCCGCTAACGATAATTGGTCCATATAAATGGGTACTAGGTACTCCGGCTGAGCCGGATACACGGTTAAATTAATGGGATATACGACAATGAAGCTCCAGTGGGGCTACTGTACCTCGGTATAGCAAAGAAACCCTGCTGGTATCGTAGTGCTCTAGATACTATCAAGAAGTTCACCAGTATGCAAGTGGCTAGAAATGGCCAGTACATCATCAGCTGAAATCGAAGATTCGCGGAATAATCTGACCACATCACCTTCCGAAAGGTCGGTAACCAGACCGACCGACCCCATCCCCAATTCATGGATCAGCACCAAAAGTACCATGCCGGTATGACAACGGGGGCACTGCGCATGCAGCAGCTGGGCGTGGCCGCTTTCGCCAAGCAAACGAATGCGCTGCGGCACAAAAGCAGCATCACACAGCTGACAAGTAGGTATCAGCTGGGCGGCCGTCACCCGTGGGTCGTTTTCTGATCTGGATGTATGCATGTACGTTTGTTAATCCAAGAACTGCTCCCTAATCACCACGTACTAGTATAGCAAAAAAATGCGATTCAGTCAATCTGCTTTTTAAAACTTTGAGCGCGCCTCAGGAGCGGAATTATGGATATGGACGCTTTGCACCAGCCCTACCAGTATCAAACTCGCCACAAGCGAACTTCCCCCATAACTGACAAACGGAAGTGGCACCCCGGCTATGGGAAGCAGCCCCACATTCATGCCAATATTCATGACGGCTTGGGCGCAAAAGTAAATGACCGTACCCATCACCATGAAAAGGCCAAAATCATCCCGCGCCCGCCGCGCGATGCCGACCAGACGATAGACGAGCACCACGAAGAGCACGATAATCAGCCCCGAACCAATCAGCCCGAGCTGCTCAGCAATAACCGCGTAGATAAAGTCCGTTTCCTGTACCGGTAAAAAATTCAGCCTGCTCTGCGGCCCGAGGGCCAGTCCGCGGCCAAACAGATTGCCCGAACCCACGGCGATGATTGATTGCTTTATATTGTACCCGCTGCCATAGGGATCACGATCCGGCTGGAGAAATGTCAAAATACGCTCTTTTTGATAATCGCGAAGCACAAATTGCCAACCAAGCACGCTCATAATCACCAATCCAACAAGCAGCCACACCAAAAACTTCCGCGGCATTCGGATGATACCGAGCAATCCCAGGGTGATAGAACCAATGATAAATGCCGAACCAAAATCCGGCTGGATGAGCACCAGGCCAATCAGCACCCCGACCAATCCCAGTAATTGCACCAGATGCTGAAGCCGGTGTATTTCACCACGCCAGTCATAGAGTAGTTTTGCCAGTACGATGATGACGAAAATTTTGACCAGTTCTACGGGCTGAAATCCCAAATCCCCCACCAGCATAAACCATCCCTTGGTGCCGCGGATGGTTGTGCCGAAAGCGAGCACCCCGACCAGCAGGGCGGTGGACAGTCCGAATAACACCCAGCTCCAGCCACGAATTTGCCGATAATCGATGGCGAGTACAAAAATCATGAACGCCATACCGACGACGAAGAAAATTGCCTGCCGAATGACCAGGGCATAGTCGGGTTCATCGGCAGTCACTTCCACGCTGTAGATGCCGACCATACCAATGACGACTAAAAAAAGGACCACGATGAGCAGTGGCCAATCTGCTTTTGCTAATGCATGAAAAAATTTCTGAAGCATGCGGCGGGCGAGATACGATGATTATCGAATAATGTTGCTGCTGTCCCGCAAATTCAGATCAGGGTGGATGGCTACACTAGTTACGGTACCGCCCACGGCGTTCCATTTCACCGTTATCGTTTCGGTATCACTATAGGTGAATGGTTGTACATAGGCATAATTTACACCGACGATCTGATCGCCATTGTACAATAAAACAATAAATGGCACTTGATAGTAGCTCGTAAACGAATCATTGGTGATGTCGGCCTTGACTTGATGTACGATGACGTCGTTGGCATTCAGTGCCGAATACGCCACATTCTGAATATCAAAATTAACCTCGGGTTGCCGTTGGTGATAATCGATCCGTTCCCATGCTATTGATTCCACCGACAGCTGGGCGGCTATCTGCCCGCTCGTTGGACCGGCGATTCCCAGTCCAGTGAGAAAACCGGTTGATCCGGGATTGATGGTGTGGGTCAGCGGATCACTCGCCGTGCCATTGATCGTCACGGTATAGGAAACTTCAGCATACCAATCGTCATTGACATTGGTAACCGGCATGACGATGTCATACCGCCCCACTCCGGACGGAATGACGTTGGTACTGCCCAGTTGTAAACCAGTCGGCGTCGTCCGCTGGCGGATTCCTACATAGTCCACCTGGTCCGCTGCCATCGCAGCCATCAGCCGGTGCTGTACGGGGGTGCTGACCACATAGAGAATCACGTTGGTCACCGTAAATACGACGGCAAAAATCGCTACAGCGATAAGCACGATAATATACCACTTGCGCAGATCCTGTTTATGTGTCAGGACGAAATAATTGATTTTCAGCCACGAGGTATTTACATCAAACATATATATTGTATTGTATCACAGCTATCCCCTGTTTGAGAACGCTTGCCCGGCGAACCTCCTGCTGGTATACTATAGCCATCTTATATACATGTATGCGCCTATGTTTGAAACGAGTAAAGATTTGCTCTATTGGGTATTGGCAGTCAGCATCAGTTTGCTGACGGTTTTCCTTATCTGGGGCATGTATTATATCATCATGCTGCTCAAACGAGCCTACCTGATGGTTCGGGAAGTAAGCGAACTGATTGAAAGCGTCAAGGAAAAATTGGATCGACTGGAGCAGTTGTTTGACGCGATCGAAGAGAAGCTCAAACACTCTGCTTCATACATTCCGCTGATCGTGAAGGGGGTCACGGAAATACTCGACTTCATCAAGGTCAAACGCGCCGACCGGGCAAACCGCAAAACAAAAAAATCGACTGCCGCAGAACAATAATCCCCCTGATGCGAGACGACCCCGTATGCCGGACTTCATCCACCTCCACGTCCATAGTCATTATAGTCTCTTGGATGGCCTATCAAAAGTTGACGAACTCGTCGCCCAGGCCGTAGCAGAACATATGCCCGCGCTCGCCCTGACTGACCACGGGGTGATGTATGGTGCTATCGATTTTTACCAGCAAGCCACCAAGGCCGGCATCAAGCCTATCATTGGTGTAGAGGCGTATGTGGCCCGCAATGGTCACACCCAAAAAAGAGCAAAAATTGACGAACGACCCTACCATTTAGTCCTCTTGGCAAAAAACCTCCAAGGCTACAAAAATCTCGTCCGGCTGACGACTAAAGCGCATCTGGATGGCTACTATTACAAACCACGCATCGATCTCGACCTCCTGCGGGAATACCATGAAGGGTTGATTGGGTTGAGTGCATGCCTCCAGGGTATGGTGGCTCAACCAATCATCGCCGGTGACATGGATCAGGCTGCACGCCACGCCACCACGCTGGAATCGATTCTCGGCAAAGGAAATTTCTACCTGGAGGTACAGCACCATCCCAATATTGAGTATCAACTCGAGGTCAACCAGCGCATTTTTGAACTGGGCGCCAAGCTGGACATTCCGGTCGTCGCCACAAACGACGTGCACTACACAAAAGCTGACGATGACCAGTATCAGGACATTCTCCTGTGCATCCAGACGAAAAAAAAGCAAAATGACCCCAACCGGCTCAATTTAATGGGGGAAAATTTGTCATTTCGCAGCGGGTCGGAGATGGCGGAAGCGTTTGCCGACCACCCCGAGGTCATCAGTAATACCAGCCGTATCGCCGATGTGTGCAATCTGACGCTGCCTTTGGGCGAAATCCAACTCCCCCATTTTCCAGTACCGGATGGGCAGTCCGCCGATGCATATCTGCGCCACATCTGCGAAGCGGGCATCGGCAAACGCTACCCGAACCGAGCCAATGATCCTGAAGTGCTCGATCGGCTCGAATACGAACTGAATGTCATCGCAAAAACCGGTTTCGCTTCATATTTCCTCATCGTCCAGGATTTCGTCAACTGGGCGAAACGTGAAGGTATCGTGGTCGGCCCGGGCCGCGGCTCTGCTGCCGGGAGTTTAGTGTCGTACGTCACCAATATCACCAATATCGATCCGCTGAAGTACAATCTGCTATTTGAGCGGTTCCTCAATCCGGAACGCATCAGCATGCCTGATATTGACCTTGATTTCGCTGACGCACGGAGGGATGAAGTCATCCGCTATGTCGAGCGCAAATACGGCAAAGACCACGTGGCCCAGATCATTACCTTCGGCACCATGGCTGCCCGGGCAGCAGTGCGGGATGCCGGACGGGTGCTGGACATCACCTATGCCTACTGCGACAAAATTGCCAAACTGATCCCGATGTTCACCACCATCGATGGCGCGCTGACCCAAGTTCCTGAATTCAAAGAATTATACGCCAACGATCCCGATGCAAAAAAAGTAATCGACGCGGCGCGTAAGCTTGAAGGCGTCGCCCGCCACGCCTCAACCCACGCCTGTGGTGTCGTCATCACCAAAGAACCGCTCGACCACTATGTACCAGTTCAATACTCACCCACCCAAGGCGAGGAAAGCATCATCACCCAGTACGACCTCTACGCCGTCGAGGCGCTGGGGCTGCTGAAAATGGATTTTCTTGGCCTGAAAAATCTGACCATTCTCGAACAAACACTGGATATCATTCACAAAGCCCGCGGCATCAATATGGACATCGATGCGCTGCCGCTCGAAGACACACAAACCTTCCGGCTGCTGCAGCGCGGCGAAACCACCGGCGTATTCCAGCTCGAGTCCTCCGGCATGAAGCGCTACCTCAAACAACTTCGCCCTACTGAATTTGAGGATATCATCGCTATGGTCGCCCTCTACCGACCCGGCCCGATGGAGCTCATCCCTGATTTTATCGACGGCAAACACGGTAAAAAACAAACCACGTACCTCCACCCCAAGCTCAAACCGATTCTGGAAAAGACATACGGTATCGCCGTATACCAGGAACAGGTGATGCAAATCGCCCGCGACCTGGCCGGTTTTTCCCTGGCGGAGGCGGATGTACTGCGAAAAGCCGTAGGGAAAAAAATTAAAAGCCTGCTGGATGAGCAGCGTGACAAGCTTATTTCCGGGATGGTGGGTAATGATATTCCTCAATCGACAGCGGAACATATATGGCAATTTATCGAACCATTTGCCCGGTACGGGTTCAACCGCGCCCATGCCGCATGCTATGCGCTGATTGCCTATCAAACGGCCTTTTTCAAAGCGCACTACCCCGATGAATTTATGGCGTCGCTGCTCACCTCCGATTACGGCGACGTGGACCGTATCGCCATCGAAGTCGAAGAATGCGAACGGATGGGCATCCAGGTGCTGCCGCCGGATATCAATGAAAGCTATTCCACATTTACCGCGGTGTTTGATCCTCAAACCAAAAAACCGGAAAAGAAAATCCGGTTTGGCCTCTTGGCCATAAAAAATGTCGGGTATAATGTCGTGAAAACCATCATCAAAGAACGAAAAGACCACGGCCCGTATCAAAACCTGGAAGACTTTCTCACCCGAGTGCAAACGAAGGACTTAAACAAAAAATCCCTGGAAAGTCTTATCAAAACCGGGGCGCTCAGCAGATTTGGTGAACAAAACCAACTACTGCATAATCTCGACTCTCTGCTCACCATGGCACGCTCAGCAGAACAGGAAGCGAACAATAACCAGATCAATTTGTTTGGTACCCTGCCCACTCAGCACAGCCCAAAACTCCGGCTCAAACCAGTGCCCGAGGCGACAAAAAAGCAGCGACTGAGCTGGGAAAAAGAACTGCTCGGATTGTTTATTTCCGAGCACCCGCTGGCCGAATATACTGAAGCGCTCGCGGCTATCGCCCAACCGATCAAAGAGGTTCTCCAAGCGAAAACCCGCGGTCAGGTGACGGTGGCTGGCGTTATTACCGGTGTGCAAAAAAAAGTGACGCGGGCCGGGCAAACGATGGCCTTCGTCAAAATCGAAGACATGAGCGGACGGCTGGAAGTTATCGTTTTCCCCTCCAAACTCCAGGATACCCCCTCACTCTGGACAGAAGATGCACAAATTCTCATTCGTGGTAAAATCTCTGATAAGGACGGGGTGTCAAAACTGATGTGCGATGAAGCGAAATTGCTCGATCTGGACGCCCTGCTGCCCGCCCCCGCTGGCGTCGTCTCCGCACCTACCCCATCAGACTGGGGCACGATATCCCTCAATCTGCCAGCGGACACCTCCAAAGACACCTTTAGCAAACTGAAAGAATTATTGACTCGCCACCCGGGCGGATACCAAGTATTCCTGCACATCCACACTGCCGACCAGCCCCGCGATATAAAAACATCCTCACACATCAGCCGGGAATCGGTCAGTCTGATTGGTGAACTCATCGGACCAGAAAATATTTCAATCACCGAACATCAATGACCAAATCAAAACTGAGCAGCATCAAAACCGCCTCAAGTTACCGCCGTTTGGTAATTGGTTTTTCAGTAGCAGTCCTGCTGATGCTGGCGCTCATTATTTACTTCTCGTTTTCTCGCACGGTGATCACCATCACACCGCAAGCGCTCCCCCAGGAAACCACGGCCACCATTTCCCTGGTTTCGGCTGATCTACTCCCGACACTGAGTGCGCCCGCGATTGAAGGAAACCTGATAGCCACCACTATAACTAAAACGAGTCAAACAGTACTTGAAGGTGAGGGTGAACCAGTACCCGATAATGCAACGGGTACCGTCACCATTTACAATACCTGGACCCAGGTACAGCCACTGGCTGCCACCACCCGCCTGCTCTCCCCCGATGGTATTCTTTTCCGCATCAAGGATCGGGTGGATGTACCTGCGGGCGGGTCGATCACCGACGTGGAAGTGTACGCTGACGAAGCTGGACCTCAAGGAAACATCAAGCCAACTCGGTTTACTATTCCTGGCTTGTGGGCGGGGTTGCAAGATCAAATCTACGCAGTCAGCACTGAACCGATGACCGGCGGAATGAAATCAGTCACTACGCTGACCCAACAAGACGTAGCGAACGCACGAAATGACATGATTCAGGACATGCTTATTGAAGCGGTAGCTACTCTATCGGATAATGACGAGGTTCTCAATCGAGGCATGAGCATTGATCCGGATACGATAGCAACCACTATCCTTTCGACCACCAGCGATCCTGAAACTGGAGCCTCAGCCAGTACTTTCTCTCTGACCGTCGAAGCGCGATTTGTAGCCGCACTCTTTGATCTCGACGCGTTGACTGCTCAGCTGGTTACCCAGGCTGCCGCGACTATGCCCGAACATAATCGCATATTAGATGATCCGGCACCATCAATCAGCTATACAATTCAAGACTACAACCTCGAAGAATCCCGCGCCGCCATCAGCGCTACGCTAACTCAATACGCCATTCCCCGTCTGGACAATCCGATTTTTGACCGGAGTAAACTCACGGGTAAAGATCGCACGGAAATTGAAGCATATTTCTCAAATTTTGATGAAATCAAATCAGTAACTACCCGCTTTTCACCGTTTTGGGTCACCACCTCCCCCAGCCTGACTGACCATATAGAAATCAAACTGACCGACCCGCAGTAATTGACAGATGTCGCAGCTTATCGTATCGTTATACTGCTGATGATTGGTGTGGATACCGCCCACACTGGCGCAGACGCCACCGCCTCAGCGGCTAAATCAGCATCAAATGAAGTGGCCTGCCCATGGGCAGGAATTTGGGTGGAACCGTCCAGCGAGTAATGTGGACCCCAAAACGTCTGACGTTTTGGGAATTTTTAAATATACAACTATGAATAAACCTACGCACCAGCATCATGACCTGCGCCACTCACTGGCACATATCTTAGCCGCCGCCGTACTCAGGATATTCCCTGAAGCAAAACTGGGCATCGGCCCGGTGATCGAGGACGGATTTTACTATGACTTTGATTTGCCGCGGCCGCTCATTCCGCAGGATTTACTGAAAATTGAAAAGGAAATGCGGAAACTTATTTCCCAGAGTTTGGGATTTGTACGGCAGGAATTATCCGTGGATGAAGCGAAGAAATTATTTGCCCAGCAGCCATATAAGCTGGAGCTGATTCGCGACTTGGCAACGAAGGGCACCACCGTTTTTGATGAGCTAGAAAACAAACCTGCCGATAAACCATCCGCAACTATTACTGCATATACGACCGGCAAATTCGTTGACTTGTGCCGCGGTGGCCACCTCGATTCCACTAAACTGATCAAAGCCGACGCATTCAAGCTGACGCGGATTGCCGGCGCGTACTGGCGTGGGGATGAAAAAAATCCCATGCTTCAGCGCATTTATGGTGTGGCATTTCCGAACAAAAAAGAACTGGATGACTATCGAGCGCTGCAGGAAGAAATGAAAAAGCGTGACCATCGTAAGCTCGGCAGTGAACTGGACCTATTCTTCTTTTCCGACCTCGTCGGTAAGGGGTTGCCACTCTTGACTCCGCACGGCAGTATCATCCGGCGCGAACTGGAACGGTTTACCGTCGATGAAGAAATTAAAAATGGCTACCAACACATTTACACTCCCCCGCTGGCAAAAACTGATCTCTATAAAAAATCAGGACATTACCCCTACTACAAAGACACCATGTACCCGGTGATGCAGGTGGATGAAGATGAGCTCATCTTACGCCCGATGACCTGCCCTCACCATTTCATGGAATACCAGGCCAAACCTCGCAGCTACCGCGAGCTGCCAATGAAACTTGCAGAGATCTCGCCCCAATTTCGCTATGAAAAAAGCGGCGAACTCTCCGGCCTGATGCGAGTTCGCATGTT
Source organism: Patescibacteria group bacterium (assembly GCA_049325535.1). Taxonomy (GTDB): domain Bacteria; phylum Patescibacteriota; class Patescibacteriia; order UBA10025; family JAHIVO01; genus JAXDBW01. The sequence goes on from JBMOKY010000001.1 coordinate 704,887, forward strand.
TACCCTGGCTGATGCCCATATCTTCTGCGCTCCTGACCAAGCATCTCGGGAGGTAGCACAGGTACTCAGACTGATCGACGCGATGAATGGAAAGCTCGGTCTCAAACGCGGCCGTGACTACATCTACCGACTGTCGCTTGGGGATCGGAATGATTCGAAGAAATACTATAAGGATGATACGGCGTGGGAAAATGCCGAGGGCGTACTCCGCGCAGTACTGAAAAAATCAAAGGCGCCTTACTACGAAGCAGCGGGCGAGGCTGCGTTCTACGGACCTAAAATTGACGTGCAGATGAAAAAAATAAATGGCCAAGAAGACACTGCGTTTACCGTTCAATATGATTTTGTACTGCCCAAACGATTTGCCCTGACCTACACCGATGCAACCGGCACTGATCAACAACCCGTGGTCATCCATCGCGCTTCAATTGGCTGTCTGGAACGCACCATCGCCTTCCTCATCGAGCACTATGCCGGCGCGCTGCCCATATGGCTTTCCCCCATCCAGGTAGCGGTTATTCCCGTGGGTAAATCCCACCGAGTGTTTGCGGCGAAACTCCACAAACAATTTATAACCGCGGGCATCCGTGCTGAGCTGGCAGGTCCACATGAAACAGTCGGGTATAACATCCGCCAAGCGGAAAAACGGAAAGTACCCTATATGCTGGTCATCGGCGATAAAGAAAAAAATAGCACCCGACTGCATGTGCGAATCCGCGGCAAAAAAACTATTCACACAATGACTGCAAAACGGTTTGTCGAGCGCGTATTGACCGAGATTACAGAAAAAAAATAGGCCACAGTTTTTTTAGTATACTGTGGCCCCTGGGGCAGTCGGGCAATCGACGGGAACAAATATTGGTGCAGCGACGTGTCGCTGATTCACACGACCATCGGTCGTCGATCGTGGGTGCGCCGGAGCGCTCCCAGTAATGATGACAGTTGATGGTGCTGGAACACCGTAATGCGGGGGGGGTCCCTGAGGACCGCCGGACGGTGCCAATGAATATCGGCGCTTGTTGTGTGTCCACCGGAGTGGACGTCGGGTACATCGAGAGATGCGCAGACGCCGAAACGTCGAATTGGGATTGCTCCCAGTACCATTACTGTTTCCAGTAGCGGTAGTGACTATGGTAACACAACAAAAAAACAGGTCAATCACCTGACCTGTGGATAACTTATGGTATATAAAAAATTGATTACCCTTATTCCGGTGCCATTAAAAAAAGCTCTATCGAGCCAGAGTAATAGCTGCGTACACACCGGCAGCCACTGCACCAAGCACGATCACGGTCAGCAACACCTTCACCCCTATGCCTAATCCTACCTCTGTCTGGGTCCTTAATTCGGGACGTTGCTGTTCGGGAAATTTTTGATCATCAGTATTCATACGTATGTTAGTATAGCATAGGCTTGCGGTCGAAACCATTTATCCGTACAATACAACCCACAGTATGAAATACTATCCCTACATCATCGGATGCCAGATGAATTATGCTGATGGCGAACGGCTGGCCAATCTGCTCGAATCGCACGGCTGTACGCGAACGGCACAGGAATCCGAAGCCGACATCATTGTGGTCATTTCCTGTTCCGTGCGCCAGAAGGCCATGGACCGTATTTTCGGCAAGATGCGTACCTGGCGGCGCTGGCAAACGGAACGGAGCGTCAAAACGGTCCTCACCGGCTGCGTACTCCCTGCCGACCGGGAACAGGTCGCCGGTGCGTTCGACGTCTTCATCGAAATCAAGGATATGATGCAGCTGCCCGCCCGACTGGGACTGACACCACTGGATGCCCAGGCCGGCGACATCACCAATGCCGATTATCTGGCCCTGCAACCGAATTACCAGTCAACATTTCAGGCGTGGATACCGATCATGACCGGATGCAATAACTACTGTACTTTCTGCGCCGTGCCATACACCCGTGGCCAGGAATCATCCCGGCCATCATCGGAAATTATCAGCGAGGTCACCCACCTGATTGCTCGCGGCTACAAAGAAATCACGCTGCTCGGGCAAAACGTCAACGCGTACATCGATCCGGAGAAATACCATGATACGGAAACTATCTACTCCCGTTCACGTTTTTTTTGGGAATTCAAACCCGACCAACCGATCCAATGGCGCATGGCAACGACTCACGTACCAAAGGATTTTGCTGAACTTCTCACAAAAATAAACGCCATACCCGGCAACTTCTGGATCCGTTTTCTCACCTCAAACCCCCAGGACGTATCTGACGATTTGATCAGCACATTACCTACACTAAAAAAAGTCACTCCCTATTTCCATTTGCCCATGCAAGCAGGCGATGATGAGATACTCCGCCGGATGAACCGCCGCCATACCAAGGAGTATTACCTTGAACTCATTAGCAAAATCCGCGCTGCCTGGCCGGGTGTGGCGATTTCCACCGATATTATCGTAGGCTTTCCCGGCGAATCTGCCGAACAATTCAACCATACCGCTGATGTGATGCGCCAAGTCAAATATGACATGGCGTACATCGCCGAATATTCTCCGCGGCCCGGCACCAGCGCCCAGCGTTTTTTCAGAGATGACGTAACGAAAAAAGAAAAAATGCGACGTAAAAACGTACTCAATGACATATTGACCGAGACGGCTCGAACGCTGAATCAGCAGTACATCGGCTCGACCGTACCAGTGCTGGTGGACCGATATGATGAAAAACGAAGCCTCAATTCAGGCAAAACAGCCACCAACAAAACGATTCAATTTCCCGGAACAAATCATGTCGGGAAATTTGTCGACGTGACCATCCAGTCCGCTGACGCCTGGGGTATGGCCGGAGTTATGAAATAAAAAAATCGCCAGGCACCAGTGGAAGTAGATGCATGGCGATGCTACAGGGCATTTCCCGCCAGAGCGGTCAGAACATACGTCAGTACGTAGGCACGCAGGGTGGTGCCAAAAAATACGCACCCATATGACAGTGGCGTGGGCCGGAAAACGCACAGGGCAATGGCGAATTTGACCACAAACGGTAAAAAACCGAGGATGACCAACGAGAGATAGTACCATACTTTAAAAATCAGGTACCAATCTGCATCATAGGTAATCTGGCTGGCACGATGCAGCCAGCGGTCAAATTTTCGTCCAACCCGATTGCGTTCAAAAAAATCTCGATCGATTTCCCAGTACGCACGCAGCGATTTGGACAACCCGTAGACATAGATGACAAAGTACAAACTCAGGGCGATAAAAATTAATCCCTGATGGTGAAACGCATAGGCCAACCACGGGATGACAATCTCCAGGGGTATGATTCCCAATGTGGCAAATACCGCCACGCAGATCTTGGCGATGCCAGTGACCTGCCCCTGGGAAAAACGCCCGTTCAGCGACAGGTTCATAGCACCTCCAATACGATTGCAAAGAGCGTAAATATCAGCTCAGTGTAGTGGAAAAGGCACTCACTGTCAATCCACCCGACCATACCTAGCAAAGCCGGTGCAGAACCGCTATACTTACTGCATTGATTTTTCGAGGGTGATATTATGCCCAAACCGATTCTAATCGCCATCGTCGGCCCGACCGCCAGCGGCAAAACCGGCCTGGCTATCAGGCTGGCAAAAAAATTCAATGGGGAAATAATCTCCGCCGACTCGCGCCAGGTTTACCGCGGCATGGATATCGGCAGCGGCAAGGCGACCCGCATAGAACAGCGCCAGGCTCCTCACCATCTGCTGGATGTAGCCTCACCAAAACGCGAATACAATGTGTCCCATTTCCAGCGCGATGCCCGACGGGTCATCCGCGCCATACACCGCCGCGGCCATCTCCCCTTGCTCGTCGGCGGGACCGGTTTTTGGATACAGGCGGTTACCGACGACCTCGACCTGCCCCAGGTGAAACCAAATCCGCGCCTGCGCGCACAGCTGATGAAAAAAAGTGCCTCAGAACTCTTTGTTATGCTTCATCAGCTTGATCCGGGTCGCACCCGTACCATCGACCGGCACAATCCCTACCGTCTCATCCGTGCCATCGAAATCGTCAAAGCCACCCACCGGCCGATTCCCGCGCTTTCCCGCCGGTCGCCCTATCGGGTGCTCACTCTCGGTATCGCGCTTACTCCGACGCGGTTGCATCGCCAGATCAGCACACGACTGCGAACGCGGTTCCGCGCAGGCATGGTCGCCGAAGTGGCACGGCTGCACGCCCAGGGCGTCAGCTGGAAACGATTGGAGGCATTTGGACTGGAGTATCGGTTTGTCAGCCGCTATCTTCGCAAAAAAATCACGCGAGCTGAACTCTTTGATGAATTGGAAAAAGCCATCAAACACTATGCCAAACGACAGCTCACCTGGTTCCGTAAAAACCGGCATATCCACTGGATCAGGACCGAAACTCAAGCGCAGCGTCTGATCCGCGATTTTATTTGACTCCACCGTTCACTGCCGTATACTATAGCTATCATCATTGACTCGTGTATCTATGCCCACTATCATCAGCGGAAAAAACTTCAAACTATCAAACCCCCTGAAAGACTACGTCTCCGCAAAACTCCACAAGCTGGAAAAATATTCCGAACATATTATCGCCTCAAAAGCTGAGCTGGACCACGACGTGAACCAGCGCACCGGCACCGTCTATCGGGCTGAACTGTCTGTCACTGTCCCCGGTGCTATCCTGATGGCCGGCCAGAAAGCCGAGCATATGCGCGAAGCTATCGACCGGTGCGTGCAAAAACTGCAGATGCAAATTACGAAATACGAAAAGAAAAAAATCGAACGGCCGCGTCGTGCTGGAGCGCGCAATAAAAAATAGCGCGGTCCGTACGGGTACGAAACCGCGCTGAGCAAGTCGAGTCACCGATGGCTATTCGTCTTCGATGACTACTTCACGTTGATCAGGGTGATCAATCGGTGCTCCATCCGGCTTTCCCGCGGCCAAGCGCGTTCGGCGCGCAGCCGGGCAGTCGCACTGCTTACCGACCGGGATAGACCGGCCACAATGGTAGCACTCATAGGTACGATCAGTGTCCGACATGAAAACCTCCATGTGTCAGTGAGTCGGGATGGTACATACCGTAGCAGAGTCTCCCCCGCCGGTCAAGCGGCTTTTCTGGATCGAGCCCAGGCAGCCGCGAGACGCGTCGAAATCCACGGCCGCGTGATATGAGCGCTGCCGATACTGACTGCTGCCGCGCCAGTCTCCAAAAACCGCTGTACATCAGCGGCAGTCATGACCCCACCCCCGCCGATAATCGGCAACGACGTCTGCTCGTGAAACCAGCGTACCTGTTCCAGTGCCTGCTCCTGAATCAGCGCTCCCGACACCCCGCCGCCGAACCGGAGCGGTGATCGCCTATTTGGAAAACGCCTGGTAAACGGGATGGTATTGATCATATCCACCGCGTCGATACCGGCTTCATTCAGTGCCTCAGCCACCGCTCGCCGCTGCGACAGCTCGAGGTAACTGATTTTGACGATCAGCGGATGGTTGCTTTCCTGGCGTATGGCTCGTAATATCAGGCGCAGGTATTCCGGATCCGCCTGCATGTTCTTCCATTCCGGCGTATTTGGGCAGGAAATATTCACCTCGATACCGGCTATCCGCAGGGGCGCCAGCGACGCGGCCATCATGGGCAGCGATACCGGATCTGGATCACTGATGGAGACGATGCACCGGCCGCCGTTCAAATACGGATACTGCTGAGCAATAAACCATTCGAGACCAGGATTTGTCAATCCGAGCGCATTGACCCAGCCACCCTCGAGTGGCCACAGTACCTGCCAGGGATTCCACCCCCGCCAGTTCCCTACCCGCGGTTGGCTGGTTAGGGTCTTGGTGATATACGCTCCCAGCTGTTCGGGCCGCACCAAACCAGCCCACACCAGTGGCCGATCCCACCAGTACGCCTGGCCAAACCCGAGCGCACCCGATGACGCGATAATCGGATTTGGCAGCGTCAAACGTCCCATGGTAATCATGTGATACCTCCTCTTGGTTTCTTTTTTTTAAATGGACGCTATGTGTTTTATAAAAAAATCCCCACCGATTGGTGGGGATGAAATACCCGCATACAAAAAACTCCGGGGTCTCCCGGAGGTGTTTCAGATCCGAATCGTATTTGGCTCAGACTGTGGATAAGTGGTATCAGCGGCATATATCCACGAATGAGTATACACCCACGACCCTATCATCGTCAAAAACTAGTGTAATTGATTGCGTAATTCTTCGGCGGCAGCACCAGCGTCTGCCTGGCCCTTGGTAGCGCGCATCACCTGCCCGATGAGAAACTGCAGCACCGGTTCTTTGCCGGCTTGATACTCGGCCACGACCGAAGGATGTGAGCGGATCACCTCAGCCACCACCGCCGAGAGGTCTAACTCAGCCGCGGCAGTATCCAGCTGCTCCGATTCCATGATATCCGACGGGTCGCCGCCGGTGGCAAACATACGCTCCAGCACCTGCTGACCGGTCTGATTGTTTAGGCGTTTCTGAAATATGAGTTTCATCAGCTCGGCGAAATTTTCTGGCGTAATCGGTATTGCGACGGCGTCAGTGCCGGTATCGATATGCATCAGGCGCAATAGGCGGCTGAGAATCCAATTAGCCGTTTTTTTGGTCAGTACCCGGCCATCGCGTTTCCAGATTTCTTCCTCGGTTCCTTCCAGCCCAGCGTCAGCCACTAGCCAGGCGCGCAATTCAGACACGACTGCCTCGAAATAATTCGCCAGGTGCTGGTCACTGACCAAAACCGATATGTCATAGTTACCCAGTGCAAATTGCGTGCGAAATCGCTCTCGCTTCGCCGCCGGTAATTCACTGACTGCCAGCCGGGCACGATCGATATCCTCGGTACTGAGCACGACCGGCGGCAGATCAGGCTCCGGGAAATACCGGTAGTCATGCTGCTCTTCCTTCACCCGCTGGAGAAATGTCTCCCCTTTCTTTTCATCCCAGCCGCGGGTAGATTGGGCCATGGGCGGCTGGTCAGCATCCCAGAGTTTGGTCTGACGCTCAATTTCATACTGTAGCGCCCGCTCCACGGAACGGAACGAATTGAGATTTTTTATCTCAGTCTTCGGATATAGCGCCTGCGGATCCAGACCGATGCTCCCGAGAATCGCCCGACGCTCATCAGTGAAATTCGCTGGATTGGGTCGGAGAGAGATATTGGCGTCGCAGCGCAAATGCCCCTTTTCCATGTCCGCGTCTGACACCCCGAGATACCGCATGATCAATCTGAGCTCCTGCAAAAACGCTTTTGCCCCTTCCGGCGTCTGGATGTCGGGACGAGTGACGATTTCCACCAAGGGAGTACCCGCCCGATTATAGTCCACATAGCTGGCGCCCTGGTTTGCTTCGTGCATCAATTTCCCAGTGTCCTCCTCCAGATGCACCCGTTCGATACGAATTCGGCGCCGTGTTTCCCCAAATTGGATTACCAAATGCCCGTCGTGGCCAAAAGGTTTATCCGACTGGGATATCTGGTAGCCTTTGGGCAGGTCAGGATAAAAATAGCTCTTCCGGTCAAAATGTGAGGTGGTATTGATCTCGCACTCCAGGGCCAGCGCTGTCATCAGGGTATAGTGAATGGCTTCGGCATTGATGGTCGGCAGCGTGCCGGGATGCCCGAGGGTCAAGGGATCGACCACGGTATTCGGGGGATCGGCGTCTGCCGGAACTGGACACGACGAAAACATCTTGCTTTTCGTTTTCAGCTGTACGTGGATTTCTAGCCCAATAATCGGCTCGTACTTATTCATAGTAGTACTATTGTACCAGAATTAGCCCAATCTGAAAAAGCGGGATACAATCACCCTCCACGCTGCACACCGGACTATTTCTTGTCAGCAGAATCTGACTGTTTGGTGCCTATGACGAGGTCTTTGTCAGCGTCGAGAACCCCATCCATTTGCAGCTCGGTGGGCCGTTCGGCTGCATTTGTATATGTGCCCGATACAGCGCCGCTCCGATAAATCCCCAGTTTCCGTAACATATCCATGAATCCCATATGTGTGTATTAGTTATATACTACTCTTCCCTAATTGCCGAGAATCGTGAGTGCCGCTTCGTTTCCTGAAATTCCTGCCATGCGGCACGCATGCGTTGCACACTCTGCCGCACCGTACCGCCCGTATCGATCACCACGACCTGTGCCCCCCGCCGCTGGTACAGCTGACGGAACCAGGGTGCGAGAAACCGCCGCTGTGCTTTTTGTAGAAACGCCTTGCGTTCAAACATCGACTTATCTTTTTTTTGCCGCCGCGCGAGCCGGCGGATCACCTCATCTACATCAGTCCTGAGGACGCAGAGCAAATCCGGCCGGTGCTGGAGAGCCAGTGCATTGCCGTCCAGTTCTGTGACAAACGATAGCGGCGTACTCGCGGACAGAAGCGGCTGATAGGCAAATGACGTGGACGCCGACCGCTCCTGAAAGACATACATCCCCCGCGCCAATGCCGGCAGCACCACCCGCTGCTGCAGGATATACCGATCCAGGGCAAATGCCTCGGCGATTGCCCGTGCCGAATACGGCCGCTCATTTGACTCGGTCAATTCCTGTCGGATCGCCCGACCGATCAATGAATGTGTCGGTTCGGCAGTGATCAGGACATCATATCCGCGCCAGTCGGCTCTGTCCGGCAATCTGCCGTGTTTCTTCTCATACTCAACCACGCTAAATACCTTCAGTCGCTGCTGCCGCGCCCATCCGGCCAATGCCCGAACCAGGGTACCCTTGCCCGAGCCATCAATACCATCGATCACTACAAATGTCCCTCGCGTACGTTTCGCCATATTATCTGGTCAATTCATAAAAAGTATAAGTAAAGCCATTGCCCTGGCTTTTTCGCTCACTTAATACTGTTTTAAATTCCGCATAGTCAGGGAAAAATGCGTGTCCTTCGATTTCCACGTCAACCACGGTGATATACAGTTTTTCAATGATAGGCATGGCCTGGCGGAATATTTCCCCGCCACCGATGACAAATATCTCGCCATTTTCCTCTTTCTCTTGTGCCAATGCCACGGCCTCATCCAATGACTGTACGACGAAACATCCCTCTGCTGTGTAGTCCGGATTGCGGGTGATAATGATGCTCACGCGATTTGGTAACGGCCGGCCGATGGATTCATACGTCTTCCGACCCATGATCATCACATGCCCCTTGGTCAGATTACGGAAATGCTGCAGATCCTCGGGTATATCCCAGGGCAGAGTGCCATCCCGGCCGATGACGTGGTTTTTTGATATGGCGACAATGCCGCTAATTGTTGGTTTGGTCATAATGGATTTCTGAATGCTCGCTATGCTTGTCATTCTGAGCCCATTCGACTTCGCTCAGGGCAGGCTCCACTCGAGTAGTGTCGAAGAATCTACATGACATACGGCAACCGGCATAGAGATTCTTCAGTCGCTGACGCTCCTTCAGAATGACAAAGGGTGGCCGGTATTCATGCTTCCAGTAACTGCTAAATCGCAATCGGCGCTTTTATCCCCGGATGCGGATCATACCCCTCCAGGGTGAAGTCCTCAAATGCAAAACTAAAAATATCTTTTTTTGCAGGATTGATATTCATCGTAGGCAACGCCCTCGGTTCTCGCGACAGTTGCAGCTTCACTTGTTCAAGATGATTATTATAAATATGCAGGTCCCCAAACGTATGAACAAAGTGCCCCAACTGCAAACCCGTCACCTGCGCCATCATCATCGTGAGTAATGAGTACGAAGCGATGTTAAATGGCACGCCCAAAAATGCATCGGCACTGCGCTGGTACAATTGGCATGATAATTTCCCATTGATCACATAAAACTGAAATATAGTATGACACGGCGGCGGTGCAGTCTTCTTACCGCCAATCAAGGTCTGCAAATCCCCCACGTTCCATCCCGAGACAATAATCCGCCGTGAGTCAGGATTCTTCTGTATCATATCCACTGCATTCTGAATTTGGTTAATCGTCGATCCATCCGGTGCGGTCCAGGCAGTCCACTGCTTGCCATAGATCGGTCCGAGATCTCCATGCTCATCAGCCCATTCATCCCAGATAGTCACTCCGTGGTCATTTAACCATTTTACATTGGTATCCCCCTTCAGAAACCACAGCAGTTCATAAATGATGGATTTCAAGTGTACTTTTTTGGTCGTCACCAGCGGGAAACCCTTAGCCAAATCATACCGCGTCTGGTAGCCAAACACCGACCGCGTACCAGTGCCGGTCCGGTCTGCTTTGTCAGTGCCGTTGTCTAAAACGTATTGGAGGAGATCCAAATATTGCCGCATAGGACCTTAAGTATACTAAAAATACCACCCACTGTCACCTCATGCATATGGTCGGTTATTAGTAAAAATTCTGCACCCAACGTGGTGCGGGATTGTCGCATAGGACCTTAAGTATACCCAAAAAAATAGACATTTGTCATATTTTTATAAGCAATATAAGCACATATTCAATACTTTTTCCCGCCACTCTTGACAAAACTAGAAAGACGGTGTATACTCATTTGTTTTTGATATATATTCTTGTTCTTTTTATCACTAACGGACAAAAAAACAGTTAACGAATAATCAGGTACGACAAGTACAAGGAGAAACAGATGCAAATGGAACGTGGAGCTAGCTTTTTGCTGGCACTGGGTACGGCGATCGGAAACTGAATCGTCTTTTTCTTCATCGCGACATGGCTCGGGAGTGACCAAGCTGCTTTTATGGCGACGATTCTCATCGTCTCCATCGTGGTTCACGAAATCGGGCACGCAGTCGTGCTCGAGGCAAACGGGGTCATGACCCACATGTTTTTTGCCATCATCCTGGGTGGCGTCACCTACGACAAACGGTACAAGCATGTCGAAGCGCGGCTCCCCTGGAATACCAAGGCGCTGACCTATCTGGCCGGCGTCATGGGCAATCTGGTGGTGGCACTTGCCGGCGGAATGCTCTACTGGATGGGACTGGTGACCGCCATGGAGGCGCTTCAGATCGTCAATCTCAACGCCGTGCTGATATTTTACAATATCTTCCCGGTGTGGATTACCGACGGTGGAAGATTCACCAAAATCTTCTTCGACTCCAGTCCTGAGCACATGGATGGCCACTGGGTCTTCCGTATGCTCATTCCGATCGGTATGGCCGCGTTCTTCCTGACCATCGTCAGTCCTCAGATGTTTCTCTTCACCACTCCGGTAATGTTCTGGAGTCTGCACTACCAGGCGACCCACGACGACCCGAAGGGCAGCAAGAACAAACTGGCGATGACGCAGCCACAGCGCATCCGCTGGGCGACGATCTACATTACGATCTTCACAGTCGGCATGATCATGCTCGCCTACACCCCGGACTGGATCCTGAAGAAATAACGAACCACCGCCCATGTCCGTTCCGCTCTTCCCCTTCCTCATTCCCACGTATCATCCGGTACGTGGGAATTTTTTTGCGAATATAAATACGCTTGCATGAAAAGTTTTGAATAATCACGTATGAATTTTGCATCAATATTGACAGAGCGTCATACATACCCTATACTTTCCCAGAGCCAAAACAAACACTGAAATCAGAAGGAGTATCTGATGATCGCCATCCAAAACATCGAAAAATATTTCGATGACCATCCTGAACTCGCTGACCAGAAAGAAGCGGTCCTCGCTGCCGCCCGGGAGCGGGTGGAAAAAGGTACCGACGTCATGGTCGGACATGCCGCCGCCGAGGCGCTCGGCGAATTAGCCAGAGATTTCTTCCGGGAAATCGAGGGTAATCTCGTACATCAGGAAATTGGGCTGAAAGCCCTCAGCGCGCTCAATAAACGATAAGCGCGTTCGGCCAACCCACACCATCGAGACCAGCCACGTACAGCTGGTCTTATTTTTTTGTACCGATAGATACCTTTGCTGGAAAACATAAAAAAAGCGCCGTGTCCTTCGTGGTAAGAAGGTCGTGCGCTTTTGAGTGGAGCATGAGGCTCCAGATACAAGTACGAAAGAATGAACTACTTCATGGCGTCGATGAGATTCCGCTCGGCTTCTGCAGCGGCATGTGCGGCCATCGCCTGCTCATGCTTGCGCTGCTCTGCCTCCTTCTGACGGAGCTCATACAGTGACAGCTGGTCAGACAGACGCTGTCGGAGCTCAGCATCCTCCTCACCGAATTCGGCAAGCATCTGATGCGCGGCGACGACAGTTTCATCACTGTACACCGTAAACGGGTTCTGCTCCCGGTAAACCACTGAGCGGGAAATCCGATACCGCAATTCGCGGTACGAGTCGCCCTCCAGTTTCCGGAACAGCCGCGGCAGCAAATAGTCATCGAGGGTGTGCGTTTTGGCGTCACCGAGCTCGTCGCTGAGCAGGAAAGCGATCTGGCTGGCGAAAAAATCGCCGGGGTAGTCCAACCGCTCGCAATAGAGCATTGTTCGAAGCATGTCCACATAGCAGGACAGCGCCCCTTCCCACTCCTGACGGGGCTGCATCTCGCCTCGCTGCTCAGCCAAGATCTGCTGGCGGACACGGGTGTCGGCTTTGTGCTTCCACCGCTCGTCCACGGACGGATCCCGCAGCAGGTCGGCAAACGGGCCAAGGCCGGAGGCTTCATCCATGTTCCAGAACGTGCTGACATCGTAGAGCGAAAAACGCTCAAAGAGCGCATTCGCCATGTCCTCGGGCAGATTGCCCAGCAGACCGGGGATACGTGCGTTGTAGAACGACAGCGCCTCATGGTACCGGCTCGGTTCCTGCCAGTACACAGCCATACCCTGAGCCGAGATGCATTTGCTGTCCGGAATCGGGTTATGCATCGGTCGCAGCAGGTCCACGAACTGAATGATCAGTTCTGCGGCGTATTGCTGCAATCCCGACGACAGACCGCTCAGATTAGCGCCGGCTCGAGTAAACTTCCCGACCACCGGCTCAGCCTGCTCACCCCAGTGAAACGGAACCAGACTGGCCTCAGGAGCCAGCAGCAGGAACAAGGCACGGGCCTTGATACTGTCCCTGACTCCGTCTTCGTTCAGCAGCCGGTTCAGATCCGCCCGGTCGCGCGGTTTGAATTTGACCCACGCGTTCCAGGCCTTATCATCGGCCGTCGGCATCCAAGTCGACTTGATACGCTTCAGCCATGCGGAAATTCCGTGCTTCATCTTCATTTCATACTCCTTTGCGAGACGTTTTGTTTCTATGGTTACTATGCAATTGTCGAGGAACAAAAAAATTTACTCGCCATCATAGCATGGTTCGCTCTTTTTGTCAAGAGATAAACCAAAAAATACACCTGTTGAGCGATCGCTCACCTTCCAGCCAAGCGGTCGCGCACCCCCCGGTCGTTGGCAATGCAATAATATGATTGTCATTTAGACCGGAGTTCACCGAAGGCGAGATGAAGTGGAGAAATCATTATGACACTTATAAGAATGCATCACTTAAATCTTTCCACTTAGAATTCATAGAAGTGACATGGGTTCTTTTCTTTTGATGTGACCATCGCTTAATTTGCTTCTCACGTGCAATAGTACTCATTACGTCATAGCCTATTTCATAATAAACAAGTTTATTGAGATTATACCGACCGGTATGGCCCGGAACCACTTTCTGCTTGTGATGGAAAACTCTGACAGGTAAATCTGAAGTAAAACCGACATATAACGCGGTATTATACCGGTTAGCCATTATATAAACGTAATACTGTCTTTCGTAGGTCATAAGGACTTCTCTACTCCCCTTCGACCCTGCTAGGGTCGGTCGAAGTGACAACTGTATTTAGGTTTAGCTTAATATTAAGGAGGGGAAATACGCTCGGCACGCCGCTGCACAATGTAGGTGGAGAGGGGTGGTGGGGTCAAACAGCAAAACGAATAAAAAATCCCCAGCGATGGGGAAGGTTGATACTGTAATACTACGACGCTGGCGACGGGTCTGTCAAAACTACTTACCGGACCGTTTGCTGAGGATGTATTTCTGCGATCGGCTCATGGACTTGTCTTTGCGGTGGATGCACCCGATCCAGCAGCACGGCCGCCGCATCCCCTCTTTGAGCTCGGAGACAGTCCGCCGTACGTGGTCCTGTCTGGTCTCGGCAGTCTTCACCGCCTCCACCCAGCAGATCCACTCATTACGCGCCAGTGGCGTCAGACTTTCCCATAGACCCACTGCCTTCGTGTCGGCCAGCAAGGCTTTTTTGAGGTCTGATGGCATGGCATGCGCCACACCTGCTGAAAGTTTTTTACTGGCCATAAAAATATTTTTTAATACCGTTAAACGGGCCTACTTCCCGCTCGACAGCCAGCCTTGTTCCCCCCGCTCGGTGTCTGATAATGCATCTACTTCAGTGAAGGTAACGGTCTCGTGCTGCTGAATAACCATTTGTGCTACTTTATCGCCCACAGCAATCTCGTACGGTTGGTCAGTCGTATTATAGAGAATCACTTTTACCTCACCGCGATAGGTGCTATCGATGACGCCGGCCATAGAGTGGATGCCCATCTTGGCCGCCATACCGCTGCGATCCCAGACATGCGCCACGTATCCTAAAGGAATTTCCATGGCAAAACCGAGTGCCACCTGCCGGCGGTCACGCGGTGGGATAACCAATGCTTCGACTGAAAACAAATCCAAACCCGCATCACCAGGTCGTCCATGGACCGGCAGTTTTGCATTCGGATGCAGTCGTTTGAATTTCGCTTCCATTACTGTGCCGCGGCAATCAGTTTGTCTACCTGGGCATACAGCTCGTCGAGTGAGCCGTTATTGTCGATAGTGGCATCGGCCCGCTGCATCAGGTCAGGAATCGCCTGCTCGGTGGGTAAACTATGCTGCTGAGTGAATTGCTCCAGAGTCAGTGTCGCGTCATCGGCGTTTTCACCGCGTTTGGTGATACGCTGGAAACGGATGTCCAGATCGGTATCCACCGCCCACAGCTGAAAATCCGGTCGCTCCTTGAGCGCGTTATATTCATCAAAATAGCGGATGCCGTCAAACACCGCAATAGTCACATCCATGCTTTCCAAATCTTTGATCAGGGTCTTTACGAGGATGTCATTGCCATACTGCGATCGCATCAATTCAGCCAGTTTTGACATCGCCGGACGAGTCTCCTGTACATACAGCCGATGAATCATGTCCCGCAAAGGCTGGGAAAATTTGACGGCTTTGGCGCCATGGCGCTCCACCAGGTATTTGGTGAGTGTGCCTTTTCCCGTAGCCAGAGGGCCGGTCAATCCGATAATCATATTATTTATTGTGATGTGAATGAGGAATCCCGACCTCAGCCCAGTCACTGTGATACTGGCGATACCTGACTCCGGCTAGGTCAAATAATTTTCGTGAGGCTACCCAGACCGGCTCGTCGTGGTATTTGTCGCTTTCGTAAATGACTTCCCTGATGCCATTTTGGATGATGGTTTTGGCGCACTCATTGCAGGGGAAGAGGGTGGTATAGATGACGCAGTCCTGTGTATTTGCATTAGCATTATAAATCGCGTTCTCCTCCGCATGGACGACGTAGGCGTATTTGGTATCCACCAGCTCACCTTTCCGCTCCCAGGGAAGCGCATCGTCATCGATCCCGCGCGGCCAGCCATTGTACCCCAAACCGACCACCACATGCGACCGATTGGCGATGACTGCGCCAGCCTGGGTATTAGGGTCTTTTGACCGTTCGGCGATGACATGCGCCATGCGCATCAAACACTCGTCCCATGAGATGAAATCTTTTCGACTTTCCATAGTACGTTTGATTAGTGGATGATGACTAGGCTCGGACGTGGATGCCGGGACCCATGCTGGCGGAGATGGAGATTGATTTGATATACGACCCCTTCACGGCCGTCGGCTTGGCGCGGCGGATTGCCTCCAGAAAAGCCTCAATATTTGCAGCCAATTTTTCAGTGCCAAAAGAAACCCGGCCGACCAGCTGATGAATATTGCCGGAATCGTCATTGCGAAATGTGACCTTACCGCCGGCCAGCGCTTTCACCGCTTCGGCGACTTTCGGCGTCACGGTTTCACTGCGCGGATTTGGCATCAGGCCTTTCGGGCCGAGAATTTTCGCGATCTGCCCCATCTGTTTCATGATACCCGGCGTGGCAATGGCGATGTCAAAATCAATCTTGCCGGTCGTCTTGATCTGTTTGATCAGATCCTCGCCGCCGACGACTACCGCACCAGCTGCCGTGGCAGCTTTCTGGTCCTTTTCCTCACAAAAAACAGCGATGCGTTTCGTCTTACCCGTGCCGTGCGGCAGCACCATCGAACCGCGTACAACCTGGTCGGCTTTTTTGGGATCCACGCCCAGACGGATATGCACCTCCACCCCGGCATCAAATTTGACGGTGCTGGTTTTCTGTACCAGCTCAATCGCCTCAGCCACCGAATACGATTTCCCGGCTTCGATGAGGGCTGCTGCTGCCTGATATTTCTTCGATCGTTTCATAGAGATTCCTTTCGTGGTACAAACCCCCGCCCATAGACGGGGTCCCACAAAATAATAATTAGTTAGGGTTGTGTCGGAGGAACAGATGTTTCAGATTTCTTGTCTTTCGCTTCACGGCGCACAGCTGACCAGTGATACCACAGCAGTGGGATGCCGACGAGGATAAACGGAATGGCGCTCGATGCCTGACGATGCGTATTATTACTTTCGGCGTTTGATTCTGTCTGCCAGGCGTCATAATCAATCGCCCATTGACTGGCCAGCGCCACGGTTTCGGCATCCAGGCCGCACTGCTCGCCACATTCAGTGAGGCTGATGACGGCTGATTTTTCTGAAACCAGCGTTTCTTGCGTCGCGTACATGCGTGAAGCTTGATTGTCAGCCTCCCCCGCGGCCGGGAATACCCATGTCTTGAGCACTAGATTAATGAGGAAACCGCCGGCAATGACGATCATCAGCAATGAACCAAGCGAAACGAAATAAAAGTACGTCGGGCGAATGACGAGCTTATCCTTATCTTCTTCTGCTGCCTGCCGGTGATCGCGCTGAACGATGCGATAGTGAATGACAAAGAATGGCAGCGCTACAATCAGAAATGACAGGGCGGCTACGGCATCACGGGCGTTGCGGCCATTGACGTTTTTCGCCGACTCCTGCCATGAAGCATAGCTGCTTTTCCAGGACTCAATGCTCTCTTTTTGCGTCGCGGTCAGCTCACATGCATCGGCGCACTCCAGGACTATCGGCGAACCTGCCTCCACCTTTGCCGTATCAGCAGCGCTGCCTGAATCCAGCCACAATGACGGCGGCGGTCCGTAGTAATTGGCGTTTGTATTCGCGTCGGTAAAAACCCACACCTTCAATCCGAGGTTAATCAGGAAAATAACAGACCCGACCACGATGGCTAGGGTCACCATCGACGCCAGATAAAAATACAGGCTGCGAATGACTGAACCTTTTTTTGTCATATTTTTTCCTTCGATTATGGCCGCAATGGCGAAGGCAAGCAGCGCCAGCATGCCAAATGGGATTAAGAAGCTAATCATATCAGTAAACGAATCCATGAGGATCGTTATTTAATGGTTATCCCCATATTGCGGGCCGTGCCCTCGATGATGCGGACGGCCGCATCGAGACTGGCGGCATTCAGATCCGGCATTTTGATAGTGGCGATTTCCTCGAGCTGCTTCCGTGTCACACTGCCCACCTTTTTTTTCAGGGGATCGCCTGAACCTTTCTGGATACCGGCTGCTTTTTTCAGCAATTCGGCTGCCGGTGGGGTCTTCAGGATAAAACTAAAAGTCCGGTCCTCAAAAATCGTGATCTCCACCGGGATGATATCCCCCGCCTTATCTTTGGTCTGGGCATTAAACTTGGTACAGAAATCCTGGATATTCAGGCCATGGGGCCCCAATGCCGTCCCTACCGGAGGCGCCGGTGTGGCTTTTCCAGCCGGGAGTTGGATTTTGACCATTGTCTTGATTGGTTTGCCTGCCATATATGTAGAATGTCGAATGTGTAATGACTAATTTCTAAAGAAGCGTTGAGATTAGAAATTAGTAATTCTTAATTAGAAATTATCAAGCTATATTTTCTTAATCTGCAAGAAGTCGAGTTCAACCGGCGTCTCACGACCAAACATCGATACCAGCACTTTCACCTTGCCCCGCGCTTCATCTACCTCGCTGACTTTGCCTTCAAATTCCTTAAACGGACCATCGGTAATCTTTACCGCCGTGCCCGGATTGACGTCAATCTTATATTTCGGTTCTTCCACGCCCATCCGGCGCTGGATTTCCTTCACTTCCTGCTCTGAAATCGGTGTCGGGGTCGTACCGGAACCGACGAATCCGGTTACGTTTGGCGTATTGCGCACCACGTACCATGAGTCGTCTGTCACGATCATTTCCACCAACACATAGCCGGGAAAAATCTTTTCCGTAACCACCCGGCGTTTGCCGTTTTTGATCTTGATCTTATTTTCCGTGGGAATCAGGACATTGAAAATCTTATCCTGCATATCCATGGATTCAATACGCTGTCGCAGGTTGCGCGCCACATTTTCCTCATACCCGGAATAGGTATGGAGGACATACCAGCGACGTCCCTGCTGTAATGTTTGCTTTGGCATACGGCGTTATTGGGTGATCAGTTTCTCAACGGCGATATTCAAGCCGAAATCAGCGGCGCCTAAATACAGCGCCACCCCCAGGCTGATGCCGATCACCAGCATGGTGTATTTGATGGTTTCCCGACGGGACGGCCATACGACTTTTTTCAGTTCGTCGCGGGACTCCCGGATGTAGCTTACGATCTTGTTTGCCATAAAATTCCGGTCTTTAAAACCCCCTGTCGAAGTCGATATAGGGGTCACCATTATGGTACACTACCCAGTACCGACTGTCAAATTCTGCTATAGCTAGCTCAAAAAAAGGCTAATCTATACTAACCAGTGGATGAACACAACCGCTCCGATTTCACCTTTTTTAATTAAATATCCAGATTTTTCACACTCTTGGCATGGGCATGGATAAATGTCTTGCGCGGAGCCACGTCGTCTCCCATCAGGATATCGAAAACCTCGTCTTCCCGTTCCGCGTCACTGACCGTCACCTGCTTCATCACCCGACTTTCTGGATTCATAGTGGTCTCCCATAGCTGGGTCGGATTCATCTCACCTAAACCTTTGTATCGCTGTACATCCACCTTAGCCGTGTGATCTGCCGAGGCTTCCCCGGCTTCACCCGTTTGTGCCGGTTCCGGCGTGACGGTTGAAGGTGTCGCGGACGCTTTTTTCGATTTGACTTTTGATTTTGGAGCTGCGGCTTTGAGCGCTTGTACCGCTGCATCTAGCTCTTCCTCCCGATACACATAGCGGGAATTTTTTCCGTACTGCACCCGATAGAGCGGCGGCTGGGCGATATACAGATGTCCCTGCTCAATCAGTGACGGAAAATACCGATAGAACAATGTAAGGAGGAGGGTGCGGATATGAGAACCGTCGACGTCCGCGTCAGTCATGATGATGATACGACCATAGCGCAAACCGGAAATATCAAACTGTTCACCGATATTGGTGCCCATAGCGATGATCAATGATTTGATTTCGTTGTTCGCCAGCATTTTATCCAGCCGCGCTTTTTCCACATTCAGAATTTTTCCGCGCAAGGGCAGGATGGCCTGAAAATTCCGGTCGCGGCCCTGCTTAGCGCTGCCGCCGGCGGAATCACCCTCGACGATATACAGTTCACTCTGTGCCATATCCTTCGACGAACAGTCGGCAAGTTTGCCAGGCAGCGTCAGCCCGTCGAGAGCGCCTTTCCTGAGTACCGTATCCCTGGCCGCCCGCGCCGCTACCCGGGCCCGCTGCGCCAAAATACATTTACCGACGATAGCTTCAGCGTCACGCGGATTTTCCTCGAGAAATACGTGCAACCCGTCAGATGTCACTTTATCCACGGCGGATTTTGCCTCGACATTGCCGAGTTTAGCTTTGGTCTGGCCTTCGAATTGCGGCTCGGGAATTTTCACCGAAATGACGGCGGTCAAACCCTCTTTCACATCATCAGCGGTCAGATTTTCTTCCTTTTCCTTCAGTATCCCCTGCTTACGGGCATAATTATTCAGCGTGCGGGTCAGGGCAGTGCGGAACCCGGTCAAATGCATACCGCCCTCGACCGTATGAATGTTATTAGCGAAGGTGATGATGGTTTCCTTGTATTCTTCGGTGTATCGCAGCGCTACCTCGACATGTACACCCTCCACTTCCTTTTCTACGAAAAACGTATTGGGATGCTTGGCGGCTTTATGCGAATTCAGGTGTTTGACGTATGACGCCACGCCCCCTTCAAAATAAAAAGAGTAATGTGGCCCAGTCTCTCCTTTTTTAGTTTGCCGGCTGTCGATGACAGTAATACGAGTACCCTTGGTCAAGTACGCTTGCTGCCGTAGATGACTGTATATGGTTTCCAGGTCATACTCCAAGACTGAAAAAATTTGCGGGTCGGCCTGAAATATGATGGTCGTTCCGGTGCCGTCGGCTTTGCCAATCGGCTTGACTGGCCCTTTAGCTTTGCCCCGCACGAATTCCTGCGCCCATACCTTTCCTTCGCGTTTCACTTCGGCACGCAAGTATTCAGACAGGGCATTGACTACGGATACGCCGACGCCGTGCAGACCGCCGGACACTTTATACCCGCCGCTGCCAAATTTACCACCGGCGTGCAGTACAGTCAGTACGGTTTCCAGGGTCGATTTACGGGTTTGCTTGTGCTTCTCCACCGGAATTCCCCGGCCGTTGTCAGACACGCGAACTGTATGGTCGGGCAGTAATTCAACTTCGATGTAATTACAAAATCCCGCCATGGCTTCATCGATAGAGTTATCAGCCACTTCCCATACCATATGGTGCAGCCCTTCACCGGCGGTATTACCGATATACATGCCCGGCCGTTTTCGCACCGGCGCCAAACCTTCCAGCACCGTTATTTGCTTTGCCGAATACTCCTTGCTGGCGGCTTCTGCAGCGGCATTTTTTCTAAAAGATGATTTTACTTTTTTTTCTTTTGGCATACGTGTCGTTTGCTTTCCTTTAATATCGATTAACGTGTTGATACAATACCGGCGTGTGTGGCCATGGACCCTCCTGACCCGCCATCGAGGCTATCGGCGCAGTGGCGCTTTGAACCGGTTGGCCATCATCGTAATTATTTTTTTCTCGATCTCATTGACATCCGCAGTATGTAGCGTGCGATCCAGCGCTTGGTATGTCAGGCGAAATGTGGCGTGGC
Organism: Patescibacteria group bacterium; assembly: GCA_049325535.1. Lineage (GTDB taxonomy): Bacteria > Patescibacteriota > Patescibacteriia > UBA10025 > JAHIVO01 > JAXDBW01. Next base: position 726,071 of record JBMOKY010000001.1, read on the forward strand.
GCGTATCCGCACCGGCCGGAAATAGATCGAGCGCTTCCACGGAGACAATCAGCGGACTCATGCGCTGCATCACGGCACGCACCTCAAAAAATGAATCGCTCACCGGCATGACAAATGTCATATCCCGCACCACCGCCGGATAGTTTGATACCGGCTGGTAGCGGATAACTGAGGTGGCGTGGTGCGCTAATTTTTCGATGTCAATTTCGAACCAGACTGGCGGACGGCCTAATTTTTCCTCGTGCTGTATCAACCAGCCATACCATCCGACCACCGCGTCACCCACGACGATATCTACCACTTGAGCATCTTCCGAATTCACGGCAAATGACACATGATCATCGGCTACCCCCAGTGCGCGTGCCATGGCACGGATGACACCCTGTAATTCCCGGATTGGGCGCTGGTCCGCTTTTTTGGCCCGCTCATAGATGATGCCAGCGGCCATATGATGTTCGTCAGGCACCGATTTGGTGGTGCGGTAAAACACCCGACCCAATTCAAAAAGTGCCAGCCGCTCATACTGTTGATAACTATTGAGCACATTTACATAGAGACCCGGCACCAAGCTTACCCGCAGATATTCCTGCTCTTTGTTCATTGGGTTCATAATCCGGAAATGATCGGTAGCCTTCCAGCCAAATAGCGTAAATAAATTTTCTCCGTACAGCGAATAATTATACACCTCACTCATGCCGCAGGCTGCCAGTGTCTGGCGCAGCCGACGGCGCCAGCGATACGTCCAGGACAGCTCGGCCGGAGCCAGTGCCGCAGTAATCCCGCGAACCTTCAGTTTGTTCCAACCATACAGCCGGCCCACCTCTTCGGCCACGTCTGCCGGAATGCGTACATCCATCCGCCAGGCCGGGACCGTCAGACGTACACGGTCAGCGTCCAATTTTTCGGTGCCAAAAGACAACCGCTGCAGCGAACGTATCACCGTCGCCATCGACAATTTCACCCCAATCAGTTCATTGAGCTGATTGACCGACACGATAAATTGCCGCGGCTGATGAAGGTTTTTCGGAGCTATCACGATACGACCGGCGCAGAGCGTACCTCCGGCTACCTCGCGGATCAGCTGAGCGGCCCGATCGATAGCCAATTCCGGCAGTTCCCACCAAATTCCCCGCTCAAACCGTTGTGATGCGTCAGTCGCCAAATTCAATGACTGCCGGGTCTTTCGGATTGATGTGGGTTTAAAGATCGCCGATTCGAGAATAATGTCGGTAGTTTTTTCCGTGATGGCCGTAGCAGCGCCGCCCATCACTCCGGCAATGGCGATCGGAACTTTTGCATCGCATATCATCAGCATGTCCGCTGCCAGCTGGCGCTCTACCCCATCCAGGGTGGTAAATGCCTGCTTGCGCCCCACTTTTTTCACTACCAGAGTCCCGCCCTGAACGCGTTTCGCATCAAAGGCGTGGAGCGGCTGGCCATACTCCAGCAGAACATAATTGGTGATGTCAACGATGGAATTAATTGGCGTATGCCCAGCAGCGCGCAGTCGCGCCTGGAGCCAGGCGGGCGACGAACCTATCTTCACCCCGCGGATCACGCGACAGGTGTATTTCGGACAGAGCGCCGGATCAGCCACGCGCACCTTGACATACCGTCCGACTGGATATTGTGCATCTTCGGACACAATCAGTTTCTGCTCCTTAAACGACTGATTGGTAAGCGCTGCGTATTCCCGGGCCAATCCGACAAGTGACTGGGCATCGGCACGTTGGGGCGAGACGGTCACGTCGAGCACCACGTCATTGAGGCCAAGCGCTACGGTCACCTTCTGCCCGACTTTTGCTTTTCGATCGAGTATCAATATGCCACTATGATCGTCCCCCAGTCCCATCTCATCTTCAGCGCACAGCATGCCGGCAGACTCTATGCCCCTAATCTTCCGCCGTTCGATAGTCATACCATTGGGGAGTGTCGTGCCGGGCAGCGCCACGGGTACTTTGTCCCCTGGTTTTATATTTTTTGCGCCGCATACGATGGTTTGTCTCTGACGTTTGCCGATGTCCACCGTGCAGACGCACAGGCGGTCAGCCTCGGCATGATCCACGATCGTCTTTATCTCGCCGACCAGCAGCGACTCCAGGCCGACACCCAATTTCTTGATCGTCTCTACTTCAAAACCGCCCAGCGTAAGCGTCTCAGCCACGCGTTCTGGGGTATGCGTGATGGGGACGAATTGTTTCAGCCATGTCATCGGAATCAACATACCTAAAATTGTGATAAAAATCGAAGATCACCGCTATACGACAGACGGATGTCATTGACCCCGTGCCTGAGCATCATCAGCCGATCCACGCCTAAGCCAAATGCAAATCCTGAATACTTCGCGGGGTCGATCCGCATGTTTTTCAATACCTGGGGATGAACCATACCGCTGCCCAGCATCTCCAGCCACCCGCGCTGTTTGCACACCGAGCAGCCGCTCCCACCGCAAATCAAGCACTGCATATCAATATCCAAACCCGGCTCGACAAACGGATAAAATTCCGGACGCACCCGGATGTGTACCGAGCTACCAAAGAGCGCCCGCAATAACTGCTGCAGCGTGCCAATCAAATTGGATACGGAAATATGTCGATCAATGACCAGTCCTTCACACTGATAAAAGGTAGTTTCGTGCCCGGCATCAGTCGCCTCATGGCGGAACACTCTTCCCGGCGCGATCAAGCGGATCGGCGGTTTGCGATGCTGCATCGCCCTGAGCTGTACCGGCGACGTGTGCGTACGCAAGAGCAATCCACCCTCAACATAAAAAGTATCCCAGGCATCGCGGGCCGGATGGTTTTTCGGAATATTGAGTAAATCAAAATTATATTCTGGCGTCTCCACCTCCGGCCCTTCCACTACCGCAAATCCCATGCTGACAAATATGTCCTCCAGCTCATCCAGGAATTGGGTAATCGGATGCAAGTGGCCGATCGGATGCATATGACCGGGCCAGGTCAGGTCGATGACCGGCGCATGGCGCGACTCACGGCCGATTTTTTCCCGGGCACGACCGATAGCCTGGCTGATTTCATCTTTCACCTGATTGGCCAGCTGCCCGACTGCCGCACGTTCGGTTTTTGGCACCTGTCCAATCGTCCGCAGGGCAGTACTGAGCGCGCCCTTCCGGCCGAGAAATTCCGTCTCCACAACATCTATCTCCGCCGTCGTACGGACGCGGGCGATGGCGGTCAGGGCTTCGGATTTGATATGAAGTAATGTTTCACGCATATATCAATGGCGGATGGCCGTCCGGGATATGAAGAAAAATTCAAGCAACGTCATGAACATAACCAGTAACACTATCGTCCACCAGCGCAGTACATCCGCTCCCAACAGGACCAGCGCGCCAACTAAGAGGATGGCAAAGAAAAACGACTGGCGGGTAGCAACCCCGAGATGCCGAAAAATGACTTGTTCCTTCGTAAACCAGACACGGACAAAAAAACCAAATAAGGAAAACGTGCCAACCAGCGCAAAAAAAAGGCTGAGATAAAACAAAGCAAACCCCACCACGCCGGCCTCGTCAGGATTGATGAAAAAAAACACGAAAAGCCATGCGGTCCAGGAAACCAGCGTAGCCGAAGTCATGATGATGAGATACTTTTTGAGGGACATGCGCGGGGCTCAAATGATAAAAAAATAACCGGTCAAACCTATCGAAATTGTACCAAAAAAAGCCGGCCCTGACAAGGGCGTGGCAGTCGATATTACTAGGCTAATATTAGCCAAAATATTACAGCATAATATGCAAACGATTCACCGCCTTATATCCGTATTTTTTTTGCATAAATTCTACTGCCTCACGCTCATGAAATTTCATCTCCTGGGCCACGGCCGGGTTCAATGCTGCCACCGTGAGAATGCCGTTTTTTACGAATTTAGCCCGCACCTCATCCTTGATCCGAGGGTAGCGCTGCGCTAGCCAGCGGTCAAATTCCTGGCACATCATGGCAGCCGATACCTGTCGGCCGATGCCGGCTTGATTGATGCTGCGCTGTAATATGTCTCCCAGTTTTGTCGCCATAGTTTTGAAATAACCTCATCCCGAACTTGTCTTCGACTATGAGGGATGAGCCATCAGGCTCAGACTCGATGAGTTTCGGGATCTCGAGGAGATGCTGAAATAAATTCAGCATGAGGACGGTTATTCACTCCATCCACTAATCTTCAAAAATTTCTATTAAGTGTATATGTTCTGATTGGGCATATCCGTGTCTCGTGCGATCATCCCAACGACAAATGCCACTGCCACGAGTGTGATAAACGATATGATGAGTATGGCAGTGCGCCGACGAATCCCTGCCACATGTAGGTCCGGTATACGATTGATGATGATCCATGCCGGGATTGCCAGAATGGATAATGGGCCAATCCAATCAGGAATGTCTCCTTCCCAAATTATGTTGGTAAGTAACGGAACGAGAAACAAACTAATAACCACAGGCCATTTCCATTTTGGCGGCTGATTTTGTCGGTTCGTATTTGTCGGGGACGGTTGTATGGTTTGATTCATACGTATCAATAATTTGCTGATGAATTAATGGTAATCTAAAAAAGATTCACCGTTCGTTTTACCTCACCCTATCCATCTTTCCTCACAAATATCGCGGAAGTCGCATTGGGCGCACCAGAACCCCGGATTGGCGCTAAAATCGCTCTGGTGGATCTGTATGATCCGCTCCTGCAAACTGGTGCGTAATTTTTCCAAATCCGCCATGTCCGGACTGAATGACAGCTTGGTGTTGTTTTCTAAATAATAGTACGACAGGGTGACGGGCCGCAAGCCAAATACCTCGCGGGCGGCTAAATCGTAAATCATCAATTGTTCTTTATCATCTGGGGTGAGTTTATTACCTTTGGGGATGCGGCCGGTTTTATAATCCACGATCTCCACTGTCTTCGAGTCAGTACCCACGGGGTCGATCCGGTCAATCACGCCTTTGAAGGTGCACCCCCCTAACTTCAGATTGAACGGCTGCTCGAGATTCACCGGCACGGGAAAATTTGGCTGTTGCGCCTCAAAAAATTCGTGGAGTGACGTCTTGCCTTTGGCATAATACTCTTCCCGATGCTCTTTGGATAGATACCAATCATCGATCCACTCCCGGTCGTATAACTGCATCAATTCCTCCTCGCTGACGATGGCATCTTTTTTCTTAGCTGGTTTGCCAAATAAATCTACCTGCACTACTGCACTGCGCTCCTGGATTAGTTTGAAGAAATGGAATAGCGTATTGTGCATGGATTTACCGAAGCTAAAGGTATGGCGACCCTCCACCGGCACTTTCAGAATATGAGCGTATTTATACTGCTTGGCGCAGGTGGCAAATGCCTTCAACTGGGTGTAGCTGGCTTTCTCAGGTATCGATTGCTGCAGATAGGAAATTTCCGGTTTGCCTTTGAGTGGCTCTGGCGCTGGCGTTAGCCGCTCTACCACATCAAATTCTTCAGTCGATTCTGTGCGCTCAAACCCGAGCTCAGTCAAAAAGCGCGATAATTTTTTCTTCCGGGTGCCGCCGTAATCATCAGCTGATGTGAAAAAGAGACCATCCCGCGCCCGGGTCATACCCACGTAAAATAGCCGCCGCTCTTCCTGCAGGTGAATGTCGCCTTCGGGAATGATTTCCTTGATCAAATCATCGGGCAATTCAATAGGATCTTTTCGCTCGATCGAGGGGAATCGCTTATCCACCAAACTCACAATAAAGACATACGGGAATTCGAGACCCTTGGCGCCGTGGACCGTCATGATTTTCACTGCGTCCGGTCCCTCTTCCCATGGCTGATGCATGGCACCGCTGTCCCCTGACTCTTGCTCTTCATCAAATTCCTCGAGGAAATGCCGCACAGAATTATCATCATTCTTATTTTCAAAATCTTCAATCTTGCGGAAAAACTGATTCAGATGAATCACTTGTTCAATATGTTCATCGCCTTTCACTTCAGTAATGTGCTTTAAATATCCTGAGTCTTTCATAAAGCGCAGTGCCACCGTCAAAACGCCTTTCACGCGCGCTAATTCAGTATGCGCCTCGATCATTTTTAATATTTTTTCGAGCGCCTGATGCATCTCTTTGGATATGCCGGCGATCAGACGTGACTGCGCGGCGGCTTCATACAGTGACAGGCGTTTTTTGTACGCGTGCTGGGATAGTGCCATCAGGTCTTTGATGGGTAGTTTCCAATGGGAAAAATTCAGTACCCGCCACAGGGCGGCTGATTCATGGTAGCTGTCCAATAGTTTCAAATACGCCACCATATCCATAATCTCCGGCTGGCTGTACAATCCGCGCGACGCCAAAAACTGGTGTGGTACCTGCAGGCGGTTGGCGGCAGTCATGAATTCATTGGCATAGCTATTGGCGCGGATAAGAATGGCAAAGTCGCTCCACTTCAACTGAGGTTGTTCATTTTTTAATTCGATAATCCGTTTCATCACCCCGGCAGCTTCCTCCAGATGCGAGTGGAAATGCAAATGCTGGATGCTCCCCTCGCCCTCACGGGTAGATTTCAATTTTTTACTGATTTTGGTTTTCAGTGGTGCGCCTTTGGGATCGATGTTACCTTTTGACAATTGGTACTCCAGGCGGTTTGGATCGTTCCGTTTGATAAACCGGTATGACAAATCTAAAATGTTTTGCCGAGTGCGGTAGTTTTCCGTCAGCACCACTTCTTTCGATTCGGGAAAATCTTTTTTAAATTCTAAAATATTTGAAATGGCCGCACCACGAAATTTATAAATTGATTGATCGTCATCCCCCACGACCGTTACATTATTCTTTGGCTGTGCCAGCATTTTTACTAATTCGTATTGGGCGTAGTTCGTGTCTTGAAATTCATCTACCAAAAGGTACTGGAACTGCTTGCGATACCGCTCTAATATTTTCGGTCGAGTTTTGAATAACTTGATGGTATATAAAATTAAATCACCAAAATCGAGCGCGCCTTGCTCGAGCAACAACTGCTGGTAGATATGATAGGCATTCGCCACCTCTTTGATGCGCTGCTCCTCGCTGATTTCCTCTTCTTCATCCACCCGCTTCTTCTTGGTATTTTCAGCGTCATCGCGATCCATTTGCAGTGTCTTGGCATACGCTAAATAATCCTCGGGCAATACATTTTCATCTTTAGCCCTACTGAAATGCTTAACCAGTGCCTGGACGAATTTCGTGGGGTTGCCTAACGGACGATAATAATTCAGATCAAACCGATCCAGATTCCGGCGCACCAGCATCACTTGGTCAGTCTCATTGAGTAATTTGAAATCCGGCGGTAAACCAATCTCGATGGCGCTATCCTTCAAAATCCGCTCGCAAAATGAATGAAATGTAGAAATCCACAAATCAACATAGCCATAGGGTAGCAACACATCTACCCGTTCTTCCATCTCCCCGGCGGCTTTCTCGGTGAAGGTGAGAGCCAAAATATTGTCCGTGGGTACTTTCTTTTCCAGCACGAGCCAGGCGATACGCTGGGTGACCACGGTGGTCTTGCCGGTACCCGCGCCGGCCACGATCAAGAGCGGCCCGTCGGTATGCGTGACGGCTTTCCTTTGTGCCGAATTCAAATTATCGAAGATGTTCATAGGGGTATTTTAGCATACCTGCCCTCACGAACAATACGCCTTGACAAATACGGTATTGATTGATACGCTGTGTCGATATTGTGCACAGTGCGCAATATGTTTTTTCACACACAACGTCATACAGGAGGTACAGTATGTGTTTACTCTGCGGCGACCCTGACTGCCCTAACACGGGTGCGGAAATTGAGACACTGCTCGCGGCACTGACGGGAATGCCCGCCAGTGTCACCGGTGTGATGACGGACTCTACTGTCATCAGTGTCGACAAGGATGGCACCCTGCGCAGGTACCGCGACGGGTACGACACCAAATACATACCGCTCACTGACATCAGTGGGCTCCCCGATTCCGTGGCCACCGCCTTCGACAAATTCCACCGTCTCTGGAGGTCGATCCGGGATACCACCGACATGGCTGACTATCTCCGCGAGGAGGCTCCGCAGCTGAAGCGGGCGGCCCGGAAGCGGAAAGTGATGCTGAGATTCTCCATCTCAGACATCCTGCCGCCGAGCCATGCCGAGTTTTACGGCGACCACCGCTTGCGGCTCCAGAAAGGCGCCGGAGAAGAAGTTATCCACGTCATCGTCCCGGGTAAAGACAATGCCGGCTGCGCACTCGACTTCACTCAGGCAGAGCCGCTGCTCCGCGAGCAGGATGAGATCGATTTCATGCTTCAGCAGGCCGAGGGTATGGAAGCCTACGCCACGGACCTGCAGCGTCGGGCGGACACGCAGCCGGATCTGCTGAAGGTCATGGGCGATGAGGTACACGCCGAGTTCCATGCCTCCGTACTCCCGGTGCTCCAGAAGGATGGCGACCTGATCTCGACCGAATTCGGGTTCAAACCGGATGGCACGGTCATCATCATCGCCGATTACCACATCCAGGAAGAAGGAGCCGAACTCCCCGAGGCTGAACGGAATCTCATCGGAGCGATGATCAATCTCGACATCGCCCGCGGCGCCAAGCCGTCGATTTTCAGCCGGATCAAGCAGATCCTCGGATTCGACGACAAACAGAAAATCGCCGAATCCGTCGGCTCGACCGAAGGCGCCTCCGCCTGATTTCCCCACCGCTCTTTCATCAAATCTACCCCCGCTCATACCGGTACAGTCTCCCCGATTGTTCCGGTATTTTTTTTATGTCATGGTATTTATAAATTTTTTAACGGCTGCCTATTGACGGTCAGCGGCCCAGCAGATATACTAGGAGACTTTTTAAAAAAACGCACTTTGAAAGGAGAACATAACATGCGTTCCCATTCACCCAGTCTGGAGCGCTATCTCGAAACAATCGCCACTATCCCGATCTTGTCAAAAACCGAGGAGGAAACGCTCGTTCGGCAGCGGCTGCTTGGCGATACGCTGGCAGAGGAGCGATTGGTGCGGGCAAACCTGCGATTCGTTGCTTTTATTGCCCGATCATTCGATTGGTCTGATGTACCGCTCGAAGATCTGATCAATGCTGGAAACATGGGTCTGGTCGTCGGTATCCGCAAATACGAGCTGGGACACGGCGCACGACTACTGTCATATGTGGTATGGTGGATTCTTCGCTACATCCGTGAAGAAATCGCCATGCTGCAGCATATTATCCCGAAACCAGCAGATTACCATCGTGAACTTAACATCATCCGCCGGACGCTGGAGAAATCTATAGCCGAACAATCCGGCAAACCGCTCACTCCGGAACAGCTGACGGAACTGGGCATCAGCGAATCCCAGCTCAATCAAGCGTACGAACCGATGTCGCATGCGTCGCTCGATGCGCCTCGTCACGGACTTAATGAAACTACCCTCCTGGAATCGCTATCAGATGCCAGTAATCCAGATCCACATGCGCCCCTCGAACAGGAGCATCATCAGCGGATTCTCATTACGCTGATGGCCGATTTGACCGAGGAGGAATCGGCAGTCGTCAAGCTCGCCAAGGGTCTGATCGATGGCACCTGTCATCATCCGAAGGAAATGAGCGACATGCTCGGCCTGTCAGTGACCGTCGTCAACGCCCGGCTATCCGTGGCAATGCGAAAAATGAACCTGCGCGCCCGAGCGCTCAAGGACCAAGAAGGAGGGACGCCGTTCTCTGCCTGACAGCCGTCAAACTATTGGCGGCTTTTTTTATTTTTAAATCCCGGTGGGTAAAAAAATACCCGCCAGCAACAATTGGAATTGAACTGGCGGGATGGAGTTTGACAAAAGGACTACGCTTCCCTCACTGGTCTCGCGAATCGGCTCGCCATACCCGAGATCCGATCGCCGGTTCATACTCTGTGTAGGCCCATCCTCACTGCTACGAGCGCCGGTAGTAGTCCTGATACCGCCGTGACAACAATAACTCCAGAAAATGTTTCCCGTAGATTCATCCGAATCCTGCCCGTAATTGGGTGTGCTACTCAGTGAACATAACCGACCAGCAGGGAGAGTGTATACCGAGTATATTGCCTCGTCAAGCGCGCGCACTAACCCATTGGGCAGCGTTTACACCAAACACCAGGCGATGGCTCCCAAACCGCAATAGCCCTGCGATCTATCGTTCCGCCTGAGCAACCCCGATCGCTACTTCAACTGCGCATCGAAAAATTCCCGGCTCTGCTCCATAAAATCACTCCACCGTGGTCCAAATTCATGCGCCTCACCATCAAAGACCGTCAGATCAGCCGCAACTGCCGCTGCCTGCAATTTCGCAACCATGTCATACGACCAACCAATCGGGACGCTGTCATCACGCGTCCCGTGAAAAATCAGCACCGGCGCGGTAATGCGATCATAATATGTTTCGGAGGAAATGCCATCCCAAAATTCCGGCGACTCTTCCGGTGATCCATACGTTTCAGTAATTTCGTTGACATCCGGCGACTCGCGGGAAATCCACCGTTCATAGCTCTGGCGCATGTCGCCTGACACAGGCGCGTACAATACCGCCGCATCAACCAGACCCGGCTGGGCAACCAACGAACCCAACGTCACGCCGCCACCCATCGAGTGCCCCAGCATGCCGATCCGCTCTGAATCAATAGAATCCAATCCTGAATTTTTCAAGGCATACACAGCGTTCATCGCATCCTCAGTATAGGCCAATCTGACGGCCAGCGTGTCTCGATCATCCGTGTCCGACTGGGCGTGATTGCGGTAATCGGTGTGCAATACCACATAGCCATGACGCGCAAAATAATCCTGCTCCCGACGCAGGCCGCGGCCATTCGTGTAGACACTGGTGTCAATATATCCATGATTGAGTACCAATGCGGGAAACGGTCCGTCACCCTTTGGCACATTCATGATGCCGGAAATTGTCAGTCCCCCGCTAGTGTACGTTATAGAGTACCGTGTGTAATTGGCATTGTCATCCAATACATCTCCCAGCCGTAGCTCTGCTCCATCATATTCCTTTTCAAAGAAAGCCGAATATGAAACAGGGTGCGGTTCCCCATCTGATTCATCCGAGAGTGCAACGTCACCCAGCACTGCCGGCGTCGGATCAGAAGCCCTGGATGGCGTATCTTGTGCCACCGGCTGTGGCTCCGCCCGATCCATGGACATAAGGATAGAGACCGTCCCAACCAAGAGGGCACAACCGATGAGATACATGGATATTTTTCGCATAGGCATGGTACGACTGCTGACACATCCTTTACCATATCGAAAAAACTACCCATCGGCAAAACGGGCATTCTACTCGAGATACGTCAGCAGTCCAATCGGTCACGTCTGCCCGATCAATCGCCGATCAAAAAAATACTACTTTTTCTTGGCTGCTTTTTTCTTAGCTGCCTTTTTCGGCTGTTTTTTCGGTTTGGGGATTTCAGCTTTTGCAGCTTTAATGACGTGGATTTTTGGTACAGCAGACGGAACCAGTGCGCTGATCAGTGTATCCATTTTCGCGCTCAGCGCGCGCAGTTCGGTCAGCACCGTTTGGTCACTGCCGCGGTCAGACCGAATTTGACTGTCACGTCGGACCGTGCCAGTACCCCTGCCCATGCCAGCAAAACACTCTTTGCAATACACCGGTTTTTCACCAGTCGGTCGAAACGGCACTTCACACGACGTACCGCAATTATCACATGTAGCGCTGAACATGCGCCGCTCTGCAAAACGCGACTGATCCGAAGTCCCACCTGAACGCCGGTCGTCCCGCTGGTTATGTTTGCCGAAGCAATTGCTGCAATAAATCGGCCGATCACCGCGTGGTTTAAACGGCACCGAGCAGACGTCACCGCAATCGGCGCAGGTCGTTTGGAACATTTGTTTGGATCCGCCATCACGGTCATCAAACCGGCGTTTGCCGGACATACGGCCAAAACTGCGGCCACCCGGCCGATTACCTCGTTCTCTCGTTTGCATAGTATATATAATGAATAATTTAACTGGTGCCTGCAGTGTAAGCCGAAATTGCCATCATGGCAATGGTATGCCGTCTAGTACCGGCGGCGGCGTTGCTGGGAAAACGGCCGGCGCTGACGCCGACGGTTGCCGAAAAACTGTCCCCGGCGCGGGCTGGCAGGAGAGTGGCTCGATGACGACACGCTATCCCGACCTACGACCAGCTGAGTGTGGATCAGGCGTTCGATATCCTGGACATCCCGCCGCTGGTCTGGGGTGGCAAATGAAATTGCCTTCCCCCTGCGCCCGGCGCGGGCAGTACGTCCGATTCGATGTACATAGTCCTCGGGGGTACCGGGCAAATCAAAATTGATCACCAGCTCAATGTTACTGATGTCAATCCCCCGCGCTGCGATGTCGGTAGCCACAAGTATGCGGAACGTGCCGTTTTTAAATCCTTCGATAGCCGCCCGACGCTGCGCCAAACTGCGATTAGAGTGGATTTCCGCCGCAGCGTGGCCTAATTCACGGATGATTATCGCCAATTTCTTTGCGCCCCATTTAGTGCGGGAAAAAACCAGAATGGAACCCGTATGCCGTTCCAGCAGTTTTGCCAGCATATCCCGTTTGTCCGGCGCGCCCAAAAAAATTACTTCCTGGTCGATTTCCTTGACCGTGGTGCCGGGCTGGGCGATTTCTACCCGGAGTGGCAAATCCATATGGCGATTGGCAATGGCAACGATGGACTGCGGCATGGTAGCGGAAAAAAGCATGGTCTGCCGGTCATGCGGTACCATGGCGATAATTTTTTCGATCTGCGGAGCAAATCCCATGTCCAGCATCCGATCGGCTTCATCCAGCACCACGATGCCGATACTGGTGAGCAGCGATGGTTTTGTCGACAGATGGTCTATCAGACGCCCCGGCGTGGCGATGATGATGTGTGGTTTTGCCATGAATGCACGCACCTGCGGAAACATGGAAGTACCACCCACGATGACGGCAGTTCTCAGACCGAGTGACTTGCCAAACTGCTGGAGCACCTCATCTACCTGGCTGGCTAATTCACGGGTCGGTACCAAGATCAATCCGCGGGTTTTCTGTCGGGCAATATTTTGGATCATAGGCAGACCAAACGCCAGCGTCTTGCCGGTGCCCGTCTGAGCGATGCCGATCAGATCCTTCCCCTCGATTGCCAAGGGAATGGTTTTTTCCTGGATCGGCGTCGGTGTGCGGAACCCGTGGCGATCCAGCATCCCGAGCAATGTAGGGGCCAATCCCAGACCATAAAATTGTGATTCGGTTTTTGATGACATAGACTTTTACGATACGGTCAATAAGCGAGCACCATGCGGTGCTCATCTACATTTCACGCACAATGCTCTGTACCGCTCTACCCTAGCACGGATGGGTAAAAATAGCTACTGGCAATTACCAGCTGAAAACGCTCCGATCCAAACGGGTAACTCTTGACAATACAGGATACCATTGATACCGTTATCGGAATAACAAAAACCAACAGTGCTACCTGACAACCCTTTTATGCGCAGGAGGATATATGCGCTTCCTATGCTTTCTCTTGGTGCTCGCGCTGACGATGCTGACGGTATCCGGATGTGGTTCAGGCGACTCCCCGACTGCTCCGGGTGACTCGACAAACCCCACGGTTGTGGGTATTTCACCGGACAACAACGCCGTGCGTGTACCGACACACACGACGGTCACCATCACTTTTTCCGAAGCGATGGAGACAGCGTCAATCACACCGCAGGCCATCACGTTCAGTCATGGAGTGGTATTTACGATCAGTGTCGCCAGCGATGGAAAGTCGGTCACGCTGACGCCGAAGGATCCGCTTGATTTTTCAACCACGTACACGATTACGCTCTCGACGGGAGTGCGTGATCGAGGCGGGAATCCGCTCACCGGCCAAACAAGTTTTGCCTTTACTACGCAGGCAAACACGTGGCTGAAAACCTACGACGTTGGAAATTCCATAGGCGGTACCGCAATCCAAGCTGGCAATGGCCGGATAATCGTAGCGTGCGGTCGTGTAGCCATGCTCGATTCACTGGGAAACCAGATATGGGAGCGGACTGACCTGTCCGCAGTCGACATCGTCAGATCGTCAACCGGTTCAGGCTATGTCGCCCTGATCAATCCGAATTCACCGATGGATTTCGGATTACCGTCCGAGCTGGTCGGTCTGGATGAAGCGGGAACCATCACCTGGCGTACCGTCATTTCCAACCCGGCCACGTCGCAGCCACTCACTCTTGCTGGCGATAATGGATACTTCGTATTGTTCACCTCGAATGATTGCGGCTGCTCCTGGATCCAAAAATATGGCGTCGGTGGGCAGCTGCTGTGGCAACAGCAGTATGTGGGATACGAGAAATTCTACGGCCAATCAGTCGAGGTAATCAGCGGCGGCGATCTGCTTATCGGCGGTGTTACCACGATCCAATCATACGGTACCGCCAAATATGCGGCGCAGCTGGAACCGACCACCGGATCAATCCTCTGGGATATGGACTATACGTCGTACACGGCGCTCTCTGTCTACCAGGTCTGTACTGATCTCAGCGGGGCAATTCTCCTGGTTGGCGTTGAAGTGCCGAGTGTCGGTTCCCCTCGGGCGAATTTTGAACGTCGCGACCGGGCCGACCCTACTCGCATGTTCAATAAGGTGTACACATTCAGTGGCGGAAGTCTGGCGACCGATGTGCTTCAGACGGCCGATGCAGGGTATATCCTATTGGGTGACGCCAGCATCGGCACAAATCGTCGCCTGTTCCTCCTCAAAACGGACGCGGCGGGGAATGAACAGTGGCGGAAGATCATCGATGGCGACGGCATGCCACAGCATGTCCGAGCTCATTCCATGCTGAAAACCTCGGATGGTGGGTTTATAGTAATCGGAACCCACGAGATAAACTCAACCAGCATCGGACTGAGTATCATAAAAACCGATGAGCAGGGTTACTACTAGATTCTTTGAGGCAACATCGCACCATGGAGCGGGTCAGACGACTCGCTCCTTTTTATACTCTATCGGTAACTCCGATACATCACCTCGCCATCCGACTATGCTATTATGCCAGGGTATCGATGAGTCATGATGCAATATACTTTATATAAAAAGCGGGGTTTGCGCACACTGCACAAACCCCACACTGCTCATCGAACCGCCTGGAGATCAGGCGAGCGATTTGAGCAATGACTGGAGGAAAAGATAGCACTCCTCGACACTGGCAAGACTCACCCGCTCCTCGGCGCTATGGGCGCCGCGGATATCCGGCCCGAGCGACACCATCTCGATGTCCGGGTATTTGCCTTTCAGCAAACCGCATTCCAGGCCGGCATGAATCGCCGTCACCAGGAGCGGATCGGCACGCTGCTGCTGCCAGACGCGTTGTACCGTCTGAACCAACGGAGCGTCCGGCTCCGGCTGCCAGCCCGGGTAGCCTTCACCATAGGTCACGGAGGAACGCACAGAATCATCTCCTTCGAAAAAGCCCCAGCACACGTCCTGGATCTGGACCTTCAGCTGTTCCAGTTCAGCGGCATCAGACGACCTGCCCATCAGCGTCAGCGAGAGTTTCTGCGTAGACACACCCAAGCGCGCCACGCCGAGATTGACCGACGTCTGCGGCACGTCCAGGATGGGCGACATGGAGATGACACCATGCGGCAGTTCCTGGATCAATGCTAGGAGCTGTCGGGTGACAGCGCTGCTGGCGGCCTGCGGAACGGGGTCATCGGTTGCGACCAGCAAAAACTGCATCGCCGGCTCGTCGGCATCGTAGACGGTGGTGAGCGTACTGCTCACCGTGGAAAAGAGATCCTGCAGCCGATCGACATTTCCGTTCGCCACGAAAATCGCGCGAGCTGATGCCGGGATGGCATTGCTACGGCTACCGCCGGATAGTTCCACCAGCTGAATCTGCTGATGAAAATTCATTCCCGCGATCGCCTCAGCCAGTACCCGCACGGCATTCTGCCGACCTTTGTTGATCTCCAGTCCTGAGTGTCCGCCCTGGAGCCCAGAGACTCCCAGTATCCAGGTCTTGGCCGTATCGGCGACATGCTGATACTGGACCTCGACGTCCACCGTGATGCCGCATCCACCAGCACAACCGATGAAAAGCATCTTCCAGTCTTCAGAATCGAGGTTCAGAAGTACCTTCGACTCGAGTTTGAATTCCAGCGACGCGGCGCCATCCAGGCCGGTTTCTTCCTGGACAGTGAAGAGAAGTTCCAGCGGACCGTGTTCGCCCTCAGCGCCGATGGCCAACGCCAGGGCGACGCCGATACCGTTATCGGCACCGAGGGTGGTACCGATCGCCTTCAGCCAGCCGTCTTCCAGCCGGAGCTGAAGCGGAAACCGTTCATCGCCGTAGGCATTGCCCTGGTCATCCAGACACACCATGTCGAGGTGCGCCTGCAGACAGACTGAGGCTTTCGATTCATGGCCAGGCGTAGCCGGTACTACCACCAGCACGTTGCCGATGTCGTCGCGCCTGTATGTCCACCCGTGCTGACGGGCGAACTCCATGATCCACTCCCCGATTCGCGCCTCCTCCTTGGACGCGCGGGGAATCTCGGTGATTGACCTGAAAATACGCAAGACCGGATGATCCTGCAGCTGCTCCAGAGTTTTGACTGCGTTCACGCATTACTCCTATTGTTTGAGGGTGAAATGATCTGTTTTAGGTTCCAGCCAGAGTACTGCTCTGACCGTGATTTGTCAAGTCCTACCGCATCCGTCTGCCAATCGACCAAATACAAAAAAATCCCGCTGCCACATACACCCAGGGGGCTTACGATCAGTCTGCACTGCGGATCATTTTGATTTTATCTGCGCGCGTCATCTGTTTCACGCGCGCCTCAGCCCGTGACGCGGTCGAACGATTCCGATACGTCCGCTGATACACCAGCCGTACTGGTCGCCGGGCGCGGGTGTATTTCGCTCCACGATCAGTGGTATTATGCTCGACCAATCGCTTCTTCACATCGCGACAGATACCGGTATAGAAAGTCCGATCCGCGCATTTGACGATGTAGAGGATATACATATTTCTGCAAGATTGACCCCCAGTCCGGACACCGTGGAGTTCAGGATGTACCGACCGACGAATATATCATACCGTCAGCTCTCTGCTACTCATTGACAAACGATGGGATGAGTTTAAATGCGTCCATGGTGTACGCGGCCGTCGTAAGTTCGTCCTTGGTAAAGACTAAGGTATTTTCTCCTTCACTCAGACCGGCATTGCCTATCATATACCATTTCCAGCCTTTAGTATCCTCGGACGTATGGGTGTACCGCAGCATAGCGCCGCTATTGATAGTCACGGTCGCGCTGCGAGAACCATTGTCATGCATGGCATCATCACTCAGGCGGGCGTAGAGAATGTATTGGCCAGATTGAGGCACTGAAACGACATAGCGAGCGCTGTCTCCGCCATCTGCCAGATACGCCTCTCCTCCGCGTGCTGATTCACCGATATAGGAATATGAATACTCGCTTGATTTCTCCAGCGTGCCGGTTTCCGCTTCGACATAGACGCCGCCTTCCGGTACATCACTATTGTCAGCGGAAGCAGCGTTTGTATCTGCTACGCCGGAATTGGTCGAGGCGGTATTCAGATTTGATGTCTGATTTGTAGATGTATCAGTATTGGTACAACCGGAAATAAGCAGTACCAGTAAGATGGCGCTGGAAATGAAAACAATGTTCCGCAACATAGTGATGTATTGAATTATTAGTATACACTATAGTATACAGGTACCACTGGATGCCGACAAGCTATGAAAACCTGAATTGATTGACATGCGCCACCTGGATTGCTAAGATAGCTGACTACCGTCAAAACATACATCTACATAGTTTCTTGGTAAACCTATAGCCCACGGAGGGTACTCGTATGTTCCGTACTATCGTATTGGTCACGGTGGTCCTCATGACCGCCATACTGACATTCGGCTGCACCGACACGGAAAAGGAGCAGCTGAAGCAGGACGCTGCCAACCTGCGGATCTCGATCAGTGATCGGGATCAGACCATCCTGCAGATGTCGACCGAAGCGCTCAACAAGCGCGACAGCCTGAACAGCGTGCAGTCGGCCTATGCGGCAACTATCGACTCACTCAGTAAAAGCAGACAGCAGAACGCCGATCGGCTTGCGGAAAACCGGAAGCTGAAGGCGCACATCGCTGAACTGAATGCGGATGTGGAGCGATTGCAGCCGTTTGAAACTGCTTTTGCCGAATGCGACGCCGACCGGCGCCGGATTGGCCTTGCATTGGGCGAAGCCCAGTCTACTATTGACCTGCGCGACGAGCGTATCGCCGCTGACAGCGCGCTGCTGGACTCGGTCAAGCAATGCTACGATGTGCAGAAGCACAATGCCTCCCGCTCATGGTGGCAGCACACCTGGGGCAGCAACAAATGGAATATGCCGTTTGCTGAGCCGGAATTTCTGGTCACGCCCATCGTGGTCACAAACCCCGGCCGACAGTCGGCTCGCTAACTGTCCCATAGGGAAAAACTGGCGACAGCGTCAGTCAAACAGGGCGCCTACTACACGGCCCCTGTTTTTTATTCTGAAAATGGCCGAGTGACTTCCTGCGTCGTGATAGCACTCGGCTTATCGCTCAGTACCCGGCACCATCGATACACCTGTGCTAATAACCATTCAACAGTTCCGATATAGCTTGCTTTTTCCCAGAGCCACAGGAATATAGCCCACAGACCGACCAGGCTTGCGGCGAACATGAGAGTCACCGGTATCGTATCACTCCAGCCAGGCCAGATTGCATTCCACACGTGCATATACAGCTCCCGCACGGGAGTCTCGAGAAAAAAAACTGTCAGCGGCACCCGTCCAAATCGCAGCAACGGATAGAGCCGACGATGAAATGGTGCTTGCCGTGCAGGGGCATCGAAAAGTCTCTGCAGACCAACCAATAATAGTATAAACAATCCAAGCAAAACAAACGTGATGGCATACCACGTCCAATCGATTGTCCGCTCGAGCATCGTATCAGGGAGTAAAAACATGGTCACCCCACCGACTATCAGCCATGCCAGCCCAATCAGTCCCACGGTACGACGCCGGATGCGCTGCCAGTCTTGCGCGACTGAAAAACCGATGCTCGCACCAATCAGCCCAAACCCAAGGAATGGCAAAATGGGATTATTCTTATTAACCAATTGACTGACTGCCCAACCTAAAAAAGGATTACTCGAATCAATATAACTTTCGTACCAGGAAAAAAGTGGAATACGCACCGCCCCCGCAAACACCACCACCGTACCGATGATCATCAACCAGACGCTGAAATGTTGGATTCGCTCGAACTTCGGCTTCAATAACCATGTGAAAAAGCCAAAAAAGATGACGTTCCACGCCAGCATCACCAGAGCATCGACATAGACCAACCGTTCAAATGAAAATGGCGTCCAGCGCCCTTCGTGTAACAATCCGCCCAACAATGAATGCGTATATTGGTCGGCATCAAAATTAACCAGCGCCGGACCAAAAACCATAAAATACACGACGGAAAGCACCAGCACAAGCAATCCTTTCACTATTAAATCACGAACCAATCTGCCGATCGGCTGATGCTCCTGCATACGACGGTATAATTGTATGGCGTAGGCGCACGTCGATACCAAGGCAAAAAGCCCGGCCCACATGAGCAAAAACCCAATGATCGTGACTGTCACCGGCGGGTTATCCATATCCAGTGAAAAAAGCCCGCCGTATTGGTACAGGGCGGCATGGAGGAATACTACACCCACCAAACCGATGCCACGGATTACATCAAGGGACAAAAGACGAAAACGCATATTATATAATTACTAATTATGTATCGTTGGATCGGCAAAACCCCGGTGGATTCGAATCAGTTTACCGGAATTTTTATTTGGTACGGGTGATTCCCATCGTACCTGCACCGACGGTGCAGCACATCCAAACCGCATAAACGTACGCTGGATATTCAAACGAACCGCATCGGCAATACGATCATCACCCCGAGGTGCTAGCCGTACCGTGAACTTCTCCGGCTGATCCTGGATCACCTGATAATCCGTAATGGCGTCACTGGCGGTGATGACGCTTCGGCGAATATAATCAGGAAAAATTGGCTGCCATCGATTATCTCGGATTCGTCGCGCCCAGAGCATATCGTCACTTCTCCCCTGTATTTGTGTAATTACGCGAAATGCCGAACCGCACGCACACCGATGTGGGCTGATGGTTATGATATCGTTTAATGCATACCGAATGATGGGAACTGACATCTTATGCAAATCAGTAACTACCAAGCGGTGACACGGTTCTCCAGCGGCAGTCGGCCGTCCACTGGCGTCTAACGTTTCCACGGCCACCAAATCTTCATTGATATGGAGCGAGCCGACGCGGCACGACATAGCGATGGCACCCTCCGTTGCCTTATAAATCTCATGCACCTCGGCACGAAACACTCGCTGGAGATATTCCCGATCCTCTGGATACAGCACTTCCGCATAAGAAATAAGTCGTTTGGGCCGCGCAGTAAGCTTTCCCTGTGCTGCCTGCTGCGCCAATAATTTGAGCATCGACGCCGGTCCGGAAATCACATTTGGATGGAGGTTATTTATTTGAAAAATCATTTCATCGAGCGGCCGCAGCTGATCGACATACGTCAGCCGGTGACCGAACCGATTCAAACTAAATGCCGGTGTCGATACGCGCAGAATAAAAGCGAGATTCATTTTTTCACCTGGGATAAACGGAAACCGGGCTAAAAATGCCGTACGCAGGTATCGTTCTTCGTGAGGAGACGTAATCTCAACACCCTTGTTCCCGCTGGTACCTGACGACATGCCAATCGTGAGTCCACGATACCGGCGAGTAAAGTCTCGACTGCGCTCTACATCGGCGCAAAATTGAAACACCTCTTCTCTACTGAGACCAAGGGTATTCGCCTGCGACAGCGCATCAATTAATAATTTTTTATTGATTATCGGCAATCGCCATACGTCGTTCAGATCATGTCCCGCGTAAAGATCCCGATACAAAGGCGCCCGCCGCACCGCATATTTGACGATCTGCCGCAGACGATGATCCTGATAGCGTTTTAGGTCAGCAGTCGACCATACGCGGAACCGCCTCCGCACCAATACAAACCATAGTGGCAAAACATATGTGTCAGGATCTGTGCGTAATTCAGCTATCATACATTATACATTTTTTCTGCTTTCGTACCAAAATAGATCGAGCCTATGACACAGAGACCGCTGAAGAATTCGGATGTTCTGACCGGATTGCACTCACCCAACGCTCGACGACGTCTTTTCGCAGGATTCTTTCCTCTGCCATCTGACGCAGCCGGGCCATCGCGTCGGCTTCCGTCATCGATGGCTGGTACCGGCGCGCACCGACCATGGATTGATATATATCGGTGACATGCAGTAATTCCGCCGCGGTTACCGGTAGCGTCCGCTCTTCATTGCTGACCTGATAATGCACTTCTGAATCAGCGCGATAATTATGATGCGTACCGGCCAAAGCGGCAACTAAATTGCGATCGGGTATTTCCGTGCCACTAATGATCTCCTGCGATGCCGCTTCATGGCGTTTCAGCGCCTCGAGAAAAGTCATCTGCATATCCAGTCCGCTACTGATGATTTCTGCTTGTGCCGACGGATTGGCGCGGTATAAAAAAGCTAACGGAATGAGATCACGATGATCCAGCCCGGCAATCGTCGCCTCGCTTAATTCTTCCACGGTCCGCTTCCCCGATAAAAGTCCCTTTGCCCGCAGCAATTCATTCGCTCGCTCGGGCTGTTCATGGCAAAAATCTATAAATAGACCACGCAAATCGTCATGCTGCAGATTACTTTTCAGGATACAATCCGGCAGCGTCAATTTGCCGACGTCGTGCAGCGCAGTGGCCCGAATCATGGCAGGATAGCTGATGCCATCCTGCTGCAATTCTTCGGCAAATGCTGGCCACACGCGATGCACCAATTCTGTGACTGCCAGGGAATGCTCATGGGTCACCTGATCCTTTGCTGCTATCCGCTCCAGCAATGCCCGTTCTTCTGGCCCAATCACTTCTCGCGCTTGTTCCGGCAAATGGTCAAATAGTACTTGGGCCTCGATTGAATCAACATTCGGATCGGTGTCGATGGCCACCCGTTCGGCATCGACATCGGACTGTGGTGCGCGCTCCCATGTTTCTCTCATATTCGTAGCATAATACTCTCTAGCTCAAGTATGTTCCTGATTCGACAAAAAATCAATCGGCCAAGCGCCATATATACGCGCTTCCTTACGTCCGTGGCATTACCTCGGATAGTATCCGCCGCACTTCGTCCACGGCATACCCCTTCTGCCCGAGAAAGGTAAATAGCTTCTGGTGTATTTGATATGCTTGTTTTTTTGAGGGATATTTTTCCCGCAACCGCTCCAGTTTTCGTTTTGTCTCGCGGATAATTGCAGTGTAATCCTGCTTCATACCCTCTGACTGCCACTCACGCAATACATCTTCAATGATCTGCTTGGGAATTAACCGGTGATGCATTTTTTGCCTCATGCGGTGGATGCCGTCTTTCCGGTCACGCAGCTGGCGCAGAACCCCTTCCGCATACCGACGGTCGTCGATCAAACCGACGGCTTTCAATTCATTGATCACCCGCTGAACATGTTCCGTTGTGTAAAATAAATACCTCTTGGTACGAGGGTAACGGCGCTTCAAGTCAGTCACTTTTTGCAGTAATTTTTTTTCCGAAAAACTTTGCCGCGATAGATAGTCAACAATCTTTTCTTTGATATGCTGGAAATCCTCGGCGGATGGCCCGATGGTCGAAGCGCGGTCAGTCATGGTATCGTGCCAAAAATGCTTCGCGGGAGATGGCGCCAAATTGCACATCACCAGCCTCGACTGACCGTCGGTAGGTATCCCCCCGGGCGTCGCTGGCCATATTCAGTACCGACGTGATTTGCTCCTGAGAAATGGGTACATCGGAAAATTTTTCAAAACCGAGGCGATCGGTCACCGGGTGCGACATCATCCAGGACACGGCCACCACCGCTTTTATTTCCGGACGCTCACGGATATGCGCCGCGATTTGGCGGAATGTGTGCAGGATATCTTTGATCCCCGACGGCTGATCACCCTCCCGCGGCCAGCCGATTTCCACAACCGGATCCCCCAAAGCAACGTGTATGCCGTCACTGGTCGTGCATTCCCACTCCGACGGCAGTCGAGTGAGCTTAAAAAAACCGACATAGGTCTCCTCTACTCGGCGCGCAGCTTCACGCGCGTCAGCCCGGGCACGGGTGTCAGCATCAAAAAACCGGTCATGATTGAACGGCTCAACCAGCGAATACATTTTTTCCACAAAATCGTCGCGATCAGTATACATCAGCACCAGCAGGTCTTGTTTGAACTGAGCAACTCGCTTTTCACCAAATATATCCTCAGCGGCAACAAAAGAATCGGCATCGTCAAGAATCAACTGCTGCGGACTGACCCCTCGCTCCAGCGCCTCGTCATACAGTTTTGCCAGCTCTGATCGCGCATGTTCATCACGTTGACGGTACTGACGATCGAGCTCAGCCTCTAATTCTGGGCTATATATTGATTCACCGGATTCGGGCATAGGTTAATTCCATTGTCCTCCGATCAATAAAAAAAATCAATGCCCGCGCTTATGCGGAATGACGATTGACAAACTACTTAGTTGCCAGTATATTGAATCGCATATATCAAGGTTTGTGGACGCAAACTTTATTTTTTTACTAATACCATGAAGTACCGAGAAACGAGAAATATCGCTATCATCGCCCACGTCGACCACGGTAAAACGACGCTGGTCGATGCCATGATGTCGCAAACCGGCATGGTGGAACCAGGCGTCAGCATGGATTCGAATACGCTAGAACAGGAACGCGGCATCACGATTTACGCAAAAAATGCTTCACTCATCTATAAAGGCACGAAAATAAACATCGTGGATACTCCCGGCCACGCTGATTTCAGTTCGGAAGTCGAGCGAGTGCTGCGCTCCATCGATTCAGTACTACTCATCGTCGACGCTCAAGAAGGACCCATGCCCCAGACCCGCTTTGTCCTAAAAAAATCCCTGCAGATCGGACTGCACCCCATCGTGGTGCTCAATAAAATCGATAAACCCGCAGCTGATACTGACCGTGCCCACGACCAGGTGCTGGAATTATTCATGGATCTCGGCGCCAATGATACGCAGCTAGATTTCGTCACACTGTATGCCATCGGCATCGACGGAATCGCCAAGAAAAAACTGACAGATGAAAGCACGGATATGACTCCGCTGCTCGACGCCATCCTGGAGCACGTACCACCTGCGCCGCATGACACCTCGCTGCCCCTGCGTATGCAACCATTTAATCTCGCATATGACGACTACTTGGGGCGTATGGCAATCGGGCGGATGTATGAAGGTGTGATCACCCAGGGCCAAACGGTGACTATACTGAACACCGGCGGAAACCATCGTCGTGCCACCATCACTAAACTATTCACCTTCAATGGCTTCGACCGCCAAGTCGTCCAAACCGCCGAAGCCGGCGATATCATCATGATCGCCGGAATCGCTGACATAGACATCGGAGAAACCATCTGCGCCTCAGAAACGCAGGAACCTCTGCCGGCCATCCTCATCGACGAACCGACCATCGCCCTGGATGTACTGGTAAACAATTCTCCTTTCGCCGGCAGAGAAGGCACCTATGTGACCAATAGCCAGCTTCGCGAGCGTCTGCGCAAAGAGCTCGAAGTAAACGTCGGACTGGCTATTGATTTTTCCGCCAGCGACCGCTACCGCGTCCACGGCCGCGGCGAAATGCATATCGCCATCCTCCTGGAAAACATGCGCCGCGAGGGATATGAAATGCAAATTTCCCAGCCGCAGGTCATCAGTAAAGAAGTCGACGGTATCCTCTCGGAGCCGTTTGAGGAGGTCACTATCGACATTCCCAGTGAATACGCCGGTACGATCATCGAAAAATTGTCCCAGCGCGGGGGCGCCATGACCGATCTGCGGCAGCACCAGACGCAATCCCGACTTCTCTTCGAAATCCCCACCCGCGGTCTGCTCGGATATCGTGGGGAATTTGTGGTGGATACCCGGGGCGAGGGCATCATGGCCTCACGGCTGCTCGGGTTCCGCCCCTATGCCGGCGACATCCGTAAGCGCGCCACCGGTTCCATGGTTTCCATGGCCACAGGCAAGGCGCTCGGCTTTTCATTGGACAATTTACAAACCCGGGGCCAGCTGTATATTGGCCCCAATATCGAGGTATATGAGGGTATGGTCATCGGAAACGTGTCCAAAGGCGACGACATGACCGTGAATCCGATCAAAGGAAAGCAACTGACCAACATGCGGGCTTCGGGATCAGACGACGCCATCGCGCTCACCCCGCCGATTGAACTGACTATCGAACGGGGCATGGAAATAATGAATGACGACGAGTACCTGGAAATCACTCCGCGGAGCGTCCGGCTCCGGAAACAGTTTCTCAAAGCGGTCGACCGAGTACGCGCCTATCGCAAAAAATAATCATGCTCAATAAAAAAAGGGCGGGATGCGGACATCCAACCCTTCCGGTATGCGCTTGCGCATACCACCGGCTATTTACCGAACTGATACGAGTCAGCCGGCAGCTCGACGTACCAATCAGCCGGCAGTTCCATGAGCTCAGGAAACTCCTGGAGCCCGAGAAAATCATAGTCACTGAGCGTGCGGAGCACCAGCGTGTCATGGTCATACACGCTCTCATACAGCTCCACATACACACAGGTGTACGTGGAATCTTCGTGGAGCTTGCTCCATAGATCCTCGCGCTCAACTACGAAGCTGCCGTGCGGGCACTCAAACACGATCGCCCGCTTCTCCCGCGTACGGACCGAGGTAACGGCCAAGCCGACTCCGATGCCGTCACTTGTCGGATTAAATGTCGGGCCGACGGCGCTGCCGTGAGTAGCGGGGGTATACACCAGCTGTTTGACGACTACCGGTTCAGTGAGCAGCGGCGACCGCTCATGTTTTGACTGCCGACAGCCCATACACAGCAGCATACCACTCACCAACGCGACAGAAATCATGATCCGAAACATACATCCCTCCAGTGCAGAGTTAATAGGATACGATCGAACAATTGCCAATGAACGGTAAAACATAAAAGTCTATCCTAAAATTGCACTTATGTCAAGGGAAACTCCAGCGACACCCCGCTGGCACGCCATTTGACTACCATCTTTTTTCTATGGCAAGATTGGATTCATCCGGACTAATGTCCTTAACTGCGTTCGTTGAAGTATATGGTATCCCTAAAATTCTTATACAAAGTCACCCGCATAGAGCAGTGCCTCATCGTCAGTTTGAGCACCTGGCTTATTGCCCTGCTCTCGGACGGGCCGCTGTGGTTTAACCAGCCGAAAATAGCCGCTGGCGTCAGCATGTTTTTCAGTTGCCTCGGCGCCAGCCTCTACCACTACGGACGACGACATGACGTCTACGCCAAAAAATGGTATGACTTGGTGCTCGTCAACCGTCCGATGTTGCTCATCCTATCCGGAACAATTTCCTTCTGCTGTTCCATCGTCACCGCCGCCGCATTTCTACCCCCGTTTTGCACATGGATAGCGATTGCCAATTTCATGATTATCATGCTCTACGCGAATTTCCTGGATCAGTACTGGCCATTTAAAAACATCGCTATCGCGCTCGTCTGTGTCACCCCGATCATCATGGGTTGGTATTCGGGTCACCGGCTGCACCCTATCGTTCCATTCCTTATCGCGGCAATATTCTGCGCCTATCTCGCCCGGGAAATCCTCAAGGATATCCAGGATCGCTCGGCAAACCACGGAAAACGATTTACCATGGTGATGTCAATCGGCATCACCGCTTCCCAGCGGATAGCAGCCGCACTGCTCAGTCTGGCCGCCCTATTTCTCATCGGCGGACTGGTACCACTCGTTGATTCTTCATCCATCGTGCTGACGATCATTGCCATCCCCTACCTCTGGGGCATTTTCCTGCTCTTCCGCTATGCCCGCTATCTCCTGGCTCCAGCGCCGATCGCCCATCAGTACCGAACCATTGATTTCGGCATGCTGGCGCTGATGATCTCAACGCTGGGTTTGCGCGTACTGCTGCATTAACCACAAAAAAGAGGGGCATCGTCCGATGCCCCTTCTCACCTCCACTGATAAACAGATGGCGCTACCGTTCCCGGTCGAGACTTTCTGCATCAGCATGAGTCGCGGCGGGCGGTTTGATCTCCGGTTCGGCGGCCAGCTCCGCCGCTGACTGGCCACGTTCCTGGCCAATCGTCTCCACGAGACTGCGACAGAGCGCATTGAGCGACAGGGCGATACTTGCCATAGGATGCGTCTCAGCACATACATGCGCTTTTTTGAGCGTGTCTTCGATGCTCGATTCTGACATACTCGACTCCTTCTCTCCTATAGGATGTGTGCGATAATATTCATGTACATGTCATCAGTCGTGCCTCACACTACTCCAGTCCAACCATGCTGTCAATATAAAAAAATACCCGTCGTCCGATGTGCGAACGACGGGAAAAGTGCTCTCATGAACTATTATATCCGGTATTTCCCGTAGAAAACACCCAGAAACTCCATGATGCCCTGCAGTGCCTGCTCCGTACCGGCTCCTGCATACCGCTCGACATTCGTAACATTGGCATCGACGGTCAGCTGCGTCAGGAGGAAGGAAATGTCGCTGTATGACAGCGAATCAAACAGCTCAGCTACCCTGACCGAATCGTTTGGCAGCGCATTCAGCGTAAATGCTTCCGGACGTCGACCCATGGACAGGACAAGCTGTTCCCGCTCGTCACGGCTCAGAGACACAATCTCTTCCCAGCGACCATCGGTAAACTGATCGAGGATAATCCGTACCACCATGTGCGCCCGCAGCTCCCCATAGAGCCACTCCGGCGACAGCGGTTCGGAATACGGTTCCTGCCCGGTCACCCAATCAGACGCGTGCTGCAGCTCGTGCGCCAGAAACAGTCCCCGGGAAATGCGGGAGAAATCACCATCACAGAGCGAAAGCGCCCGCGTATCCATGTCAAAAGTTGCGGCGACCACAGCGGTATTGTGAGCTACAGACACTGATTCAGGATGCACCCACACATAGAAATACGTCAGCGCCCGACTCGAATCCACAGTGAGCAGATCGCCATTTGCCAGACGGGTCGCCGGCACGGCATTCAAATCGTAGAATGCCAATATTGATTTCGCCACCTCGCTCTGGTGCGCCAGCCAAACCAGACTTTCATGTGCCCGAGTGAGCACAGCTCGCTCATGCGCAGTCAGCGTCGGCTGTACTGGCACTTCGGGCAGGTCAGGCTGATCAGAGCTGCATCCGGCCATGATAACCACGGCCACCACACAGAGTAAACACATGACAACGTGCTTTTTCAAAGATACCTCCGGATAAAACGGTTGTTTTGGTTTTATTTTTTACACCCGAGTCTAGCACAAAGTGCAAAAAAGTCAAGGCTGTCGCTTGCCATAGAAAATACCCGTCGTCCGATGTGCGAACGACGGGTAAAACTCACTGAACGATATGCGAGATCAAACCTTCACCAGCTGATCAGGATTCAAGCCCTGCAGCCGCTCCGGGACAAAAATGCCATCCTTTCGGATGAGCACCCCATCGAGCCAGATCTCGCCTCCGCCGAATTCCGGGCGCTGGATGCAGACGATATCCCAATGAATAGCGCTGTTGTTCCCGTTTTCGGCGGGCGTACCGGTATAGGACTGGCCGGGAGTGAGATGAAACGACCCGGCGATCTTCTCATCGAAGAGCGTCTCACCGATCGGCAGCCGGATGTGGGGATTCAACCCGAAGGCAAACTCCCCGAAATACCGCGCGCCAGCATCGGTATCCAGGAAGTCATTCAGACGACGTACGTCGCCCGAACCACAGGTCGCTTCCATGATCCGACCCTTTTCCACCACGAAACGGACATTCTCGAAGCGCTGACCCTCCTTGGTCACGGTCACGGTATTGTACTGAATGACACCCTCCATCGACTCGCGCACCGGAGCGGTATAGACCTCCCCATCGGGAATGTTCCGCTTGCCGTCACACTTGACGGCACCGATACCGGCGATACTGAATCGCAGGTCAGTCTCGCCCGGACCCTTGATCTGTACCTCTGCGGCCTCATTCACCAGGTCAAACAGCGGATCCATGGCCCGGGACATGCGATCGTAGTCGAGCAGGACGGTATTCATGTAGTAATCGTAGAAAGCCGACTGGCTCATGCCGGCCAGCTGGGCCATTCCCGGCGTCCACATACGCGTCAGTATCCAACGCGTATGCTGAATGCGCTGATCCTGCAGATGCTTGCCCATGCCGGTCGACACCATACGCATCTGCTCCTTCGGCACATCGGCCAATTCGTACATGTTGTCAAAACCCCGGAAGACAATGAACACCTGCGTGGCCATCGCCTGATTCAGGGGGCCGACGTGACACACCCGCTCAGCATGGGGCGTCAGCTGCATGTTCACCTTCCGGGTAATCCGGTCGTTACCGAGCCAGACCGAGGCAACGGTTCCACCAGCCCGGTTGACCGAATCGATGACCGCCTCGATCATCTCGATCGGCGTGCCGTCATTCGCCTGAATGATGACCAGTTCGCCCTTTTTCACCTCGGTGCAATAATTGACCAATTGGTCGGCGAATTGTGAAATCCTCGAATCCATGAAATACACTCTCTTTCCCCTCTCGTCATGAGAGGTGTTTTTTGTATAAATAACCCTTTTGATTGTTGGTTTTTCTAATCCTGCTATCTTATACCACCACTTCCCCGCTGGCAAGTATAAAAAAACCGCTCGCAGACACGTGTCCACGAGCGGGTAATAGGGTTTGGTAGAAGGAACAAATTTACTTGTTTTTTGGGACGAGCCACCAATAGCAGCCCGACAGATAATAGTGGCAGAGCTCCCCGGCCACTTTCGGCAGGTACTCCGGTTTTTTCAGCCGGATAGTGATAACGGCGTTTTCCTCCAGATACACGCCCTGATCCCCCACCCACTCGACCAGATACTTCTGGCCATAGGTGGAGAAGTAGAATTCCTGACCACCGGCAGTGATCGAGAATTCTTTATCCGTTGGTTTCGGATCCTTCCGCAATCGGTCGAATCCGATCACGCGGTACCACCCGGCGGGATTTCGTAACTGAACGGTCGCACTATAGTGCTCCCAATCAATTTCCCAGCAGGCCGTATCGCAGAACGCGTCCACCGGGACATAGATCGTGATAGTCACCGTATCGACTATCGGCACGTAAATGGTGTCCGGCGGCAAATACAACGTATCTGTCTCATGGACAAATACGGTATCGTGTACCACGTACGGTACAAGTACCGTGTCGATCACGATAATCGTGTCGAAGACATGGGTAGTGTCGTGCGCCCACTGCCAGACAGTATCACCCGGCAGAAACACGATGACGGTATCATGGATATACATGGGTACAAACGTAGTGTCGATCAGCGTAACCGTATCGACCACTACCACTGTCACGGTGTCCGGCGGTACAGTAACCGTAATCGTGTCGGGAGGCAATACCACCGTATCCGGGGGCAAATAGACGCTGTCCAGCGGCACGCACTGCATGGCCACGAGGACAGAATCACGCGCTCCGGCAGCGTCCTGGACATATGCCCAAAACGGATATCGGCCGACTTCGGTAGGGACAAATGTCGCCGCCAGCTTTTCACTGACCGTTTCATGGCCGTATTTCCATACGGTCTGGTAGGGGGCTTTTCCGCCCTCCGGCTGCATGTACAGCCCGACGCCATACCCCACCGGAATAGTGTCCGGCAAAGCAAAGGCGCGAAGCTGCAGTGGCGTCGCCGTCGGTGCGGTCGGCAGTTTCTCGGCACAGCTGACGATGATAATCGCCAGTACGGCAATCACGAGTACGGCATACATGCGCTTCACTGGTCACCTCCTTTGACGGCGGTGAAGAGCGAAACCCCGAGATAGACCCCGTGGTCCCAGTCGACACGATCGACGCCTCGGACGGAAATTTCCGCCAGGGCGTATTTCGCGGTGACGCCGAGATGTCGGTAGACATAGCGCAATCCGAATGTCGGACCCTCGCGCTTCTCGGCATAGCGACCGTATGCGGTCGCATACGCCTCAAACCGCTGCCAGCCGACGAGCGCGTCCCAATGATGATTGAGCCACGGACGCCAGGCGAGTCCGACGTGCACATACCGGTAGTGAAGCTTCAGTTTTTCCTGAAAAGTCCGATCGTGCCGATACAGGGAATGACCGCCTTCAGCTTCAAAGCGCAAGCGGTCGTTCCCGAGCTGACCAAAAACGAACGGCACAAATTCCTCGCCGACATATGCCAGTCCGAGCCCGAGCCAGGCATTTGAGATGATGCGGTGGTGCGGTGTCGTATCACACACATAGACTGTGTCAGGCTCCGACACATCAGCCACTGCTCCGTGTTCCAGTCCAGAGACGCTCGCCGCCATCAGACGGATAGTCACATACCGTCGGACGGTACCCGTATCGTTCTCCACGGCCGTCGCGGTACTGTAGACTCTGGCCATGTCGGCACCGTATAACTCCAGAATCGTGGAACCCGTGACGTTTCGTTCCTCCGAAACAACCACATTGTTCTTGATGTGGTTTGCGCGATAGCGGACGCCGTCGGCGTTGCTCTTCACGCTGATCAGCAGTGACTGATTTGCATTGAACCGATCGACGATCCGCCGGATGTCCGCATCTTGCCCCTGCATGATGCGATCGAGCGCCCCCATACCTTCGTTCCGACCGAAAGTGACCGTCACCGAATCGATGGCGGAGAACTCGATCATGGGAGAATCGGCTCTGGCCGGCTCCGGACTGATCAATGTGATGATGCACAACATACCGACGGCGCATGCCAAACGTTTCATGAACTACCTCCTTGGTAGATTTGATGGGTGAACAGGTTGTCAAAGTAACATATACTAGTCTAAGTATCCCAATCTGTTTGGATTGGAATATCGAAGTGTACTCCAATCGGTGAAAATGTCAAGATAAAAAACACCCGCCGCTCGATGAACGAACGACGGGATGAGTAAGAAGAACGGGTCACCCGTGGATGATCTCGACCTGATGGTGGTCGAGGATCCGGGCGATTTGCCGCTGCTGGTCGGCTGTCAGTTGAACGGCCGAAAGCTCGGCGATCACCGCGGTGGTTTCCGGAACGGAAACCAATTTCGAGAACAGATTGACAACCGTGACCAGGTCAGCGGGTGTCCGCTCTGCCTCGGAACCAACGATACAAAGGGACATATGTCCTCCGATGAAGATGTGATGTGCGCAACTGTCAATGACGTGAGATGATAGCACGACTGGCATAGACTGTCAATATCGCTGATAGCCACGGACGATGTCGCTCGGAAAATCCAGTGCGACTGGCGGTCAGTCGGACTGACGCAGACGAAAAATTACATCTGCATAGTCGGTGGCGCCGAAAATGACGCTCCCGGCTACGAGCATATCAGCTCCTGCAGTAATTATCTGACTGGCGTTATCCGGCTTCACCCCGCCATCGACGGAGATGAGTGTGGCCAGCCCGCGCTGGTTGATACCCTGGCGGAGTTTCCGGATTTTCTCGACACAGCCGGGGATGAGCGCCTGACCGCCAAAACCAGGATTGACGGTCATGACCAGCACCAGATCGATCAGCGGCAGTACCTCATCCAGAACCCCGATCGGTGTGGCTGGATTGATAGCCACGCCTGCCTGCGTACCAGCCTCCCTGATGCGCTGGATGGTCCGATGCAGATGCGGACATCGTTCCTGATGGACTGTCACATAGTCTGAACCAGCCTTGAGGTACTCATCGAGCAGATAATCCGGATTATCCACCATCAGATGGACGTCCAATGGCAGCCGGGTAAACTCTCGAACCGAACGGATCACCGGCGGGCCAAATGTCAGATTCGGCACAAAATGCCCATCCATCACATCCAGATGCAGTAGATCGGCTCCGGCCCGTTCAATTGCCGAGATTTCTTCGGCGAGCCGGACGAAATTCGCCGACAGTAACGACGGAGCAATGCGTACCATAGGTACACCTCCTCTTCAAAAAGTGAAAAAGTGCTTTATTCAATTTAGTCTATTACCGTACCCCACTTTAATCTCTTTGGCAAATGATAAAAAATCCCCCACTCC
Organism: Patescibacteria group bacterium; assembly: GCA_049325535.1. GTDB lineage: Bacteria > Patescibacteriota > Patescibacteriia > UBA10025 > JAHIVO01 > JAXDBW01. The sequence goes on from JBMOKY010000001.1 coordinate 759,258, forward strand.
GATTGCGGAATGGGGGCGATAGTAGCGGCGGCTGTCACGGAGGTCAGTCCGGTATGCCGTGTTCGAAATAGTTGGCGATGGCCTGATCATAGGCCTGGGTCAGGGCAAATGCCTTGGCCGCCAGTTCCCGCCGGTACTCCAGGTGCGTCTGTCCATCGAAAGAATCCAGGTGTGTGATCAGTGACTGATAATCCGACGGTGACGTGATGACCACCACATCCCGGTGGTTCTTTGCGGCGGCGCGAATCAGCGAGGGTCCTCCGATATCGATGTTCTCGATGAGCTCAGCATCCGTGATGCCCGGCTGCCGGAGCTTTTCCTGGAACGGATACAGATTGACCACCACCAGATCGATGGGTGTGCCGCCGAGCTGTCCCAGCGCGTACCAATCCTCCGTCTCCTCCCGACGGAAGAGGATCCCACCCGCGATACGCGGATGGATGGTTTTGACCCGACCGCCCATCACTTCCGGGGATCCGGTTACCTCGCTGATCTTCGTGACCGGCAGACCGAGTTGCGTGATGGCGGCATACGTGCCCCCAGTCGATATGAGCTTGACCGGGCGGATGGCCAGAGCGGCTGTTAATGCGGTCAAATTGCTCTTTTCCGATACGGATATGAGCGCTGTCTTGATTGTCCGCAATTCCATGACGATTCCTCCATGGGAATAGGGTGTGTACGATGTATGTTTTTAATTTTATATTTCAGGTAATTGAATAACCTTAACCGATATGTATTTTTTATGCAAATATAAAAAACCCTCGCCTTCAAGCGAGGAACGATAGCGACTACTCCAATCCCAGTGCTTGATTTGTTTCCCGATACACTCGGCTCAGCTCCTCTGGCAGCGGACCATCCAGTTTGGCATTGACCAGATCCACCACCTGTCCGTGGAACCACTGCCGGCGCGCGATTGGCGCATTGAATTTCTGGAAAATATCCTGGCCATGGCGCTGGTAAGCATCCACCATGGAAATCATGTTGTGCAGTTTATCGGCGGCTACGATCATCAGCGCATCGGGACTGGCTTTGCGCAGGTGATTGATGAAATGGGACTTGCGTACCTCCCAGGTAGCGCGCTCATCGGCCTGGCTCATATTGGGAATTTTTTCCGGTTCACTGACCTGCAGCACCAGACTGGCCACCCGCTTACCAAAATCACGGGCCATATCCGCGGATGAATACCCGGCGACGTCTTCGATCACATCATGCAGTATGGTCGCCACGATGATATCCTCGTCCTGAGTGTGCTGGGAGATGATAAACGCAGCCGCATACGGATGAGTCACATACGGGATGTCGTCTGTTTTTCGCCGCTGTCCTTCGTGGAGCCGGGCAGCGGTCATAAACGCGCGATGGAGACGGAGGGTGAATTGCATGCTCTCAGTATACGACGCTTTGGAAAATAAAAAAAGTGGCGCCTCTGCATATTGCATAACGCGCCACACTAGAAATTCGAGACCGGCGACTTACTGCTTCGTGGCACTTTTGGGCGGATTGCCCGGCTTCGTGACGACGACCTTAGTCACCTTCTTGCCGTCCAAGACGGCTTTACACTTGCTCATGCCTTCACCTCCTTCAAAGAGCTGATGTTATTGTTCCCATCGGGGAACGTCGCGAGATCCTGTACCCTGCGGTACGTCTCGATTATTCGAGCATACAATTCCGGATTGATTCTGTCTAGTACCTGCAGCGCCCGACGCCGGAACTCATCGAGCATACCGGACCGCTCCAGGAAGCGAATGATCAGGCAATCGTGATGAATAGCCCAGATCAATTTCCCGTTGTCTTGCTCCTCAAACCCGATCGGATAGAGGCGGCAGGAAAAGGGGCGATCAGTATATACTCGGCACCGGCGCGGTTGCAGCGAACAAAGCTGGCTGCACAGCGGTGACGGGACGGACACGTCGATGGATCCATCCGGCTTTTCCGGAAAAGAATGGATGTAATGGGCAGCATCGTTGACTGTAATGGTTTCGACGCCGCTTTCCTGCATCCGAGCCAATTCCTCGGGCATCAGCCAGACGTATCCCTGGCAGCATTTGTCCGTGCAGGTCCGGCATACCTCGGCAAACGGCGCGTACAACGCGTCGAACGCCTGGTTGCATTCGTCCAATGATCGGATTTCCGGTTCCGGCGGGACCAGCGGACACCGAACCGGATGATTGACGATCAGTGTCACGTTCGGACTGGCCAGCACACGGTAGGAACACATGCTGTCCGCGCACCTGCCAACCAGATCGGTCTGTAACAGTTCATCCAGTGGCCGCTCCAGGATATGCCCCAGTGCGGCGCTGTGCGCGTGCTGCACCTGCTCACTGCAGAGGAACACCTGACCGTCAGAGCGCAGATATACAGCCGTACCGTCGGCCCAGCAACCGTCCGGTTCCCACGCAAGCGTTTCGCCGAAGTGTTCCTGCGCCGCACCGCTCACCCGGGTGACCAGTTCCTGACGCTGCACCTCAGACAGTCCGAGCCACGGCCAGAGCCGCGCCGCCCGTCCCGCCAGCGACACTTCGTTGATATGCAATCGCAGTCCGCGCTGATGCGCGTACGCAATGATATCATCAATGTCGCTCAGGGTCCGACGAATGACCGTCGTGTACACTGTCACCGGCACGCGATGAATGATTGCCCAATCGATCACTTTGACCACCTGGGAGTACGTCTGTCCGCCACGCACTGAATCATGCACCCGCGCCGTGGTCCCATCGAGACTGATTCCCATGGGTATATCGTACGACGCCAGGGTTCTGACATCCAATTCGGTTATCAGTGTGGCATTGGTGATGACCGCTTGGGCGAGACCGATGGCGGCCGCTCGTTTCACTAGGGAAAAGAAATCCCGGCGTACGAACGGATCTCCTCCGGTCCAGCAGATGCGGCTCACGCCAGCAGCGAATAGGTGATCGATGACGGTATACGCTTCGACGGTCGTCAGCTCACCGACGCGGGGTAAACCGGAACACTGCACACAATGTGGGCAATGTAGATTACACCCATTGGTGACTTCCCAGTGGACATCACCTACCGGCATAGGCCACCTCCGATTCATCGAGCGCGCCTGCCAGAATAAACTGGGTCAGCGCGCAGCGAATCTCGAGTTCCGCGATGTCGGGAAACCGGGAAATAACCGATTGCTCGGTCGTAAGCCCCTCGTCGATGATGGCGCGCAGCACTTCCAGCGCGCCGTCGTTGAGGGTGACCGTCTGATACCGGGTCACCAGGAACTTTTCCGGATGACGGTCCAGTACCTTGGTATACCGATTGACGGTAAACTGCCGATACGCATCGGGCACCTCAATCGACGGTTCCGGCCGTATCACGTTCGATACGTCGATGGGCGGTTTGGTCAGGCCGCGTACCGCATAATCGATGCAAAATCGATCACTGCAGTTCGCGTCGACCTTACAACCACAGACGCATTCGCTCAGAAGCGGACATGAACGGCACGGTTCATCGACCCAGGACAGATCCCGAAAAACACCCAGCGACCGTTTCCGCCAGATCACCTCGATCGGCTCGTCCAGCACATTGCCGAAGACCAGTTGGGACTGGTTGCACAGCCGGAAATCGCCCATCGGATTGACCGCGCAAAACGTACTCCCGACGCCGCAATTGGACGTCATGCCCTCGCGCAGCAGCCGTTCATCGATGCAGTACGGTATAGCCGTGCCAAATCCGACGCGGCCCCCGAGTGACGGAAAATCGTCACGAGCACGCAGCATCTGCGTCACTGCATCGCGAAACTGCTCCACGGTCGGTTTGAGCCGGGGGTCACTCGCGGAATGCTGGGCGCCGATACCGCCGTCCTCATACCGGTCGACGAATACCGACTCCATGCCGTGTTCCACGGCAACGCAGATGATATCGTAGATCTGGTGGGCATTGTACCCCGTCAAAACCGGGATGCACCGGACATCATGGCCGGCACCGACATAGTAATCGATCGAGCGAAGCGCCTGATCGAAACTACGCGGACGCTGGGTGATGAAATCATGGGCAGCCGCGGTCGCCCCGTGAATCGGAACGCCGAAACAGGCCAGACGGCAAGAAATGCCGCGCAGGGTGATGCGCCCATTGGTGACGATAGTCACCGACGAGTGGTCGCTCAAAAGCTCGATGTACTCATTGAGCTTGGCAACGCCCAGGAGACTCGGCTCACCGCCGATGAGATACACGTGCGGAATGTGGCTTGTGGACACTGACCGCACGATGCGATCGACCAGTTCCAGATTTGGCGGCTGGTCACGCAACGGATTGTAGCAGAAAATACAATCCGAATTGCATTGGTACGTCAGCTCGATGTGGCACAGGTGCGGCACCGAATCATGCGGTACACACGCCAGTCCACATCCGGCGCAATTTTCTCTGTCCATGACGGACTCCTTTCAGTATATCATCAAAAGTTTCATGTGCTCCAAAAAAGGAGGGGGCAGCGCTGTTTCCACACCGCTACCCCGTGACTCCGTGCGACGAGATACGAATAATTTCGTCCATGTCGTCCTCCGGCGCGGCCTTGTTTTTTCGTACATGACCGCACGTTTGACAACGCTGGACGATAACGAAATCGCCGCGTTTTTGCTCGATCGAGATCGGCTCCATCATGCCGAGACACTCGGCCTGACGGTCACCCGGATTGACGTCGACATGCTTCGACCACAAACACTTCGGACAGTGGTTGGTATACCCCGTACCGACGACTTCATGGCCACAATGTTCGCACGTAAAATCCTCGATCGTGCGGGTGAATTGTTTGGTCATTTGTTCGATTAAACCTCCGTATTTCTCATTGTACTAAATTGTCAATGAGCTTCATAGTATATGCATATGGCTCACCATTGTCAAGCCCGCTTCCACCCGGAGGAAAATATGGAGCGGCATAAAAAAGGGGGCTCAAACTTTTGAGCTCCCCGGCATATTCACAGGAAAGATGTCATGGCATCTGAGACAGACGGCTCCTCGGCCATCCCGTAATTCATCCAGCAGATGACCTTTTTCCATGCACTCGTTTTTCCCCTTATACACGTACCGTTTTCTCCTGCGAAAGAAGGTAAGTAATCGCATATACCTCCATGGAAAGAACACATCCCTATGTATGATTTACCGGCCAGTATAGCGCTGTACCGTACGGATGTCAATAGGTACTGAGGTAAATACGACCCAAGCATTGACACGGTCAAATAGATGTGGTACCATCATTCGCTACGCAAAAAAACAGCGTAGTGTTCATACCCAATAAGGAGGTATCCTGTGCAGCATCCAGACTGGATTTCTCAATTACTTGAGCGGGCGGATATAGGAAAAACAGCCCGGAGTCTGAAGCCGCGCGCTTCGACCGAATCGGTCATCGGACGACTGCCACAGCGGCTCCAGAAACTCTGGGCCGCCTATACCCTCCAGGCCGACGGTGTGGCGAGTATTCTACGCGCCCTTGATGCGCAGCATGACTACACCCGGCCCATCTCTGGCGCAGAGCCACTGGAATGCCCGACCCTGACACACGAGACGAATAAACTTCGGCTCATGTACTGGGCATTCTGGCTCGCCGTTCACGACGAGTTCCGCATGTGCGGCAATCTCGGCGTACGCCAACACTGGCAGTTGGTCAGCATCCCTGACTAGCGCACCAAAGCGCCACTGTCACCCGCCCCCACTGTTGCACCGCATCAGTCGGGGGCTTTTTTTATCCACGGCCAATGACGTAGGCCATATACCCGGCAAAAAGGATCAAATAGCCGACCCCCTGCCAGCGCTGCACCGTGTGTTTTTTACCGATGAACATGGTGGCAAACAGCGCCAGGGTAGCTACGACGGCTACGCCTACGTCGACATTGATATTGGTATTGAATGGCAGCGGCAAAATGGTACTCGTCAACCCGAGTATCCAGAAAATATTAAATATGTTTGAACCAACGATATTCCCCACAGCTATGTCGTTTTGTTTGTGGATGGCGGCCACCACCGAAGTGGCCAGTTCCGGCAGCGAGGTGCCGATAGCCACGATGGTCAGGCCGATCAGCGCCTCTGACATGCCCACCAGCCGCGCCATGATCACTGCCTGATCGACTAATAGTTTTCCGCCAAAAAATAATGCCAGCAATCCGCCGATGATCATCGCACCGGCAACCAATCCGGAATACATTTTGATATTTTCAGTATCCTCCGGGGTATCACTGCGCGCCATACCGACCGTATAGTACATGAAAATAATAAACATGCTTATCAACAAAAACCCGTCCGTCCGGCTGAGTAAATCACGCGCTGCGCCATCAGTCGTGACGTCATTTCCCATTACCAGCACGAGTACTACCGCCAACAAGGCAAATGGTATTTCTTTCCAGGTGGTGCTTTTCTTGACGGCTAAGGGAGTGATGACGGCTGCCACCCCGAGAATCAATAAAATATTGGAAATATTGCTGCCGATGACATTCCCTACCGCCAGGTCGGCGCTGCCGCGTGCCGCGGAAAAAATGTTGACCACCAGCTCCGGCATAGATGTACCAAAAGCCACGATCGTCAAACCGATGACCAGACTGGAAATGCCATACTTCTTGGCTACCGACGACGCACCACGCACCAAAAATTCTGCCCCACCAATCAGAATTCCCAGCCCTATCAATAGTAAGAGAACGTGAATAAACATGATACCGACACCAATGGATTATTATTAATTAGTATACCATATCCTTCGGGCTGCTGTCCGAATAACCGCACCTACCACGTACCCAATTCACGGCCGATATCTCCGTCCTTGTTCCCACCGGCGAACAGTCCTCTCATCCATACCCAGATAATGGCCTATCTCATGAAATACTACTTCGTGTACCTGCTGCCGCTGCAATTTGAGATCTGAGCCGGCGACCGCTTCGATTGCATCTTTAAATATCGTAATCTTATCCGGTAATACACCTGAATAATAAGCGCTCCGGTCTGGTAATGGCACCCCCTCATACAAACCAAGCAGGATGCCATGAGCTTGTATTTCCTGCTCTTGCTGACGGGCCCGACGGGGCGTGTCCTCGATGACAAACGCGACGTTTTCGATTCGCTGCCGCACCGGAGCCGGCACCATGCGGATCGCTTCCTGGATATATTCTTCGCACTGTGTTCTGGTCATAGCACTAGCAAGTATACCATACCGCAGGGTGCTCAAAAAAAAATACGGACCTGAGGGGGTCGGGTCCGTATGAATGGTGGGTACATAAGGGCGGATGGTTTATGTTGGCATTTGTGTTTTCGACGGTGAAACTGGTTCACCGCAGGTCCGACCGCCGAGACACGGAGCGGTAAAACCATTCAAATGCGGGGGCAATACGGTTTCTTCGGTTCCGTGAAAGAGCTGGTTGCAGAATAGGCACCGTACGGATTCGGTCATCGATACTCCCAATGGTGAGGCTTTTTATTTTTTTATTAGGATGAGTATAGCGTAGTATCGCAATCATATCAAGCCCCAGGGAAGTGCATGAAGTGTCAGGCATTGACAGATGCCATTCTATATCCTAGGGTTAGGTGAAAATGATATGCTCATTGAATCAATACGATACAAGAAAACCAAGAAGGAGGTTCTGGTGAGTACACATTTGGAACATGCGGAAATCAGGCGTCGGTTGGCAATCGTACTGGACTGCCTCCCTGCCCTGATGAACAGTGTTGCGGCCGCTTTTTACCGTGACATGCAGGTCATTTTCAAAGGCGGCAATCCGGGGGATCCGGTGACAAAAACCGATTCAGAGGTCCAGCAGACGCTGCTCAATCGAATCATGCCTGAATGTCCGCACGACGGCGTACTGGGCGAAGAAGACGGCGTCGACACCCGTGCCGACCAGCGCTACATCTGGCTGATCGACCCGATCGACGGCACAACCAATTTCACCCGGCGGAACCCGTGTTTCGTTATCTCGGTCGCCTGTTTCGATTCGGTCGCCCAGGATTTCGTACTGGGGGTCATCGCCATGCCTATCACCGGGGAAATCTTCTACGCCATGCGCGGAGAGGGTACTCGACTGCGCCAGCTCGGCCACGCGCCCGAAAACCCGGCTGACATCCGCATATCGGTGGATCTCCAGCTGCCCGCTCTGGCGCTGGCAACTGCCTCAGTTGGTTTCCACAGTCGCTCGGACGCCGGCAGAAAGGAAGGTCTCCCCTTCGTATCCCGTTTCGGACTCCTGGCCGGCAAACTGCGGGTCGAGGGCAGCGTCGCTTTTGCCATGACTCACGTCGCCTGGGGCAAACTCGGCCTGGCATCGTACAATACGAACATCTGGGACATGGCGGCTGCGGTCATTCTAGTGGAGGAAGCCGGCGGTCTCGTCACCGATATCGCTGGGCAGCCCATCCGATCGCTTCCCGATCGGCGGACGCGTATCTTCGCCACCACGCCCGCGCTCCATGCGGAAGTGCTGACGATCGCCCGGTCAGTGTCCGGCTAGATATCCGCACACCCCAAACCACGACTCCCGAGCATCTCGTCGGGAGTCTTTTTTTTACACGACTAGACGATCCCTTTTGCCAGCGAGCCGACGATAAGCCCGATGGCCATGGCCACGCCGCCAAGTATCATGATGCGTAATCCCGCCTTGACCCAGTTCACCTTGGTCAATTTGGTCGTCGCCGCGCCTAATCCAAATAACCCGATGAGTGTGATTCCGATCGAAATCGGCAATGCCTGCGCTACCCCGAGCAACAAATACGCTACCAAGGGGACCGTGCCACCGATGATATACGCGCCAAACATGTAAAACCCATTGCGCAGTGGCGCGGCGCGCATCGTGCCTGCAATATTCAGCTCCCGATATGCCATCTCCTGAAGCATGAGGTGGCGATCCCCCGCTGCCGTTTCGGTCATCTGTCGCGCGAGGTGTGGCGGCCAGCCGTCACGGATGAACATACGCTCCAGCTCATGCTGCTCCTCATGCGGATAGTCTTTTATTTCTTCCCGTTCCTCATGTAAATAGCGGTGGTGCAGCTCTGACTGCGAACGGTTCGATAAATACGAACCGACACCCATAGAGATCGACTCCACGGCAATGATCACCAACCCCGCCAATACGATCGTGAAATGATCCTGGCTACCAATAGCGATACCGGTCACGGCTCCCAGTGTAGAAACCATGCCGTCCTCCATGCCAAATACAATCTCACGGAGTGATGCGCCGATCGCCTGAACGGATTGATGATTATATTTCGTCATCAACGGTACATCAAACTGGTCGGAGGGTGCCCGCCCAGACCTGCCATGCCAACAATGACTTGGCGACCAAGCTCAAGATGATATACGCGCGCTCTCCATACAGGTAATCCTGCCACTTTCCTGTTTTTTTGTACTGCAGCACCATGTTCAGTGCAAACACATTGAAAAAGAGGAAAATGGAAAAATATATCCAGTAAACAAACGTCGGTGCCTTCATGTCCCCTGATCCGGCAAAAAACAGATAGAACGCCACAGCCACCCAGGGCACGGCACCGGCGATGCACCCAAACAAATACGAGGTCCAATCTGTTTTTTGAGTCGCCTGATTGTGGAGCTCCATCATCCAGCCAAACAGGATCATCATGGCATTCAGAAAAAATATCAAAAGTAAACTGATACCATCATACATGCCGACGAGCATGGCGATGACGATAATCATCAGTGACGAGCTAAACGAATACTCAATCCACCGCGCTTTATTGATTCCCTTGAGCAGATGACGGTTATACCAGCTATTGATTGCAGGCACCATCGATATTGCAGCATGAGCGATTGCCGAGAGAAATAAAAATCCTGCAACGAGCGGCCCGATCGGGATTTCAAATATCGTCTTCAGTACTGGTTCGAGCTTCATTGACACAGAATTAAACTCGACAAAGGCGGTCGTCACGGGCAATGTGAATGACGAGCTGAAAACCAGCATGACCACACCCTGTATTGCATGCAGCAGAGCCATGATGACATTGAAACGGCGCAATCGGCGCAATTTGTCATCGGGCGTTACGGAAACGGGCGCATTGTTCTCCATATGTGTTTGTCAGTTATTAAATATTATCATTCAACCAATAAAGCACTCCAACCGCGATCATGTGAGCGGGCCGTGGCCGGCAGGGTGCCAACAAAATCCCCGTAGCCAGAATGGTACTCAAGCGTCTCAATCGAAAACCCTTCGATGCTGGCCATGCGCGTATTTATCTGATCCTCAAAAAATCTCTCTATATCATCCAAATACTGATCCGGCACAGCAATTCGCCCAACCTTCGCGTCATGGATGATGAGATCAATGGATTTGGGTGATGTGGCGGTGACGCTTGCCTTGACATACCCGGGGGCTTGGATGTACTCATTCACCATTCCGGAAACCTCCATGCCGCCCTCAATCATATTCACTTGCACGTCGCTGAAAACCGGATTATCCCCCTCAAATCGTTTTAACCATGCGGTAATCTCCTCTGAGGTACCACGCATATCAACTGCGATTTCACCATCAAACATATTTGCTACTGAATCCGTCCGTGTACCGGAAATCTGCAGGGGCACTTGTGCGTACAACGTTTCGAGATGCTTCGGGTCATTGCTGACTCCCAGGTCTATTGGTTGGTCGGTTTTGAATATGCTGCTCAACACGGGTATGGTATAAAGTCCGGTGGCGGAAATGCCCAGCGCAATTCCCAGCACAATAACAGCGAAGACAATCAAGGTAATCAGCCATCCTCGCCGTTTCTTCGGTTTTGCAATCGACGATTTTGCCTCTGGCGTGGGCGCGATATCGGCGGGCATGTCGGTCTTTACTTGTTTTTGCGTTTGTTCCATATGACAGATAATCATTAACAATATGTGCTCAGTATAGCATATTTTTATTTTCTGGAGCTGTGCTGCATATATCCTTTCCACATAATAGTAATCATTACTAGCGCCAACTTGCCCAAAAATACTCAGTAACGGTACACTATATTGAAGCGTACCTCATGCCATAGGAAGGAGGTGAGAGCATGACGACGGTACGTGGTCGGCCACTCTGGCTGGTGGTCATCAGATGGGTCATGATTGCATGCGCAATCATCATTGTCTGGTTTTCACCAAGTCTGGCGGTGGCATGTGCGCTCATTGGTATCGGGCTGCCGATGATACTGTCACCGAGTCGGAGACGGTGATATGGTTGGGAATTCGTGTAACGTGACCCTGTGGAATGATAGCCACGGGGTTTCTTTTATTTAAAAAAATCCTGGCAAGCAAGCGCTTGCCAGGAAAAAAAACGGAAAACAGCTACGTGGCTAGATCGGATGACACATGACGACCGGTGCAGTACTGCGATCTTTGAAAACGGCGACCATGCCACCGTTCACGCTCTGCAGCTGGCGAAGATCCGCCACCCCTGCTGAAGTGACTGCCGCTGATAAATCAGCGTTAACGCCAGATACCGTGGCGATAGTTCGGTTGACGCCGTCTCGTCGCTGACAGCCCGGCAACACCAATTCAATGAGGTACTTAGACCCCGTGGAAAACACGATCATGCGAAACCTCCAAGGTATGATTGTGCAATCGTTAAGGAGCAAAAATTACTCATCATTCTAACTGATCAAGCCCGCCATGTCAATCCCCTCTAGGGTTATCGCCAAATAAATAAGCTCCCTGAAGTCCGGTCGGACTTCAGGGAACAAGGGTCGGCTATTCATTCTGACCGACCTGAAATGCGCCTGAGGCATTGGGGAATCGTTTGGTGAAGTGGTACTTCACCGGCAGAATTCCGACAAAGCCGCCAAGTACAATCAGCGTCGTCGCAACCATTTGCGGTGGCATTTGGAAATGGTGTCCATCCCATGCCATAACCACAAAAAATTCGATTGCCGAGAACAGCCAGAGGGCTACGAGAATACTTCCGCGGCGACTGAGCATTTCCAGTCGTTCCCACCGGACCTTTTCCTTGATGGCCAGATACATGACCAGGACGGCCCAGCAGAATTCAGGCATTTCATCCGGAACGGCGTGCAAGCCGTTTGAATAAAAATGCCAATGGAAAAGCCCAAGCAGCGAAATTGTTGGCGAGTCTACCCACCAGCCCCGGTACCGATACAGGGTATGTACAAACCGGGACCATCTCGAGCGTTTGGCATGTTGTTGCTGTGCCACCGTACTCACCTCCTTTATACAGCCGTGTGTGCTCTTGGAAACGAGCATTTTTTAGGATGCCAAAGTAGGTTACCTTCTCACCGCAAGTAAAATTTGTCAAGCCACAAATCAGCCCGGCTACCGCCGTGCCGCGAGCACACCCGGGAGGATGCTCGGAGTATCTAACTGGACGATTGTATATACTGATCAAAAAAATCACCAGTCCGCTCCAGCGCCAAATCCGCTGCTGCCGCGAAATCATGCCCCTGGTCCAGATATTTATCAAAAATAACTTTGACGTTATTAGCCGCTTCCAATTCAGTTACCAGCTGTTCGGAAAATTCTATCGGCACGTAGTCATCGGCAGTTCCATGATGGATGAGGACCGGTGCGCGCATCTGGCTAAGGAAATGCAACGGGGAAGCGTTTTCCCAAAAGATGGGATTGGAGTCCTTCGTGCCGTACCGCGCAATAATCGCTTCCGCCGCCGGTATGTCACTCATCCAGCGCTGGTAGTCCACCCAGAGATCCGGGCTGATCGGCGCATATAATACAAAGGCATCAACCAGTGTGGGCTGGGAAACAGCTACCGCCAGGGCGATGCCGCCACCCATAGCATAACCAATCATGCCCACCCGATCAGTGTCGATAAATGCCAGATTAGCCTGCCGCACCGCCTGGATGGCATTGATTACGTCGATGACATACCCGTACCGCAGATTGAGATCAACATCCGTATCAGTATCAGAACCACCCAAGTTTCGATAATCCGGTACCAGCGATACGTACCCACGCTTTGCCAAATACACTTGCTCTTTTTTGAATAACGATCCAGTTTGGTATGACGAAGAGTCAACCAGACCATGATTGATGACTACGACCGGAAAAGGACCTTCACCCGTAGGCGCTACCAGCGTACCAGTAATGGTCAAATCATCACTCTGATAGGTAATAAAATAGCGCACATGGCCTTCACCCGTATCCAGTACCGGCCCCAATACTAAATCACCTCCCGTGTAGGAGCGCTGCATCAGCGCCGGAATGGAAATTTCGTCTGGCAAAACGCTCTGCGCTGCCAGTTTATCCGGGTTTACTAATTGATTGGTGTCAGCGGGCGGGACATAGGTATTCTGGTAGTTGATAGCTGCCCAGCCCGCAGCAACTAAGGCGATGACCGCCACAACTGGTAAAAAATGAGACCAGTGGAGTTTCATGAGGATGAATTACTGCGCCGCCGCTTGAAGTCGCTCAAATACCCCTTCGATCTGCTGTTTTTTTTCCGGTGACGCCGTGACAAACGCATCAGTTGCATTCGCATCCATCACCATAGTAATCAGCTCCTGTTCATCCCCGTTCAATCCAGCGGCGGCGACTATGTCCTCATACCGCTCGCGGTGCGCCTGCAGCCACGTGGCCATATGTTGAGCTCGTTCGCGCGCGGCCAGCGCTTCATCGGTTTCACGATACTGTTGTCCTTCTCCTCTTTCCATATGCATTTGTATTAAATGATTAATCTAGTATAATCATACCATTTCAAAACTAACTACTCCAGCATCTGTCATACTTGAGGATTTAATGCCACCATGCTACTCGTGCTGCGAATTTGAATACTCAAAGTCAACTTGATCGTGCTCGTCTATGCGTGCCAACACGAAATGATAGGTTAGGTCGGGATACTGCTCGCGCAATACATCCGCGGCCCGATGCATGTCTGCCAAATGTCGTTCACGCTCTTCGTTCGCCGAGGTAAATGCCGCTCGTCCACCGTACGCCCCACAATCAGTATGATGCATGAGAAACACATCCTGGATACCGTGTAAATCATGGGCGGTTTTAATCTGTTTGAGGATCACATCGGTGATTTCCGAATCACCATCAGCGATCCCCTTGGCCGCACCAGCTAAACTGACTTCGTCATATTGATCGCGGAGATCAAGTGAACCCAAAAAATCATGGATTGATTCGGTCAGACGATAATCCATGCAATGTATGACTAATGCCCGACACGCATGTGGTTTACTCATGGTTGTGGTCGAGTTGCGTCGACGCGTCGCGTGGTACGACGTTTGGCAACCCGTAATCGCGCTAATTCTTTCTCAATCTTAGCTGACAGTGCGGCGAACTCTTCTGAATCCACCCGTTTATCCTGCATTAATTGCGCTGCCCGAGCACGGGCTTCCTCGGCACGTTGTTCGTCAATCTGCTCAGCGCGCTCCGCTGAATCGGCCAAGGCAACCACTTTATCTGGATGCACCTGCAGTAATCCACTTGAAACCGCCAGATACGTCACCTGATCATCCATGCGAATACGCACCTCACCAGCCTGCAACAATGAAACCAACGGCACGTGGTGCGGTAATACGCCAATCTCCCCATCCGGCGTGGGAATCACCACCTCATCCACTGCTTCAGAAAATACCGTGCCATCCGGGGTAATGATTTCAAATTGTAATTTATCGGACATATGGGAGAGTCTTCATCATTGGTTATTTCGAACCGCGAACTTCTTCAATGCCGCCTTTCATGTAGAAATCCTGCTCCGGCACATCATCATACTGACCATCCAGGATGGCTTTGAATCCACGGACGGTGTCTTTCAGCGACACATATTTTCCTGGGGTGCTGGTGAATTGCTCAGCCACAAAGAATGGCTGAGAGAGGAACCGCTGTACTTTCCGCGCCCGGGTGACGGTCAATTTATCCTCATCGGATAATTCGTCCATACCCAGAATGGCAATAATATCCTGCAAATCTTTATAGCGCTGCAGTATCTTTTGTACCCCGCGCGCGACGGCATAGTGCTCTTCACCGACGATCCGTGGCTCGAGAATGGTCGAGGTAGAATCAAGCGGGTCGACCGCAGGGTAAATCGTCAATTCAGCCAAAGCACGAGACAACGTCACGGTGGAATCAAGATGAGAAAACGTTGTCGCTGGCGCGGGATCAGTCAAGTCATCAGCTGGAACATACACTGCTTGCACTGAGGTAATAGACCCTTTAGTGGTCGAGGTAATGCGTTCTTGGAGTTCACCCATTTCAGTGGCCAAGGTAGGCTGATACCCCACCGCCGATGGAATACGTCCCAACAAAGCAGATACTTCAGAGCCTGCCTGCGTGAATCGGAAAATATTATCAATGAAGAATAAGACGTCTTGATTTTCCTCATCGCGGAAATATTCTGCCATCGACAAGCCAGAGAGCGCTACGCGAGCACGAGCTCCTGGTGGTTCATTCATCTGGCCAAAGACGAGTGCTGTTTTTGCTAACACACCGGACAGTTTCATATCGTGATACAAATCATTACCTTCACGGGTTCGTTCACCCACACCGGCAAATACTGAATAGCCACCGTGTTCCTCGGCGATATTGCGAATCAGCTCCTGAATAACGACTGTTTTACCTACACCCGCGCCACCGAAGAGACCAACTTTCCCACCTTTGACGATTGGGCAGATAAGATCAATCACCTTGATGCCTGTTTCTAGAATTTCCGCGCGTGACGTCTGCTCATCGAATCGTGGTGCCGGGCGATGAATCGGATAGCGTTTCGATTCCTTGCTGGCTGGTTCTTTTTCATCCAATGGTTCGCCCAAAAGGTTAAACATGCGCCCCAGGGTTTCTTTGCCGACCGGGACGGAAATCGGCGCGCCGGTATTTTCGACTGGCATGCCGCGACGCAACCCGTCAGTCGAGTCCATAGCGACGGTTCGCACCACATTGCCCTCGAGCTGTTGCTGCACTTCGAGGACAACCCGCGTCGCGGGATCCCCGGGAGTGCGGTGCACTTCGAGTGCCGTATAGATGACCGGCGGCGCGCTGTCGAATTTCACATCAACGACCGGGCCGATTACTTGAAAAATTGATCCTTTAGCTGCTGACATAATTGTTTACGGTAACAAAATTAATAATATCGAAATAAGTTAAGTGATTGCCGCGCGGCTAGCACTGATTTCGGCAAGTTCACTGGTGATACTTTGTTGGCGGGCTTGGTTAAAGGTAAGCGTCAAATCTTTAATCATATCAGTGGCCGCATCAGACGCATTGCGCATCGAGAACATACGTGCGGAATGCTCAGACGCATTTGACTCGAGTAATGCTTGGTACACTTGCAGTTCGGTCAATCGATAGAGCATCGCGTTCAACACTGCAGCAGGTGACGGTTCAAACATGTATTCAAATTCTTGTTTCGTTTCTATCTCGGCTGCGCCCTGTGTCTGCCCTAATTCGGTATCCTCTTTGACAATCGGTAATAACTGACTGATACGCGGGGTTTGCTTAATCGCCGATTTATAATCAGTATACGCAATGGCGATCTTGTCATATTTCCCATCCAGATAATCAGTGATAACCAAGCGCGCCATAGCTTGTACATCCCGGACACTCTCTGCCACATCTAATTTTTCGAAATCAGCCACGATAGTGTGCCCCTGCCGTTGGATGGTGCTTCCCTTTTTCCCCATCAGAATCACATCGACGGGCACACCTTGGGCGGATGCATAGTTACCAGCAGTTTCCACTAATTCCCGATTAAATCCCCCGCACAATCCCCGATTTGAAGCAATCACAATCAAACCTATTCGCTGAATTTTTTCCCGCGTCTGCAGGAGCTGGTGTTGCTCTGGGTCTGTCTTGGCTGCTAAATCCTGCACGATATTCCAGGCAGTACGCGCATACTGACGTGTCGCTAAAACTGCTTGCACCGCACGGCGCATTTTTGCAGCCGAAACAAGCTCCATCGCCTTGGTAATTTTTTTGGTGTTGGTGACGGAACGGATGCGTCGTTGAATTTCTTTTGTGCCTGAAGGCATGGTAACGTTGTAACTAATTATGCAGCTGGCGTAACAAACGCGGTCGTCTTTTTAAAGTCTTCAATCGCGCCTACCAACTGTTTTTCTATATCCTCTTTCATTTCTTTTTCCGTCACAATCCGTTTCATGAGATCAGCATGCGAGGCATTGAGGTACTGATGGAATGCTTCTTCAAATTCACGAATTTTTTCTGGCGCCACGTCATCCAGATGGCCATTGACGGCAGTATAAATAATAGCGACTTGGTGCTCGACCGGCATGGGTTGATACTGATTCTGTTTCAAAATCTCGGTTAATCGCTTGCCCCGTTCGAGTTGCTTGCGGGTTGCTTCATCGAGATCAGAGCCAAATTGGGCAAAAGCAGCCAGTTCTCGGTATTGGGCGAGGTCCAAACGTAATTTTCCAGCGACTTTCTTCATGGCTTTGATCTGTGCTGCTGAACCGACACGCGAAACTGACAAACCGACGTTCAAGGCTGGACGGATACCCTGATAGAACAAATCTGGTTCAAGGTAAATCTGACCGTCGGTGATGGAAATGACATTGGTAGGAATGTACGCCGAAATATCACCCGCTTGTGTTTCAATAATTGGTAATGCGGTTAAGCTGCCACCGCCATATTTTTCATTGAGACGAGCGGCTCGTTCGAGTAGTCGTGAGTGGAGATAAAAGACATCGCCGGGATAAGCTTCACGACCTGGTGGCCGTCGGAGTAACAACGAAATTTCGCGATACGCCCAAGCGTGTTTAGATAAATCATCATAAATGATCAAAGCGTCTTTGCCTTGGTCCATGAAGTATTCACCCATAGCGCAGCCAGCATACGGCGCGATATAGGCCAATGACGCTGGATCAGATGCGCCAGCCACAACGACGATGGTATGATCCATGGCGCCGGCTTGCTCAAGTTCAGCCACAATCTTCGCAATCTTGGATTCTTTCTGGCCAATCGCCACATAGATACAAATAACGCCAGTACCCTTCTGATTGACAATGGTATCAATACCGATGGCTGTTTTACCTACCTGGCGGTCGCCAATGATCAATTCACGCTGGCCGCGGCCAATCGGAATCATTGAATCTATTGCTTTCACGCCTGTTTGCAGTGGAGTATCAACTGATTTTCGAGTAATAACACGTGGCGCAATCTTTTCGACCGGATAATACATATCGGTCTTGATATCACCTTTGCCATCAATCGCCTGACCTAACGGGTTCACCACCCGGCCAACCATTGCATTGCCAACTGGTACTTCCAGAATACGACCAGTGCTCTTGGCTGTATCACCTTCTTTGATACCTTCCTGATCGCCCAAGATTATGGCGCCGACAGTATCAGTTTCGAGGTTCAATGCCACGCCGTATTTATTGCCGGGCAATTCGATCATTTCTGATGCTTGTACATCGGACAAGCCGGACAAACGGACAATGCCATCCCCAATCTCCTCGACCGTACCCACTTTTTCGGTTTTGGTATCAGCCCGAAAATCAGCGATCCGCTTTTTCAATTCTTCGATAATGTAATCGGTATTTGACATATTTTTTAGCTATGCTAGGGTATTAGGTAAAATATTGATTAAAATAGTTCTTCAACGAATATATCAGAGGAGTAAATCATGTCTGACTCATGCCATTGTCCGCTCTGCAAAACTGTATGCACCGGGGTTGGTTGGCTCGAATGCGTCAACCTCTTGTGCCGGCACTGGTTCGTCTATCTGCCCAAACCGGGCACTCTCAAATCATAGTGGACTCTCGACAGTCTACACACGTTGGTCGCTGTGGCGATCAACGTTTTTTATTTCTGCAAATGATCTTTCAGAGCCGCCAATCGGGTACGGATACTCCCGTCAACCACCACATCGCCAAATCGTACTTTCAATCCACCCATCTGCTCCGAATCAACCGCTGACCGCAATACTACCTTCTTGCCCAATACATTCTCCAAACTTTTGATAATCGATGCGGTCGTAACATGATCCATCTCCTGTGCCGTTGTCGCCGTCACTGCCACGATACCCTCCTGTTCATACGCGTACTGGCGAAACGCCGTCACAATCTTATCGGCCTGCGACAGCACACGATGTTCCTGCAGCAGTGCGACAAATGATTGCACGAGCGGGCTCACCTCAGACGACTTCTTTCCGGCAACCGATTCATATAAACTGACGGCGTATTGTCGTGGCGTGATTTTAGTCATTACTGTCAGAAGCTTTAGATATCGTATTCTGGATCAATGTCTGGTGCGTTTTGGGGTCCAATTCCTTTCCGATTACTTTCGCGCTGGCAGTCACGACCAATTCAGCTAATTCTTGCTTAGCGTCTTTGAGCATCTGATCCTTCTCGGACAAAATCTCCTGCTTGGCGCGCTCGGTCATGCGTTCCATTTCTTCCCGAGTCTGGTGGAGTTTCGTCTCGCGGATTTTTTCCGCTTCAGTCATGGCTTGAGCCGCGATGATCTGCGCTTCCTTTTTCGCTTCGGTGACGATCTTTTCCTTTTCGACTTCAGCTGATTTCAGCTGTTCCTCGATGCGTTTCGCATCCGATAAGCTCCGTTCAATATCCGAAGATCGTTTATTCATCATCCGCATGATCGGCTTCAGGGCGAAAAAATACAGCACCGCCAGCACGATACCAAAATTGACGATCTGCGCGATCAGTAATTTCCAGTCGATGTGAAATGTTTGGACAAGTTCTTCCATATGAAATGTGATAATGATGGTAAATAATCAACCCACTGCAGCTGCCCAGACATTCATCTGAACAACTGCCAGTCAATCGACTATTTGATGCCGAATGCGATGACTAAAGCGTAAATGGCAATAGCCTCAGCAAAAGCGGCGACCAGAAGCATAGGCACCAGTATTTTACCGGCTGCTTCTGGATTGCGACCAATCGACTCCATGGCTTTGGCGCCAATCTTTCCGATGGCCAGGGCTGGTCCGAAACTCCCCAGTGCGATAGCCAGGGCTTTTGCCAGCATTGCGACTGCTGCAGTCTCCATAATAATTATCCTTTCTTTATGATGGTCCATACTACGCGACGAATTTTTTGGTTTTACGTCGGTGTGTGCCATCACTAATTAATTAATCACTTAATGCTCGTCAGCGGCGGCGGCAACTGAGAAATACACCAGGGTCAGCATGGCAAATATCAGCGCCTGAATCAGTCCGACAACTACTTCCAGAAAGATAAAAGGTATCGGCAGGACAAATGCAAACAGTACTGCCATCGATGACAATAACACTTCACCGGCAAACACATTGCCAAACAACCGGAATGACAGCGAAGCGACCTTGGCGATTTCGCCGATAATCTCTATCAATCCGACAAAAAACTTTATCGGATTGACAAAAATCGTCGTCGGCTCCTTGCGTATCTTCATCGGCACTTCAACCAGCGCCCGCACATTGATAAATTTATTGAAGTACTTCCACGCGCCCACAATAATAATGCCGAAAATATTTGAAGCAACCACCGAAAACAGTGCCAGTGCTAGCGTGGTATTCAGATCTGCGGTGGCCCCCCGGAAAAACGGAACAAATACCTCGTGGCCATCGTGCATCTCCAAAAAACCAATTGAGCCGATACCCGGAATCAATCCCAGCCAGTTATTAACCAGAATAAACAAAAAAATGGAAAAAATAAACGGAAATACCTTTTGCGAGAGCACACGGCTACCAGTTACCGAATCGGTTAATTTCAGTGCGCCTTCAACGATAATTTCGAATGCGTTCTGGAGGCCGGCGGGAATGCGACGGATTTTCTTGCCAATGACAAATGCCAACACCGCTATGATCAAAACGGTCATCCACGAATTGATCAGTGAATTGGTAATGGTGAAGCCGCCGACATGGGCAATCGGCTCGGCAAAAATTGTTACTTCGTGAGTGGTTTCTGTCTCTGCTGCGGCTGCGGAATCATGGCTACTCGTTTCCGTGGATACCGGTACTGCAGCATCATCATGAATTGTCGTCTCTGTTTCGGTCATGCGTAATTTTTTTCTTGATAACGTCTTTCTTCGTTCCTTCTACCTGCTTGATATATTTAGTACCGATACGAACTAAACCGGCCATAGTAAACATGAATGCCAATGCCGTCAATCCGAGATAAAACCACGGCGCGGAATCATATTTTTCATCCAGCCATTTCCCGAGAAACAACGCAGCGACGATCGGTACCACAATCCACCCGGTCACTTCGGCAAAAACTGCCAGTGCTGGCTGCCACCAAGCCTTATCTGGTTGCTGTTTCGTTGTTTGCATCGGTCAAGTCAGGTAAAAAGAACAATTCTTCGCTAATATTAGTGAAATAATGTGGACAGATATCCACAATTTGGCCTTCATACTAGTACAATACACCAAATAAATCAAGACCCCCACTTTTTCAGAACGGCAAAAAAGACACCATTTGGCTAACCTTAGTACAATTCATATTGTACCAAATTGACTGACGATTTAATTATGGTACCGTTGGGTAATATCAAAAACAAAACTACGACAAACCATTGGAGGTGGCACCTTGCACAAACAACCAAACTATTATCTGATCTGTATCCTGCTGGCATTCGCGGCAGGGATGCTCCTGGCGGCTATCTTCGGCATGCAACCGGTCGACATGACCAAACAGATCCTGCTTCTTGCCAGTGTATGCGTTATCGGTTCCGCAGTTGAATTGTTTCGAGCGCACGGTTGGCGAAAAAAACGGAAAAAGGAGTTTGCGTCAAACAAACTGACCATTACCGCTCATCCGGGCGGCGATATCCGCGTCATCCCCGCTCATGGCACGGCATGGACCTGTGCCAATTACAGCCGGGCGCTGACCATCACTGAAGCTGACGGTCGCTGTACCTACGCACTGATCGTCAGTAAACTCGATCAACAAGGGAAGTCGCTGCAGGCTCTCAGTATCGACGGCAACTGTCCGCCGGGTGATGACTGGACTACCGGTGAAATCTCAAATGTTTGTCTCACAGCCGGCGGCATCAGTTATACCGTCACCCATGAACGAAACGGTGTAAAAGAACAAGAAACCATCACCGTCAGCCGGTGAAGCAAGGAGGATCATGTCATTCCGCACTACCACTCGGCCCTATCGGCTCCGTATCGACCGCCAGCACCAGCTGGCGCCCGAAACCCTCACCCCCAGTGCGCTGACGCGCATCCGCATCACTGCCGTTCAGGCGCGGCGCATCGACACTGGCATTCGCGTCAGTATCCGGAATGGAACGGAACATGCCATGGCTACCGCGCGGATTACCGCGCTGCATAGCTGTGGGAAAACGCACACGCTCCACCTGGAAATACTCCCCGCTCCGGAGCGGTAAACAACCATTTGTACAAACTATATAAAAAACCCCACGCTGATCACATGAACAACGTGGGGTGAATTTTATCTGACGACGCCAGATTAGGCTGCCTGCAGCCGCTCCAGGACTGCGGGATGATTTCTTTTCAGCCAAGTGGCTAAACCGCGAGAAAACTCGAGAATCGTCATCTCCAGATCCGCCCGAGGGTCGCCCAGAATCTGTATGTCCTGAAGATTATCGGTAGTGGGTATACGGGCAATCCGTCGCCGTGGAATTTTCGGAAGATTGAGCGCGTCTTCCAGAAACATGCACAGCGCAATCGGATCAGATGTACCGAATGAAATATCAATGAAGCGGTCGTCAGGAATACGAATGACCACCTGGTGAAACGCCAAGGGCCTAAGCATCTGCATGCCAAAGCGCCTGCGCGGACGTGAATTGGTTGCCTGATTTTCCTGGCGAAAAAGGTAGCCGATAATAGCGCGAGCAATGGCGCACTGCGCACCATGCACTGATTGATTCATGGCATATCGATGCATGAAATGACCTCTTTCTTTTTGGGTACTTGCTTACTTTTCCTAGCGCCACCATAGCGAAATCAGCGCAGCCCGTCAAGGCGGACCGCGTATCTGGAAACATGCTCAAGGTAGACTAATCCCGAAAGAGAATCCCCTCTTTTGAATATATCCTGCCTGCCACAAAAATACCGGCAACAGCGAACACTAATAAGGAAATAAATGTAACGGCAACATGTGGCCAGTCATAAATTCCGAGTAGCACCTCTTTCATGACAAATACGGCGTTCATGCCCGGTACGAGAAACATGATCAGACTCGGCTGAAAACTGGGAAGTGAATTGGCTATACCCACCGGCAACACCGCCAATAAATAGAACGGTGAAATATAATTTTGCGCTTCTTTATAGCTTTTAGCAAATATTGCTACCGAGAGAAGTAAACCGGAAAACATGACGGCGAGTATCGCGCCGATCCCCAGCATCACGCCGATCGCGCCTGGTGTCAGATTGATGACAATCTCACCTTCCATTCCCAGACTCGGGGTATAAAACCGAAACGAGGCGTACAATGACGCCAGAGAAAGCACAATCGTCAGTACTGCCATCACGGTAACCGCCAGATATTTTCCCATGACGATTTTAAACCGGGAAATAGGTACCAACAGCAATGCCTCCAGTGTCTTGCGCTCCTTTTCCCCTGCTGATACGTCGATGGCCACATACATGCCGCCGACGATGGCAAAAATGACGATAAACATGGGCAGCAGAAACCCGACGAAGAAACCGCCGCGCTCCTCTGCCGTCGCGATGTCCTCAGGCTGCGGTGTGACACTCGTCATGATCTGAGGATCTACGCCCTTTTCCGTCAGCCGGCTGACCGCCTCGACCTGGTTAAATGTCTGCAGCACGGCCATCACTTTTGCCAGCGCCGTGCTCGAGTCAACTTTTGAGCTTTTATGCTTCACGACAAGCGTCGCGGGGACTTCGGCGTCAAGTGATGTTTGGAATCCATCGGGAACTTCGATGTAGATGGACACTGCCCCAGATTCAATATCAGCGGCGTAATCATCAGTTTCGACAAGTTCGATCTTGTCCTGCGCCATGAGATACTCCGTCAATGTCGGCGATACGATTTGGCTGCTTAATG
Source organism: Patescibacteria group bacterium (assembly GCA_049325535.1). Classification (GTDB taxonomy): domain Bacteria; phylum Patescibacteriota; class Patescibacteriia; order UBA10025; family JAHIVO01; genus JAXDBW01. Next base: position 783,117 of record JBMOKY010000001.1, read on the forward strand.
CGACAACCGCTACTTTTTCCTCCGCTTGCGTGATCTGGTATTCCTGCAGTTTGAATGACCCGATCAGGATGATCGGCATGAGGATGATTGGCATGAGGATAGCCGTAGCAAGCGTGCGGCGATCGCGGATGTTATCCAGTAATTCTTTTTTACAAACGGTAAAAATCTCTTTCATATTATTTCCACCGGCTCAATAATCCTTTCTTTTTCGCGTTCATCAACGCGATCTGTTTTTCTTCGGCCGCCGCTTGAGCCTCAAACATCGCCTCAGTGCCCACGATGCTGGTAAAGGCCGCCTCAAGATTTGACTGCTGGGTCTGGGCTAACAGCTCTTTGACCGTGCCGACTGCTACCACCCGCGCACGGTGTATGATGGCCACCCGGTCGCACAATTTTTCCGCGTCAAACATATCATGGGTGGACAGCACCACCAATTTCTTCATAGTTCGCGCCTCCCGCATAAATGCGATAACCGTTTGTGCAGCTAATACGTCGAGGCCCGCCGTCGGCTCATCAAACATGATTACTTTTGGGTCGTGGATGATAGAACGGCCAATGGCAACTTTCTGCTTCATACCGGTAGAAAATTTACCTGCCCGGCGGTCGGCAAACCGCTCCATATGCAAAATCCGAATCAATTCATCAATCCGATTCTCGAGTGACTCCCCACCCATGCCATACAGCTGGCCGAAGTACCGGAGGTTTTCTCGTGCCGTAAAGCGGTCATACAGACCAATATCGGCGGTCAGTAAACCAATATTCCGCCGCACGTCTTCGGGCTGCTTCACGATGTCAAAACCAGCTACGGTTGCGGTGCCTGACGTGGGCTGCAGCACCGTCGCGATCACCCGGATGGTGGTTGTCTTCCCGGCGCCGTTTGGCCCCAATAATCCAAAAATTTCACCAGCATGCGCCTCAAACGACACATTATTGACGGCGGTAAAATCGTTGAATTTCTTGGTTAATCCTTGTACTGAGAGCATACCCTACATGTTGAACATTTGATAAGGAAACCCATTAAACGTATCGCCGATTAACTCGCGTATACTTCTACCCTGGCTGTGCGTGCCATAATAGATTTGAATAACGGCTTTTCCGACGCAATCCGGCCGGGGATGTACCGTCACCTCAGTTCCGCCGCGCGCACCGATACCATCAACTAATGCCTGGGATTGATATACCAGTGCGGTTGTCTCTGCAGAACTGTGGAGCGCATCGCAGGCCGGTACCTGTGCCCAGGCGTTTGCTTGGAAATATACCACAGCCATCCAGATGATAAAAACGATGATGCCGACTCCCAGTGTACCCGTCACGCCAATCACCACCCGCCAAAAAAATATCTGGCGCGGCGCTGGGTGAGACTGGATCGGCTTCTGTTCCATAGTAATTTACTCATCCTTTGGCTTCGCTACCTCAAGCGGTTCAATGCTCCCGCCGACTTCAGCGATTTTGAGCATATCCTTATCGACCTTTTTGAATTCTTTATAGGCAAAATTGTAGCTGCTGACGGTGGTGCCGAGATGCTGACCCAGCTTCTGCATGTACGTATCATAATTCGATAAATGCTTAGAAAGCAGCTCGACATTTTGACGGATTTCCTTGGCTGACTCTTCGATCTGCATAGCGCGCAAACCCTGCAGAACGGTTTGCAAATACGCTAAAAAGGAAGTTGGCGAAACTATAATAACATGGTATTTCCCCGCGGCTCGCTGTATAAGATTTTCCGTATCTTCTGCGACGGCGCCAACTTTATTTATCAATAAATCATAATAAATCGCTTCGTGCGGAATAAACATGAAGGCAAAATCCATTGTTCCCTCATTCGGCCGTACGTACTTGGCGGTCTCGGTAATGCGAAGTTTCAGATCATTCACAAACACCTTTTCCAAACGCTGATGTTCTGACGGGTCAGCTGTCGCCGCCATGCGATTATAGTTTTCGAGGCTAAATTTTGAGTCTACGGGGATGATTTTATCCTTGACGAAAACAACGGCGTCAACAATCTCACCATCTTGAAATTTATACTGCATCTGATAGGCATTCGGCGGCATGACATTTTTTAGAAGGGTTTCTAAATAATACTCCCCTAATACGCCCCGTTGTTTTGGATTTTTTAAAATATCCTGGAGATTACGCAGCTGATCAGCAAAACCAACCACCTGACGATTTGTTTCGTCCAGCCGGGTTAATTTCTCAGTCACTTGCTGGACTATTTTTGCCGATTCGCCGAATTGAGCCTGGATTGCCCGCGTCGAATCGGCCAATTTTAAGTCAACCGTTTTGGTCAGCTCCCCGCTCTGTTGGTGCAGCTGCGCGATACGCTCCTCCAGCCGCACCATTTTTTCATGCAAATCCTTGTCGATGCTCATATTGCCGCTGCCTTTGCGCAAGCTGAAATAAATCGACACCATGCCGCCTAAAATGAGGACCCCAATGATAATGGTAATGATATCCATGCCCATAGTGTAGCGCTTTTCCTCCAATAAAACAATAAAAAAACCAGTTAAACCTATCTAAACTATTGATAATAGTTATCCACAGTGGCTGACTTGTACCAGACCCACAATCAAGCTATACTGTAGTCACATTTCCCCCCTCCCTCAATCTTCTCTCCCCAACACACAACAAAAAAACCAAAATCTCCCTCCCCTTCGCTCCTTCTCACACATCTCACACTCGTACACACACTCCCCTTCGTTCATTCTCTATCCAAATATATCGGCCACCCTGCATATGCAACGGTGGCCACTTTTTTTGTACCATGGTTCCGCGGCAAAAAAAAGCCCGCGGCGGGAGTGCCGTCGCGAGACTTAGGTTTTAAAGAAAATCACGTTCGATTCGAATGAACGATAGGGCGCGCGTCCGACATGTCGGACAGCCGCATATGTGTGCCATGAGTAGCGCTAATGTACAGCGCGGAAGCGGACCGATTGTCGTCAGCAATCGGATGCTAGTGCCACACTCCATATGAACCTCCTCACGTCTCAGGCCTTCGGTAATCCAAAGAATTTTTCCGCATTTGCGGTAGTGATCGATGCTACTTCTTCAAATGTAACCCCCTTGATTTCAGCGACACGATCCGCCACATACCGCACATAGCGCGGCTCATTGCGCTTGCCGCGCACCAGCTGCGGCGCTAAATACGGCGCGTCAGTTTCCACCATCATCCGGTCGAGCGGTGTTTTTTTGACGACTTCTTCCAGTTTGCGTGTTTTAGGAAAAGTGATGATACCAGTAAAGGAAATCATCAGACCAGCGTCAAGGATTTTCTTCGCGATCGCCCAATCTTCAGTAAAACAATGCACCACCGCATTCGTGAAGCTCGCCTCTTTGACCAATTCCAGCATATCCGTGTACGCCCGCGATGGATCGGCTTTGGCTCCCCGCGTATGGATAATAATAGGTTTATTGATTTTCTGTGCCAGTTGGATCGCCTTGATAAATGTCCATTTTTGTTTCTGGATAAATTCATCATCGGCAATGCCCGCGGGTTTGTGAAAATAATCGATTCCCATTTCACCGATCGCCACTACGCCAGATTCCTGTGCCAGCTCGGCATAGTCATCCGCTTTGAATTCTTCCCGACGCGTATGAAACGAATCCTCACCCTCGTCCACATCCATATCAAATAAATGGATCGGGTGCAGTCCGACCGCCGCATACATTTTGCCTGGATGTTCTGTGGCGAGTTTTACCGCCCGCTGGCTGGTGGAGTACTGAGAGCCGACATTGATCACCCGCAGACCTTCGGCAAGCGTACGATCGACTACCTCATCAAAATCGTACTTATATGCGGCAAAATTCAGATGGCAATGGGTGTCTATCAACATGATTCTACGGTGGTACTAACCAATAACTTTACTTAATTAAGAATACCTTTGAATTCTAACACATCTCGCCCCATACCTACGCACAGCGACATGGTATGGGTCGATCAGCATGCTAACCTACGATTTCTATCTTCAATGATTCGGGAACAAGCGGCGATAGTATACTGGCAATGGCCATAAAAAGTCCGGCAAGAATTGAATTGTCGATGGCCTCATTGACCGTGGGCGACAACTGGAAATGGCTGGCGACGAAAAGCACCGTACCAATAACCAGCGCTCCTTCCACGAACCCCAGCATGGCTCCGCCCAGGCGATTTGCCGAACTGACGAACGGAAAGAATCGGAGCAATTTAAACCCGCGGTCAAACATTTTGGCTACCCAGCCCACCAGCTGTGTCGCGGCGATAAAGAGGACGGCAAATGCCGCGAATTCAGCCACATCGGGTTTGAGCAAAAATAGCTCAAAGAATGACGCTACTCCTTGATACAAACTCCCTGCCGCCAAAATACCCACGACCACTCCGATGATCGTGCCCAACGTATGGATAAATCCAAACCAAAAACCAGAGCCGATAAAACCGAGAAAAAGTAGCAGAATGATGAGATCAAGTGTGCCCATATTATTTCCTCATAAATAATGGGGTACCTTTAGTTATTTTTTCTGCTGAAAACGCCCCGACGATTTGGGCGGCGGTATTGGGCATGAATGGCTCGAGTACTTTCACTAGATCCAGCAAAAATCGTGCCAGCTGTGACAGAAGCAGCTCCAGTGCTTCGCGCTGAGCCGGGTCTTTTACCAGCACCCAGGGTTTTTGATCATCAATCATGTGGTTCGCGTCATCAATAGCCGCCCACATTTTTTTCAATGCCACGTCAAATGCTAATCTCTCAATATGCGCTTCTACTTCGTCCAAAAATATTGGCGACTCAACATCGCGCGGGATCCGGCCTCCACAGTACTGCTCAATCATATTGAGCACCCGGCTCACCAAATTGCCCAGGTTATTTGCCAGATCAGCATTATATTTCTCTTTAAATAATTCTTGCTTAATATCCCCGTCCTGGCCAAAGGGAAACTGCGATAGCAGTAAATAGCGTGTGGCATCTGGACCAAACTCCCGCACTACATCATTTGGATCAATCACATTGCCCAATGACTTCGACATCTTCTGGCCGTTCAAACTGAAGAAGCCATGGGCAAATATTTTTTTTGGAAGCTTTTCGCCAGCCGCCAATAGCATGGCCGGCCAATAAATGGCGTGGAATTTTACGATATCTTTTGCCATCAAGTGGACATCGGCGGGCCACCATTTCATGAATTGATTCTGATCCTGGCCATAACCGATTGCTGAAATGTAATTTTGCAGCGCCTCAACCCACACGTAAATTTTTTGCGTCGGGTAGATGGGGAAATCAATCCCCCATCGAACACGCTCACGCGTCACGGAAAAATCCTTCAGATCTTGTTTGAGAAGCCCGAGCACTTCGCTCCGTCGCGAGGCCGGTTCAACTACCAAAACATTGTCCTGTATCAATCGCTGTACCTCCGGTAGATACTGAGTTAATTTAAAAAACCAATTCTTCTCTTTAACCACTTCTGGTTTTTGCTTGTGAATCGGGCATAGCCCGTCAATCAAATCTTTTTCAGTATAAAAATCCTCACACCCGCGACAATACAGCCCTTCGTAGGTACCTTGGTATAGAGCACCATGGGCATGTAATTTCTCCATAAAAATCTTCACCGCTGCCGCGTGCTCCTTCAGCGTCGTCCGCATGAAGATATCATGACTGATTTCTAGATTGGCAAATGCCTTTGAAAATTCACCGGCGTTGTGATCGACAAAAGCTTGGACTGACTGCCCGGCTTTTTCCGCGCTCTCAGCGACCTTGTCCCCGTGTTCATCCGTACCAGTCAGGAAAAAAACATCATACTCGCGCTGACGATAGTACCGCGCCAATACGTCAGCTGCAATCGTCGTATACGCATGACCAATATGAGGACGGTCGTTTACATAATAAATTGGAGTGGTGATATAAAATCGTTTTGCCATAATACCCTTAGTATAACAAAACTCCTACGTTTGCGATATCGGCGAATCGCCATCGGATGACTCTGCTGAGCCGCTGGGTGGAGAGAACTTCAGGCGTCGGATTTGCTCTTCCGGCACGCCATGGCGCTCATACATGTCACCCTCGGAAATATTCGCCATATCCTGCGGCTGAAACCCAAGTAAGCCGACTACCTGCTGCACTGCCTCCTGGCTGGGGCCCTCCACTTCCAGCCACGGTTTACCCGCCGGGCCTTCATTGATCTCGATCAGCGTCCCATTGAGATCATAGCTGGTACGGTATTTTTCTCGCTCCGAGCGTACCTGGTAGCCCATCCGCTGCAGCAATTCGATCACTCCACCAGGGTCCTGCAGTGATGTCTCCAGCTCAATCCGATCATCTATCAGCTGCTCACGGTTGCGCGGCTCTTTTATGGTAAACGTGAGTGTATCGGCATCGCGACGCAACCGGGCCGAACGTTTCGGTAGTTCCGCCGGGCATTCCAATTGCATCTCACCATCCTGCTCACCAATGATGCGCAGTCCCAAAAATTCCATCATACCCTTGAACCGGTCAGGGTCATGTGCCGATGCAGTGCTGACGGTAATTGTTTGGGTCACGGCATCGCTATGCTTCGGCCGATTGTAGCTCTGGTCGCGCAGCAGCCGGCGCTCACGAACCAGCGTCGCTCCCAATGATACTATTTTCTGGCGCATCGCTTCCACGTCACCGATATCCAATATTTTTACTTCAATCTCATGCGGACGGACTTCCCGGCTCGGGTCCGCATCATGCGGGCTGTGTTCTGGATTCATATAAAACTATTTTAATACATAATTATTTTTTTCCTGCCACCGCCACCACGAATTCACCTTTTACCATATCCGCCTGGACTTTGTGTAAGACTTCACCGGCTGAACCGTGATAGATGGTTTCAAACTGTTTGGTCAGTTCCCGACCAACTACTACCAGCCTGTCTGGCGCGAGTACTTGTACGAGCGATTCCAGGGCTTTCAGTATGCGATGGGTGGATTCGTAAAAAATTACCGTCCGTTCCGATTCGGCAATCTCCCGAAATAACGTCTGCCTCCCTTTTTTATGGGGCATAAAACCGAGGAATACAAATTTATCCATGGGCACCCCAGCTACGGATATCAGAGCGGTGAGCGCGGCAACGCCGGGAATCGGCACGATACGCACCTGATCGCCGAGGGTCGCTCGCACCTGATGGATCAAAACCCCGCCCGGGTCTGACAATCCAGGCGTGCCCGCATCCGAAACCAGCGCCAAGCATTTGCCTCGGCGCAATTGCTCAATGATCTCGTCGACTTTTTGTATGGTCGAGTGCTGGTGGTAACTCTGGAGCGGCCGCTGAATATCATACTGATGCAGGAGGTGCGCGGTATGACGGGTGTCCTCACAGAGGATCATATCCGCCTCCTTGAGTACGCGCAATGCCCGGAGAGTAATGTCCTCAAGGTTACCGATGGGGGTAGCGACGATGAAGAGACGACCGGTGGCCATAGGGTTTATTGACGGATCATATTCCTCCTGATAAGCTCCTCAAATAATAGCACATTACGTACTTAAAATACATGGAGGAAAACATGTATACCGATGCATTTTCCTACGGGTACTGTAGTACGCGCACTCGGGATTGGTGGGGTGTCAATTCGTGGCACACCATCCAGCGCTGCCCGCCGATTCAGTCAGCAAAACCCTCACACGGCGGGGTGCGCCGCCGGGACGACGAATCGTTCGAGGCGATGCTGCATCGTTTCAATCAGTTCATGAAAAAATCGGGAACCAAAACCGACGTCCGCCGTACCACCGAACGGTACCTCAAACCATCGCTCAAGCGGTACCGCCGCCGGAGTAAACGGAGAAATCTCCGATAGCATTCGTCAGCAACTTATCCAGCTGCAGCAGGATCTCCCGTCCCGCTGCAGTTTTTTTAGGATTCGAGGGTGGCTTCCCGCTCTTCCTTCGAGGTCATAAAATCCTCGGCAAATGATTTGACAATCAGTCCAAACGGCACCGCTAGCAGCAAACCGACGATACCGGCCAGTTTGGCGCCGATCAACATCAGTATGATGACCACCAGCGGATTCATCCCGACAGCCTTTTGCATTACTTTCGGCACGATCAGATGATTCTCCAGCTGTTGCACGATGATATAGAGAACCACGACCGCCAACGCCTGCACGAAATTACCTGTGGTCAGTGCGATAAATACCGCAGGGATAGCTCCAAGCAGTGGTCCTAGGTACGGTATGAATTCGGTCAGCGCCGCCCAGAGTGCCAGCACCAGGGCGTACTCCACGCCGAGCGACGTCAAACCAATATAGGTCAATACACCGATGATCACGCTCAAGATCAGCTGTCCTTTCAGCCACATGCGCAGACGGTCCTGCGACCGATTGACCAGCTGGAACACATAGGGCTGATACTTGACCGGCGTCACCGATCGAATAAATGCCTTCAGCGCCGAATCCTCCAGCAGCATGTAAAAAGTGATCACAACCACACCGATGAATGCGAAAAACCCTCCGAATACGGTACCAACCGCATTGAAGATGCCGCTCGAGGTCTTACCCAGATTGGATTCGATGGATTGGATGATATTATCCAGATTGCCAAGTACCTTTTGCTGGAGTGAAAAATCCTGGAACTGTTGGAAATTTGAAATGACATTATTATAATACTCCGGGAAATGCTGAGCGATATCGGTTATCTGCGTAGCTATCGGCGGCACCAGCAGCATCAAAACGATGGTAAATGAACCAAAAAACAAGACATAAATAAATAGGGTTGCCACGATGCGCGGGATACCGCGACGACGGAGGCTGTTGACCCAGGGATTGAGAGCGCTGGCAAGAATCGCAGAGACGACGATGATCATCAAAACATCACGGAGCAAATACAAAATCGCCAAAATACCTACGATGAGGAATACCTTGAAAATCGTAGTAGTCGAAATGTTGATCGTTAGGTTTTTTCCCTGATGTTCTGCCATACTCAGTTAGCTGACAGAATGAGTATACTACAATCGAAGTAAACGGGAAAATGCCTCGGCTGCCCCGACCGGCCCGATCAGGGCCAGATTCAGCCGTCGCGGACGGAACAGATCCTTTGCGACGCGAATCAAATCAGTCGTATTTACCCGCTCTAATAGGCGTATCTGTTCAGCCGGAGTTTTTATCTTCCCATCGAAGAGCAGCTGCCGGCCCAGCCAGGCGGCTACCTGATCAGACGCTTCCAAATCCAGAATCAGTTTTCCCTTGAGAAATTCACGCGCCTTTTTCAGTTCTGCGGATGTCACCCCGTGCTGCCGGACTTTTTTCAGTTCGGCCAGAATGGCACTGATGGCCTCGTTGATCCGCCGTTTATCCAGACCGGCCTGGACCATAAATGCACCGGTATCCTGATACGGATTGACGCTGGTGCGTATAAAATAGCACAACCCTTTCTTTTCACGTATTGACATGAATAATCGGGAACTCATATTGCCTCCGAGAACGACGTTCAGCAGATAGAGCGGATACAGGCGTTTGTCGCCGTGCGGGTAAGCAGGGAATCCGAGTCCAAGCTGAACTTGCTCGGTCTCCTTTTGTTTGGTTACCACATGCGGCTCGTCCTGGACACCGCCGATTTTACGAAATGGAAATGACACGGTACGCGCCCGTTTCGGAGCAAATAATTCCGCTACCCGATCGACAATAGCATCCTGAACGTTGCCGGCGATGGTGACAATCATATTTGCGGGAACATAATACGTATGGTAGTAGTCGAGCAACTGCTGCCGGGTTACTTTTTGGATGACTGATTTGGGGCCGGCGATGTTCCAGCCCAGCGGATGGTCTCCCCACATCGCTTGCTCGAAGACGTCTTCCATCATCATCATCGGATTATCCTCGTACATATTGATCTCCTCGATGATGACGCCACGCTCTCGCTCTATCTCTTTCTGATTAAATATCGAGTGCTGCAGCATATCCGCCAGCATATCCAGTAGCAGATCAACTGTATCCACGTGCGCTTTGATATAGTAGCCCGTCACATCTTTCGACGTAAACGCGTTATACTCCGCGCCGATGCCATCGAGCTCTTTGGTAATCATCAGCGCCGTCGGCCGTTTGGTGGTGCCCTTGAACATGAGGTGCTCCACGAAATGCGAGACGCCATTGATCTGCCGGGTTTCGTACCGTGAGCCGACTTTGACCATGATCAATACCGTCACTGCCTTCGTATCACGAAGCGGAGAGACAATAACACGCATCCCATTGTTGAGTGTGTGGGTGGTAAACATATATGTTATAAATTGTGGATCATTTCATTTCCCCGCTTGGAAAAGCCGAGTTTTTCGTAAAATTTAACGTTTGTGTCGTGACAATCAAGCAGGACGCGGTAACAATCGGCCTGCTGCGCGGTTTTCATAGCCTTTTCCATCAGCGCCCGGCCGATGCCCTGCCCTTCATATCCGGGTCGTACCACCACATCCTCGACATGTGCCAAAAATCCGCAGTCATGGATGAATTTCGGCTCGATGAGTACCGTGGTGGCACCAATTACTTCCCGTGTCTTTTTTTCCAGTGCCACAAAAATATAATGGTTCTTATTCTTCCTGATACGCTTAAATTGTTTCCGGCCTTTATCTACATTGTTGACCGTCGATGACGACAAATGCGCCAAGGTGGAAAACAACCCCGGGGTAATATATTTCTTTTTCAGCTCGACAATAGTGTATTTCATGCTACTTTCCAGTTGACTGAGTCGATACAACCGCATCAAATTGCATCATGATGACCGTTTCATATACTCCCTGTTGTTGCCTCGTCTGCCTGCCCAATTCCCGTCCGCCACGAAGCATGCCAGAGCTTTTTGTCGACACGCCATTTTCCATAATCGTAACCGTCTTGAAAATATCAGTAGCTACTCCGGCCGCAACCATATCCGCTTTATCTACCGACATCTGCATATCTCGGCTTTGGGCTGAGGCTATCGCGATGACTTTTCCATCGCGCTGAAAAGCTTTGCCGACGTTCTGCCACATCCAATCATAATTCATTTCAGCGCTATCAGGTAATTGAGGAAGGTCGATTTCAAGCGTTGCCCGCGGACCAGCTTCAGCTTTTTTTTCCGGCTGAGCTTCTTTTTGAACGCTCCCATCCGTCTCCACATCGTGCTGACCCAATAGTGACTTATAAAACACCTGATACAAACCGTCGAGTTGTGCCTCAAAATCGGCAGTCGTGCCGCCTTGCGCGACAACAGCTTCTGCCATTTCCGATCCTTTTTTCTGAAATAGATCAACTACTCCGGTCGGTAGATTCTCCTGCGTCGCTGAAAAATAGGTCGAATCCAACTGCATTACCTTTTCATTCGCCATATTCCACATTCCCCGTAATTGGCGCTCCTGGCCCTCTGTCCACTGGCGCTCTTTTTGTTCGGTTTGTGGCTGAGCCCCTGCCTCAGCGCGAGCGTCAGTCGCCGCTCCCGCGCCCAGCATTGTTCCGCCAACGAGTACCCCCACTTTCAGCGCATATTTAATTTGGTCGATTACACCCCGCTTCTTTTTCTGGTCACGCGCCTCATCGGTTTGCATCTCCTCCTGATTTGGAGCATAGCCTGATTCGCGCATATTTTATGCTAGTTTATCATTTAAATAGTGAACTAAATCGTCAATCGCCACCCGCTCCTGCGTCATCGTATCCCGATCCCGGACAGTCACTTGTTTGTCAGTCGTACTGTCAAAATCATAGGTGACACAATAAGGCGTGCCGATTTCATCCTGACGACGATACCGGCGGCCGATGGAGGCAATGTCGTCGTATTGGATCGTCCAGTGCTGACGTAGTGTCTGGGCAATTTCTTTGGCTGGACCTGATACTTCATCTTTTTTGGATAACGGCAACACCGCGACTTTGATCGGTGCTAATTCTTTATGCAGACGCAACACGACTTCCTGTTCTTTGTTGCTCTCCGTGGTGGTACTGCGTCCACCGCTGATTTCGGTGTAGGCATCAATTAAGAATGCCAATGCCGCGCGATCCACGCCAGCTGACGGTTCGATGACGTACGGCACAAATGTTTCATTCGTTCCTTCATCACGATAAGATAAGCCGTGCGCCTTCAGGTCAAAATCCGTCCGATTGGCAATCCCCATCAGCTCTGACCAACCCTTATCGAAAGGGAAATTATATTCAATATCAGTAGTTGCTTTTGAATAGTGTGCCAGTTCTGATTTCGGCTGCTCAAAAAATCTCAGATTCTCTTTGCTGATGCCTAAATCAAGGAACCATTGCATGCTGGCATCGACCCAGGACTTGAACTCTTTTTCGTCTTCTTTAGGATTGATGAAATATTCGAGCTCCATTTGTTCGAACTCGCGCGAGCGGAAAATAAAATTACCCGGGGTAATTTCGTTGCGGAAGGCTTTGCCGATCTGCCCGATACCAAACGGTACTTTCAATCGCATTGATTGTCGCACTAAATCGAAATTCACAAAAATATTCTGCGCAGTCTCGGGTCGCAGGTACGCCACGCTAGCAGAATCCTCTGTGGGGCCGACGAATGTCTTGAACATGGTATTAAATTGTTTTGGTTCGGTTAGCCCCCCTCCACAATCCGGACATTTCTTGCTGTTGCCAGTGGACTGTAGTCCGTCGTCCAGTTTAAACCGATGATGACATTTTTTACATTCAACTAATGTATCGGCAAATCCACCGACGTGGCCGCTCCTCTGCCAGACGATCGGATTGGTGACGATGGCCGCATCCTGCCCGACTACATCTGCCCGCCCCTGCACAAACCGCTTCCACCATGACTTCTTGATGTTGTTTTTCAGTTCCACACCCAAGGGACCAAAATCCCAAAACCCCTGCAGGCCGCCGTACATTTCCCCGGACTGAAATATGAAACCTCGGCGTTTCGCCAGCGATATGACTTTTTCCATGAGTGATACTTCTGCCATAATTGACCTCTAGTATAGCGTTTCCGGGGCTTTTTGGCAATGCGATTCTCGTTGACACTATCATAAAAACCGAGCTATACTATCCACATGAAACGTATCGCATTCATTTCATTGGGAACGCTGACACTGCTCGCCACCACGGTGGAAACCGCGCTCGCGCAGACATTTTATGGCGTGCAGTTTGACCCAGAAGGGAAAATCAAAAAGGCTACCAACCTTCCTGACGAAAGTCCAACCAATATCACGGTCAACGTGATCAAATGGGTGCTGGGATTCCTCGGGCTGGTGGCCGTCATCATGATCATCTGGGGCGGCGTCACCTGGATGACGTCAGCTGGCAATGAAGAAAAGGTGCGCAAAGCAAAGGACATCCTCCGGGCGGCCATCATCGGACTGGTCGTTGTTTTGCTCTCCTGGGCTATGGTTACGTTCGTCTTCACCCAGACCACCGAATTAGCGAGCTAAGCAAGCTGCGCACTGCATATCAAAACATCCCCAGCCAATACTGCGGACGGTGTTTGTCGTGGTGCCCGGAAATAGATCGTCAGTTTTTTGTTTCAACCAAAACACGCGTCATCACATCTCCGACCATGATGTGCCGCACCACATCCATTCCTTCTGTCACTATTCCGAAAATGGTATACGCCTTCGGCAGGCTGTCATTATCTTCCAGCATGATGAAAAACTGCGAGCCATTCGTATCCGGGCCGGCATTGGCCATGGCGACGATGCCCGCATCATACGCCCGCCGTACCGGCTCATCAGCGAATTGATAGCCCGGTCCACCAGCGCCCGTACCCGTCGGATCCCCACCCTGAATGACAAACCCCGGCACCACCCGATGAAAAGTAAGACCGTCATAGTACCCGGCTTCGGCCAAATACACAAAATTGCTCACCGTCTCTGGCGCCTCATCGGAAAACAGCTCAAATACAATAGTGCCTTTATTAGTCTGCAAGCGAATCTGTTTATTTTTTATTTTTTCATCAGGCAATACACCCGGATGACGATAGGTAGTCATGGTAATACTGTTACATAATTATATAGCTTCGGCTCGACGCACAGAAATCTGTCCGCCCGGCTCAAGTATGGCTACATCACGGCGGCCGATTTTACCCTGCAGTAAATAGGTGGCCAGCGCATTATCCACCGTATCCTGGATGGCCCGCCTGAGCGGCCGGGCGCCAAACACCGGATCAAAACCGGTCCGGGCCAACTCCTCTTTGGCTGCTTGACTAGCCTCGATCCTGATGCCTTTTGGTTCCAGGCGTTTGGCCACCTGCCGGAGCATCAGGTCCACGATCTGGACGATCTCCGGGAAACCGAGCGGTTTAAACACCACAATATTATCAAACCGGTTCAGAAATTCCGGACGGAAATAGGGCTTTAATTCTTTATTGATCAGCTCGTCTTTGATGGCGTCCACTCCCGCTCCCTCGCGAATCCGATCCTGGATGACTTGCGATCCGGCATTTGAGGTAGCGATGATAATCGTATTGGTAAAATCGATCGTCCGTCCCAGCGTATCGGTCAACCGTCCATCATCCATCACCTGCAAAAATATATTGAGTATATCCGGATGCGCCTTCTCGATTTCATCGAGCAGCACCAGTGAAAAAGGCTGGCTGCGCACGGCTTCGGTCAGATATCCCCCCTGGGTGCTGCTGCTCATGCCCGGCGGCGCGCCGATCAGCCGATTGATCGACATCTGTTCCTGATATTCGGACATGTCCAGACGGATCATATTTTGCTCTGCCCCAAAATAAATATCCGCGACCGTCTTGGCTAGTTCGGTTTTACCCACGCCGGTCGGACCGAGGAACAGCAGATTGACGATGGGACGGTTCATGTCCCGCAATTCAGCCCGCGCCCGCCGGAGCGCGGTGGCCACGGCCGATACCGCCTCCTCCTGATCCACCATCCGTTCGTGAATCAGCGACTCCATGTTCAGCAACCGTTCCGTCTCCTTCTGGGAAATCTTGGTTACCGGCACGTTGGTTTTATTGGACACGATTTCAGCCACGTCCTCAGCGGACACAATGGCGTTTTTTCCTTTTTTCTTGCGCACGTACACGGCGATTTCCTCAAGCAATGAAATCGCCTTTTCCGGCAAATACCGATCGTGTATGTAGCGCTCTGATAATTGTACCGTCCGGCTGATCGATTGGTAGGAAAAGAAAATTTCATTTTTCGCCTCGATGCTGGAAGCCTTCCCCTGCAATATCTGGATAGCGCCGTTTGTATCCGGTTCATTGATCGTCACTTTCTGAAACACGGAGGTCAGTGAACTGGACGACTCAATATGCTGACGATAATCCAACGGCGTCGTGGTGGCAATGGCATAAAACAAACGCTTGGACAGTGCGTTGGCCAGCATGTCAGATATATCCAAATTCTCCGCGCCCTGAGTAGATACGCCTACCATATTCTGGATATTATCGATGAACAAGACAATGTTTCCCGATCGAACAATCTCGTTGATGATTTCCAGCAACAGCGCTTCCAATTCTCCCTGCCGCCCGGCGGCGCCCACCAGCGACGCTACGGACAAACTGACAAACCGACGGTCCTGGAGCACTCCCGGCACTTCTTCGGTGGCCATCAATTCTGCGATACCCTCGACCACGCTTGATTTGCCCACGCCGGGATTGCCGGACAGGATGACATTTTTACCGCCCTCAATGATACGCAGCACCTCCTCGATTTCACGGTCACGGCCGATGGTCGGCGGCAGCATGCCACGGCGGGCGAGCTGCGTCAGGTCATTTGAAAAACGATCCAGGAGCGGTGTGGCCTGCGCGGTCATGGATTTATTCATCACGCCTTTCGATTTATAGGCAGCTTTGGTTCGCTGTTTATGCCAGCGCTCCGACAGCCGATGCTGGATATTGATCCACTCCACGACATTGATGATATCCTGTTGTTCTATCTCCAAATCGAAAAATATTTCCTTGGTCAGGTCGTCCACCTGAATGAGCGCCGTGATGAGCTGGGCAACATCTACCCTCTCCCGACGGCCATAGTACGCCTCAGCATAAGCGCGCAGGAGTACAGCCATAAATCCCTGGGACACGCCTACTCGCCCGTCGCTTGCCGGTACACGCTGCAGCATCCGGGTAATCCGCTCAACGAGTGCCTGGCCATTCACACCGAGTCGCCCGAGCACCACCTGCATATCCACATGACGCAGCAACGACGCGAGTATATGGAGCGGGGCCACATAGGCATGGCCAAATCGCCGTGCCAATTGCCAGGCATCCTCCACCTGCCGCGCGGCCACCGGTGTGTAGGAACCGGATACGTCTACCCAGGTATTTCGCCCGGCCGCTTCCGCATGCTGGAGCAACGAGCCTGGTTCTTCCTCAGTCAATAGTGGGTCAAACGGCCGATCAGCCACAGATCGTTCTAAGAGTGACTCCCTGGTCATGCGGTAATACGCATATAGATCGGATAGGATGCTCAGAGCAAAGATGCCCATGAGCCCATTGCGCACCAGGAACGCATCCCATACCGCGCCACCCTCGTCCAGCGTGACATATACAGTGACCCCCAGCGCCGCCAAGCCCATGATGCCAAAAAAAACAAGAAAACCATTGATCAGGGCCCGTACCGTTCGTTCGATCGTTTCTTCGAATATGTGCAGTGTGTCTAATTTCTTCTTCCAGTGCAGGACTGACCCCTCGAGCCAAGCGTATATCGGATATTCATCAACAAAAACCTGGGCACCAGGTTTACCCTCAAGGATGACAAAACTTTTTCCGCGTGGTTCGGGCATGGATCAGGTCAGCCACATAAATGGCATATCGGTTATTTGGTAGACGATATAATAGATAACCACCAGTGGGAATACTATCCATAGAACGACCGCACAAAAAAGTACCACCAGCCAGAGTCCGGCTGCCAGCAATTTCCAGAATAAAATGATAATGCGAAAAACGATGCTTATGATCCGCCCTTCACGGGTCATATCACCGTACATCGGCTTAAACATGTTTTTCAGCCAGATGCCGAGTGCCACCCGCCGTTGCAGGTGAAATGTCGCGCTTTCTGATGCAAACCTGATCACGCGAAGCAACCCCTTCGAATACCACCAGATGGGGAAATAGAGGATATCCCAGAGGACGTCAACTAAAATGTATTTGATTGTAGCCAGTATGATATTTTGAGACATGAATGTATCTCAATGTGCACTGATAATAACATTTTTTTCAGCTTTTGTAAAGGAAACAAACGCAAAAAAAATCAGCCACCCCATCTTCTCGGTGATATCACATGCCAAGTGTTTCTCGAATACGTCCGATGATATCCGTGAGTTTGACTTTTTCTTTTTCCATCATCTCGCACTGGCCGGCATCAACTGCTTGCCGTACCCGAGGATCCTCGGCATAGTTGGTCAGGAGTATTACCGGAACCAGCGCCCCCCAGCTATCCTTGCGCAACCGGTCTAATACCTCAATCCCATGCATCTTTGGCATCATAATATCGAGCAAAATCAAATCCGGTCGCTGCGCCAATGCCGCACCGAGGCCCTCTTCACCATTTTGCGCCTCATATACGGAAAAATTCTGCTTTTCCAGCTCCTGGCGCAGTACCTGACGAATAGGCAATTCATCTTCTATGATCAAAATTCGTTTTGATGGAGTCCCCATACAGACGTAGTGTAGCGCGACCGCTATTTATCCGCAAGCGTGCGACCCCGGGGATTATTTTTTTCCATTTTCCGTGCCGCTGCCTGTTGCTCGTTTTTCAATACTACTTCTTTAAATTTGCGAAATGAATAAGCCATCTCATCAAATGCCCGCGAAAGTTCCCCGATCTCGTCAGCATCCTTCGTTCCGACCATATATTCCAGATTTCCCTTGCGGATGATGTCCACCCCTTCTTTCAATTTCACGATTGGTCGGCTGATCCGGCGACCCAGCCAGAGCGATAAAAGATACACGATGACGATAACTATCAGCGAAACCACGGAAATAAATCCCAACATAGCCCGGATGGGTTGGGTGGCCTCCTGGTCCTCAATCTCAGTCATCAGGCACCACTGAAGCCGCGGCACGTAATTATGGGTGCTGAGCACTCGGACATTCCGATAATTGTATATCCTGAATATTGGCTCAGCGTGATCCTCAATGATCCCTCCCTCGCCGGCGTATTCGCGCATATCTTTGAAACAATCACGAGTACCCTCGGAATTGACAGTCTGCTTCAGCGCCGAGTCAGGATTGAATCGCGAGGGACTGACCATGACATTGCCCGCACCAACCAGATACGCCTCACCGGTTTCTCCCAATAAATTCGTATCGCTGACGATGTCATACAGCCGATCCGGGAGAAAAACAGCAACCATCACGCCGCTCGTTTGGCCTTCATGACTGATTGGCACCGCAATGTGAAATGTATTTCGTCCGGACGTCTCCTCATAGAGGATATCGCCAATATGAGGCCGGACTGAACCAACGATAAATTCCTTCTCCAGTGCATAGTTCTGCTCAATCCGATCTGATACCGTCGCACCAACCACAAATCCCTCGGTATCCAGGATGTATACTTCGGATAATTCCTGGAATTGCTGCAACATATGGTTCCGTAGTAACTCAGATATGGCAGCAGAATCGCACGTCAGCCCCGCGTCGACTGGAGTCATACACTGCTGGATGGCGCTCCCACCGGCAAAATCAGCCACGCGGTCGACCGAAACATCGAGGTATGTATTGACCTCGTGGGCACGGCTATAGGCAATCGTTTTCAGATTGTCAAAAACCTGGGTTTTAAAATTGAGGGCAGAAAACCAGTAAAAGGATATGGCAGCCAGCGCAGTCAGTAACACACCGGGAATAAGGTAAATAAGCGTAACGCGTGTCTTTATGGTCATGCGATTTTTTCCCGTACAGCCTTAATAATATCTTCTAATTTAGTTTCCGCTTTACTGAGCAGCTGGGCCCGACCAGTCCGCACCGCGTCCTGAACCCGCGGGTCATCGGCCACATTGGTCAATAAAATGACGGGTACGTGCTTTCCCCAGGTATCCTCTTTCAGACGCTGCAGCATTTCCATGCCGTGCATTTTTGGCATCAATACATCGAGCAAAATTAATTGCGGTCGTTCCTGAAACGCAATCATTGTGGCCGTTTCACCATTATCCGCTTCCAGTACCCGCAAACCGGTTTTTTCCAGTTCACGTCGAATAATCCGACGGATTGGTTCTTCATCCTCTACCAGCAAGACAGTTTGCGGAGCAGCCATAGGCATGGGTAATTTTCTAAAAATTCTCAGGGCGTAATTTATCTACCGAAGCAAGCATCGTCGTGCTGGCTTTCGCGATTTCCTGTATATACTCCCGCTGTTCGTCCGTCAGCGAATCGGCCGATTCATGCAACAGCGCCTCAGTATACAGTCTGATCGTAGTCAGCGGCGTCTTGAGCTCGTGACGGATTTCAGTAAATGAATCGGCGGTTGGCATAGATGTAATTATTCTTCAATCGGGGTAAAACTATCCACGGTGCCGCAAAATGTAAAGAGGGTGCGGCAGCATCCCTCCGCAGAAGTGCGGCAGACACTGGAAAATGTCACTTCAACCTGATCTCCGACATACGGGCGAAATTGTTCGCGCATGGAATCATACTTGCCAAATCCGATTTCAAAACCTTCATTGCTCAGTATGCCGTATGATTCGCTCGGGGTCTTGTACCCTTTGATAAAAACGACACCCGTCGAGGTAATCGGCTCATTGGTGTTGAAATTTCCGGCTGGCTCAGCGGAATTAGTATTTGCTGCGGCATTTACATTTTGATTGTCAAGCCCTACCGTAGCATTCACCGTGGCATTGATGTTCGTCGTGGATACCGATTGATTGCTGTTTAGCTCATTGACTTTGCTGAAAAAAGAAAACCCAAAATACCCGATCACTCCGAGGACGACGACCGTGATCCCGATTAAAATAAACTTTTTTGACATATTCATAGAGATATAAATTATGGCTGCGGGATGGTATTAATAATGTCCGCGGCCGAATTGAAAAAATGTAGTTGCGTCACAAATTCCTTCGGCAATGTGCCGAGATTCATCATGGTATTCAGCAGTCCGATCCAATAATTACTGACGAAAAGTAGCTGCGGCGGCTGTTCGGTATGGTACTCGCGATTTTTCAAATGTACGATGGCGCGCATCAGTACCTGGAATGTGCCCAGTCCCCCACGGAACACGACGATAATCGGCGCGCAAGTCGCCAATATTTCATTGCGGGGTTGTGGGGAATTCACCACCGCCACCGGCGATGTTCCGTCAATCTCTTTTTTCAGCTCGGTGAAAACTACTCCGATTGATTTTCCCTGTGCCGCGCTCGTGGTCGCCCCCATGATCCCGCCGGGACGACCGCCATTAATGATGATCCCGCCGGATTTTACTATCGTACCGACCAATGCCCGCGCTTCCTGGCACTGAGTGTGGGACTGCTCCAGGCTGCCGCCGCCGCTGATCGCCACCACGAGACCCTCGCTCTCATAGGTGATCAGTTCGTCCTTGTGTGACTCGTGTATGGCGGCAAACCCATGGCTATGGCGCGCCGTCGCCGTGGAGATTGCCTCCCCGAGTAGCCGGCGTTTTTTCCGGGCGTACAACTCCTCTGGTTTGACAATTTGATTATTCATATCGAAGAGCATCTAAAGCATTAATTTTCGCGGCACGGCGAGCTGGGTACACCCCGGTGATGACGCTGATGATAAATATAATCGCCGCGATCAGCAGTACAAAAATGAACGGGGTATAAAATATCTCCACCGGATCGCCTCCCAGGCGATTAGCCAGATACTTCATCAGGTAATTGAGCCCCTGGCCAGCCAGCCACCCAAGGCCGATACCGATCAAACCGCCGGTCATACCGATGACGATCGCCTCGACCAGAAATAACCGATAAATGTCGACGGCGGTGGCACCGAGCGTTTTCATCAAGCCGATTTCACGGGTACGTTCGAGCAGGGAAACGGTCAGGGTGTTTAATGCGCCGATGGCGGCGACGAACATGGCGATAGCGCCAAAACCGGCGACAATCAATTCAAACACCACAAATATTTTATCGATCTGACCGACGGTGTCCGCCACAGAGTCCACCTGGTAGCCCATTGACTCGATCTGCTGGCGCACCTGGGGCAAGGCCGCTTCATCCTCCACTTTGATCCGGGCGACATTATACTCGGCATCTTCACCGTCATTGACCTTCACCCGAGCGGCGCTATAGTCCGGTTTGTACCCTAAACTTTTCAGGTATTCCAGCGGGACGTAGGCCAGGCTCAATTCTTTGTCTTCATTGATGGCGCCGGCTACCGTGACTAATACATCGGTGGGAACCAGCTCTTCTTCAGTCGAACCCTCAATTTTCTTCGGCACCAGCAGCCGTAAATTCATCTTTTGATCGATTGACTCCTGGGGTGTCTCAAAACCGATCAGACTCAGCGCCGTTTTGGTCAGTACAATTTCCGGTTTGTCCTCGCCGCTAAATCCATTTCCATATGAAATCTTAACCCCTTCATAACTGAGAAATTTCGGATCGGTACCATATATCGCCACGTCAGTAACCGAAGCGCCATTGGTGATTTGACCGGACAAACTCAGTGACGGACTGACATCCTTCACGTTCTCTAGATTTTTAAAATCATCTACCACCTCATCATTGAGCTGGAGCAGCGTGGACTCACCTTTGGATACGTCCAGTATCGTCAGTGCCTCCACATTCGCGATCTGGCTCCGGACCAGGCGTTGCAGCCCAAATCCTATCGATACCAAAAAAACTATCAGCGAAATACCGACCGCCATGCCACCGATAGTCAGGAAACTGCGCAGCTTGCGGCGGCGGAGATTGGTACTGGATAATAATACGGTAAATCCTAATTGCATAGTTAGGCTGACAAAAATTGTTCGCTTCCCTGGATCACCCGTCCATCGCGAATATAGATAGTACGCGAGGCATACCGAACATAATCAATATTGTGGGTGACCAGGATAATCGTTTTCTTGAATTTTTCGTTGAGCTCCTTAAATAAATTCATCACCCGATCGGCTGATTTACTGTCCAGATTACCGGTCGGCTCATCAGCAATGATGATACCCGGATCATGTACCAGCGCCCGGGCAATAGTCACTTTTTGCTGCTGTCCACCGGACAGTTCCGTGGGAAAATAATCCGCATGATCATCCATGCCGATTTCCCGCAAACGCTGCATGGCTATTTCGTGTCGTTTTTTCTTGTCCTCATTATTGATAGCCATCGGGAGTTCGACATTTTGTACCACGGTCAGTGACCGCACCCATTCCGGCCGCTGAAACACGATACCGATTTTACTGTATCGGATTTTGGAAATTTTATCCGGTTTTTTAGTGGTCAAATCAATGCCACCAAGGATGACATGTCCGGAAGTCGGGGGCTCCAGCCCCAGCAGTGTATTGAGAACGGTTGATTTGCCGCTTCCTGACGGGCCCAGAATAACGATAAACTCCTCAGGATAAATACTAATGTTAATATCCTTCAAAACATGGATGACATTTTTACCCACCACGAATTTTTTCTGCACGTCTTTCACCTCAAGTAGCGGTTTTGATTTCTTGCCAGCTGGGGCTGCCGCCGCGGTCTGCTGTGCTAATTGCGCAATGGTCAAACCGCCACCTGTCTCGGCAGCTGGCATACTCGTCCTCGCCAAAACCGCCGTCGGTTCGGTTATTTTCTTTTTTTGATTTTCGCTCGTGCTCGCCATACTACTCATTTTAAAATAAGCTTCCGACATTGCCCAACCAGGAGAAGGTAGCCTCAAGATTAGAAATAATCAACTGAAGGAACGACTCGCGCTCACGGGACGTCAGCACCGTGTGTGAATCCGATTTGGTCACGTTACCGGCCTTATCAGTCGACACCACCCGAAAATGATATGTTTTTGCCGGAGCGAGATTGGTCACTACCACCAAATGATCGAGTACGAGCTCGGCATTCTCTTCTGTTTCATCGGTATAATCAGTACCACCCAACCCAACGCCATACTCTACCTTTGAAGTCGTGGCTTCATTTGTTTTCCAGGAAATGACGATTTGGATCTTTGAGGCATCCCCGGAACCGATCGTGTTTGACTCAGATGCGACGCCAAATATTTCCGGGGGGGTAGTGTCTTCCAGTGTAGTAAATTCCAATTCAGCGGATTCTGCCTGATACCCAAATTCGTCATTCCCCCTGACGATATATTTATACAGCGTGGCATCCTCCAGCCCGAAGAGTAGCACGGAATGATCGGTCTGTAGCGCGGCTGTTCCCTGCACCTTTGGAGCGATATTTTCATTGTAGTACTCCACTTCCGAGGTAGTGGGTACGTTTGTCTTCCATCGGATTTCAGTCTGCCCTTCGGCTTTATTTTCCGTAACCACATCGCTCACCTGAGGAAATGTCAGCGTCTGAAATGTGTAGTTGTCCGAGCTAATCGTATTGCCCGATTTATCCACGCCATTGATACGAAGATTGTACGTGGTACTGTCTGAAAGGTTTTCCAGCTTGACCGTATGAGTAAATGCAAATGAGCCGGACGTATCAGTATAAGTCAAGCCGTAATTGGTCGTGGTGCCGTACTCGATAACAGCCGTCGTCTCCTTGTTCGTTTCCCAGGAAATGATGGCATCAAACAGCCGGATATCCGACACCTCCAGATTGAGCACTCGCGGAGCCTCGAGAGTCGTAAATGACTGCACTGACGACAGGGCGACATTTTCATCCACGTCGATACTCTTCACTTGATAGTAATATTTAGTCTGGGGTTTGAGGCCGGTGACTTTCACCGAGTGCGACTCGACCTGATCAGCGAGTCCCTGTTCAGTATCGAGCCCGCCCTCAGTCAGGCCGATCTCCACGAACGACGAAGCGATACGCTCAGTACGCCAGGTAATGGTCGCAGAATATGAATCGGCAACAGCAGTCGGCCCCTCGGTAATTTCCGGCGGCTGGGTGAAGCGGCCCTCTGGTTTCTCCGACACCACGTCGGTGGGGTCTGATGTAGCCGCGGCTTTGTCTTTGGCCGTAATCAG
This sequence comes from Patescibacteria group bacterium, assembly GCA_049325535.1. Lineage (GTDB taxonomy): Bacteria > Patescibacteriota > Patescibacteriia > UBA10025 > JAHIVO01 > JAXDBW01. Next base: position 807,021 of record JBMOKY010000001.1, read on the forward strand.
GTAAAAATACTCCTGCGTATTATCGAGGCCGGTGTCGAGATACCCCGTCGAGGTGATGGTGGCGATATCTTCAAAGGTCTCATTATCCGTGGACCGGCTGATGGTATAGAATAATTCGTCATCAGTGGTATACCCCTCCGGCGGATCCCAAGTGATGGTGATCGAGTAGCGCTTGGCGTCGCGATCCGACGAATCGGTGATGGTCACAGCCTGTGGCGGACCCGGCGGGGTGGTGTGGGCTACAAATTCGACGGCGGCATAGTTATCATAGCTGAGGTTGCCGCCATCATCCACCGCCAAAACATAAAACGTATTCGTACCCTGCTGCGTAGCGGCATCAATCGGACCGACGCTCGTCGCTTCCGTGTACGTCACATTAGATTCATTCGGCAAATTATTGATGGAGTAATAATACCCCGCCACCGTGACACCCTCATCCTGCGGCGCCTCCCATTCAAAAGTATAGCTATTAGTCGTATTGCTCAGTGGATCCACGGTCAGATTCAGCGGTGCCGATGGCGCGCCTTTGGTCAGGAACGTGAAATCGGTCGAATACCCAGTATTGCCGTCCTGATCCGTCCAACGCGTACGATAATGGTACTCGGTATCGGGCTGTAGATTAGTCAGAGTAACTTCGTGTTCATTGACCAGGTCGGGCGTGCCGGCTTCATTACCGTACGCCGTCGTCGTTCCATATTCCACGTAGGAAGACGCGTCGTGCTCGACGATATTACCGTACTGATCCTGATCATCCAGCGTCAACCATTCCACGATCGCCGAACGGATGAAGGGCGTGACAGTTGGCTGACCACTCATGAGTGGAGCAAATTTAAATTTACCCTCGGGTTTGATTTCCAAAACTGCTGAGTTACCCGACTGCACACCACCGGTACCGGCCGCGCGCGCAAAGTAGCTATAAGTGATATCAGTATCAAGGCTGGTATCCAAATATCCCAGGGTGTTGACCGTAGCAATCTTTGAATAATTCGCCGGCGGATCATCCACCGAATCAGGATTTTCACAATCCGCTTCACAACGATATACATTGTACCCGGTCACTCCCGACCCGACATCAGCTGGTTCATCCCAGGTCAGCACCACGGAGTATTTTTGTGTGGCGCGATCGGACGTATCGGTCGCCGCGGCACTGGAAGGAACACCAGGCGCATTTGAAGAAAAATAGTAATTTTCCGATACGTAATTATCATAGTCAATATTATTGATCGCGTCAGCGGCGACGATGTAAATGGTGTTTTCTCCCTGCTGCGTGGCCGCAGAAAACGACAACAATGACCGTGAACTGGTTTGCGTACTGGTCGTCCAGCCGCCATCAGGCGACGGCGTGGCGCTGCCGGCCAAATTAATTCCGCATGTTTCCGCCGAAGGCAGCTCATTGATGGTATAGCAATAACGAAGTATATCAGCTGAATCGCAATCCCCAGCTCCAGAACCGAGACACGTACTCGGCAAATCCCACGTCACGGTAAACGAATTGACGTCCTCCTGGGGACTGAGCGCGCTCGTCACCGGATCGATAACGATATTCTGCGGCGCTGAAGGTGCGTCGCCGGCATAGTAAAAAATTCTTTCCCGGCAGGTGACGGAAACATTATCAGCATTGTCCACCGAGTATACGCAAAATGAATTTTCTCGGGTCTGCGTGGCGAGCTCATCATTGACCGCGTTGGTCGGCACGCAGGTCTGCGCCCCTTCATTGATTGCATAACAATACTCCTTGATCCCCGAACCGCCGGTATCGGTCGCTACTGGCCATGAAAAATCAAAATTATTGACCGATGTCCAGCTGGCGGGCGTGGCCGTCACTGACGAAGGTCGCGACGGCGCAATGGTATCCAATTTATAGGTAAAAAGCGTGCCGCTCGAAACAGACGTATTATTATTTCGATCCTTCGTCCGGATGATCAGATAGTATTCGTCAGACGTCAAAGCTGAAGCCGCCTGAGTGGTGACGTCCCATGATCCAGCCGATCCGTCAGGTGAGGCATAAAAATTCGTTCCGCCGACATAGGCGAGATTGGTTGGATCATCGGCATCGTCAATCGGATCTTTGGTATCGTCACTGCCAAAATATACGTAAAACCCGTCTATGCCGATACCGCCGGCATTATCAGCGGCAGACCAGTCGAAATACGGCGTTGTTTCATTTGTCCATGTATCATCGGCGATGCCGGTACCCATCCCACTATCAGTATAGCCAAGGACCACCGCTGGATTGCTCGGCGCCGACAGGTCACTATAGTACGTCCAGCTGATATCATCGATCGACGGGGTGTACACTTGGTCGGAGGCAAAGCTGAGACGCACCTGGCCGTACTGGGATACATCCGATTCCACTGAATAATATGTCGTGCCGCCGATCGTACGGACGTTCCCCGCCTCTTCCCATTCCCCGGGCGTGGTGCAACTAGCGTCATCACAGGTCCGCGTCTCTACCGCCAGCGAGGTATTGTCAGCTAATGTGCTGGTCACCGCCAGGGTGCCATACCCAAAAACACCTGCGGTGAAATCATTCACTTGCGATATCCATGATCCGTTTGCCTGGAAACCGGTCGATGCCGTCGAAACCACATACCGCTCCATGGCCGACGTGGACTCACCGCGAAAACCCAATATGATATTATTATCGGTCATCACCAAGGAACCGTATTCATAATACTGAAGCACGGTTCTCGTCGTCCACGAATCCCCCGACAAATCATAAACATACATTTCATCGGTATTATTACCCCGAGGCACCAGAATATTGCCCTGGCCATCCAGTACGCAGGCATCACCATAATACAAAGCAGCCGGCGCCAACGCCATTGTTTCCCAAGTCAAACCCGGATTATCCGCCGGATCGGTATTAAACCGATATATATTCCTCGTATTATTACTTTGTACATAATACACATAATTATCTCCACCGACAGAAGCGTACACCGCGCAAGAACCAAGATACGCTGCTGCGGTCAAGTTCGTACTCGTACCGATTTGTGTCCAGACATCATCAGTGATGTCATATGAATAAAAGTACCGCGTGTTAGCACCCGTAATGAGGTATATCGTATCATTGCCGTCATACACCAAATCAGCGCCATAACCCGGTTCTGTAATATTTGCCGGCGCGCTTGTACGATGATTCAGTCGTGTCCATAAATCTGTTTTCGGATCATAGCGGTAAAAATACGCGATGTTATCCCCCAGGCCATCATCGCCACTCAGCAAATATACTCCATCGAGCGCGTCAGTGGCATGATCAATATACTCCGCGTCAGCTCCGAATCGGACATAGTGCGGCACGCTGGCGCGCTTTTCCCATCGCTCCAATTCCGGATAGTACGCATAGAAATCGGGGGTATTCAAACCGCGCGCCACAAACATCGCATCCTTCGTATCCTCAGCGTCATCATAAAAAGCCGTAGCGCCATAATAAAACCCTGCCCGGTTCAGGCCGGTTGGCAGTGCTTGCGTCCGCCAGCGGTTATCCGACACGTCATACGCCAATAAAGTGTATTCAGCCTCGCCACGCAGCACGTACAGCGTATCGGTTTCTTCGACATAGAACATGGAATTGGAGCTACCCAGGTATTTACTGGTCGGGATGTCAGCCAGGTATTCCCACTTATTTTGGGCGATGTCATAGCGCAGAAAATCGTTTGACACGTGACCCCGCAGCAGATAAATGTATCCGTCGATGTAATATGACGTCGCGCCATACGATGTCCAGAGCGGAACGTTGTTGCCGTATGACCAGCTGCCACCTACTTCATATTTATAGAAATCGTTATCATTGTACCCCCGCGTCGCATACACACAGCCGCCGGCCGTTCCACAATAATCGCCATTGGGCACATAGGTCAGTGTGTGTCCATAGTACGCTGTTTGATCCATGTCAGGCACCGCCGGATCGCTCCAGATACCGGTGGAAATGGTATACTTCATGAAATAATATTGGGCGTTCCCGCTGGAAGCATAGATAGTGTCATTGCCGTCATACACTAGGCTGCCACCGTAACTCACGATCTGCGAAACAGGATTCATCGTATCCCACGTTTTGGCGCTAATATTGTACCGCTTAAACGTCGTGCCATTGCCGGCCGTCGCAAATAAACATCCTGAGGCGTCTGTACAACCGAGGGTAACACCGTTGGGCACATACACCATAGCAGCACCACGGGTGACATTCACCGTCCCGTATGCCGTGTGTGTCTCGTCATATGTTTTATTGGAAATAGAATACGCCCACAGGTTTTGCGAGTTATTGCCGCGTAATATAAATAATGTATCGTTGCCGTCGTAGGCGATGGTCGACCCGTCATTGGCCGTAGTGGCAGATAGCTGCAGCGGTGTCGGAGCCTCATGCGTCCACACGCCATCGGCCACCGAGTCTAATTTCATGGTATCACCCGAATCGGCATTGGTATTGATATTCGTTTCCGTGATTCCAACCGCCCCAAAATCCGCGCTGTCATCCCAGTCGACGGATGCCGACGGTGAAATGCCGCTGTACTCATAAGTAAATACCGTCTGCGCGGCAGCGACATTTCCCGCTTGATCTTTGGCGGCCACGCGCAAGTGGTAAATGCCCGAAGATATCTGATTGCCGTCCTTGTCTACCGTCACCACGTACGTATCATCAGTCTGAAAATAATCCTCACTGGTGGACGGATCAAACGCGACGTCGGCGTCCGTCACCCAGGCTACATAATACCCGGCCAGTCCGGACTCGCCGTCACTGCCACCGGAAAATTCGAAGTAAGGATTGACGTAATAATAATTTTCCCCGTCCACCAGGACGGATGTCTCGGCAGCATCGGAATACCCGTCAGCCGACGGATTAGTCGGATCAGTGGAATCTTTTTCGTAATTGATGGTGAAACTATTGACGATCGGCGTGCTGGTATTATCGGAATGAAGCTCGACCTTCACCTGAATATACCTTCCTACCGTCGAATCGATCTCCCAGTCTATATCCTCTACCTGATCCCAGGCGGTCCAGGATACCTGGTCATCCGACGTCCGAGTATAGAAATCCACCGTGGTCGTACCCGGCGTAGTCACTGAGGCGGAAAATCCGTTGAAAGCAGTGGCATACGTCAGATCAATAGTATCGGAAATCCAGGTGGCCGACGGAATATATTCATCCGTTTCCGTGGCATATGCATAAATGGCGAACGTATCACTTCCGCGACGTACATACATAGTATCGTTCGCGTCATCATGCGCCATGGACTGGCCCCGGATAAATTCAGTTGGTAATTCACTCACTTTCGTCCACTCATCTTCGGAAATGTCATACCGATAATAATTCTTATTGAATCCGCTGGAAATGGCGTAGATATTATCGACACCATCAAATTCCAAGACGGTATTATAGTACGCTGCCGCCGGAAAATCATTCAGGGTCGACCAGGTATCGGTGTCGGGATCATACCGGTAAAAATTACCGCGCCAGTAACCCGGCATGACAAACACGTCATCACCATTATCGGTGATGGCTCCGCCATAAAACGCGGCGTTTGTTGCAGGAATGTCCGGGATAGTTTCCGTGGTCCAGCCAGCACTATACCGAAATACATTGCGCGTGCCATTGCCCTGCAGCACGTAAAATTCATTATCAGCCAAACAGGTAATCCCGGCGCCTTCTTCCGGATTTCCCGGTATGCTGCCGATAGTACTCCAGGTGCCGGCCGATATGTCATAGTTTGCTACCGTAGCAGTATTGCGCGCACGAATATAATAAATATTATCATTTCCGTCGTAGCACATGGACGACCCGATCTGCGGACGGTAATCAGTCGGGGTAGTAGCTAGATCGGTCAAACTATTCCATACTTTTGCGGCGATGTCATACCGATAAAAAGTTACTGATGTATCACCGCGCATGATAAAAAGACAGCCAGTGGCATCAGCGCAGTCTACTCCATTGGGCACAAATACCATTTCATTGCCATCGTACGAACCCGAAGCATCGGCATTTAATGTGATGGAATCCCACTTACCCTCCGTCACATCATATTTCAGGAGCTCGGGCCGATTGATACCGGGCAGGGCATATACATACCCATCCAGATATTCCAGCGAGCCGCCTTCATTCACCGTCACGTTCATATCCGGCGTATCGGCCGACAGCGCATCCCAGGTATTTGCCTCCACATCGTATTGGGCAAATTCATCGTTCGACCCGCCGGTGACCATGTATATAGTTTCAGTATCATCGTTGTAGGCCATCGCACTTCCGTAATTGATGCGACCAGAAGTACCCAAATCAGTGTCTACTGTGGCCGCCTGGACCCAAGTGCCGTCTTTTATTTCATAACGAAAAAAACGAACATTGTTATTTCCCTGAAAGGCGTAAATACAACCCTGCTCGCAATAGGTCGTCTCCCCAACGGTCCAGCTTTTGCTGGAGTACTCGAGGGCGTGCCCATTCGTCGTATAAATCTGATATGGTGACGGAATGCTATTCTCATTGTCCTTCCATATACCGGTGGCGATATTGTACGACCAAAACTTGTCAAAATTTTTACCCTGCACCGCGTACAATTTTCCATTTTCCCCGCTGACGATGTCCGAACCCAGGCCCCATGTGTCTGGCGCGTCAGCCAGCCGGTCCCAGGTGTCCGCGGCAATGTCATAGCGGAAAAAATCTTTTCTGGCATCTGTTGAATCATCGCCATCCTGACCGTTGATGGCATAGAGATATCCATCGTAGTACGCCAGGCTGCCACCATAATGAAATCCAGTTGGCGCATCCGCCAGTTGTTTCCACGTCGCCAGCTCAGGATTGTAGCGAAACAAATCAGGCTGACGGCCGCCGATGATCATGTACAGATAGGTACCGTCAGTGACCAGGTCAGCGCCATAGGTGGCCCCATCGTGGTTATTGAACCCCGTGTACGCGTTGCTATACACCATGCTGGTATTCGCCTCATACCCGCGCCGATCCCAGGGGAAACCCGGCGTGTCCGTGCTCCAGCTGCCGACGCTTCCTGCTTTGATCTGGAGCGCATCAGCGGTGGTGGTAAAATCCAATTGGCCCGGCCAATACTCTCCCGCCTCCCATTGGGCCTGAGACGTGACCGTGTACTCTGCCGATTCGGCGTACAGCACGTATGAATAAAACATAAATGACGCCACGCCCAGCACGATGATTGCCACAGCGGCAAAAACCGGATTGACCCGGGTAACACGAAAAAGCCGACGCAACCGCGTAAGTTGATTGGGAACTTTTTTACTGCGGCGCCGGAAAAATGTAGTAGATAAAAAATCCAGGAGTCTGCGCTTTCCTTTCATGCGCCGCGTACCCCCTCCGAGATGCAATATTTTTTTAATCCAGCTTATTTTTTGTTTTTTCACAACACTATACCGTCAATATATCGCCCCCGCAGACACAAGGGCGATAATCCAGTCTTTAAAAACGATGACTATTGAGCATTATTCGCTCAATTTTACTAATACTATTGTAACATATTTTTTACCATTTTGCAAGTACTCAATTACCATAACCTTTTTGCGCAATTTAACTCTTCTATGGCATACTATGGATACTATCCCATGAATAACATCACGAATAAAAAACTGGGGCGCGCGTTAGTGTATGGCGGATTATTTATTGCTGGTGCCCTCACCGGCTGGATTTTTTTTCGGATGACCACTGACATCTCGTCCAATAGCTCAAACGGGGTGCGCCAGAGCGGCTATACATTCATCAGTCCGCTGCTCGAATGTGACGTGGCAGATGGCCAGACTACCAAGCCGCTCCGTTCGCTGCAAAATGATCTCGAGGAATATTCTGATTCCGTCATCGCATCCTCGAGTGTCGACCATATTTCCATATACCTACGGGATCTGAATAACGGCCCCTGGATCGGCGTGTATGAGGAAGAGGTATTTACCCCCGCCAGCCTCCTCAAAGTCCCGGTGATGATGACCTATTTCCGGGCGGCTGAAAGTGACCCGGATTTGTTAGACGAAAAACTCACCTACCAGCCCGAGACTCCCCCATCAGAAACGGCCACACTGAAATCCGGCGAATCATACAGCATCGACCAACTGATCAAATACATGATACGGGATTCCGATAATGACGCCTTCTCCCTGCTCGTGTCGCACATCGATAACGATCTGGTGAATAAAACGCTGATCGACCTGGGTCTGACCGTTCCTGACGCATCGACACCCGAAAATTATATCACCGTACGCTCATACGCCAGTCTGTTCCGTGTCCTCTACAATGCATCATACCTTTCGCGTGACATGTCCGAACGCGCGCTGGAACTGCTCAGCTCCACGAGCTATGATGACGGATTACGCGCCGGCATCGGAGATGAAGTGATTGTCGCCAGCAAATTTGGCATCCGCGGAAATCAGAACAATACCGATCGGCAGCTCCATGATTGTGGCATCGTATACTATCCCGATCACCCGTATCTCATCTGCGTCATGACCCGCGGGTCGGAAATCGGAGAACTTGCCACGACCATAGCAAATATTTCCAAGCGTATATTCGATTTCCATCAGGAAGCATACCCGGTCGAATAACCCGCACGATGAAAAAAATAAAAACCCCCGACGTGAGACGCACGGGGTATCTTTATATTATCTCGGCTAGGAATACATCACCCGCAGCGCGATGAAAAAAAATATCCCGGCATGCAGTCCGGCAAAGAGATCGTCAACCATCACCCCCCAGTGCGACTGCCACCGATCCGCCATGCGGGCCAGCCCGAATTTCAGCGTGTCAAACAAGCGGAAGATAAGGAAGGCGAGACCGAAATGCCATAAACTTTTTTCGAAATAAAAAAGCGGGATCAGCGTGAGCAGCATGCCCACGAATTCATCGATAACAATCTTCTTATTGTCATGGGCAGACCCGCCCCGTGCCTGTAAATACTCGTCGGTGCTCGGCACGGCTGCCACACCGAGGAAAAAAATAACCGCTACAATCCCCAGATACCAGCCGATCGGCAGTTCTAAAAGCCACCACGCGGGAACCAGCACCACCAATGACCCCCAACTGCCCGGCGCCCATGGCAAATACCCACTACCAAATCCAGTGGCGACGGTGCGGGCAATCAGTGTATGCATACCATTCTCGATTACGTAGCAAAAAAGAGGGAAAAGACTAATTCATCTGTACCACGGCGGAAATGATTGCGCAAGATTGCCTCCTGGTGCATGCCTTTATTCAGAAAAAAATCCTTGATTTCCAGATTATCCGCATGAATCATGGAAAAAATCTTGCGTAATTTCAACCCATGTCGTTTATAATAGTAGTCCGATTCCGCAATCACCTGATCAAACAGCATCTCTTTTACAAAAGAGCGGTCTGGGGCATCGGGAGAAACGACGATGCGCGTCAGCTCGACGACCCCGTGCCGCAATGTCCCCTGCGGCCGCCAACTAATCAGCCCTACCAAGCGGCCACCGTCCTCAGCGATACGATAATGCTGATAGGTACATTCCTGATCATAGACATGTTCAGCTTCGGCCGGTGAAGAAAAGCTATATCGCTGATGCAGCATATTTGAAACCAGCGGGCCATCAGCACAGGTGGCGGGACGGATAGAAATCATATGATAATTATTTTTTATTTTCTAAGTGTAGGTCGTAGTATAGCAGATACCAAAAAACCAAACAACGCCAAACGTGTGCATAAGTCGGTCCGCAAAACTATAAATCCATCCCCTCTTCTGCAGGCGAGGATTGGTTTGGTTTGAATCGGGCGTATATCCGGCGATACAGGTACACGAGACCGCAGGCGACCAGGTAATTGATGCCCAATGGAACCACTATCTCCAATATGAAATATCCCACTGACTGATACCACGTAAAATCGGAAAAGCCGCTAAAAAAATTTTCCGACCCCAGTACCACCGCGATCGCCCCAAACAGTAATACGGCAAAGGGCAATGGAGAGATCCTCCACCCGTCTTCAAAAACAGGCCCAATCGCGCCGGCCTCACCAGCCGGCACCTGCTGCACGACGTACCCGATATAGAGCGGGAGTATCAAGGCGACGATAATCTTTGGCCAGGTAAGTCGAAAAAAATCTTTCATGACCATAGTGTAGCATTATTTATCGACGGGCTCAAATATGAATACGATACGCCCCCTCCGCTGCCTACAATCGTCCGCGCTTGATCGCTCCACGCACACGTCGCATCAATTCCAGGTAGAAACTGACATTTTGTAGTGTCGCCAACCGCAGCGCCAACGGATCACCAATGGTGAAGAGATGCCTGAGATATGCCCGGGTATACCGGCGGGACGTAATCGCGCTGCTCTGGACATCGATCGGGTGGGTATCCGCCGCAAATCGCGCTCGTGAAATATGGATCGTGTCATAAAACCTGCCCCGTAGATCAGCGGTACGCCACACATAGATCAGCCCATGACGCGCATTACGCGTGGGAATGACGCAATCAAACATGTCGACGCCCCGTCTCACTGCCTCTACTATTTGTTCCGGCTTTCCCACGCCCATCAAGTAGTGTGGCCGTGAATCAGGCAAGTGCGGTATCGTCACTTCGAGCATAGCATACAGCTGCTCCGCCGGTTCTCCGACCGCCAGACCACCGATGGCAAAACCGTCAAACGGCATACGCGCCAGAGTCTGGGCATGCGCCGAGCGCAACTCAGGAAACGTAGCACCCTGCACGATACCGAATACCATCTGGTCGGCTATGCGTCGTTTCTTTTTATGAGCGAGCGCACGGAGCGCCCACCGGGTCGTCAATTCCATAGAGGTACGAGCATATCCCAGCGTAGTCGGATACGGTGGGCACTCGTCCAGTACCATCATGATGTCTGACCCGATCGCGCGCTGGATATCGATGGCCTGCTCCGGCGATAAAAAAAGCGAGCGGCCATCTATCTCCGAACTGAAATGCACCCCTTGCTCGGAAATCGTCCGCCGTTTGCTCAGCGAAAAGACCTGATACCCGCCGGAGTCAGTCAAGATCGGACCGCGCCAGCGCATGTACTGATGCAAGCCTTTGTACTTCCGCAACACTCCCAGCCCCGGCCGCTGCCACAGATGATAAGTGTTTGCCAGGATGATGTCGGCGTTCAACGAAGTGATATCCTCCGCGCTCAATGTTTTTACCACCCCGCGGGTAGCGATCGGCATGAATGCTGGCGTGCTGATCATGCCATGCGCTGTGCGCAGCGCACCGACACGAGCCCGGCTCTTCTTGCTCTTTTTGAGTATGCGAAATGCCATAAGAAGAATTAGACAGCGAGGGGTAAATTGAGTACAGTACCAGTATACACTATGCGTGCCCATGAATTAAATAGCGTTCTGCTCGATCGCCTCAATCACACCAAAGACCGAGTGCTCCAAGGATCAGCCGCTTGGATGCCACACTGGCTGACGCCCAATATGATTTCGTGCCTGCGGGTACTTCTGGTGATTCCACTGATACTTCTCTACCGAAACGGTCAGGTGGCTGCCGCCGCCATCATCTTTGCAGTCGCCCTGTATACTGACGCTCTGGATGGCGTCCAGGCGCGCCGGCTCAGGCAGGAAACGACGATCGGCAAATTACTCGATCCTGCGGCTGATAAGGTATTGATTATATCACTCTTTTTCACCGTGGCGGTCGGGCGAATCTCATCGGCCGTCATCACTACCCTCGTTGCCCTCGAAATAACCCTAGTGCTGCTGGCAGCAGTGATCGGCCCGCTGATCCGGCGCTTTACCCGCATACAGCCGCGGCTGGGTGCCAACAACGCGGGAAAAATAAAAATGACCCTGGAAAGCATCGGGGTTGGTATCCTCATCTTCGCACCATCAGGTGTCGCTGTTGATACAGCCGCGGAAATCATCCTTTGGATCGCTGCGGTATTCGCGGCGCTGAGCATAGCCTTGCATCTTTTTCTCCGTGAACGCCGGGCATAAGATGATCACTAGCCACCATTCACATTGCCATTGGTGGCTGTATTTGTATTGGTAAGCACGGGGGCTGGCTGAACTTTTCCCGACCCCCGCTCGACCGGATCGGTGGTCAGCGCAGTCGTCAGCGTCTTGGCGGTTTGAGTTATGGACACGCCGGTGAAGGTGTCGGTCGCCTGGGCTGTCGTCATGCCGAGTAGTGTCACCACGTCCCCTACCTGCACCACCTGCGGAGTGATGCTGACATCGACGTATGCCTGCAGCTCCGGAATGAGCTGACCCGCGTTCTGTGGTATCCGATTGATTGTCCATTGGATTAATCGGGTACTGGCATCGTAGCTCACATCACCGGCCGTCACCCCGCTGACGCCCGTCCAGTCGACGCCCGTTGGCAGCACCGCGGAAACAACCACATCCGTTACTTCATTTGTCGAATTATGCAGATACCAGTACAGCCGATATGTGGTGGTCGCGCCGACGCGGGGCGGTACCGGTCCGCTGCCAACAGGAATACTTTGATCATCATAATACCGGGATTCAGCACGCAGCTTCAGGTCGGTGGTTATCTTGGTCACTAGTGGATCGGTCGAGACCACTAGATCGGTGCCATCCAGGTCCACTACCCCGGATGACCGGGCAGTGGCGGTCGCGGAAATGGTCAATTCCCCATCATCAGCACCGGACGCACTATATGTAGCCACGACCGGTATGCTGAAGGAAATCTCCGCCTGTTCATTGGGCCGCAGCGATGTGAGCGTCGGCACCGTGGACGCGTCCCAGCGGATAGTGGTCCCCTCGGTAGTGCCTTTGTACGGATTTACCAGTCCCGACCAATCCACGGCATTCGTCGTTAGTTCAACCCGTACCGCTATATCGTTGATCACGGCGTCGCTCCCATTTTCCAGCGTGACCGCATAGGTAATCAGATCTCCAAATTCAGCAGGCGCTCCGGACGTGCTGTCATTTTGTTTGAGGGTAATGAGGAGCTGCGGATTCACGACAAACAGCAGGGCGGTTTGCTCGGCTTGGGATAGGTAGGTACCTCCAGCATCGGTATACCCAACCTCGGCTTTCAATTCGCTGCTCGTGCCCTGCGCAGCGGTAATGGTGCCGTTCCACGTCACGGAAAACGTCTCGCCACCCTCAAGCGAATCAATGCTCCAGATGAATGACCCGGTCGATGTCGCCTCCGGCTTAAAATTGTCCGCCTGCATCTCGGCAGGGACTGTCAGCGTCAGTCTCACCTGCTCGATCGTCTCGTCTGAGGTATTTTCCAATGTGAGTGCGTACTGGTCAGCCCGACCGCTGATGCTCTTCGGCGGCGCCTCCAGCGTCAGCGATAAAACCGACCCGCCGATAGTCAGTGACAGCGAACCGTGGGTCTGGAATACTGAATTAAAATTTGCCGGACGATAACCCAATATAGTAGGTACGGCCAGTTCAGTTCCCGTTTCACCAAAAAAGGTTCCGGTAATACTCACTAATTTTCGCTTGCCAGGATTGATGGTACCCACGTTCCACGCATTGTGGGCATCATTCTCCGCCGACGGTACCGAGCTTCGAAATTGAAATGTACTGGGCAGCTGAAGAGTCATCTCAACATTGTGCACCGCTACGGCTTCGCCGTTTGTTATTGCGATGACAAACGTCGACTCCTTGCCCGAAGTCACTACCGTCGCCCCATCAATCGAAGCGGAGACCTGCTCATTGGCAAATTCCTGTTCCTGATTGACAAAGAAGAAAAATCCGCCTACTGCGGCACCCGCGATAATCATAAGTCCGACCAAAACCCAGACGATTATTTTCTTACGGCGATTCGGATCCGTCCGTTCAAAATGCGTCGCTGAGCTAGCTCCACTCGCTCGCTGGTACAGATCGGAAAAGCGTTTCTTCGCCTCGATGGCTATGCGACGATTCGATTTCGGAGTCTCGGCTTCCTCTTCTGCGGCTACGGGAATATGCGTATGGACATCCTGTTGAGGCGGCGTCGTCTCTGCGGCCAGCGCCGCCATCTCATCCTCAGAAAAAACCTCAACGTCGTCATCGGATGATCGAGGCCGTGGCATATCTGCGTGCATGTCCTTTTGTTTCGCTATCATGATTATAGTATACCAAAATTATGCACTCTCGAAAAATGGACGAAATGACAGGTCGGTTTCGGCAATTGCATTGATAAAAAGTGTGGTTATCCGCTCACATTCCTGCGCTACCGCGCTGGGCATAGTCAAGAGCATTACCCGCTCAATCGGTTGGTGCACCAACTCCCGCAAGAGTTTGACCGTATTTGCCCCGATCGGTACCACATCGATGGCACTGCTGCATCGAGCATGCGCTACCCCGCCGCGTTTCCAGGAAAATACCACCGCTGATGGAGCCAGCACCTGACGACAGATCACGCACCGATTCACCTCGGGCTGGTGTCCAACAGCAGAAACGAGCTGCCAGACGAAAAACCATCGGAGTAAAAATAATTGGGCTGGAGTAATTCCAGAAGTATCCAGCCGCTGTAACGCCTGCAGCACCAGTGCGTAGAGATGCCGATCACGCTGCCGGTCATGCAGCAGACGGTCCAGTAGGGTGGCAATATACCGGGCCAATGCCAAAGCGGCCGGTTCAGCGTGCAGCCGCCGCCAGGCATCCTGAACCGTGACGTCAGTCACCGTATCCAGACGCGCACCGCGGACGCACTGCACAGTCACCAGTTGAATTGGCTCTAGGCTTCCCGCCAGTTTACTGCTGATTTTTCGGGTGCCCCGCGCCAATACAGTAATTTTCCCGTATTCCTCGGTATACAGTGTAATAGTGCGATCAACCTCACGCAGATCATGATGCCGGATAATGATGCCGGTCATCTGATACGTACTCATAGATTAGTGTGCTGCTTTGATACCGAACAACAATTTCACACCGCCAATATCCAGCACTTTTTTCAGATCAATATTTTCTGGGATGCCTTTGAGACATTTACCAGCCAGCACCTCGGCACAGATCTCATCACGATAATGCATCATGATACCCTCCAAATCGGGATCGCCAATCTCAAAATATATCGTTATGCGATCAGCAATAGTCAAATCGCCATCCTTGCGCAAGGCGTTTAGATGGCGGATAATTTCACGAGAAATCCCCCGCTGCTTCAATTCATCAGTGATAGTCGTGTCCAGTGCTACCCTCAGAGCCCCCTGCTCCGCTACGACAAATTCGCTGCCAGTGGGCAATGTATCTGCGGCGACTGCCGAAACCACATTCAGCTCCTCCTGAATCAGTAACTGCATTTCAGGTGCCAGGGAAGGCGTCTGGATGATGCACTGAGACAGCGGCTGGCGTACTTTTATCTGCTGCTGTTTACGCAATGAATGGCCCAATTCAACCGCACTCCGTACCAGCTGCATCTCCCGTAACACGGCCTCTCCATTCTCCGCGGGCATCAGGTTTGGCCAGTCACTGATATGCACACTCGATGTTTCAGAACCGGTTGTCGTCTGATACAGCCACTCGCTAAAAAATGGGGCAAATGGCGCCAGTAATTTACTCAGGGTCACTAACGTATAGCGGAGCGTCTCCAATGCCGCGATCTGGTCAGGCGCTTGTGGTTTCAGACGTGCCCGGGACCGACGGAGATACCACGTCGACACATCCTGGATAAAATCAGAAATAGCCCGCGCCGCCTCGGTGACCGCGTACTGGTCCAATGCGGCAGTGACGGTCGCCGCTATCTGCTGCAGTCGGGCCAGCATCCAGCGATCCAAGACGTGGGTCACAACCGGCACTGCCGGCTCCCCATCGGGTTTTGTGGCATACATCTGCCAAAACGAAACGACATTTGCCAGTATCATCCAGTTCTTTCGCACGATGTCGCCGACCTGCTTCTCTTCGAATAATTTTGCTTCGCCCGGCTGATTGACTGTGAAGAGGAACCAGCGCAATGCGTCCACCCCGTACGTATCCATCATCACAAACGGATCTACTACATTACCTTTGGATTTGGACATCTTCTGGCCCTTGGCATCCAATATATGTCCCAAACAAATGACATTTTTATATGGCGCTGGTTTATCGAGAAGGGTGGCCACAGCCAGCAAGGTGTAAAACCATCCTCGCGTCTGGTCGACCGCTTCTGATATATAATCAGCGGGAAAACTCTGGCCGGCATCGACACGCTCAGCATGCTCAAACGGATAGTGCCACTGAGCAAACGGCATGGCGCCAGAGTCAAACCAGACGTCGGCAACCTCCGGGATGCGATGGTATTCCCTGCCGTCTTTTTCCAGGACAATTTCATCCACAAACGGCCGGTGCGGATCAAACCACTGGTCGATAGTATTTGGGTTCTTCGCCAATTCCTTGAGCTCAGCAAATGAACCGACGCACAGATAGTCACCGTCGGCCGATTTCCAGATAGGCAGCGGCGTCCCCCAATAGCGTTCGCGGGAAAATGCCCAGTCCTTCAATTCATTCAGCCATTCCCCAAACCGGCCGTGTTTGAAATAATCCGGCACCCAATTGATGTGTTCATTATTGGAAATCAGCTGCTGTTTTAGCGCGGTCATTTTGATAAACCAGGAATCCTTCGCATAGTACAGTAGCGGAGTGTCACAGCGCCAGCAAAAAGGATATGAGTGCTGATAGGGCTCCTCGCGGAACAGACTGCCCCGATCGGACAGATATTTGATCAGCGCACGTTCGACGTCCTTATCTTTTACGAATTTACCGGTAAAATCTTTGACGTCTTTGGTAAAAAGGCCATTTTCGTCCACCGTGTGGTGCTGGGGCAACCCCACCGCCATACCGAGCTGATAATCATCTTCGCCGTACATCACCGCCGTATGGACTACCCCCGTCCCCTCCTCGGTATTTACGAAATCCGCGGGATAGACGCGATAGGATTTTTCGGAACGCAATGCGTGAATGTCGAACAACGGTTCATATTCCATGCCGACCAGATCCGCGCCACGTTTTTCCTCCACCACGCGATACGGCACACCCAAACGCTCCACCACGCTTTTAGCGATGTACAAAAATTCATGATCAATTTCCACCTTGACGTAATCAATAGTCGGCCCGACCGCCAGCGCCACATTACCCGGCAGCGTCCACGGGGTGGTCGTCCAGGATAATATGTAGGTACCGTTCTGATCTTTAACTTTGAATTTAATAAAGACAGAATTGTCCGTCACGGTTTCATACCCCTGAGCCACCTCATGCGATGACAATGCCGTACCACAGCGCGGACAATGCGGCACTACTTTGTGTCCCTGATAGAGCAGCCCTTTATCCCAAATTTGCTTGATAATCCACCACAGCGTCTCGATATACTCGTCCTGATAGGTGATGTACGGATGCTCCAGGTCTAGCCAAAAACCCATGCGCTTGGTCAGCCGCTCCCATTCCTCTTTGTACTGCCAGACCGATTCCTTGCATTTCTGATTGAATTCAGCGATGCCGTACTTCTCGATATCCGGCTTGCCGGAAATCCCCAGCTCCTTCTCTACCTGCAGTTCCACAGGTAGGCCGTGGGTATCCCAGCCAGCCTTCCGCTCGACAAAAAAACCCTGCATGGTTTTGTAGCGCAGGATGACATCCTTATAGGCGCGCGCCAGCAAGTGGTGGATACCCGGGCGGCCATTTGCCGTCGGCGGCCCCTCAAAGAAAACAAACGGGCGGCCGTCTGCTGTTCGCCGCAGGCTTTTTTCGAAAATATTCTCCTTTTCCCAAAAGGCGAGTATTTTCTCTTCTTGCGCAGGGAATGAAACCCGGTTATCTTTGGGGTCACTTTTATTCATAACGTGATTTCCAGTGTACCGCAAACCCGCCTGCCACGCAAGCAGGCACCAAAAATCGACAGCATCATGTCAGGATTTGCCCGTAGCCTCGATGAGCATCCTGCCCCAGGATGCCGCCCGCTCCACTTCGCCCTGCCGCAGCGGCCCCTCGTGTCCGAGGACGATGAAGTGCTCCGGCTTGGCAATCAGGGTTCCGCCATACCGCGTCAGACGACGGGCGATCTTAAAACACGCCGTACCAGCGAACCGCCGGTCATACCGCGAATCAAATGCGGCGACTTTTTTACCGGTCAAATCCCCGGGCCGAAGCCGCTTCAGTGCTTCAAGCATGTTTTTCGACGGGCGCCAAGCCTGGATCGGCGATCCCATGACCACCAAATCAGCGCGCTCCAAAACGTCCGGGTGAAATTCCCAGGCTTTGACCATCACGGCATCACGCCCAAGTGAACTATAGATAGCCTCGGCTATCTTGCGCGTATTGCCGAATACTGAATCATATACAAGCACTGCTTTCATAGACAGGATTAGTATACTCTTATTGGGTTTTTTGTCACTACCCCCTTTTTCCCTGGGTATACTTACCGCTTTCGTTCACTGAATAATTCTCTCCGTCGTCTTGCCCTCAGTACCGACAACTGAATATCATCAAATACGTCCGTACCGATCCGCGAGATGCTCTGCTGTTTAATCCGACTGGCGATATGGGGCCATCGTTCGAGCGGTTCATGCCCCACCGTACCGATAATCCGTTCTGAATTCATGCCATGGTCCCGAAGCGTACGGCAAGCCCGTAACCCATTTAAAATAATTTGATAATACTCCCGTTCCAATACATCATCCAGTGCGTCTTTAAAAATTGCCAGACGCTCCGCGGGTAATATTTCCCCGTAGTCCTCCGCCATCCGGATTTTGTCATCATTAAAATAATCATAGAGCCCTCCATCAGCCTTTTTTTGGGTCAAGGTGGAATACACTTCGTCCAGATCTCGTCCTTCTTTTATATACGCCAATATTTCATCCTTCGCTCGATAAACCCCGTGCTCCCGAGCATGCCGCAGCTCCCGCCGAATCGTTATGGCTAGGGCTTCATCGTCCATACCCTTCATCATCCGACGTCCAGCGCGCTCTGACGAGTGTGGCAACATGAATGATGTCGTCACTGAATTAATCGCGTGTTGTTCCTCATGCGCCAATACGCGCTGGGCGGCATATGGATCGTTCTGATTGTCGCTGGCATTCTCAACCGTTATCGCACCCTCCAGATCCAGCACCGGCGCTCTATGGAGCTGGCACCCTCCACTTTGCGCGGCGACATCAAAATCATGCTCGGTCAGCCGGTCGGTGACATCCCCATAATGGTACATCCGCGTGTAGTCGCGCATATCATGACAACGAAGATATATGGTAAATGGCGTCACGTGCAGCTCTACCTCACCCTGCGGCGAGTCGCCCTGAAACATCCAGCGAAAGAATTCCGGGCCGGTGGAATACTGCTCTGTATACTTTTGTATATCGTGATACCGGGATTCGAGATTATTCAAACTTCCCTCGATAATATCCTGAGTAAAACCATCAAATCCATATTTCTTCGCATAAATCTCTACCATACCCGAAAGCTCTCTGGCATCCACTCGCTGTGTCCGATCCACCATCTGCCGAAGCGCCTCACGCATCTGCCCTAAACCGCGCTGCTGGTACGCCAGCTTAGCCTTGAGCTCACGGATCAGCTGTGGTCGCTGCTCACGGGGCGCTTCCCGTAATTGCTGCATGGCTGCATCTGAATCAAACACTTCTCCATTGGCAATCGGCTGCACAAAAAAATCCTTGGCGACGTATCCCGCCGTCAGCACGGCGTCCAGAGCGGTCGCGCGCAATTGATGGAGTTTTGACAGTACCCCTGTTTCACGATGCATCACCCGAGCCTCCGCTTCAGATAATCCAAATTCTTCGTCAATAGCGTGTACCTCCTGTGGCCCCGTCACCAGTAGGTCACCCGCCTCGCGATGGGACGCTGAGAGTTCAGCGGCGAGTTCATCAAGCCATCGCTGCATATCTTCCGACTGCTCAACTGTGTCGGCTTCCGTTTCTGCCGCATCCGGCTGGAGAGAACCGGTTTCAGTATCCGCCCACCATTGTTCGCTCTTATTTTTTTCGGCTGATCGCATGACGCAGGTCGTTAATTTTCTTTTTTTCCACATGCGTTCGGTAAGTAGCCAAAACACGCGCCTGTTCTTTTTTACAGTCAGCTATCCTTGCCCGGGCGTCAGCCACGAGCTTTTGCATCGTTTCCCTGTCGTTTGTAGAGACCGGTTGATTCATCTTCCTACCCTACCAAATACATGCTCATATAGGCAAGTGCCAATTCTGGTCATGCACACAAAAAATCGCCGCATCGCGCATCCACCGTCGCCGTTCGTGTCCGACAAACGCCCGGATACCGTGATCTCGGATGTACTCCAGATTTTCCAGCATACTCATACCATATTTGGCGCGGTACCGTTTATCGAGATGCCGCAACCGAGCGCAGGGGTACGTATCGCACTGTAAACAATACTGCCAATCATGACGAATACGCTTGGCGCATTTTTTTATGATGCAGTTCCGGCAACTTGTTTGCTTATGCGTATCATCATATCGGCAGCCCGGGCAGTGATTTTTTTCACGGAGGAAAGCCATGCACAGCGCGCAATCCATACCGCACGGGGCGATGAGTTTTTGTGCAATTACTTTCATCAGACTCGCCCAAAAATCACCACGTAATTCTTCCCGTACTTCTTGGCGCACGTGGGGCAGGTCGTATACCACATGTACCATTTTTTGATTGCTGCGTACCCTTGGGTTTTGGCATACGCTTCAAATTCTTTGCACCATTTGCCCGTGTCTTTGAAATTGCCCTCATACACCTTGCTCAGCATGGTGCCGCTCAGGGTGATATTCTTCGCTCCCGGAATTTCCTTGTCCACGGCGATGTACAGGTCCATGTTCCATTTCGACGTATGGTCGGAAAGTGACATCCAGTCGAGCGCTTTCCCCCCAGCGGCGTCGATCTTCAAATTCATCCGCGTGACCACCTGCCCAAAATTCATGGGCATGAAAAACAGCGTGAACACTCGATCCGTAATAAACTTCTTTTTGTTCCATCTGAATGTTTTGCCGTCCCAGAGTGCCGGGTCAAACGGTGGGCAACAATCTTTTTTTGGGTCGTAATTTTCCATAAGGGTATAGTAATGAGTATGTAATGCACAATAGGCACACGGTAGTACGTCCGTGGCTAATAATAACTATTTTCATTTGTACCGTGCCGAATAATATTCGGCTGTCGATACTGGCATTCTACAGTATCTGCTGGACTCTGCCCACCTCACCCGACACCAGTCGCACTTTTATCCCATGCGGGTGCGTCGGAGAACTGGTGAGTATGTCCTGTACCACACCCTCGGTTAATTTCCCGGTGGGCTGGTCTTCTTTCAGAATAACAGCGACGCGGAGACCGGGAAATATATTGCCTCTATTATGCGGGTTCATAGGTTATTACCGTTTTTGGAAATATCCATACTCTTCGTTCAGCAGATCCTCAAACGCTCGCGCGCTCAGGCTCCGCACAGCATCGGCTGCCGGCGTGTTACCATCGGCATATGGATTTCCATACCGCTCAATGATAAAAAGCGTGGCATCCATGACCGCCTGCTCATGCTCATATGCATCCCCCGTAGATTCTGCACGGAGGACGGCATCGATCCGCCCAGTATCTCCGGCGGCACCCCGCTCCAAGACTTTCATCGCCTGCACATATCGCTCGCTGCTCCGGTCATGCCGCTCTGCTATTGCGTCCGTGTGCTGGCCGGCCTCCGCGATCAGGCGATCCACCATCTGCTCTATGTGATCCGGCGCTCCTCTCGGCTGTTCTGGATTCATATGCTATCAATCGTAAATATTTTTCCCACTCATCAGTCTGACAGTGCGAACGACGATCGCTATGCCGATGCCGACGATACCCAAGATGATCAGCCACGGAAAAACGGCATTTGCCCACTCCCACCCGCCAAACAGATTCTTAAAATTAAAAGGAAACACCTGAAACATGCGTACGCTCACATAGATGCCAAACCCGTCAGTGACCAGCCGCCCGACGAAATACAGCAGCCGCCCATCCATAAACACAAACACGGCATTGACGATGATATTTAAATAAATGGAATACCGGACAACCTGATCTACCTGGCTCCACTCGTCAGTGATAAAAGTCCAGTCCCAGGCTTGAAAATTATTGATAATCCAGAGGAATATAAGGGAAAAGGCTATCACAAAAACGTAGCCGATCCGGCGGCTTGCTTTTGATTTTGCAGCGCGCCGTACCGTTCCATCCTTTTTCTTCTGAAAATGACTCTCAACCTGTTTGCCGATTTCTGCCCCGACTTCCTTACCGATAGCGCCGCCGATCTCTTCACCAATACCCTGATGCGATTTTTGTTGTTTAGATTCCATAGAAATAATATATAATTTGCTCATGCCAATCCCCTGTAATCATATGAACCAGGTGTCCATTACGGATGTTCCGCCCGATCATTCACCTGCGCCCCTTCGGGTAAAACGCCACTACTGGAATGCCCTGAATATCTGTAGTGATGCATCAGAAATAATCCCCCGATCACGCAGAGTGGCACTGAAAACAAAAGGATAGACATAGTTTCAAATCCGCCGATAAAAAGAAAGGCGACGCCAAACACCACAAACAACCACCCGCCGATCCGCTCCCATTTCCAGGCTACATATAAAATACCTACCCCAAAAAAACTCGGCAGAAGGTGCATCACTAGCGCCAGCACGAATTCTCCGGCGCCGTATCCCTCACTAAAAACATCCAGAGCGAAAATGGAAATGAACCCAATGAACAATATTCCCAGAACGCGCGGTGCCCAGTAAAAAAATTTTTTCATACACCCAATAATGGATTACTCATTTTCCATGCAGCGACACCGCGTCACTGTTTTCGACGCCAGTCGATACGCGATCACGAACGCCCCTTTCGCCTCCGCGCCTTTTCTTCGAGCATCAGCTTCTTTGCGGCCAGGCGTTTGGCTGTTTTATGGGAGCGGGATTTCTTGCCCTTGCCGACCCCCGTGCTTCGTTTTGCCATAGATGTATTGATTAATAAATAATATGTTCATAGTATACCACAGATACATATTTCTTTTTACCAGCAGTCGCGGACTGCATATCACGCGTCGCTGGACGCCGTAAAAAAACTTAAACAAATTGATAATCGCCTGACGGTCAAACTCGACATCGATGCGAAAAGAGATACGCGGCGTGGGGAACTATGATAGCCCTCATCGGGAATGTCCGCACTATTCCTGAACCTTATACACCATCAGATAGAACCCATTTCTCAGCGGGACGACCGACGGGTCAGCAGTGGCGCCCGGTGAACTGGGATCGGTAAACTGGTCACCAGTGGCGGTAAACGACGTCGGGGTCGTGCCCGTAGCGATGCCAATACCGGCAGTGAAGAGATAATACGTCCCATCGTGATAATACACATCCGGCACCGCCCCGCCCTGGTAGGCGATACCACCCTCGGTAAAGGTCAGTCCATCGTCTGAGGTAGCATAGATGACTTGATTGCCTTCAATATCGCCGCCGTAGAGGTACCAGGTATCACCAAAGTGCTCCACATCCGGATCAAATATCCCCCGCCGCTCAAACCGGATACCTTCCTCCATGGCGAAGTGAATACCGTCATTGGAAATTGCTGAGTATATCTTATTCGTCGGCTCAATGCCACTGGCCGGTTTATTCATCCGCGCTTCATTGATATCGAAGAAATACAGGCGAATGCGACCATCATCCAGCACCACTGGTGCTGGATCAGCCAGCGCCCTGTCTCCCAATCCATCAATGGTCAATGTACGCTGCTCGGTCCATGTCGCCCCTTCGTCGTCACTCATGACCATCCCCAGTTGCTCCTTGATCCCGTCTTGTGATACATCCACAAAATAAACAAAGATGGTTCCATCCATGAATACAGCCCCAGGCACGGATGCATGGTCCGCCAGCATCACCCCACGGGCGCTCCAGGCACGCAAATCATTACTCAGCGCATAAGTAATACGGTCGCGGTACGGACCCCGGTCCATGGTCGACCAATTGAATTCCAGGGGATTGTCGAGTGGAAGAGCGGCATGATCAGCATCACAGACATCGGTCGGCTTCGGATCAGTCGGATTCCCCTGCTTGACCCAGTCTTTGCCATCACAGATCCACACGTCGTCCATGGTGCCAGGTATGGTTTGAACATTTGTGTTGGCCTGAGTCGTGTCCGGAGTGACCTCCCCGGTCGTGCACGAGTGGGGTATGCCATAGCACGTCACCTCCACTGGACCGACAGCCTGACTATGACGTGCTATACCCATGCATTGGCACGAACGGATCTCACATCCAGCGCATGTGCCTCCAGAACCGCCGTCTTTCGGAAAGAAAAAAGCAACCATTCCGATAATGAATATTGAAATGATAATATACGCTGATTTTTTCATATGGAAAAAACTGTTAGACAATTATACTCTGTCCGCACTGTATAACTTCAGCATGAAACTCCGTGCCACCACATAGAAACTATCTTTGTACTCTATCCACAGTTCAGAGGTGGTATTGAATGACACCACATAGTACCGATCACCGGCGTCGTATACCGCCACCATGACCGTGTACTCCACGTCCTGCTGTACAAATTCCATGGCGGTAAAGGTAGCCGTCAACCCATTCACCGTCTCATCATCGGTATCAAAAATATTCACCCCATCAATCGTGCTGATAATATCGTCGATAGTCCGCTGGTACACCTCGGCTGGTGATCTCCCATTCGTCGTATCAAAAGAGACGGCGATATACGACTGAAAATTGATGGCCGCAGCAGCGCTTCCCGCCGGCTGTTGCTCACGTTCATTATGGAAAGAAACCAGCGTTCCGCTGAGATGCCCCTGAATCCAGCCCGGCAGTTGCAGCAGAGTGAAACCGTCGCCAATGTAAGTCCCAGGAGTCGCTGTGTTCACATTCATATACGCGTTGGCATTACTCACTAGAGTATTGGTAACCGTATTGCCCGCGCCTGTTTCGTTGTCATTGTGCTGCAAGGCAACATACAGTCCGATGCCACCACCGACGATGACGACCACAGCCATGATGATGGATAGCGATTTTTTCATATGCACGTCATGTTAATTCTCTTCACTGCAAGCATATCACTCCAGTACAAATTAATACAGCGCGTATTCCCACCCTGGTTGCCACTGCCCGCTCCGGCGCCAGTCTGACTGAATCGCCTCGGGCCAGGATTTTTTGTTGCATAGAACTTCGAGCGCCAGTTGCGGCGCCTGATGTGCAACTATCGCCACGCGCTTGCCGTCATACCGAACTTTGAGAAATGCCAGTACATCTGCGACACGCCGCTCGACATCGTGATAACTTTCGCCGTTGGGGAATCCGGTGCTGATGTACCGCTCTAAATCATGTTTGAAGTGGTCGGGCTGGCCGTTCCACTTCCCATAGTTTGCTTCGCGCAACCGCTTGTCCTGAATTATGTCATAGCGTCCACCAAACGCCAGCCGGGCAGAGTCAACCGCCCGTCTCAAATCAGAACAGAATACCGCGTCAAACTGCTTACCCTTCGCCATCTCGCCTAATATTCGAGCCTGCTCAACACCGAGTTGCGAAAGCTCGCCAGGCAACCAACCGGTGGCAATCCCGGCTTCATTATCAGTCGTGGTGCCGTGAACGAAGTAGGTAAGGTGAATCATATCTGTCGACGCTCCTTGGCCATTTCTTTCTCGACCGCGGCTAATACCTGAGGTAAATCCTTATACACAAAAGAGGTGAACTGCGCTTTATCCTCCTCGCGCAGGCCACGCAACTTCTCCATCGGCCACCATTCGAGGCACGTTGCCTTGCCATCTTCGAGCCGCAGCGTATCCGTGCCCTCTCGAAATCGATACAGATACATACAGCGAAATGCATAATTAATCATTCCATTCTTTTGCTGATTGCTCTGGCGCTTATTTTTATACATGAAAAATAAATCCTCCGGCTGGACCCGTATCCCCGTCTCCTCTTCCATTTCCATAATCGCCGCGCCAAGGTATGTCTGGCCGGCGCTCACATGGCCACCCACCGATGTGTCCAGCTTGCCCGGTGCAATATCTTTATCCGGGGCTCGCCGCTGAAGCAGGATATCCCCCTTCGCATTATAGATAAACACCCCAACCTCCCGGTGGAGCTCGGCATTCATGTGAATTGCATGACGGTCTCCTTGCCCGATGACATGGTCATGCTCATCCACAATATCGAGCCGCTCGGAGCTGCCTGATGATCGAGGAAATTTCAAAACCACAACCATGAGGAATACGCCAACCGCCGGCACCAGATACACCAAATCAAACCAACCCACCTGGTCAGTGATGGTAGTAATGACATTAAACCCGGCAACCACCAGCGCACCCCACCATGCCCAGCGCCGTCCTCGGCCCAAAAAATACGCCAACGTGCCGATGAGCAGTGCATTGACCAATCCAACTGCGCTGTATAGGTAGCGGTAATCGGATCCCTGCCAGAGCCACCACGCTGACCAGCCGATCCATAAAACAGACACGACATACATCGCCCACAGGGTCACGCGAATTCGTCGAGATGGCGTCTCTTTCATAAAAACCATGTTAATGCTCGTTTGAGGCAATCACCGATCGTTTGTTTACAAAAAATCCATAATACACCGCAGTGAAATTGAGTACCATGTGCGCTGCTGAAGCGACGATCAAATTGGGGAATACGGAATATAGGGCGCTGAAACCAAGCCCCGCTACCAGTGCCAGCGGCAGATGCACTCGCCAGTTTCCATAGATGCTATGCATGATGGCAAAAAGAACGGCATTGATGATGACGGCCGCCCAGACGACGTCAGTCAGCTCAATCAACTGGCGCAGAGAAAATGACATGAACACGTACTGCTGGCCGATGCTGATGGGGATGAACCAATATCGAAAATGCGTGTCCTGACGCCAGTCGGTATGGGGCGCCTGACCCAATACCATCGACAGCCAACGCAAAAAAACGCACCCCGTCACCGCAAATATCCCATAGGCCAACAGTGTGGCGACTATATAGTCGGTATGGATGCCGATATCGGCCAGGGTGGTGCGTCGAATGAAAAAAACACCGCTGATAGCCAGTACCACCCCGGTAAGTAGATACCACCGCCACCGAGCGCGGATCATGCCGGAAGTAATCAATGCCAGCGGTAGGATTATCATAAAAACGAATTCGACCATACTACTTATAATACACCATTTCAAAGTAACTTGTGGTTGGCGCTGCGGTAGTACCGGCCAGGATGCCGGAATTGGCATGGTGCAGTACGGTATACCCGGTTATTCCTCGCTGAGACAGCCAGAAGAGCAGCAGTGCTATCGAGGGCGGCGAATCCAGGTAATCATTGAAGCGCGCGCCAAACGACAAAATAGTCTGGTAGTCGAGCGTCTCCAGAGCGGCCCGTGTCACATGGTCATGCGCCTCAGCTTCTGGCACTGACAGGTAATGGGAAAAATCGACGGCCGCCACGACTACGGTTTGATCATCGAAGTGCTGATCCAGCAGCGCCACCAGCCGCTGCAGCTCCGGCAGCCGCAATTCCGCTTTCAGAATAACCGGTACGACGGTCGTTCCGGGCAAGTAATGACCAATAAATGGCATGATGGCTGATACCGAATGCTCATTGACCGCTACGTGATCATTGGCCAAGGCATATCCCCCGTCAACCAGCGCCTGAACCAATCCTTGATCGGCTTCGACGAGCCCATTTGCCGTTTTCCAGGAAGCGGCCGTGGTCTGCACCAAACCGCTGCCGACCTCGTGGTGATTCGGTCCGATCAGAATGATACGCTGGGGCTGCTGCGACTGCAACCCCTGAAAAAAATGGGCGATATACTCCCCGCGGGTAAAATCATGGGGGATAATGGCACCCAGTACTTTTTTTTCCGGAAACGCCGGCCCGAGCTGAATCGCCCGCTCTACCGAACGCTGGAACTGATTTGGGTAGTAGTACGGCGTTTCCAGAATGCGTACTGATTGCGGTCTGTTCATCTTCGGATTACCAGCATCAACCGTACTGATGATGGTACTGCTGATGGCGACGATGCCCGGCAGGGCGATGGCCAGCACCACGATGAAGTGCCAGCGTTTCAGTGTGCGGCTATTCGATGGTGACGCTGGTGGATGTGCCATAATTCACACTGGAGCGCACCACGAATCCCTGCACCACCGGCGCATCGGCAGTAAAGGTACCCTTGCCAGTCACCAGGGCGTAGTAATAAAACTCCTGGGACGTCCGGCCGGTCCAAAATTTTACCGCCTGACCATTGACCTCGTAGGGATACCGGTACAACTGTTCATACGGTACATTTCGAGAAGAAAGATTGGACAGCAGTTTCAAACCGGCCGGCAGATAATCGGTCACCTGATACTCCGTATCCAGAGCACCGCTGCTGATTGACGGTTTCAGTGTCACCCGGACGATATCATTTGCCCGGAATATCGTCGTTGGTTGACCATTGACGGTGTACTCCCGCGTGATGCTCAGATTCGCATCAGTGAGCGCCGATGCAGGGTCGACCGGCTGTTGGTAGGAGCTTATCACTCCGACTTCGCCCTCGATACCGCTGAACGTGATGGCCGAGAGCTGTTCTGGGGTTACTGACAGTGCATAGGTATCTGCATCTTCCAGAATAACTGATTTTGTCTCCCCATCAAGCGTATAGCTGAAACGTACCGGATCTCCGCTCAAAAGCGGTACTGCCGTCTGAATATACGCCAGCTGATCGATCGTATGCAGCGTCAGATTAGCCGGATGCGCCAGCGCGTATTGATACAGTTTTGGAGCCTCTTCCGAGGACACTGCCGCAGCGAGCACGGCCGCCTGGTACGTATACTCAGTATAGTCATCCTGGGTAGTGCCGAGCTGGACTTCGATATACGGATCAGCAGCATGGCCGTGCTCATTCAAGACCTCTTGCAGCAGGGTAGCGGCATACTCGGAAGCACCGAGCTGAGCCACCGCCCGTGCCAGATACAGCTTCAGCTCTGCGGAAACATCGTGGTGTGCCATGAAAATATTGATATCAGTCAGTACGGGCTCACCGAGATTTGCCAATCCCAGCAAAGCATAGACAATCTCATCGGTGTTACTCTGGCGGTTATTGAGCACGCTGTAGAAATAATCACGGCCGGCAATCGCATCAAACAACCCAGGTGCCACTCCAAATGTCTTCGCGGTGGTCAATAACTCAGCCGATGAATAGGGCAAGAGGGATATGCCACCCTCAGGCAATTGGTAATCGGTAAAGGTGATGGCCGGAAGCGTGCCGTCTTCGCCGAAATACTCATTCAGCAGCGATTGAGCCTGATACCGTCCGAGCTGTTGCTCAATCCGGTCGCCGTACGACCAGATCAGCGCCTGCAGATCACGGTAAAACTGGCCCCGTTCGAGATTGGTAAAGACCAGGGATGTGCGGCGGTCCGCGCTACCGGAGAGCGGGGCGGCTGGTTCCAGCCGATAATACTGCGTCGTACCGACGGTGATATGGGAATCATGGTACTGCATGGTTTTGATCACAGCATCGGTAGAGCTCCCCTGTTTTCCTTCCACGCGGATCTGATGGGTGCCCGCCGGAAAATCCGGGAGTCCCACCGCCACGGTGTCCTGGGCACCCGCTGAACGGGTAATCACATCCTCAGAGAATCCGGGAAACGTGATGGTATAGGTCACCGCCGTATCTGGATCGACCGCCCGACCGAAACTCCGCAGCAGCACCTGTGGCGCGTCCCCCACCACATAGTCCCCGGCTACCGCCACGTCCACGAAATACGGCTGAGTGGCGATGAGTGCGGTTTGCGCGGCTTGTGCCTGCAGATCCTTGGTCAACGCATGTACGGTAGTCTGCCAGGACGTAATATTGTCCGGCAGCTTAAACGTAACCGAGGCGTTTCCGGATCGGTCAGTGGTGGTGCTGCCGAAATACGCGATGTCCTGAAAATTCTGGCGGCCACCACCCTTTTCATTGTGTACGTAGATGCCGTCCGCGATGAAAGTATGGTACGGTTCGGTAGTCAGATTGTATACGTCAATCTGATGATACTGACGGATAATCGAATGAATCACCACGCGACTGCCCTGCTGGTCGATGAGCCAGTCTCCGACCCGTGCGCTGCCGATCGTCTGCCACGACCCATTCAGCAAAACGACATGTTCCGGCGTGACGCGCAGGGAACCATTGATCACCAGATATTCCGCCACGCGGTGCTCAAATGTATTGGTGACGGTGGCACTGACCAGTTCATCGCTCCCGACCGCCGGATGCGTGGCCACTGAATCACCGATCCGAATCTCCCCAATGTGTTTGGTCGTGCCATCTGCCATGAGGATGGTGGTATCGCCGCTGAAACAGCCTCCCCCCTCGGCCATGGCATTCAGCTCTGCTTTATGCGTCTGGTATGAATACACAATCGGTGATGGTAAATACTGATACAGCGTACTCAACACCTCTGCAGGATTTGCCCACTGGATGGCGGTCAGCGCCTCGTCGATGGCGGACACATTGACCGTCGCGGTCACGGGATTATTGGCAGAGTCAGTCACATGAATATCCAGAGTCACATCTTCACCCGGACGATACGCCGGCTGATCCGGCGACAACTGAATCTGCAGAGCTTTCAGACTCCGATCATAGTTCAGTTGTAGACCGTCAGTCAGGGCATACCCCCGACCGTCAAAATAGAGTCCATATACGTAGATATTTGGGGCATAGCTCTCCCGAAACGTAAATGACATGCCCGGCTGATTGGTAGGATAGAGGTCAAACAGGTTGGTCTGACCTTTGAAGAAGAGGATGTTTTTTTCCTGAGTGGCACCGACTATTTCATCATTCCGGTACAGAGATACCGCCACATTATCTCCGGGTCGAAAATCGCCTATGCCGCTCTCGTCCTGAGCGTCCACGGCCACATGATACTGGACAAATCCCTGCGAAGCCGCCCAGTAGTCCCATGACCCCTGGTATAAGTACGAGGTCGAGGTGGCCTCCCGGCCATCAGGATCGGTGACGCGGACTTCGATACGATAATTCTGATCAGCTGCCGGCTGAAAACCGGCAGTATAGGCACCGTCAGTGTTGGTTACTGCCGAGAGGGTGGCAATTTCATCCGAGTGTGACTGATAATCATAAGTTTTATACGTTTTTTTGCTGATGATGTCATAGCGTGTACCGGTTTCCGTCTTGGTATAGTATTCGTGGAATACCGTCATGGCTATAGCGGCATTAGGAATAGGATCGCCCTCATATTCCCAAGAAAATTCATCAGCAGCGGCATTGATCGTTTCTAAATCAATCGCATGTACCGAGCCCGATACAAAGCCTTCCTGGTTCACGCTACTATCCACGGTATAGCGAGGACCAAATGAATAAATGTACGCATCGGTATAGATGCCGGACAATTCGGCATTGGTCGGATGCACGGAGAAATATTCATACTCCGGATAATACCCCCCGCTGTAGCTCGTGCCCAGCACTACCCGTGCCGTGCCATCCGCATCGGTCGTCACTGTGCCGGTGCCCAGCGCTCCCGTATACTGCAGCTCCAGATTACCCACCGGCGTCCCATCATAAAACATGGCGGTGATGTCAAAGATAGCGTCTTCCCCTTCGAATATCGCTTTCTTTGGCGTCGACACTTCAATTTTATACGCAGGCTTCGTATAGGTGGCCACCTCCACATACTGTGACAGTATTTCAGTGCCGTCTACGGTGACACCCAAACGATAACTGCCCGGATTGAGGTGACGATAGTCGATCGACCCCTCATACGTCCCGTAGTCAGACACCGGTACTTCCTGAGTAGCGATGATTTCATCCTCCATCGACGTGTAATAATTGGCACTTTTCGTAAACGTGATGGTCGCCGCCTGTGGCCCGCGAACATCCGCCCGGGGGCGGATGACCCCCCAAAACTTCACGCTGTCGTCCGGCGAGTAGAGTGTCCGATTGGTATACAGATACGTCCAGTAGTCCCGCGAAGCATTATTCATGAACCCATTAAACTCATAGTGCGGAATCACAGGCACCAGTAGGTCGCCACGCTCGGTATGGACGGTAAAAAAACTGGCGGCGAGTGGTGCGTCGGATGACCGGTCAGCGATGTCCGATGGCGTAGCAAAAGAAGCTAAGCCGTCACGGTCAGTCTCCGCGCTGAATGCCGCATCGCCGGAATATCCGATCGAGGCGTCACTGACCGGCGCCTGCGTACCGAGATCATGTACCCAGATAAACGAATTGTCGGGGCTGGATTGATAGCTGGCGGTCAGCTGCCCCACCTGCAGAAATGCCTGGGCTTTTGTGTCGCCATAGGGTACCTGAACCAGATAGTACCCGGCCGGCAGAGCTTCCGGGAATTCAATGTATTGGAAATAATCAGATGATTTCTTTTCCGCGTCAAAAGTTGCCTGGAGCGTCAGTGAATCCGTGGCATACGGATGCGTACGCCAGGCATACGCCGCCCAATACGGCAAGCTGGCGAACGACTGTACGGCATCGGTAAATTCGCGGAATGAAGTAAATGCATATACCTGAACCGGAATGGCGGTCAGCCCGGAATTATATTCACTCACGGTCATGACCGGCGCTTCAGAAGACGGATACTCAAAAAATTCCTTAGTAAAATCAAAATACCCATACGACTCTTGAGATTGATCAGTTTCGAACTGAAACTGGTAATCAGCAACCAGGGTGTCGTCGCTCCCGTCCAATGGCAGTCCGGCCCGTACCGTGACAGTGTAGACGGTCATGGGTGCCAAGCTATCGGGCACAAATACCAGCGTTTTGCGGTATTGCTCAAAACGCCCACTCACCGCCGGCGAGATGGATACATACTGCTCATACTCCCGGAAATTTTCATGGGAAAAAGTAATCTCGATGCCAGAGTCACGCGGCACGGTGGTTGCCTGATCCCGCGGCACGGTGGACATTACTTTAAACGTGTCCTTGGTCTGATAGGCCCACTGATACTCACGTTTCTGTTCATCCCCAACCGTCTGTGCGACCATGCTGAATTGATAAATTGTACCATCGTCCAGCGGTTGACTCGGGGTAATGGTAAACGTATTTGTATCAGAAGAATGCACCGCGTAGGCAATGGCGGGCTCGATCTGCAAATTACCCTCCACGGTGGCTACGTCAATTGGCAGTGAGCTGGTCAAGGTAAATGAGGTGGCGGTATCCACGCCCAGAATATCTCCTGAATCCGCCGACAGCTTCAGCTGCACGTCCGCATCAGTGAGAATGACCGGGATAGTCCGGGTATCCGAAATCGACTCGGGCCCAAACCAGACATACCCAAACAATCCACAGGCGACCAGGGCGGCGAGCGAGGATAGAACGATTAATGACCGTTTCATAGACATGGGAATAAATGATAAAAATGCTGGCTGGTCAATCTCCTGCGGCGATTGACGACGTTGCATTTCCGACGCGGCGATCAGGCGCGCCCTGATCCGTCGGCTGGCTGCATCGTCCATCGTCGGCGGGGTGCCATGATGTAACAGCCGTTTGACACTATGGATATCGAAAGGGGTTTTCATAAATCAGCGACGTTGAGTAATTGCTTAAGTTTTCGGATGCCTCGAAATTTAAGCACTCGGACATGAACCATGGTGGTCTCCATCAGCGCCGCGATGTCCGCCGTATCCATATCCTCGAGACATGACAGCTGGATAACTCGGCGCATCTGATCGGGAAGTTGGACAATTGCCTGGCGGACCCTTTCGCTACGCGCGTCATATGTCAGTTCAGCCGGCTCAACGGCCACGGGCGAATGCCGGCCCACTACGATCTGATCCAGAGAAAGCGTCTCACCCCGCTGTCGATAATGATCGACAAGGCGATGGCGGGCTATTTGAAAGAGCCAGGCGGAAAAAGGAGTGGCAGTGCGGGCTACAAAGCGCGGCAAAGAACGGATCATTTCCAGGAATACCGTCTGGGTCAGGTCCTCGGCTGTTTCCCGGATGCCGACCCGATAGTAAAAGAAGCGGTATATTCGCTGATGAAATTCATCATATAGCCGCCCAACGCTCTCCGTATCGCCCGATTGAGCCTGGCGTACGATACCCAGAATATCCGCTTCATCAACCCCCATACTCTCTATATCGTATCAATCGATAAATCGTTACAGCTCCGCGCTTCCCATGATATGCGCAGTGCTGAAACGGTCGTGTACTCGATCAACGTAAGTATACTGCCAAACCAGCGCCCACTTCAATCCGACCGATCATTCACAATAGTATGAATCGAGCAGCGCCGGATCCAATACATCGGTGGTAGGGTGTACGATGATGCCGATGTCACACTGATCGAGAGTCTTGACCCCACAGACGCCCTGTAGATAACCCTCAGCGGTAAAAACGGCCTCCTCATTTGACGCTGGCTTACCCTGATAGATGCAGGCGGTATAACACTGACTTGATTCGATGCAGGGAATACCGACGTCATACGGCAGGCAGTACTCCACTCCACCAGGATACCGTGGCGAGGGATACGTCCTGATCGTGCCGCCATCCAGCACACAACGTTCCCGTTGGTACGCACTCAACTCTCCGATCCCGACGCGCTCCTCTGGCACCACTTCCTCAGGACGCACCAACAGGGCGACAGCGACCGTCACGATGACAATCAAAAAACCAATCACCAGCCAGGGCCAGATGCGGTGTCGTTTGATTAGTGATGCTGAAGCGGAATGTCGCATGAGGTGAGTAGCGCGGGCGTAACTCCCATAATACTGACTATCTTACGCCGGGAGGTCGATCCACGCACAATACGAATCGAAGATGTCGGCACGCGGAAATATGTAGCCAGGACAGCGCACACCGCCTGATTTGCCCTGCCGTGATCCGGACTGGCCGTGACGCGAATCTTCAGCGCTTCACCATACAGCCCGACGATGCTATTGCGCTTACCGTGTGGGGATACGATCACCGAGACCTGCATGCCATGAGCCGGATGATAACGATACCAAGACATTTTATTTTTTTGAGTACACCGCCAGGGTTTCCTCCGCCGCCCTGCGCCAGGAAAAATCTCGAGCCCGGGCCATGCCGGCCGTGCGCAGCCGTTGCTGCAGCGCCGGGGTGGCTATCAGTTCCTTCATGGCTTCAGCCAGCGCCAAATCGTTCTCTGGATTCACCCGCAGTGCTGCATTGCCCGTTATCTCAGGGAGCGAGGAAATATTGCTGGTGATAACCGGCGTCCCGAGAGCCATCGCCTCCATGACTGGCAATCCAAACCCCTCATAACTGGAAGGGAAAGCGAAACACGCAGCTCGTTTGATCAGCTCAATTTTTTGATTGTGCGTGACGTACCCCAGGTATTTCACCTGTTTGGTCAGTTTCAGCTCTTTGATCGCCTCAAATACCTCCTCATGCTTATACCCCTTCGCACCGGCTAATACCAACTGATAGTCAGCAAAGCGAACCCGCGGGTATTTGGCGTCAGCGTCTAAAAATTTGCGGTACGCCCGGAGGAGCGTGGCAATATTCTTGCGCGGCTCGATAGTGCCGACGAAGAATATGTACCGAGACGACAAATTGAATCGTTTCAAACTATCGATTGATTGATTCCGCACGGAAATTTTTTGCACATGCACCCCTTCATAGACTACGGACATTTTCTTTGCCGGGATATTAAATAGGGTTTTCAGGTCTTTGCGCGTACTCTCGGATACCGCTATGATATGGTCGGCAGCACTCAGGCTCCGCGGCACCAGCAGTCGGGTACTGAATATTTGCGAGGGAAACCAGGCCGGATTCTTATAAATGGCGAGGTCATGGACCGTGACGATGCTTTTTTTCGGATAGGTCAGCGGCAGCGAGGTGATCGGCGAATGAAACACATCAAGCCCGTGCTTCAATAGATATGCCGAGATCAGCATGTGCGAATACGCGAACGGCATGAATTTATTGTACTGTGAGAATGGAAGCTGTTTGATTCGGACATTTTCCTGCACAAATTCCTTCGTATCGGGCACTCGATGGTCGAAATATAAATAATATGTATTTTTCGTATCGACTTTCAACAAATTACGCACCAAATGGTACGTATAGTGACCGACGCCAGCGCCTTCGCCGGATTTCGGATTCAGGATAGTACGACAGTCGATGCCAATACGCATAAGGGTGGAGATTACATTTTTTCTGGGGCAGTGATGCCCATGGTTCCCAATACCTGCCGCAAAATAATTTGTGTCGCCCGGATCAGCTGAACGCGACTGCGCTGCGCGCTTCGGCCCTGAATCACTCGGCACTGCGTATAAAAGTCGTGGAACTGCGTGGCTAGCTCTATGGCATAAAACGGTAATCG
The DNA here is from genome assembly GCA_049325535.1 of Patescibacteria group bacterium. Lineage (GTDB taxonomy): Bacteria > Patescibacteriota > Patescibacteriia > UBA10025 > JAHIVO01 > JAXDBW01. The sequence continues at coordinate 843,152 of JBMOKY010000001.1, forward strand.
GTGCACGTGATACGTCTGGCTGACATCAGTCACGAGCTCGGGCCATTTGAGAATCGTCTTGATCAGCCGTACCTCGGGCAATTCCATCCGAACATTCCGTGCCTCTGCTTTCGGTGCAAATCCCTGTACTTTCTTCAGTATACTACAGATACGCGCATGCGCATATTGGACATAGTACACTGGGTTGTCTTTTGACTGCTTTTTCGCCAGATCCATGTCAAAATCCATGTGCGAATTGAACTCATGCATGAGAAAGAAAAAACGAGCTGCATCCACTCCGACCTCCTCTACCAGCTCATCGAGCGTCACAAAGGTGCCGGATCGTTTGGACATCCGGACCTCTTGGCCTTTTTTCAGCAACCGGACCATCTGGATGATGATGATGTCCAATCGGTCAGCCAATCCGAGCAATTGCATAGCCGCCTGCATCCGGCCGATGTACCCATGGTGATCGGCGCCCAAAAGAAAAATTTCCCGATCGAATTTGCGTTTGAAAAATCGATTATACCGCAGGGCGATGTCTGATAGGAAATACACCGGCTCTTCATTTGCCTTGATCAGCACTCTGTCTTTATCGTCGCCGTAGACGGTGGTACGGAGCCAGATAGCACCCTCGGATTTGTACAGCACCCCTTGTTTTTTCAGCAGAGCTAATACCGTATCAACGGTACCGGATGAATACAGTGTTTTTTCCGAAAACCACTCATCATACTTGATGCCCAGCCGGTTTACCAGTAATTTCTGGATGTCCCTGATCATCTTTTCCAGGATGCGCCCTTTGATTTTATCGCGCACCTCTTCAATTTTTTGTACATTATTTAATTTATAATTTGGCACATTGATTCGCCGTGCCAGGTCACTGATGTAGGTTCCTTGATAGCAATATTCTGGGTATTCCATTTTAATCCCCTGCTGAATCCAATACCGACGCACCACGGATTCCGCCAATATATTTACCTGGTTACCGATGTCATTGATATAGTACTCCCGCCGTGGCCGAAACCCTCCCAGCGCCAAAACATTGGCCAGGGTATCGCCGGCAAAAGCGGCGCGACCGTTAGCAATGGTTACTGGACCGGTGGGATTTGCCGAGACAAATTCGATGACAATTTTTTTCCCCGCCCCCATGTCGGATCTGGCGAATGCCGTTTTCTCATTGAGCACCGCGGCAACCTGCCGCTTCAGCCACCCGTGTTTCAATTTAAAATTGATAAAACCCGGCGGAACAATCTCCACCGTTTCCACCGGCGCCATTCCGCCCAGCGATGCGACCAGCGTCTGGGCGATATCCATCGGGCTGCGATGCAGTAATGGCGCCAGCTGCATGGCGATATTTGTCGAATAATCACCAAATCGCTCCTCCGGCGGATAATTCAATTCTATGCGCGGCACGTGTCCCCGTAATTCCGCCCACTCATTGATGATGGTACGGGAGATTTTTGCGATGAAAAAACGCTTGAGGTTCATAGATAGCTATAGTATAGCATACTACGCTTGACGAGTGACGCTCCGTACGATACGATTGGAGACTTTGTACATTGCACATCATTGACTACAGGAGGATCATATGACGGAACGAGACGTCACCTATGCATCAGTTGTCTTTGCCGTTATGAGTCATTCGCCGCGCCTGGTCAAATGGCTGGAAAATGAGGGCGTGAGCACCGACACCCTGTGTCGAGCCGATGCCGTTTTATTTATCCATCCGGAATCAAAAGGGTTGGCCATCCTCAAACTGCCGGCAGACCTCATCACCAAACTCTGTACCGTGCAAGAAGACATCGCCCGGACGTCCGGCTATATCTGGGAAATTACCAGCGTCATGGCGGAAAAAACTATCGAGCCATACGCCATCTGCCTCACCGTTCACGCAAACCGTCTCCGTGCCGAACTGGCGCTCAAAAATGGAGGAGATGAACTGGCCTATGTTCAGATTCCCGACCTGGGAAAAGCGCTGTTGGCCTTCATCGAGCTGGATAAAATGAATGATGACGAAAACGCCGTCATTCCCCTGCTGGTGGATGACGCCTTGCTCACCGGAAGCTTCTACGAAGACCCGGACGACCTGAGTAAATGCTGGCCCGGCGCGAGTGTCATGCAGTTCATACCGTTTGCCAAAGAAAAGGCATGATCCGTGGATCCACTTCACGTCATTCCCGCCTATTGCCCATACACCGGTAGGCGGGTTTTTATTCACACCACTTTCGACTATACTTACTCACATGCCCACTCTGACCACAAACAAACGCGCCTGGCATGATTACCAGATCCTCGAGGAACAAGAGGCTGGTATAGTATTGACCGGCGCCGAGGTAAAAGCAATCAAACAGGGTCACGCCAATCTCCGGGGCAGCTATATCTCCATCCGCCAACAAGAATTATGGCTGATCGGAGCCCATATTAGCCCCTATGCTATGGCTGCCGGACGAGGGCAGATGGATCCCGCGCGCGATCGTAAATTGATTATGCGTCGAATAGAGATAGATTCATTACAAGGAAAAGAACACTCCCAAGGCTTGACAATCGTGCCACTTTCTGTTTATACTAAGGGGGGCTTAATCAAAGTTAAGCTCGGTATTTGTAGAGGCAAGAAGGCACATGATAAACGCTCGTCAATCAAGAAGCGGGAAACTGATCGCCTCATCCAACGGGCGCTCAGACAGAAAGCATAGCGACAAACGCCTGAAATAGTTTGCGGAAAGTGTCGAAAACTACTTGATAAGAAGGAGTTTTCGAAACCTTTCTGGGAGCGATCTAAAATCGACAGTAGTACGTTGATACGAATTGCAAGCCGTCTCATGCTATCTCGAGACGCTAAACTCCCGATAGCACTACACAAATGCCAATTCATTTGTTTCAAAAGTGAAGGCTACGTTCGCTTCGGCGTTCCGTATGCCGGCACTCGCAGTTGCATAACTATCCAACTGCCATTACCTATGTGATGTCCGATATCATAGCGTAGTGACATTTTCGGAATACGACGCCGGTGTCGTCACTGCCGGTGTCCGACCAATTGTGTGACGTAGGATCATGGGGTTTTTGCGCGTTTCATACCCATGACCCGAACCTATGAGACGCGCTACGCTTGTAGAGATTTGTACCACGGGCTGCATGGACAGGGGTGCGATGCCCCTCGCTTCCACCATTTTATCCAATAACTGAAAAAATATTCGCCACTCCCAAAAACCGAAATTCGTCAGGCGCCAGCGCGTCAATGAACAAATTCGCGTGCCCCAGGTGCGCGTCATCGATGAACAGGGCGAACAACTCGGCGTTCTCGATACCCGGCGTGCCATGGATCTCGCCCACGAACGCGGTTTCGATTTGATTGAAGTCTCGCCGCTGGCAGAACCGCCGGTATGCCGTATTGCGGACTACGGCGCATTTCTCTTCAATCAGGACAAAAAAGAACGGAAACAGAAAGCCAAACAGAAAAAAGTCGAGGTCAAAGGCATTCGACTCACCCTGAAGATTGGCCCCCACGACCTGGAAAATCGACGCCGCCAATCGCTAAAATTTTTGGAAAAGGGCGACAAAACCAAAGTGGAGATGATATTGCGGGGCCGAGAACGAGCCTATGCGGATCGAGCAGTCGAGATCATGAAAAAATTCGCTCAGGACCTCGCCGCGGAAAATGCCAATGTCCTGGTGGAAAAAGGGGCATCCCGCCAGGGCAATCGCCTCTTCATGATTATCGGCATGAAAAAATAGTACCACCCGCGCCAGCATGGCAACTGGCATCCCAGTTGACTTTTTCCTGTATTCACCGTAACCTATACTCTACATAATTTACCTATCCGTATGCCTAAACTAAAGACTCATAAAGCAACCGCGAAACGCGTCCGTGTCAGTGGCGCCCGAAAACTGCTCCGCCGCCGTGCCGGCCAAGATCATTTTAATTCACGAGAATCCGGAACTGTCACCCGCAGTAAACGCCGCGACGCATCGATTGCCGAGACTGCAGCCGCGAAAACTATTAAAATCCTAACCCCTTATCGCTAGCATATGCGCGTCAAACGAGGAACAAGTCACGTCCACCATCGTAATCGGATCCTGAAACGTACCAAAGGTTTCCGCTGGGGTCGGAAAAGACTCATTACATTAGCTAAAACTGCCGAGACCAAAGCGGGGGCGCACGCCTATCGAGATCGCCGCGTCAAAAAACGAAATACCCGCCGCGTCTGGAATGTACAAATCAATGCGGGCACCCGCATCCATAATCTTTCCTATAGCAAATTCATCAAGCAGCTCAAGGACGCAAAAGTCGAACTCGACCGGAAGTCATTGGCATATCTGGCCGAACACCAGCCTGAGGCATTTGCCTACATCGTCAAACACATCAGCAAATAGCGGCACAAACACAACGAAGCAAGTCCATGGTGTAGCCCGGTTAACCCCGTAGAAACTCTCACGGCGTTCGAGTTGTACGTGGCAAGCACGCCGACAAATCAATACGGTTCAGAGCGGGCCCATGGTGTAGCCCGGTTAACACGCCTCCCTGTCACGGAGGAGATCAGGGGTTCAAATCCCCTTGGGCCCGCTCTGAACCGTAGAATTACTCCCTGCCCGCCCTCGCGAGTACCGGCATTTTTTTTGAATTGACAAAACACCCCACCAATACTAAGGTAACGTAATTCAAAACAAAGACTCAAACAGTTCACCATCAAAAAACGAGGTTTATCATGGACGCAACCACACTTGGACAAAAGATCCAGGAACATCCAGAAGCAACCGGATTCATCGGTCTTCCCGCTGCGCCGTGCAAGTATGGCGAAAATGCCTGGCAGGCACCGGCGCGTCTGATGCGGTTTCTCGATGAACAGGCTGCCGCAGATCCACTGACGCTCGACAAATTCACCCTCCTGGCCGGAACCGACCCGAGCTACAATAACTTTTGTGATCTCGACCGTCTCCTGCAGACGACGACGCATATCGCGGCCGGTTTCGACGTCAACTTCCAGTACGTTCCAGCGATCGCCGTAGCCGTCAAACACGGAAACGCATGCGGCGCCAGCGTCGGTGATGATCACGTCACCGTGCTGCAGAAAGTCGTCATGGGTGACCCGCGGGCGATATTCGGCGGGCTGGTCATGGTTAATTTCCCCATCGGGGAAATCGAGGCTGAAGTGCTCCTATCGTATGGTACCGCCGGTGGCCGCCGACTGCTGGACGGAATCGTCGCTCCGGACTTCTCGCCCGAGGCCGTCAGCATGTTGTCCCGGAAAAAGGATAAATGCCGTTTCCTGCAGAACTCCGCGCTGGCACGGCTGAGCCAGAACTCTCTCGATGCGCGCCTGCGCTTCCGATACGTCCGCGGGGGGTGGCTGGAACAGCCGAACTACACCTACATTTTCAGCTTCAATCATCCCAATCTGGAAATCAATGGGGTGCTCAGCCAGCAGGAAATGACCGACCTGGTGCTGGGCTGGGCGATCAATGCCACCAGCAACTCGAACACCATCACGCTGACCAAAGACGGCATGCTGATCGGCAACGGCACCGGCCAGCAGGATCGCGTCAGCGCCGCGGAGCTGGCGATCAGAAAAACGGTGGATGCGCACCATACGACGTTCAAGGCAGTCGCGATCAGCGACAGCTTCTTCCCATTCACGGATGGACCCGAACGTCTGTGCGTAGCCGGCGTATCAGCCATTTTGACCACCTCCAGCTCGGTAGCGGACGAAAAAGTCCGTGAGACCATCATGAACCGCGGGGTGGCACTGGCGTGGCTGCCCGATGCCGATGGCCGTGGTTTCTACGGGCATTAATCCTGACTCTCCTCGCGCTGTTCGCTCTCACTGGCGGCCTGCTCTACCCAGGCCGCCATTTTTATTGACTAAAATTAACTAAATTGGTAAGGTGCTCAAACGAAAACAGATACTAAAAAAATTACAAAACCGTTCACTACTAAACCAAGAAGGAGGTGTGCAAATGCGCACGCTCACCGACACCCGGCCGTGGAATATCCCGGCCGAATTCCCGCTCACCCAGGGCAAAGTCCGCGACGTCTATGACCTCGGGGACGAACTCCTCATCATCGCCACCGATAGGCTCTCGGCCTTCGATGTGGTGCTACAGGAATCGCCAATCCCAGGTCGTGGAATTGTTCTCACCCAGATGACAATCCACTGGCTCAATGTCCTGAAGGACGCAAGTGCAAGCGTCAATTCACCGATCCCGGTCGTTCATCACCTGGTTTCAACCGATGTCGCCGACTTGCCGGATGCCTTCCAGCCGTTTGCTGCGGATCTCGAGGGCCGCTTTATGCTCGTCAATACGTGTGAAGCGCTCTGGATTGAAATGATCGTCCGGGGATTTATCTCTGGATCGCTCTGGAAAGAATACGCATCCGCAAGCGCCACTGGACCGGTAGTACTCCTCTCCGGCCATGAGTTACCCGTTGGCCTGGTGGAGTCCCAGGAATTCCCGCAGGCCATCTTCACGCCATCCACCAAGGCGCCGCAAGGCGAACACGATATTAATATCTCATACGATGAGATGGTCGAGTCGCTCCGATCCGGCCTGGCTGAGCGTGATATCGATCTCGATGCAGAGACACTGGCCGCGGCTTGCCGTGACCTGTCGCTGACCCTCTACACCGCCGGCCGGGACTACGCCCGCGAGCGCGGCATCATCATCGCCGACACGAAATTCGAATTCGGTCTGCGACTGATTGACGGCATCTGGCACTTGGTCATCATCGACGAAGTGCTAACGCCTGACTCATCCCGCTTTTGGCCCGCCGACGAATACGAGGCAGGTCGCAGCCAGAATAGTTTCGACAAACAGATTGTCAGAGACTATCTGGCCAAGAATCTGAAGTGGAATAAGCAGCCGCCAGTACCGGTATTACCGGCCGAAATCATCGAAAAAACGGCCAGCCGCTACCACGATTGCGCGGAGAAACTGGGTATCGAGCTGTCGGCACTACGGCTGAATGTCACCGTCCTCTTCGGCAGTAAAAATGATCTGGACGAGGACATGCGGAAAGCCATCCGAGATGCTCGAGAGGCCTGGTGTTTTGATGGGCCGTTCCATACCATCGACGTGCATGTGATGAGCGTACACCGGAATACACCCATATGCATAGCCCTAGCTGCAAACGAGCTCGAGGGAGTCAGTCTGGATGATATCGATATCATCATCGCCGCGGCTGGTTGGGCCAACCAGTTGGCGGGTATGATGGCAGCCTTCCTCCACCATAACGGCCGGAAGATTCCGGTCATTGGCCTGGCTATCGGCACCCCCGGGACCAAGGAATTCGACGCGGCACGACTGTCGATCGAGTGTCTGCCTGGCAAACCGGTCATCCTCGATCCGAGTGGTAATGCCTATGCCAACGCTACTGGTATGAGGGATATTTTCCTCCGGCTGGCGACAGAACCGTTGCCGCAGGCAAAACCGTATGTCGAAAAACCGGTCGAACTCTACGTCGAGATCGATTGATCGAACCTTTTCACCCTGAAACCAAAACCGGCTCTCATTATCTGAGAGAGCCGGTCTTTTTTTATGAAAGGTATCAAGTGCCTCCCAGCGTGGCAGCGGCAATCGATGCAGCAATAAATAAGGTCACTACCATTCCCACGCCGATCAGCACCTTGGTCACGACGGTCGTGGAGGTTTTTACTTCAGTTGTGGTTTCAACTTCTGGCTTAGGCATATGTGTTCATTTATTGGATGACGCCATCAATGACGGTGACGGTATTACTGCAGGCGACCTGGCTCTGCGAGTCCAGCACGCAAACGCTGTAATACTGCGTACCGCTCGATACGTTCACTGCCGAGGCACGTTCGCCACCCTTGGCGCCGGTATCAGTGTAGGACACTTCACTGGCACTGGAAATTGCCTTGATATACCCATTGTCGGGATACGCGGGAGTGCTGTCAGTCTGAGACCAGGCAATTTTATAGGCCGAGAAATCCCCTTCAGTTGATTTGGTCCAGGCTAGTTTGATACCGTCAGCAGTGACAGTCGCACTGAGGGTGACCGCACTCGGCGCAGCATTAGTGTGGATAGCCGTCACTTGAACTACGTTGCTGCAATAGATAGTGTCCCCCACAGCACAAATACGGTAATAATACGCCGTGCCTTTTTTCGCGCTGAAATCACGATGGCTCAGCTCACCCTCACCTTTGACGGCGATGTAGCCGTCATCCGGATACCGCAGATTTGCATTCTTTTCAGAGCGAACCACTTTATAATACTTGAATCCGCTTATATCCGATGCAGCTGTCCACCACAGGCCCACACCGGTTGATTCTGCTTTTGCTGACATCACCACATTGACCGCGGAATCATCGGGAGTAATCGCCGTCACCGCAGTATCATTGCTATAGACGAGGCAGCCGCCCTCGCCATTGTACTGGCACACGCGGAAATGGTAGGTCTTACCATCAGTCGCCTGCCAGACATAGGATCGGGTATCCGACAGCTCTATATAGACCGCCTCGTCGCCGTCCCGCGTCGGATAGGTGGGATTAGCGCTAGTACTGCGGATGATCTTGAACCCTTTATTGACCGACATGCCCTCGACGGTCCAGATGAGTTTGATACCGCTCGTAGAAGCCGAACCAGACAGGAAAATGCCCACTCGTTCCTCCTCAGGTTCCGGTTCTGGTTCTGCCGCGGCGCGACCGGACATATATATAATATTCGAACAGAACGATTGGCTATCAGTCATCACTTCGCACACCCGATAGTAATAATTTGTCCCCGCTTCCGTGGTCGTATCCGCATGGCGCTCGGTTCCGAGAGCATACGCTGCTATGGCGTCAGTACCCGGATACGCCAGCTGGGCATTGGTCGTGGAACGAATTACTTTATATTCCTTAAAAGTCGCGCTGGTTGATTTGTTCCATTGCAGATCGACGCCTGATATGGTACTGCCGCCCGTCAGGGTCAGTGGAGTCGCTACCGCTTCCGTCTGGAAGACCACCCGCACTTCCTTGAGCGTCCGATGTGCCTCTGCGTCACTCGCAATCACGGTAATGACGTTCTTCCCTGGCTCGAGCGTGAGGGTCTGGGAAAAGGCACCGTCAGTAATCGGCGTGTCAATCCCTTGTACGGTCACGGCCGTGGCATCCTCGCTCACGGTACCGACCACCGCCAATTGCTGTTCTGTCGTCGTGGTACCATCAGCTGGCTGTGACACCGTCAGCGTCGGTCCGGCCAAAGGCTCAAAAATGCCCAGCGAATTATTATGTTTCGAATCCTCTTCTTTGTTCCAGACGTACCATTCGCTCTTCAGGGCATCGGGATTGATGTCAGACACCGCCACCTGCAGCGCCGCCTTATCGATGGTAGCCTGAGAACCCTGCGCTACCTCAGCCTGATCCGCGGAGGTATCGATAGCTACGCTGCTGTCAATCACCCCGACATCAACCGCCTCCTCTTTTTCGATCACGTCAAACGCCGTTCCGAGCGCGCTAATGGCAATATCCCCGCTGGTAACGATATACTGGCGACGGGGGTCCTTGGCTACCCGATTATAGGTGGCGCCGCTCTGCTGGGCGATAATCACCTGGGTAGTTTCCAAATTGGTCAAAGTCACCTCAGTGGTATATCCCAGGCGTACGACGTCACCATTTTCAAATTCGACAATGGCTTTGCTTTCTGCTCCGGTCGAGAGCTGATCACCCGTATGCAGCACCGTATCGGTGTCCACTGATTTCCAATCGCTTCCGTCTACCCGAACCAGTACCGTCCCCTGCTGATAGGCCAGCGTAGCGGCCATCGGCTTGCTCGGTTGGCGGATATCAAATACTGTCGGATCGAGAAACCCGTTTTGCTCGGTGTACCAGTACACCCCGCCCAGGGCGACTCCAACAGCGAGTAATAAAATAATGGAAACCACGAAATAATTCTTTTGCATACGAAATGAAAACTCAGTTATTAATTATGCTATGGTTTGATGATGCGAATGTGCGGCGCGCCGCCTGCCCGGGGTATAGTCAGCAGTTCATCGGTACCATCGCCGTCGACGTCTCCGCCACTTAATTGTACACCACCAAGGAAATTTTGTGCATACACATAAAATTCATTGCGCCACCGTTCGCGGATATCATACACCTTTACAAACGGAGTGGCATTGTCTCCCACACCGACCACGATCTCTTTGGTGCCGTCGCCGTCAGTATCAACACCCGCCACGGACACGCCGCCACGATAATCACGGTGAAAAGCAAAGAAACCGGGAGATAATCGCTTCAGCTGATTGGGGCGAATCTGAAATATCTGCACGTGCGGAGCGCCCCACTGCGGGCCGGTGATGATTTCATCTTTGCCGTCGCCGTCAGCATCAGCCGTGGTCACATTGATACCGCCGCGGAAGCCGGGGTCGTAGGCCATGAAATTGGTGAGTATTTTTCCCGCAGCGCTATACACCATCACCTGCGGCCCCCCACCACGCATGGCCGCGACCACTATTTCCGAGATGCCATCGCCATTGGTGTCGCCACAGGCGACATGTACCCCGCCGGTAAATTTCCCGTCGAGGACGAAGAAGCCATCATGAATCACATCACCGTAGCCATTAAATACTTTTACCAGAGGCCACCCGCCGCGTCCCTGAGCAGTCACGATTTCCTCCCGGCCGTTTCCATCGATATCACAAGCGGTGACGGTGACACCATTGCGGAGGCTGCGGTCGTAGGCGAAAAACTGTGATTTGAGGGCTCCCTGGTTATCAAACACCCGCACTTGAGGCGCCATGCCGCTGGCCGTCCCGGCAATCACTTCGGCTTTCCGGTCTCCGAGCACGTTACCACTGGCGATATGGTAGCCACCGCGCAGATTGCTAGAAAAACCAAAGAACGATTTACTGGCGGAAACAATGGCATTGGTTGTGCCGCCTGGACTGGTAGTGCGATTGATTCGAGCGCCAGATACCCCCGGGGCAGTATAGGGTGCCACTTGTGCCGTCGGCGTACCGCCCGCCTGGGTGGTCGCCAAATTAAATATGACCAGTTTTGAAGAATCAAGTGATATGCTGGACGAACCGCCCACGTATCCATCAGCGCTAATGACTATAGTATGAGGCGTATCAACCGTTTCCACCGGCGGTTTTCCGGCATAGTCGTGAGTACGGATGGCAAAGAGTGCCTGGCCGCTACTATTCGTCGTACCGAAAGCGACTTCATCGCCCTGCTGATTACGTATGCTGAGGTAGGCTCCAGCCAGCACGCCACCGGCCTGGCGATGTACCTGGACGCTGAGATACTGCTGGATTTCATACCCGATGGTCGCTCCGGCAGTGCGATATGAGACATCATTTATGGATACGCCGGAACCCAAAATGGAATCGAGAAAAGCGATGCCGGTCGATGGCAGTGTTCCGGTATTGAACCGGAGAAAATGATAATTCACCGGGGTGCCCGTACGTTCAAATGTATTGGTGCGGAAAAGCACGTCACTGCCCGAATCCCAGTCGGCGTAGACATGGTAATTATTGGTGCGAAAAATATTATGGTGGATATCCAATCCATTCCCCGCCTCCACCCCCACGAAATGGACTGCCGCGGCTATTTGCGCGCTTTCGCTGGTGGTTGCCGTAAATGTATTGTTATGTATTTCATTGTTCGAACCGGCGTCGAGTGTCAAATCCAGCGCATAGGCGGCCCCATATCCGCCGCCAGCCACCGCGGTCACGATATTATCATGGATATCTGCGTTGGTCGCACCCTCAAGCTTGATACCATGCGACCAGCCTCCCGCGTATTCGGCATTTGGCCCCTCTTTGACGGTGATAGTATTATTATACACCTCGACATTATCAGCGGTGACATGGACGCCGCGGCCGTTCTGCGGGGTCAGGGTATTATTGTAAATTTTCATGTTTGGCGCGTGGCCGGCAATGCTATACGGGTTTGCCACCCGGGCGTTTTGACTGATGGTATTGCCATAGATCTCCACTCCGCTGCTGCCAGACGCACCCTCATACACCCGGATGCCCCACTGCGGGCCACCGGTGATGGTATTATTGTATATTTTCGTGTTACCGCTGTCATTGAGCGAGCCAACCACCTCCTTACCCTGATGACGATTGGAAACCACCGTCGAATTGTTTATCAGCGTATTATTATAAATCTGCAGATTATTTGCGTAGAGAAATAGGAAATTATCCGTATCATCTCCGTGGACGGTTGCCGTAATAGAGTGGACCGTCGAACCAGCGCCACTCCGGGCAAAAATCGCATGGCAATCAGCGCCATTGCCACCGCCCTGGGTGATGCTGCCATTACGAATGGTGGCGTAGCGCGCCCCACCAAATGCCTCATCCGGCAATCCGGGAAACCAGGTTCGGGAGACGTCATTGGCATACGAGACGGGAATGGCAATCCCATACCGGCTGGTACCCGCCGCCGTCCCATAGGTAATCGTATATCCATTCAGATCTAATACGATATTATCCCCGGCGATGGCGATGCAGGTACCCTCGGACGAAATATCATTCTGAAGAATATACGTCTCGCCGTCTGTCGCCAATACACCACAGGTAGTCACGTTTGTGGCGGCATACGCCGGCTGCGCCAGCAGGCATATTCCGCAGACTAAAAATCCACCGAGTATGAGTATAAACGGCATCCGCATATTTATTGTTCCTCTACGTTAATAATTCGAATGTTCGCGCCGCCGCTTGCCCGGGGGGCAACTAATAGTTCGTCTGCACCATCACCATCGACATCACCGCCCCCGAGCTGCACGCCGCCCAAAAAATTAGTTTGATACACGAAAAACTCTTTCTGCCATTGTTCACGAATGTTAAATACCTTTACAAACGGAGTGGCATTGTCCCCCACACCGACCACGATCTCTTTGGTGCCGTCGCCAGTCGTATCCACACCCGCCACGGACACGCCGCCACGGTAATCGGTATTAAAAGCAAAGAAACCAGGTGAAAGCCGATGGACGGCGCCTTTCCGGATCTGAAATATCTGCACGTGCGGAGCGCCCCACTGCGGGCCGGTGATGATTTCATCTTTGCCGTCGCCGTCAGCATCAGCCGTGGTCACATTGATACCGCCGCGGAAGCCGGGATCGTAGGCCATGAAATTGGTGAGTATTTTTCCATCTTTATTATAGACGAGCACGTGCGGCCCCCCACCACGCATGGCCGCGACCACTATTTCCGAGATGCCATCGCCATTGGTGTCGCCACAGGCGACATGTACCCCGCCGGTAAATTTCCCGTCGAGCACAGAAAAGCCACTATTGATGACCGCTCCTGATCCGCTGAATATTTTGACGATCGGCCACCCGCCGCGTCCTTGAGCAGTCACGATTTCCTCCCGGCCGTTTCCATCGATATCACAAGCGGTGACACTGGCGCCATTGCGCAAATTTTGGTCATAGGCAAAAAATTGGGACTGTACATTTCCCGAATCATCAAAAACACGGACCTGTGGCGCCAACCCTGTGGCCGTGCCCATCAGTATCTCGGCGCTGGCATCCCCCAGTACGTCACCTGAAGCCACCTGGAATCCACCGCGCACAGATGCGTCATACCCGAGGAATGAAACTCCTGAAGCGATACGTTCGGGTGCGGTGGCTGCTACGAATACAAGCGCATTCGGGATGTTGCGTCCCGGGCCGCGTAAATACTGCCCGTCGAGCATGAGTGCCGAGGAACCGCCGCCGTCGAGATTCATGGCGTGCGTCATATGCATAGCCTGCATGGCTCGCGCCAGATCCATCACCGTCGCGCTCGACGCCACCGCCAGATAGACATTGCCATTTTTAAACCCGATACCGGATCGGTTTGATTTGACGGTGCGCTGTTTCGAGTCCAGATCACTGTCGCTAACAATGAGCTGCCCTTCATAGATGAGGCCAGGGCCATTGGAAATGACTGCCGCCAGCGAAGTGGAATGCGCGGCTTCAAATGCCTGCTTACCCGGCCAATCTTTCGCATTGCGGAAAAAATGGAAATTATTGTCGGTGTCAAAAGCAATCACCGGCCCTCTATTGAACTGGTTTTGGTAGGAATTGACGAATGCATCAGATACCGAATCATACCACATCCAATAGTACGAACCATCTTCACTGGCACAACTGGCGTAATCCGACGGGCAAAAATAACTGCCATTGATACCAGCAAACCCGCCTACTTCATCGACGTATGATTTCAGAGGCTGGACCGGACAATTATCTTTGCAGTCGTAATCCGCCGCGGACAATGATTTTACCTGCAGGCCAGCGCTGCCGAGATTGATGCGGATCAACTGGACGGATATGATCCCCTGGCCGGTATCGACCGCCAGGCTCTCATAGCCGCTGTCGACTGCCGCTCGAGCGCTCTGGCTAGCAAAAAAAATCACACTGGCTATGCTAAGGGTGAGGAGTAAACGATACATGACTCGCTTCATCTGCGCCGGTTCTTAATGATATGTATTTTTATTTTTAGTATGTATATACTACCACATTTTTTACTATAATTCAAGGGTTATAGTGGTATAAAAAAAACGGGCACGGTGTTGGTACACGCGTGCCCGTACAATGATCACAAAGGACGAACTATGTCGCCGGACGGTCATCCGGAATGACGATATTCCCCCAATACTCACTCTGGTATACGACCAGACAGAGTTTGACGGAACGTACTTCACTCGGAAGTTCTCCTCTGAAGGTCAGGCGGCAGTCGATCTGCTGCCCACCCTCGATACTCCACACGCCGACATCGAGATCCCGACGTTCGAAATTACGCCAATAGATATTGTAGAACTCCACTCCGCTGATGGGAACCACCGGAGCATAATGTCCATACACCACCTGCTGGGTATATTCGAAACGCGTGTCTCCGCTGATGACGAGCTTCTGGCCGTCACGAGATGACTGCGGATTCAGCCGGGGGCACTGGAATCTCAAATACACCATCGACTGGCCGCCTACGGACACGATACTGTCGACGAAGATATCCAGCGGCACATTGTACGTGGACCGGGGGGTAAGCGCTACCGGAAACGGCTGGCGAATGCCCACCGGAATCCCCGACTGGAAGACGCTGGCCATCTGCATCACGCTCTGAGCGGCACCATCAGCGACCATTCGAGACGCTGTCTGTTGCTGCTGCGCTGTGTCCGGCGGCGGCGGGATGGTGGTGTCAGGCTGCTGCGGCTGGATAGCCGGTTGCGTTTGCGGCGTCTGAGGAGGTTCGGGCTCGCGGTATGCGAGTTTGAACCGTTCCTGCATCGTCGCCGGACCAGGGCCCTGCTTTGCCAGCCACAACTTCATAGCTACGGCATCTGCGTAATCCCGATCCCCATCACCGTCAAAATCACCGAGGACGATACTTCGCCCATTGATGATGATGTGACGGTCGACGTCGCCGATGCGGGCGATGATGTCCGCGTCGGTACTGTCCCGTTCGCCATCCATGTTCAGATCAATGATCCGTTCGGGGTCCGGAAGAGCCGAGAGGGTCCCGGTCGAGCGTGCGAGCTTGCCGCCCGCGTACGCGATCAGATTCCCGGTGCCCTTCCCCAAATCACCGATACCGTTGCCGAATTGCCACACGATGGCTCTGCCCCGTTCAGCGGCCGGCTTGGTCACATCGGAAAGCGACATCACCATGTAGAGGAGGACGAGAAAGGCGGCGATACCACTGGCTCCAGAAACGACGGTCGCGGCCAAACGAACTGCCCGGCGTGTTCCGCTGGAGAGAAGGAACCACGCGGCTTCGGACAGTACCAGCACTACGAACCATTCCAGATGCCCCGGTAACCAGGGCTTGAAGAGAAGGTTCGCCAGCAGGAACATGCAATCCCAAAACAGGACATGCACGTAGAGCTTCCACATCGTGCTTGGCGCACTCGTCGGCGAATCGCTCGACCACTTGTAGGCGAGCGCTGCCGCCAGCGCGATGGTAAAGGGATAGATCTGGAGGACGATCAGACAGACGGCGAAGAAGAACAGCAGTCCTCCTGCCACATACTCAGGTACGCCCCCGCCAAACACGTACGTGGCGAGACCAAACACGCCGGTGAGCACCGCCCACCAGATGATGCGCGTCTTGACCTCGCTGGAGACGGTTCGCCCCCAATCCCAACCAGTATGGGCTATTTCTTTGCCGATTTCGGCGCCCTGTCGGACAGCCTTGAAATCGAGCAGGAACAGCACCGCGGACGGGATGAGGGCATCCTTACCGGCTCCCAAGAGCGAGTCCCATACGCCCTTCAATTGCTTCTTGATTTCCGTTTTCGTCATGACTATTCACCTACATCCTCGGTTTCAGTTTGAGGTACGCCAACCGGAATAATCGGCCGACGATTGTTGTTCTGGATGGCCAGCGCTACCCCGACGGTACCACCGACCAGAATGAGGCCGACCAGAAATACGCCAACCCGCTGCTCATGGGGAAACATGCCACACAGGATGATGAATATCATCAGCGTGACGCCTCCCCGAACAAACCACCGACGCTTCCGCTCAGCCTGCTCCCGACGCACCCGAAATTCATCGCGGTAGACGGGAAACTGGGCGATGAACTCCCGGAATTCCCGATCGTTCATCAGCTTCGCCTTCTGCAAGTGTTTATACGCCTTGCCGAAGGTATTCTCGAATTCTTCCTTGACACGGTCAAGGAATCGCTCCGCCCCCAATTCGAGTTCCGCCATCATCCGACGGCGTTCCTCTTCCCGCAGACGGCGGGCATTGGGATCGTTCTGCAGGAAATCCCGCATTCCCGATGCCACCACTTTCGCGGTCACCAGGCTCATACCCCACCCGACCATCAGGTCGAATATAGGGCGCTCCCGGATAAACTGGCCGATACCCTCAAAGAGGCCACCAACCGAATCCGCGGCGAACTTAGCAATTCCCGATCCGCTGGATGCGGCATTCGAGGCGCTGGTTTCTTTCTTATTATCAGGCATATCTCCTACCTTCTGGCGCGCCGCTGGGGAGCGTTGCGCCGTTTGCGTGCACGTTCTTTGTCAGCGCGGTACTTCCGCAGCCGTTCTTCTGCCTCATCCGCACGGCGTGAAGCATCCAATACCATTTCCGCCGTGACTTTCGTCGCGCTGTCGGATAATCCGAGCAGCCGCTTGCCGAACTCCTTCACCTGCGTGATGGGGTTCGGCCGGACACCGAAATAGTTACGGCGCTGCTGGATAGGATACCCAGCCACCAGCTTGAGAATCTGGCGGCTCCGATTGAGTACTTCGTCAGTACCATCACCGTACAGTCCGGCCATGGTTCGACGATAGTTCTGTTCGTCGGAATCGCTGTCGTGCCCCACGTCCATCATGACTTCGAGAATGCTTTTCTTCTCGTCGTCAGTCAGGCCGTCGAGCAGCCTGCCTTCCATCATCCCAGGCGCGGGTTTGCCCTTTTTTTCCTCATCGCGTTTCGGGTCGAGCTTGCCGATCCCAAAATACGAGACGAGGTCGCACCCGGCTCCACCATCCGCGTATTTGCAGAAATCGGTGGCTAGGGTAGGAAAATCCTTGGGAGAGATGTTTGAGATTATCTGGAGGAGTTCCTCATAGATAATCTCGCTTTCCTTCTGGATTCTGCGGAGCTCATCGCTCCACTTCTTGTTATGATGCGGCTGCAATGATGCAATCCGCGTCATGACGGCGGCTGTCACCTTGGCGGCTGAAGCAGGACTCTGTCCTCCTTGCTGGCCACCACCGCCTTTGCCTTTGTTGTTGGCCATGTCAGCCTCCAGGGTATGGTGTTTCAGTTCCCGCTCCCGGTGTCGCCGCAGTGCCGCTTCCGCGACTGACCGCGACTTTCCCGAGAGCCTGTTTACCAGCTCGGTTTCCAGTGCTGGCCCCCCGAAATTTCGGGAAAGCCTGATGAGAAAATCAGCTCCCTCGTCGACGAGACGAGAGAAAACCGGCAGCCGCATCAGAAGACTTGCGCCTTCCTGTACTGCGACGCCTTTTCCGATCTCCATCGCACCCTCAACCACTTTTGAAGCAATATGGGCGGTTCCCATTAGCGCTCACCTCCTTCCAGGAAGTGGACGTTTGTCCAGGGTTGTACCGGCGCCCTGGCGCGCCTTTTGCCGTACGGCAAAACGAACGTCAGTGCGTTCATGTGCATCATATGCACTCCTTTCCACACCCGAAAATCGGGGTGAGCGTTTGATTGTTGCTATTTCGACAGTTTCAGTATTTTCGAACTTCCGAAGTTAAATTTTCAAAGACCGTTGCTGTAATACAGCTGTTTCATACACCTGTGTGTAAACAAAACAGCCTACCACGTTACTACATAATGATGATTTTGTCAAGGGGTAAAATGCCTAACCCAGATCCCGTCACTCTCAAATCTGATGTCCCCTTGTCCATCGGTCCGCAATACCTCAGCACCGACCGAACCGAGGCGACGTAGTACGAGCTCATGCGGATGACCAAATGAATTACCGACACCGGACTGTATGACCGCATACTGCGGACTGACCGCCCGCAGGAAATCAACGGATGAAGAGTACCGGCTGCCGTGATGGCCTACCTTCAGTACATCACTATCCAGCGTATCGGGATATTCAGCCAGAAGCCCCTCCTCAACCGCCACCGGCGCGTCACCAGTAAACAAAAAAGACACATCATGATATTCCAGCCGCCCCACGATCGAGCTGTCGTTCACATCGTCATAGTACTGACCAGCAATATCATCCAGCGGATGCAAAATGGTAAATGTCGCATCACCGAATCGCAGACGCTGGCCACGCCGTGGAGTGATAACGGTCGCGCCTGAATCCCGTACCATTTCCTGCCAGGCCGTATACTCTGGCGCATCATACTCTATATCAGCATAGACGATGGTACTGACATCATACCGTTGCAGAACTTCATTCAAGCCGATGACATGGTCGGCGTGCGGATGTGTCAGCACGACGATATCAATCTGACGAGAATAAAATGGCAGCGCACGGCCCAGATCGGCCAGTATCGACCGATCGGGTCCGCCATCGATGAGCATGGTCTGTCCAGTCGGCGTCTGGATCAGGATGCTGTCTCCCTGCCCCACGTCAAAAAAAGTCACGCGCAATCCGGCATCGGGACGCAGCACGACCAACGCTAACAATATCCCGACCAGCGCTAGTGCACTGAATAAAACGTACATTAATTTTCTTCGATGGAAAGGCATAAGATGATTGACTAAAACACTTGAAAACGATACACTGCACTATATGGACAGAAATTTAGCTCTGGAATTTGTCAGGGTGACCGAAGCAGCGGCCATCGCCGCCGCCGAATGGATTGGCTATGGGGAAGCGAAGAAAGCAGACGGTGCCGCGGTCGACGCCATGCGCATCCGATTCAATCAAATTGATTTCCAGGGAACCGTGGTGATCGGTGAGGGTGCCAAAGACGAAGCGCCTGAACTGTATGTGGGTGAAAAAATTGGCTTGGGAGCTGGCCCGGAAATGGACATCGCTGTCGATCCACTAGAATGCACCGAAAGCGTTGCCCACGGCCGGTACAATGCCATGTCCGTCATCGTCGTGGGCGCTGCCAGATCGCTCTTCCACGCCCCTGACACGTATATGGAAAAAATCGCAGTTGGCCGAGCAGCGGCTGGAGTTATCGACCTGGATGCCACGCCGACGGATAATGTGCGCAAAACTGCACGAGCACTGGGAAAAGACGTCAGAGAAATGACGGTGATGGTACTCGACCGGCCCCGCCATGACCCGCTGGTCGCTGAATTACGCAAAGCCGGCGCCCGGGTGCGCATGGTCACCGATGGCGATGTGGCTACGGCAGTTGCCGCCTGTATCCCGGATAATGATATCGATATGATCATGGGTATCGGCGGCTCGACCGAAGCGGTGCTCGCTGCCGCACCAGTAAAAATAATGGGCGGACAGCTCCTGGCCAGATTCGCTCCGCAAAACGACAAACATGCTCAGATAGTCAAAGCAGCCGGCTATACCACCTCCACCGTCTACACCGCTGAAGACCTGGCGCACGGACACCAGCTGACCTTTACGGCCACAGGGATTATCGACGGCCCATTGCTACGCGGCGTAGTTGTCCGTCCGCACTGCATCGAAACGCACTCAATCGTCCTGCGAGGCACCTCCGGCACGTGCCGTTACATCACCACCCAGCATGATGCTTATAAACCTAATGCCTAGCCTATGAACGAGTCATTGCAGAACATTGCCAAACAACTGATGGCCGACCACAAGGGGTTCCTGGCTGCCGATGAGAGCGTCAGCACCGCCACAAAACGATTGGCGGAAATCAATCTCGAATCGACCGAAGAAACCCGCCGCCAGTACCGTAATCTCTTCCTCACGACCGCCGATCTCGGCCAATATATTTCCGGCGTCATCCTCTTCGAGGAAACGCTCACGCAGTCAGCCGATGACGGGACCCCATTCATGGAACTTTTGCGACAGCACCAGGTCATCCCCATCATCAAAGTGGACAAAGGCGCTCATGACATGGCGCTCTTTCCCGGGGAAAAAGTGACCGATGGACTGGACAAGCTACGTGACCGATTTGCGGAATTTTACAAAAAAGGGTGTCGTGCTGCGAAATGGCGCGCGGTAATCAAAATAGAGGATAACACCGTACCTAGCGAACCGTGCCTCCATGCAAATGCCCACGCCCTTGCTCGCTACGCTGCCCTGGCCCAGGAGGCTGGTATCGTCCCAATCGTCGAACCGGAAGTGCTCATCGACGGGCCGCATGATATCGCGCGAAGTGAAGCGGTCACCACCGCCACACTCCAGATCATGTTTGACGAGCTGAAACGCTACCGGGTGGATCCGACCGCCACCATCCTCAAATCCAGCATGGTCATCAGTGGCAATGAATGCACCAGCCAAGCGACTCCTGACGAAATCGCGGCGGCTACGCTCCGCTGTTTCAAAAAAACGGTCCCCGCGGAACTCCCCGGTATCGTCTTCCTGTCTGGTGGGCAGAGTGCCACACAAGCGACGGAAAACCTCAATGCCATTGCCCGGCAGAGCATGGGTCCGTGGCCATTGAGCTTCTCGTATGCCCGGGCGCTGCAGGGCACCCCGCTCCAGTTCTGGAATGGGAAACCAGAAAACCTCGCTGCGGCACAAGCGGAATTTTCTAAACGCATGCGTCTCAATCACGCGGCAGCCAAAGGTGCCT
The DNA here is from genome assembly GCA_049325535.1 of Patescibacteria group bacterium. Taxonomy (GTDB): domain Bacteria; phylum Patescibacteriota; class Patescibacteriia; order UBA10025; family JAHIVO01; genus JAXDBW01. Next base: position 864,233 of record JBMOKY010000001.1, read on the forward strand.
ATACACCGGACATGGAGCACGCGTAATATTTTTTTAATGAACAGCCGCCGTTGGTCTAGCCAGCGGCGGTTTTTTGTTATATCGCCACAGGAACAACCCAATCAATGCGTGCAATCCGCCGGCCCATCCCCAATGCACCGGCGGCAGGTGCCAACTGACAAACGGCAACTGGCTGCTCACCTCAATCACCGACAGTATCACATGCAGCAGACCCCAGGCCAGCCAGCCGACCAGTGAACCGATAAACGGGAGAAGTATGCCGCCGATACCCGCCAAAAACCCGAGTGCCATGGCAAACGGAATCAGCGGTAATATAACTACATTCACCAGTGGCGCTATTGCGGACACCCGTCCAAAACTAATCAGGATCAAAGGCGTGGTCATGATGATGGCTGACAGAGTCGACGCAGCGCTGGCACGCAGCTCAAATACCGCGGGAAGAAAACGCACTACCCGCTCTACCACCGGTGACAGATAGACGAGCCCCACCGTCGCCAAAAAAGACAGCTGGAACCCAGCGTCAGATGCAAGTATATGTGGATTGACGAGCAGCATGATGGCCGCGGCCAGCACCAACGCATTGGTAATCCGGCTCATCCGCCCCAGTTGCCGCGCCACCAGTACGAGGCCGCCCATGATCCCGGCCCGGGTCACTGAAGCCGGCGCCCCCGTCATCACCACGAAAAAAAGTATAGCACCGGCGGATATCCAGAACGCGTAGCGGCGGCCGATCCACAGACTGCTGCATACATGCTGGATGCAAACCGCGATAATGGTGATATTATATCCCGACAGAGCGATGATATGAGTCGTGCCCGTAGCAGCAAAAGCGTCTAAGAGCCACTCGGGCATCGATGCCCGAGCGCCCAGCAACAAGCCGCCGGCAAATGACGCTTCTGGCTCGGCAATGACGCTCGTGATGCGTTCCGTAAAATATGACTTGGTATGAAGGATAGCCGCCACAATCCAGCTCCCTCCATCAGTACCCACCAGAGTGACATCCGGCCGATAGCATACTGAATAAATTTCATACCGTGCCAGATACCGGTCATAGTGAAATGTACGCCCATCATCGCCGGTGATGACCCCGGGTGATTGCAGCTGGCACCGGATACGCAGGATATCTCCATAGGCATAGGCAGGGTACGGACGGATATTGACCAGTACATAACCTGCCACGGGCAGGCGCTCATCCAGTGACTGTGTCCGGATCGTTAATTTGACATGGTCCGTGCGCACATCCGGCTCGGCTGCGACATACCCGGAAAATAAAACATCCTGGCCGTTGTAATAGTGAATGTACTGAGGACTCACCACCGGCGAGGTGGCCGCATACCGCACCATGCCCAGACCGGCAGCGAGCAATACGACGGCTGCTGCCAGTACGCGCCGTGACCAGACACCGACGATGCAGCCGATTCCGCCGACCGCACCAGTCGTAAAGACCACCATCGCAGGCAGTGACACCGCCGACGCTACCCCGATACCGCCAATAAACCCGAGACAGCCAACAAGAAATATTTTATCTTTCGACACATGCATAAAACCTTCCACATCGTTTGGGGAAGGCTTCTGTCTCTATCCTATGCCATGCTGGAAAAACTGTCAAATAAAAAAGAGAGCGGGATCCCACGTGAAGATCCCGCTTTTGAACAATGATAACGTGCGAAGTTAGAACTCACCGGCGAACTTCGCAAGACAGAAGGGCTTTCTCCGGCCACGGTTGTTGATTTTGATCACACCGTGGCGGCGCTGATCGACCATCCGCTTTCTGAACCCGGCCAGATCGCCGAGCATGGCCTCGGGGCCTTCCTCATAGTGCAGCGTCAAGCCGCTGCATTGCGTACAGGCACCGATGGGCCGTTCCGGACTCATCGACACCGATCCGACGATTTCGATGGTTCCCTTCGCTCCGCACTCCTCGTGCGGGCAGTCAAATACCTGATGTTCTTCTCCTTGCTTCATGGCGGTTTCCTTTTCCGAGGAGGTTTGAAGTTGCTGTTTTTTTAATACGCATCTCTTTTTTTAGACTCCTTTCTGCAGAGATGCAATTTTTTGGTTTATCGATAGATGTGACGCATAATCGTCACGGTTGATTTGGCGTAATTTATTACCAAGGGTGGGGGGCGTCATAGATTTGAAACCGCCAAGTTCCTCAACTATCACGCACCCCCAGGCACCTCGATTTTCAAATATCAGAACACGGGACTATAGCACGTAGTATACTCCCTGTCAATGGGTAATCGCAAGAGTTGCCTATTCCACAGTGACTGATTTAGCTAAATTGCGGGGCTTGTCCGGATCATAGCCTTTCAGCACCGCAATCTCATAGGCTAATAGTTGCAACGGGATAGTGGCTAGTACCGGCACCAAATGGGCAAGAGTATTGGGGATTTCGATCACCCATTCGGCCATACGGGCAATCTGTTCATCGCCCTCATTCACCACCGCAATGATTCGACCGCCACGGGCGCGTACCTCCTCGGCATTGGAAACAATTTTATCATAGCTGATTGGCTCTTCACTGTCGTTCGGCGCGATGATCACCACTGGCATATTCTCATCGATCAGCGCAATCGGTCCATGCTTCATTTCCGCCGCCGAATACCCCTCGGCGTGGATGTAGGATATCTCCTTCAGTTTCAGCGCCCCCTCCAGGGCAATGGGATAATTATACCCCCGGCCCAAATAGAGAAAATGGTCAGCACGCTGAAATTCACGGGCAATCTGCTGTACGATACCGTTGCCGCCGATTCGATCATACACCGAGGCGAGCACCTGCTCTACCTTGCCGGGCAACACCGATAATTCATTGGCGATTTTCAGGAAATCATCATGGGGAATACGTGGTTTCCCTGTACTCAGGGGTTTGCTGCGGTCCAGGATACGTGCCAAGCCGAGATTTAATATGGAAAGCGCCGCCACCTGGCAGGAAAAAGCCTTGGTCGATGCGACACCGATCTCCGGCCCCGCGTGCAAATAGATGCCGCCGTCAACCATCCGCGCAATGCTCGACCCAACCACATTGACCACGCCGAGCGTATAGGCTTCCAGCTCCCGAGTGAGCTCGATGGCACCCTTGGTATCGGCCGTCTCTCCGGACTGGGAAATGGCGATGGCCAAGGTATGCGGCATGATCACCGGCTGCCGGTAGCGAAACTCCGAGGCCTGCTCACAGGTCACGGGGACGCGCAATATTTTTTCCATCATAAATTGCCCGACCAATCCAGCATGCCAGGATGTGCCACATGCCAATATTTTAATAGCGCTAATAGTGGGCAATGCCTCAGCAAACCCGTTTTCCAAACAGCGTACGTGCACCGAAGCGGCACCGTGCTGTACCCGACCGGACAATGTCTGCCGGATTGCTTCCGGCTGCTCAAATATTTCCTTCAGCATAAAATGGGGGAAACCGCCTTTTTCTATCTGCTCCAGATCCCAGGTGATCTGCTCCACCTCCTTAGCCACCCGCTCGTTATCCAGCGTCCGCACCGAATACGAGTCACGGGTCAGCACGGCCACCTCCCCATCGTTCAGGTAGATGACGTTTCGGGTATAGGGCAATAAAGCCGATGCATCTGAAGCAATAAAATATTGACCGTCGGAAATCCCCAGCACCAATGGGCTGCCATTCCGGGCCGCCACCAATTTATCCGGTTCGCGGCTGCTCACTACTGCAATCCCATAGGCGCCCTGGAGCTGGGTCAGCGCCCGCTGTACCGCTTCCTCCAGCGGCAAATCGTTATGGTATTTCTCAATCAAATGGGCAATAACTTCCGTATCGGTTTCCGAACGAAACGTGTGGCCCTGCTGTTTCAGCAACAAACGCAGTGCCCGATAATTTTCGATGATGCCGTTGTGTACCAGCGCCACGATGCCATCCTGACCAATATGCGGATGAGCATTCACGTCCGACGGAATGCCATGAGTAGCCCAACGAGTATGGGCGATGCCCACTGAACTGGAAAATGAAGTACCCTCGAGCAGCCGTTCCAGCTCAGCAATTTTGCCGGTTGCTTTACGGATCTCCAGGGTATCGCCCACGGTAGCGATGCCGGCGGAATCATATCCGCGGTATTCCAAACGCTTCAGCCCATCGAGCAGGATGGACTGCGCTGGTTTCGTGCCAATATATCCGACAATACCACACATAGGAGTTAGACTTGTTTACGTGACCGCAAATAATGCTCAATGAACCCATCGAGCTTTCCACCGAGCACCGCATCGGTATCATGCTCTTCATATTTAGTCCGATGATCTTTCACCAGTGTGTACGGATGGATGACATAGGACCGCACTTGATTTCCCCAGGCCGCTTCCTGATACTCCCCCCGGAGCGCCTGTTTCTCCTGCTGCTGTTCGGCCAATGCCCGCTGATGCAATTTGCTCTGCAGAATTTTCAATGCCATCGCCTTGTTTTGCTGCTGAGAACGTTCGTTCTGACACGACACTGTAATGCCAGTAGGCACATGGACGATACGAACCGCGGAATACGTCGTATTGACGGACTGGCCACCATGCCCAGAAGCCATAAATGTGTCTATACGCAGATCGGACTCGCTGATTGTCATTTCATCAGATTCGTCCAGTTCTGGCAATACTTCCACCAGAGCAAACGAGGTATGGCGCATTTTTTCCGCATCAAAAGGTGAAATCCGCACCAGCCGATGCACGCCGGCTTCAGCCTTCAGATACCCATACGCATAGCGGCCGCGAACTTCCAGGGTGACGCGTTTGATACCTGCTTCCTGACCGGCCGCTTCATCCAGGACGCGGACCTGCCATGATTTTTTCTCGGCAAAACGCAGGTACATCCGCAGGAGCATGGCTGCCCAGTCCTGGGCATCCACACCGCCCGTACCGGCATGAATGGCCATGATAGCGTTGTTCGTGTCGTATTTTTCTGAAAATAAAATGTAAAATTCCAATGAGTCAAACTGTGACTGCAGCTCCGCCAGCCGCTGACTGATATCATCCTTCAAACTCGAATCGTCGGCATTGATGCTGTCTTCCGCGAGCTGAGCCAAATCGCCGACTTCATGGCGGATGCGCTCCCAACGCTCCAGCTCCTGGGAAATCTCATCGTGGCGCTGGCTTTGTTTTTTCGCCTGATCCGGGTCATTCCAAAAATCAGGTTCAGCCATGGCGTATTCCAGTGCCTTTTTTTCGTCGCGCTGACTATCCAGATTCAGTAGTTTCCAGGTTCGATCTATCTTACGCACTAACTCACGAAGTTGGTCGAGGAGTTCTTTCATATCCCTCATCATAGCCGAAAAAGAGGCATCCGACCAGCCTATTTGACTCCGATCCGGCACCACCCGTATACTGATCTAATATAAAAATTGTTCTTATTACTCCCCACTACAAACCATTCCCTAACACGGAGGTCGTCATGACATCTTGTATTTTCTGCACCAATCGCGCAGCACAGGAAGTGATTGAACAGCTCTTCCGCCAGGACGTCCGCTATGTCCGGCTCTATTTCCCCGATCCGCTGGGCCGGGTCAAAGGCCAAAACGTCTCCCGCGACCAGATCTGGAAAATTCTCCAGCGGGGTCAGGGATTCGATGGCTCCAGCATAGAGGGATTCGTGCGCATCCAGGAAAGCGATAAAATCGCCCTACCCATGCCGGAAACATTCCGCATCCTGCCCTATCCGGTCGACGGACAACGAGTCGGCGTCATGTTTTGCCGAGTACTCGACACTGATCGGGCTCCCTTTGCCGGCGACTCGTTCCTCCCCTTGGAGCGGGCGCTAGTCCAGATGCGGGAGATGGGATACGAAACGTTTTTCGTCGGACCCGAGCTTGAATTTTTCCTTTTCAAACAGGGTTCACTGGAAAAGGGTGTCCCCCAACTGGTACATTCCGGCGGGTATTTCGACGAGGGCGTCACCCATCCCGGCGCTGTCTGCCGCATGAAGATAGTGGAAGCATTCCACTCGCTCGGGATCAAGGTGGAAGGAGACCACGGAGAAGTAGCCGATTCCCAGAACGAAATCGACCTGGAATACCAGGATGCCTGGACTATGGCATGGTGGACCCTGCTCTACCGCGTCGTGGCTCGGGAAATCGCCGAAAGTCTGGGCATGCGGGCGTCATTCATGCCCAAACCGATCACCGGCGTCAACGGTTCCGGGATGCACATGCACCTCAGTCTGTTCCGCAAAGGGCACAATGCGTTTTTCGATGCTGACGATCCGTATAGCCTCTCCACGGTGGCGCGCCAGTTCATGGCCGGCATATTCAAATACCTGCCGGAAGGGATGCTCATCTTCAATCAATGGGTGAACTCTTTCAACCGCCTGGTTCCCGGGTACGAAGCCCCGGTCTACCTGTGCTGGGGCCGGCGCAACCGTTCCGCGCTCATCCGTGTTCCGGAATACCAGCGCGGGCAGGAAAATGCCACCCGCATCGAACTGCGGAATCCCGATCCTGGATGCAACACGCCACTGGCCATCGCCACCGTGCTGCAGATGGGCCTCCGAGGCATCACCGAGCAGCTTGACTGCTTGCCCGCGGCGGTCGAGGAAGATGTTTTTCAGCTCACGGATGACGAACGGAAAGCACGGGGCATCAAGGCGCTACCCGGTTCATTTACCGAGGCGCTGAATGCATTCGAAACGAGTGAATTCATGAAATCAATCCTCGGTGAGCACATGCACACCAGAATCGTTGCGTCGAAACGGGATGAACTGAACACCTACCAGGGCGCTATCAAGGACGACGTCTCATCAAATGAGGTGTCGGACCAGGCTGTCGTCCTGCCCGGCGCGGTACGTCTGTACAGCAAATGGCTCTGATCCTTTTCTCCGTCCAAAACCAACCAGCCCAGGAACTCACACGTCCTGGGCTTCTTTTTTTTCTTATGCCAATGGCGGTATTTAGGCAGCCTGACTTTTAGCGGCTTGTTCCGCTCTGACTCCAGCCAAATAATGACGGTAAAAATTCAGTTCAGCGCTGCCACTAGGCATCTGCCGAGGGTCGGACAGTTCCCGGAAAAAATCATCCGCATTTTCCGCATGACCAGCCATGTCTACCACCTGTGCCACCAAATCCACGGCGGTAGCGGGAGCGCCACCATCTTCCAGCACATGCTTGATAGCATCGGTCAATTTGCGCAGGCGCTGGCTGCGGTCACGCAGCTGGAAAAAAGACAAATCGCCGGTCTGATGTTCTTTCACCAGTTCATACAATTGGACAAACACTTCCTTTTCCTGGTCCATCGTCGCCATATCCTCGGGAGTCACCTCGATGGCTTCCGGTGTCGGCTCAGTACTGTCATGCATTGACTCTCCTTCACGCATACGGATAATGCTAAAAATTATTGAGTTGATTCAGCGAGGGTGGCTGTAATTATTTTTTCCTCCCCCTTACTGAGCACTTTCAGCGTAATAGTATCACCCGGTTTATACTTTTGCAATTCATGCGCCAAACTATGATCCTCATCGATGACCTGGTCATTGATAGAGAGGATTATGTCGTTTTCCTGTATACCAGCTTTGTCGGCTGGGCTGCCGGGGATGATAGCCAAATCAGCCGGCTGACTCCCCCGGACAACGAGTGCGCCATAATCGACAGAAAGATCGTTCTGCTCGGCAATGTCTTTATTGATGACCATATACCGTACCCCCAGGTACGGCCTGACGATATACCCGTACTCCTGGACGCTTTCGATCACTTGCTTCGCCTGATTGATGGGGATGGCAAACCCGACCAGCTGTCCCTGCTGGCTGATAGCGGTATTCACCCCGATAACCTCACCATTGAGATTGACCAAAGGGCCGCCCGAATTACCAAAATTGATGGCCGCATCCGTCTGAATAATATTTTCCAGCGTCTCAGACTGTCCGGTCCGGGTACCGGCGGTGACCGTGCGGGCCAATCCGGAAATGACGCCCCGGGTCACTGTATTGCTGTACTCCCCGAGCGTATTACCGATGGCAATAACTGTCTGGCCAATGCTCAGGGAATCAGAATCGCCCAGCGACACCGTGAGGAGCTGCTCCGCATCAATTTTTATCAGCGCCAAATCATTCAGCGGATCAGTGTCGAGAATCTGTGCATCATATTTTTTCCCATCATTCATCACGACGGTATACGAAGCGGTAACGTCAGAAACTACGTGTTTATTCGTCAATATCATGCCATCCGAACTGACGATGAACCCCGTGCCCGCCCCCACTTCCTGCTCTCCCTGGGATTCCTGACTGGGAATAGAAAACCCAAACAAATCAAATGGCGCGGTGGCTGAATACGAGCCTAAATCCTGGGTGATGACGATACTGACCACCGCGGGTGAAACTTTTTGTACGGTTTCAATGGTTGCCGATTCCTCCGTCGTCACCTGCAGCGTCGTACGGGCAGCCGTGTTGGCCGACGGCGCTCCGCTCAGACTGCCAAAAATCCGGGAATCCACCCAATCCGCCGCGACACGATCGGCACGCAACCACCCGCTGACCAGGAGACCTGATATACCACCCAGCGCCAGACTAGCTACGATGGTACCAATGAAAAGCCACCGCAAAGACTTTGTGGACATCACAACTGATTGTTCAGCCTGCCGACCAGGCTGACTGGGGGATGAAGATTGTGTATTTTTAGCAGTTGCCATTGTATTGATGTTAGATGTGTAAGATGTGTTGTTTATTTTGATGAGCACATATAATTATTAAAATATTTTTATGCCTTGTCAATACAGACCTAAATACCCGCTGTACGGGTGATTACGCACCATACAGCAGATTTATTGCGGTTATTGTCGATGATATATAGATTACTCCGCTGTGTTTAGATTGACCGTCTGGGCCGTGAGGCAATTCACATAATCCATACCGACCTGACCCCGGCATCGGATATTGTTCCCCCGGTCACGCTCACACAATGATAACTGCTCACCTTCGAGACCGACACATGGATCCCCCTGCAATGTCTCGACACAGGTGCGGAACTGTTCATTCCCTTCCCATGCGCATCGATTGTGCTGACACAAGCAGTTGTCTTCCGCAAAACAACTGTATGCCTCCTGATATTCGCAGGTAGTCACGGTGGAATCAGACTGAAGCCGAGCCACACACAGCGTACCCGAACATCCCGCCGGCATACAGTCGGCGTCGGTGTAGCATTCCACCAGCTCACCGGAATTGGTCAGGGGCAGCGTACTGGACGGCGGCTGATCCCGCTGATCCAGCCGATAGCTAAGATACACGGCCACCATGGCCAATAGCACGAGTACGGACAGGATGATCACGTATGATCGGCGCATAGCTATTTGATCCCCAGATTAGTATGTAAATCGACAAACGCATACCCCTGATCCTGAATCTGACGAATCAGCTCCGGGACAATCTCGGCTGTGGTGGCATTGCTTGCCTGCATCAGTATGATAGCGCCATTGCCTATGGCGTCGATAACGCGCTCCCGCGACTGCTCTGGCGTATAGTCACTCGACCAATCCAGTGCATCGACGGTCCAGGTGACCGTGCAATACCCGTCGGCAGCCGCAGTAGAAACAACCGCTTCGTCGGCGGCGCCATATGGCGGGCGGAAAAATGGCTTGCTCCCCTGTGTGGCCTGGGCGCTGATCGCTTCCTGCGCCTGCGCCAATTCATCGGTCAGTTCCTCGGCGCTGAGGTCAGTGGCGCGAGTATGATTGTACGTCAGATTGTATACCGGAAACCCGGCGTCAGAAATCTGCCGGATCATATCCGGATTTGACTCGGCGACATCCCCCCGAGCAAAAAAATCTGCGGTCACACCGGCGCTTTTCAGCGATTGGAGCACTGAAGTGATTTCGCCGGACTTTGTGGTGCCGACATTAAACGTCAAGGTTACCCGCTTCTCATTCGTGTCGCCCCGGGAAAACACCTGGTCGCATTCATCAGGCGCGATCGATGCCGTTTCCGCGGCCGTATTCACGTTCGATGAAGAATTCGTATTGGTATTTACGTTCTCATTCACTGCGGCATTTACATTTGATTCGGTCGTGGCTGGTGCCGCGGTATTGGTATCTGGGACGATCGGCTGGTTTGTGCCATCAACCAGCGCCGGATCTCCCGGGCCACCGATCAAGGCTCGAATAATGAAATATAATACCCCGACGACGCCGATGATGATGCCATATTTACCAAATCGAAATCCGGCAGCGTCACGGCGAGGCGTTTGGTGATACTGGCTATAGCGTGGGTACGGTGGCATGCGATGGAAGCCTTATGATGAAATATTATTCCGGCTGATACTGACGTTCGAAAGTAAACCGTATCTCATCGCCACCTTTGATGACTGTCCGATCCGCGGTCTGCAGCGGCTGACTCCCATTGACGGTAAATACCCAAAAATTGAAATCATCACCATTGGTCCGATCGCCAATCGTCCGCACGACTGTGCCAAAGGGACTCTGGACAGTTTCGATACTCAAGTCAAATGCCAATGCTACCTGCTGGAGTATGTCCTGAGCGGTCATGTCAGGAAGTACGGGGAAATCAATCTGCAGCGGCTCACCGTCCCCGCGATCGATAATTATCGTCGCCTGGTCGACCGATTCGATGGATACGCCAGCAACCCGGGCGCGATTCTGATCGGTGTTCACCACCGGTGGATTTGCCGACAGCCGGACGATGTCCCGCTCGATGACAAACCCCGATACACTCATGACGACGAGACCGAGGGTCATCACCGCAAACAAGGTGACTCCAAAACCCAGATGACTAATTTTTTTCATATGCGTATACCATTAGTACTTAGGCCCCCTCCCGGAATATTATTTTGCTTTGGACGAATTCCGTCTGTTCATCAATTTCTTCAATTCAAGCTGAAATGATTTCACATCCTTAAACGAGCGGTAAACGGAAGCAAACCGGATGTACGCCACCTGGTCTTTCTTCTTCAGATTGCGCATGATGATTTCCCCGATGTCGCTGCTTTTGATTTCTTCCTTGCCCATCAGCTGAATATCACGTTCAATCCGATTGACCAGTTTTTTGAATTCATCCTGGGTAATCGGTCGCTTTTCAAACGCTTTTTTCAGTCCATTTTCCAGTTTATCTTTGGCATACGGCTCGTGCCGGCCATCCCGTTTGATCACGGTCAGATTCAAAATCTCCACCTCTTCATACGTGGAAAAACGAAAGCCGCATTTGGCACATTCACGACGCCGACGAATAGCCAAACCTTCATTCACCAACCGTGAATCATTGACGCGGGTATCTTCGAAATGGCATGCAGGACAACGCATGATGACGCGGATAACAACGAATAATTGCTCCTTCTGGCACCCGCAGTATACTATCAAATCCTCACTTTGACAAGGTGATTGCGCCCACCCCGCGGACAACGAAAAAGCGCCAGGCCCCGGGTTTCCCCCGACATAAACCAAAGGCGCTAAAATTCGTCTTCATGTCGAGTGAAGTGTATGTGTGTTTGACGAAACGTATAGAAAACCTTTTTTTCTAAAAGGGTTTTCTACTATTTACATCATCTTCTTCCTGATGAAAGCAGGGATCTCCAAATCCTCATCCTCAGATGGGCGACTCTGGCTGATTGCCGCACCAGTGGGGCGTGACGACGGGATCGGGCGGGATGTCGGGGCGGGTGTGGGTGCTGACTGGCGTACCGGCTTTTCAATCGGACGGGGTTTTACCGGTGCAGCGGTGAAGCTCGGACGAGCGTCTTCTTTCTTTTCGAAATCAGGATAGCCGACCGGCTCAATTTTCTTTATTGTCCGCTGTTTTCCACCAAATCCAGTAGCGATGACCGTGATGCGGATTTGATCTTTCATCGACTCGTCGATGACGGAACCAAATATAACCCGTGCATTGGCATCCGCTGATGACGTGATGATCCGTGCCGCTTCATTTACTTCGTACATACCCAGATCCGGACCGCCCGTGACAGTAAAGAGGATGCCCTTGGCGCCTTCTATGGAAAGCTCAAGCAATGGGCTGTCGATCGCAGCTTTTGCCGCATCAATCGCACGATTCTCACCGGTACCCTGACCGATGCCCATCAGTGCCGAACCGGCATTTTCCATAACCGAACGGACGTCAGCAAAATCAACATTGATCAGTCCGGGAACGGTAATCAGATCGGAAATGCCTTTGACACCCTGACGCAATACCTCGTCAACAGTACTGAAAGCCTCTAGCAGCGACGTCTTCTTATCAATTATTTGTAAGATTCGATCATTGGGGATGGTAATAATCGTATCAACTTTATCCGAAAGATCCGACAGTCCAGAATCAGCAATCTGCCGGCGCTGTGCTCCCTCGAAGGCAAATGGTTTCGTCACGACTGCCACGGTCAGCGCCCCCAAATCACGGGCAACATCGGCAATCAATGGCGCAGCGCCCGTGCCGGTTCCCCCACCCAAACCACAGGTAATAAACACCATGTCAGCCCCTTTCAGCGTATCGTGAATCTCATCTTGATTTTCCTCGGCTGCTTTCCGGCCGATTTCCGGATCCATGCCAGCACCCAAGCCACGAGTCACTGTTTTGCCGATGTGGATTTTATGCTGGGCTTTTGAGTGATGCAGCGCCTGTGCATCGGTATTGACAGCCACAAATTCCACACCTTGTATCTTCGCATTGATCATGCGATCAATGGCGGAACCGCCTGAACCACCGACACCGACAACTTTTATTTTAGCGAACGTTTCGATGTCTGGTTTGATCTCCATATGGTTATTCGATCTACTTTTAGACATAATGAATCAAAAAATGCACGTGCCTGTGCGAACCTAGGGAATTAAGGTTTTAAACCATTTCTTCATCCGATCAGTCGCATCGGAAACGGATGAAAATTTTGGAATAGATAGTTTGCGTCCACCAGCGCCTCCGTCATCAGTCAGTCCAGCGCCCCAGTGCAAAAGTCCGATAGCCGTGGAATAATTCAAATCATTTACTTTATCGACAGCAGTTGATCCAAGCTCCAGTGGATACCCCAATGCAGCCGGTAATTTGAACTGCCGTTTGGCCACTTCGACGAGACCATTTAATTTTGCGCCGCCACCCGTCAGTACCACGCCCGCCGGAAGGAGCCCAGCGCGGTCAATTTTCTGCAGCTCTTTATCCGCCATGGTAAATATTTCCTCACAGCGCGCCTCGATAATTTCCGCAATATGCTTATGCGACACGACTCCCTCTTCCCGCGAATCGAGCTCGTTCAGATTGATCTCATCACGCTTGTTTATTTCATCCGGCAGCGCAGACCCGTATTCCACTTTTATCTTTTCCGCCAGATCAATCGACGTACGCAAGCCAATGGCGATATCGTTGGTAATGTGACTTGATCCGACCGGAAGAATGGCGCTGTGCAATACATCGCCCTCTTCAAAAACCAATAAGCTGGTGGTGGTACCGCCGATATTCAGGAGGGCCACCCCGAGATCTTTTTGTTTACGGGTCAGTACTGCTTCAGCACCGGCTAAGACGCCCAGCACCAAATCGTCGATGTCGACGCCGGTCCGATATACGCATTTGGTAATGTTTTTTATCTGTGAAGAGAGACCCTGGATAATTTGAGCGTCAACCTCTAATCGAATTCCGGTCATGCCAATAGGATCCTTGATCCCGGTCTGATTATCGACAGAAAAACTCCGGGGGATGACGTGCAGGATTTCATAGTTCGGTGGCGTCGCTACCGCCTGGGCGGCTTCAATCACACGCTCGACATCTTCTTCCTTTATCTCACCATCCGATTTAGATACAGCGATGACCCCGTGACTGTCCTGGGAGGTGATATGGCTGCCATTGATGCCGACAAACACATGCTCAACGGGAACGCCAGTCATCCGCTCTACCTGCTCCAGCGCGCTGGAAATGGAAGACACCGCATCTTCGATGCTGGTGATCGTGCCCTTGCTGACACCTTCCGCCGGGGTTTCCACCGCGCCTAATACATGCATTTTGCGGTCTGCAGGGTTCATTTGTCCGACCACGATGCGAATCGCGGTCGATCCGACATCAAGTCCGGTAATAATATCTTCTCGTGCCATAGGTGATAGGTATATGTATAGTCTATAGTATACCGAAAAAAGTCACAATATGCAAAATCCCCAGCTTGAACAAATTTTGTGTTTACTCCCCTGCCGATGAAAACACCTACCAGCGCGCCCAAAAATAGGGGGCGAAAATGAGTATTCCCACGACAACTGCGCCGATTGACGTCACCAGCACCGCTGCCGCCATCACATCCTTTATGACTTCCGCATAATAGTGGATCCGCGGCCGTAAAATATCCACCATTTTTTCGAATATCGTATTGATCAGCTCCAATACCAGCACCAACATCATCACTAATATCAGGATGATGGCCTGCCACAGTGCTACCTGGACATACACCATCAGAATAATGACCAGGAGGCTGGCGAGTAGATGCAAACGAATATTCTGCTCATTCCGTACTACGTACCAAAATCCGCGAAAAGCAAAGCGGAAACTTTTTACTAACTTACGGATGTCCAGCGTTGGCATAGATTACCGATGTTCAAATGATGAAATAATTTTTTGTTCAAGCGATTGCATCCGGCGTTGATCGGCGGGACGATGATGGTCGTACCCAATCAGATGAAGGAATCCATGGGCGAGCAGCCAAACCAGCTCTCGTCGGATGGATACCCCCTGTATGGCCGCCTGACGACGGGCGTAGGGGTAGGCAATAATGATTTCCCCGACATATCCCGGTTCGAGTGATACACCCCGACTATCCCGCTCAGCAAATGAAAGAACATCGGTCACCGACGGCCGATGGCGGTAGCGGGTGTTCAATTTTTTCATTTCCCGATTATCCACAAAAGCAACCGACACCACGGCGTGGTCATACCGAGGCAGGTGCTGCCCAATCACCCGAAACAACTTTTGAATAAACGATGTCTGTATGCGAAATGGACTTGCCTGAATGACCTGTACCTGCATTACAGCCGATTGCTATTAGTATTCGTATTGCCAGTGTTTGTGTTAGTCCTGTTTGTATTGCTATTTGAATTCGTATTGGTTACTGCGTTGACATTGGCATTGGTGGCGGTATTCGTATTGGACGAGGGGGTGGTTGCCGTGAGACTCTGGTACATCATGCTAAATGTGGTCAAATAATTTGCATCGCTCAGAATATTTGCCTTATAGCTCACCACATACACGTATGCCCCGAGGGTAAAATATACTGAGGTTCCATCCAGACTCTTCACCCCTTGGAGGGTATGATTCCAATTACTTACGTTTTGCACCGCGGAAATATTCACTCCAGGAGATTTTGACAAATACCAATCCCGTGCCGACAGCAAAGCGGGATTATCCTGCACGCTGATCGATATAAATTCCCCACTCGTGGAAAAAAGTTCACCGCGGGTATTCTGGGGATCTGCCGAAACGATCCATGACCGCGGATACAGTATGGTATACCCATTGGCCGTACTCGTATGGGTCTGAATGCCAGCATTGAGCGCAATTTTTTGTACCGGGGCATTGGGATCATATCCACTCACCACTTCCTGCCCATCCGCAAATCCATCCCCATCGGTATCCGCTACGGACAAGCTGGTACCGTACAGCGCCTCCTCAACATTAGTCAAACCATCACTGTCAGAATCCTCACTACTGGTGAGAGTGACGGCATTCGTATTGGTCGAGGTATTGACATTGAGAAATACGCTGTTGGTACTCGCATTCACATTCAGGGTGGCGTTGGTATTTGTCTGATTTATATTTGTACTCGCATTCACATTCAGGGTGGCGTTGGTATTTGTGACGGCGTTGATATTTGAATTTACCGGCTGATCATTGGTCACTACAGTATTGGTAGGGGCTGGTTTGTTTAATTGTTTATAGACGACAAATCCACCACCACCGAGCACAGCCACTACTAAAATGAGTATCAATACGAACAAAAGCGGACTTTTCTTGCCGCCGCCGCTTTTGTCATCCACGTAGAATTTTTCCGGCATCGTATAGATACGCGCGGAACGGACCACGGGGGTTGGTGAAGATACTGGTACATCTGTTTTTACCATGGGACGATATCCATTAACTCTTATTCAATTCCTCGATGGCGGCATTGAGGTCGCGCAATAAACCGTCGCCATTTGGATTATAGCCGTATTTTACCTCAGTACCGTCATTATTGCCATCGCCATCAGTATCGGGGTTGCGCGGATTCGTCCCATATATTTCTACCTCATCAAAATCCGGCAATCCATCTCGATCGGTATCCGCCTGTTGCGAATCAGTGCCAATCCGCTCTTCCTCATCGTCGCTGATACCATCACCATCGGTATCGATTATCGAGACGGTCACTACCGGAATATCAATACCACTGCCACTATCAGCCGTAGTCGCCGACTGTCCTGGTTGGACGACCTGGTTCTCATTTGCTGATGGCGCGGGTGTAGCCAACGGATTCACGATACCAAAGGGTCCCAGTGCTAAGACGACAGCAACGATGGCCACAACCACCAGGGGTAACGTCACCAGCATCATCCGCCGGCGTCCGCTCCAGGTATGAACTGCGGTTGGCTTTGGTACGGCTGGACTTACCCGCGAACGGCTGGCGGGTACGGTACGTACCGGCCGCCGTTTTTGCCGCGCTGTCGGTTGTGCCGGAGCAGCACCAGGCGCATTGCTCGAATCAGATTCTGCAAATATATCCTCTACTTGGTTTGATGCGCCTGGTTTTGGCATGAATATCCTCAGTGATGCCTAGATCTGTGGATTAGTAGGCTGGGTTGTCGCATTGGTACTGACGCAGTTCGTAGTGCTGGTGGATACGATGATCCCCAATTGCGAGCTCGGGGTAGCATTACCATCAGCGTCATAAGCCATAGCGTAAATACTCCGCGGATCGGTATTGGTGGTGGTAGTACAATTTCCATTGGTCGTCGTCGATGTCGCCGCGTGCGCCACAGGTATGAATGTAAACCAAGGGCGCTCTGATTCCTGAGCAATCATCTGGTAGGGATCATAGGCAAAAGCGATAGCGCCTGCCAAAACCGGCACGGCAATATTGACGCTGGTACCAGAAGTAGTTACCTGACCGATGGGCCCACCGCCATTACTACTATACACCCGGACCTCGGTAACTGATATGTCATCCTGGGCCGATACGATGGCACTGAAGGTGGTTGAAGCGGAAAATGTAGTACCTGCCGCAGGACTGGTGATGGCCACGCTAAATGGGGCGGTCGTCGTGCGATTGACGATGACGGGCCGCACTGCCGTAGCCGACAGGGACACGCCATTGAACGCGCGTATGGTCAAGGTATGACTGCCATTTGACACGCCGGCCAGATCAAAAATCCAGTTATAAAACGTCGAACCGGCTGGTGAATCAAAATACTGCGTGTCCCGGGGAGCTGTCTCACTGTCCAGGAAAAATTCTACCCGGTCAATTCCTGATTCCGGATCTGTTGCTTCGGCAACCACCTGGAACGTAGCGGTATTCAGTTCATCATTGTCATTATTGGGATACACGAAAGCGATGGAGGGTACAGTTGTATCACCGCAATCAGAATCGTTTGCAGAGGTGCAAGATGACGGGCAATAATCATCATTGTTCAGACACTGAGTGATGACGGTATTGGTACAAATAGCCGGGCATGTGGTCGTGGAGCAGGTGTCACTCGTACTGGGATCATTGTCATTGCATTCACTATTACTGGTACAGGTATTGGCAGCGCACGACCCGCTGCAGCAGCGTTCGCCTGCGGTCGTACAATCTGTATCGACTGCGCAAGCACCGACACCGATGGCCAGCCGGACGACACCCGCAATGGTCACGGTGTTATTCAGCCGGTCGGTCAGCACGACATCGATCGGATATAAACCATCAGCTTTATTACCAGCGTTCCAGGTATTTGAAAATACACCGTCGCTGGCCGCGCCATCGCCATGGATACCATCATCATAGAGGGTGACCTGCCCTGCTGCCTGAGTACTGCCCGGATTCTGAATGGTTACCGTCACGCTGCCGATTCCCGACACATCATAGGCTTCGACGGAGATGCGCACCGTCTCATTTTGCACGATCTGTGCTGGATTCAGCGTCACCCCACTTCCGGTCAGCACGGGATTTGGATTTGTGGATACCTCAATGCTCGGCGTGGTTTGACCGTGCAACACTTCGGGATTGGCCAGCACAAACGCTGCGCCACCCAGCACCACCACCGAAAGGACCAAAATTAGTAATCTAAATTTGTACATATGATTCATTCCTTAATAAGGATAATATATTAGTTGATAGTTTCATTATAGTCGTATTCAGCGGCTGCGTAAACTTATACCCCGCCACTGCAAGTACAATTGATCCGCGCTTCGCAGGCTGCTGCCGCACCATCATGGGTCGAGCAGTCATACGGCCGACAGCGGGCAGGCAGCGGAGTTGATTGCCAGACGCACTGATTAGCGGTACAAGTCGTCGAATTGGTGTACGATGAACAGTTGCCCGGACCATTATAGAAACATACCGGGCAGGTCGATGGATTACTGATAGTTACAGTCAGCGTCTGTGATGTCGTACCGGATGCATTGGTTGCGGAAATGACGATAGAAAACGTTCCTGTTCCGGTCGGCGTGCCTGACAGCACATTATTGGTCCGCGTCATCCAGGCAGGCATGCCCGTGGCATTATACGAAGTCGGTGAATTTGTGGCCGTTATTGTATAGGAAAACGCCGTACCCACTGTGCCCGTGCGCGACAATGTACTGGTGATCACCGGCACCGCCCCGGGTGCACCACCCCCGCCGCACGCGCCCGTAGAGCCGACGATATTTTCAAATTGGCTGACATACCCGTCATTGCTCTCCGCCTCGATATCGACATAATAGCTCCGCTCCGGTCCGCTGGACGGAGATGTCCATGAACCCTGATATGACACTGCTCCGGTGGCAGTCAGCGGCACCCGATCGATTTCCACCTCATCGGGATACTGAATCACCGCTTCCACCCGAGCAATGCCGGTGGCACTAACGACGTCGGCCAGAATACAAAATGCCGTACCGGGTAGACCCGTCTCCGGATCGACCACGCCATTGCTGATCGACGGTCCTCCGGGACCCCGGACATTGACCCGGATCTCGATACTGGGGCTGCGGTTTCCCACCGCATCGAGGGCATCCACCTGGATACGGTGCCATCCATCAGATAATAGATTGGTATCTAATTGCCACTCCCAATATTCCGGAGGTGACGGCTCGCCTACCCAATCAATGCCGCGCTGCAAATAATCCACATAGAAATTTACCCTGCTCACGGCGTTATTATCAACTGCGTCAACTCGGATAGTAAGTAATCCATCAACCGAGGTACCCGTAGCCGGCGTCGGGGGCACAAACGTGACGGTTGGCGGGGTGATGTCATTTTCCAGATTATCGACATTCACGGTCACCACCGATGACGCGGTATTGTTTCCCCAATCATCATACGCGTACGCCTGCAGCAGATGGTCGCCATTCGGGTAAATCTTGGTATTCCAGTCAAAACTGTACTCATCTGGATTGCCGGTCGGGCCGGCTCCACCGCGATACTGCGAATCAATATATACATCCACGCGGGCGATCCCGACATTGTCCGTAGCGCTGATGATAATGGGGGTAGCATCGGCCACTGACGGCGGGCTGGCAGGCGGAGCGATGATGCTTACAGCCGGATCCACCAAATCGGGATTGCTGACATTAATACGTGCCGTCGCAGCGGCCAACCGAGCGCCATCATCGGCAACGGCGCGGATGCACACTGTTTCATTTGGTGCGGCTGTCGAATCCCAATTAAACGTATGTGACGCCTGGTTTTGCACGCCGGGAAATGCCATACTGTCATGACCGTAGTTCGGACTCCCCCCGCCTGTTGAGCAACTCGAGTTCAAAATATCATAATAGATATTAGCGATGTCCACATTATCCGATGCATCAATCTGAATGGATACCGCGCCGCTAACCGTGGCATTATTCTGCGGAACGATGATCCTGACAAAAGGTGCGGTGGTATCTGCTCCACCGGCGTTATTGATATCGAGCGTATAGGACACCTCGGTGCGGTTACCGACGGTATCATAGGCCCTGACGGAAAACGTATGCTGGCCGTCCGGATACGCACCTGTACCGAGACTCCAGCTCCATCCGTCACTCCCATCGCTGTCGGTCGCCGTGCGGATGCCGTCCATATAGTACTCCACCCGGTCCACCCCACTCGGCACGTCGACCACATCGACGGTCATAGCGCGGGTACCGGATATGAGATTGACGCCGGCGACGAGGCTATCGACGGAATTGATGATCGGACCCTGCCGATCAGTGGCTGTACCGGTGATACCGTATTCATAATTCAGACAGTTTGACGAGGCATTGGGGATGGCGGCATAGGGATCCCCGGCATAATTCACCCAGCTACCCGGACCGAGGTATTCCAGATTGGTAAATAAACTGGCAGCATCACCCGACGGCGTCACTAAATATTGGTATGAACGTGAACCAGCATAGCAAATATACCGCTTGTTCGTATCATCCCAGCACGTATTGGCATCATAGTCGCCACTGCAACTATTGAATTTATTTATCGGATCCGTAGGCATCGACCGGTTGAGAGCCGCCCCGAGTGTCTCCTGCCACGAGGGCCAGAGCGACGTGGACACATTGGCGACGAAGGTGCCCCCGGCTAAGCGCGGGTATTCCTTCTGAGCTCCTTTGTAATCTATGAGCGATCCGGCGATGTCACTCAGATCAGCCAGCCGTTTGATGTCCCGCTGGATACGTCCCTTATTTTCACCGGAAATATTGGTATTAAATGACCAGTTCTTCAGCAGGCGATTGTATATCTCTATCGTCTCACCTGATGCCTCTTCATTGTATGACATCAGATAAATATTGGCGTAGAGCACTCCCCCGACTAGATTCGTAGCGGCTACATACACCGTGCGGCCGGCGCGGACTGCGGGATATCCATCCACCGTCAGTGACTGCGGTTCCGGCGCTGCCGGGCCGAACTGCCGGCGGTACCAGCTAAAGGGTGAAAGTCGGTTTTCATTTTCCATCACCCGGATGCCAATAGCATCATCGGTCCCGTCGCGCAGGAAGAAAAATTCCCGGATCAGCTCGTCCTCGCCCGGCACTGACGGCGCGCCGTCCTTGATGACGATATCAGCTACGGACTTCAGCGCCGGCAATCCATCTTCACGACAGTACCACGTGGAAAAATTGGTGACGGCATCTACATAGGGGTGCGGATCAATGCTCGGATCGGGCCATGGTGCCGTACAGAGAGTACCCAAGACTGGGACACTCTTCGTAAAAGTGCCCAGATCCCCAAACGTGGTACTCGTCCCATCCGCGGTAATATTGAAATACCCGGTTCCGTCATGGTTATCTGAAGTCAAGAAACAGTCCAATAAATCATCCGCTGGCGAAGGGCAGCCAGGGGTCGGTACTGGCGTGGTATGAGTCGGAGTAAAAACCTCCGCCGGATCTGTTTCCGTCCAGGTAATCTGTATCGGGCTCGTTCCGCCATTGAGAATATTGTCAAATTGATCAAGTGGGTAAGCAAAAAGATACAGGTTCGCGCCGGGCAGACCGAAATCACCGGGGAAGCAGCCAGCAAATGAGCAGATAAAAGTAGGCTTCAGTGGCGGATACTCATTGATTCCCGGACGATAATCGATGAAATTAACCTCAATATCATCTATCCGGCATACGTCAGCGGCCGGAGCAATAGTCCAGGCGTGCGATGCCCATCCGGGCGCCGCGGTCATGGCCACGCCATTATCGCTCTGAATAAGTTCCGTGCGCAACCGCACCTCATAGCTATGGCCATTGGCCAGCATCTCGGTCGAATACACGGTAATGCTGCTCACCTGCTTCCGCACCCGTGCCGGGACAGTCACGTTTGCTGTCGTATCGACTAAAAATACCGATTCATCCGCTCCCGGAGCTGTGACATCACTGCCGATGACAAAACTGCTGCCAAGCATCTGCTCGGAAAAATTCACGGTAAAGGCGGCATTGCGGCACTGGAGCGGTGATGTAGCGGGCAACCACCCGGAGATAGCAGGACGGGCAGTACAGCAGGTGTCGGTACCGCATCCGGTACCGCCGGTGCACTGCGCATCGGCAGTGCAGCCGCAGTACATACCGCGGGTCGTGCCACTACAGGCACGGATATTCGTGGAACACGTCAATCCAGTACTGGATACCTGCCCCGGATAGCAGCAAGTACGGCAATCCTCCTCGCCTGCCGGCGGATAGCCGGCACCCAAGGGGACATTCGGATCACGATGGCCAGCCGGATCGATGCAACGATAGTCGCCGCCACTGCTGAGCGGGCCGACGGCGCAGGTGCCATTATTTGTGGCGTTGGCCGGCAGTTGGCATAGGGTGCCGACCGCTCCCGTACTGCAGTTACCGGCAGCCACGCAGATATTGCCCTGGCAGCATCCGGTAGAGCACTGGCTGTTGCGCGAGCAGCTGATACTAAATGTCTGGGAATTGGACGGACAATTATTGACCTGAACGCTCACCCCGCCGGTGACCGCACCATCAGGTACCTGACTGCGGCTGATGCTCGTATTGGTCCAGGCTTGCGACCGGTCAGTCACCACCTCATCCCAGGTATCATCTCGCCCAGCATGGTAATACACCCGCGTGGTGGCTGGATTGAGCGTAGCCGGAGAAAAATTCTGCCCAGTGATGAGGACCGTGGTCCCTTCGCGCCCGGATGCCGGATCAAGCGGAGGGCAGATGCCCGGCGCCACGCCGCTCGGCGGCGGTACGCCTCCAGAACAGTTGCCGCTGGCACAGTCGGCGTTATCCTCACAGGCTTGATTGGCATTGGCACCGCCGACGCAGATGCCCGAACACATATTTGATACGTCGAAATAATACGTGTTGATATCCGTCTGATTGGCGCCGTAGGTAGAATTATCCGAGGTAGTAAACCGTGTACACACCCCACCACCAGTACAGCTAGCGCTGTCCGTACAGATTGTACCGTCATTGGTCCCCCCGAGGCACCTTCCGTCTGGGCGGTGCACGTCTATCAAATACCGGTTTGGCGCGGGATTGCCCGGTTCGCTCACCGTAATCGAATGATCACTCCACGCATTCACACACTCATACACGCCGGCATTACCACCGAAGTAGACCGTTCCTAAGGTATTGCCAAAATAGCACCCTTCAATGGTGACAAACGAACCACCGATGCCAGTCTGGGGTGAAATCATCTGGCCGTCTTCATTGTAATCAGCGATGACGGGAACGCAGCGGTCAGCATAGATGTCACACCGGCTGCCCGTACACTCATTCACCCCGTCCTGATCCGGATCAGCACACCGCGTCGGATTAAACGCGCATGAAGCAGGATCTACTTTCAATCTGCCACGGCCCGACTCACCTTCTGCTGACGCATTGATATACGTCGTACCCAGCGCATTACCCGTGGCAGTTTCATTTGGTGTCGTGCTGCCCGTGACTGATGCGATGATGGCACTGTCCGACGTCCACGACCACGTATAATCACTGGAGTCCAGCAGCGCGCAATTTGGACCAATTGCGAGCGCGGAATACGCTTCGGTGTCACCAATATTGTAAATCACCGCATTGCCCGGCATGACCATCACGTCCTCCACCGGACAGGGTCCGGTATCCGCCTTGGTCTTCACCATCCAGACATAATCAGCATTCATACGCGCACCCGCCGCACTTTCTACCTGGCGACGGATAGTCACCCGATAGTACGTATCCGGCTCGAGATCAATCGGCACGCCCGCAGCCACCCGCCGGGTAACAAACCAGTCCACCGGCGCGCCAGTCCACATATTATGTGGTTCGGCAACCGGGGCGGCACAGGTCGGATCAGATCCACAGCTATCGAGAAGAATATTCAGGGTACTGATGGTGGCGGGATTCATCAACATATTAAAGCGCGCACCAAACGCGGCATTGACACAGACGTCAGTGGCGCCTTTATACGGATTTGGTGAAGCCATGCTGATTTGACAAACGCCACCCAAGCCGCACTGGTCATCGTTATTACATAAACTACCGGGAGTAGGACCCCCGACGCAGGTCGCGGCGCAACTGGGATTTTCCACTACGCGGGGAATATCACCGCACGGCACGGAAAATCCTTTTTCATTGCTGCCGACACCACCGGCGTCTTGCACATTGACGGTATAGCTGCCATTGGCGAGATTCGGCACACGCGCCGTGACTAATCCCTCGGTCCACGGTGGCAAAACAGTCCCTAACGTTGGCGGATCATTGAAATACACCTGTCCGGCCGCCGTCCCAAAGGCTTCGCCAGTCAGGTTCACTGTGGCATTCTGAACGCCGCAATTCGGCACTGCTTCGCACAGGGTCGGACCGGGCGTTTCTGTGGTATAGATAAATTTAATAATATTGCTCGGCCATGCCCCGCCCGTACCATGTACCTGGATGCCTACCACGGAATTCGGCACGGCTGTGGGACATTCATACCAATGATGGATGGAAGTATCACAAGCGGTGATGCCGATGGATCCGAGATTATCAGGAACTTTGATCAGCACCTCATCATCCTCCCAGGTGGTGGTACAATTCGGATAATCAGCGCTCACCCGGGCATAGGAACTGAGATTGATGAAATCCACGGTGCCACCGGCAGTAAACCCGTTGTTCCCACCCGGCCGTTTTAATAGCGTCACGGCCTGCCCAATACCCCCATGCGCTTGTCCGCTCCGGCCTGACGCTTTACTGATCTGAGGACTCGATACATCGAATATTTGGTTGTTACTCACATCCTCTGGGTTTGGTCCGATGTCCACTCGGACATTGCCATCGGCAGCGCCGGCTGATGGTGTGGCACTGGCAAATGCTGCGGGACCCGCCGGAATCCGAGTAGTAATTTCGTCACCAGCGGGACTCCAGCTGACGAGACAGTTGAGATTCGGATTGCCGGTGCCATCCACGCAGCGCGAATCATGCATCACCTCGCTGTTAAATATGATGTCGCCGGTGATGGATAGATTGCTGCCGGAAATAGTCACTTCCGGTTCATCATACCGGCGGCTGACTGGTGAGATGCTGGTAATTTCCGGAGTGCACTGGGTATTGGTCGTATCCGTATCCGCGAAGAAATTCCACGGCACCACCTCGCCGCCGTTCGGTTGATTTGCGATTGTCATGAAATCATCACCCGGGCTACCATCTTCGTTTGTATTGTAGTCACCGTCCAGATGGTTCAGGCAGACATCCATCAAACCATTGGTCGGGTCGTTGTTGCCGGGCGTACCGGCCGTCAGCGTCATGGAATATTCATTACCGGCCGTCATGGTCACCGCCGGCCGCGTGGAAAAAGCATCCCACGTGCTAGGAACACCAAACGGGGTTTTCAGGGCAGCCGCCGCACCCGCGGTCAGATCCGTGTAGGTAACGGTACTCGTGTTCATCGACGCTTTGCGCATCTTCTGGGAAAATGTCACGGCAATCGGCGTATTCAGACAGATATCAGTCGCATTATCCTGGGGGTATATGCCCGTTACCGTCGGGGGTTCATTCAGCGTCGACGTGCCAGTGGTGAAAAACCACACATGGCCGGCAAACGGCCGTGCGGCTGCAGGCGGCGTGGGCAATTCAGTAATCGCGTCAGTGCAGTTTGGTCCCGGAGCCGTGCCGCACAGATAGGCCATGTAGGTCGTGTTGGGCAGATGTTCCTGATTCGGCAGAAATTCCAGTACATCACCGCTGGCCTGCCACGTACCCGGCACCCAATCGCCCTGGCAAACCCCAGCGCAGATTCCAGAGGCACACTCGGCATCGTTCCCACAGCCCGTTCCGGCTGGCGCGCCTCCGTCCACATAGAGGAAAGCCGCACCATTGACGTGGGCCGGGTCCACCGTACCGCTAAATTCCGCCTGGACGATGCTGCACATATAAACATTTATCTCGCCATCAGCCGGATCGGTATTGGTCACACGGAATGAATTGCCACCGGACACGTCGCATCCCGGCCAGGCATTTTGGTACTGCCAGGTGCCGTCACCGCTGCCATTATCGATACACAGATAACAGCCATTGGCATCGCCAATCGTACAGCTGGATGCACTGGGGTTGGTCAATTCCAGCGCCCGATCAATAATAAACGTAACGATAGCCCAGGCAAACATGACAATCAACAGCCCGACCACCGCCCGGGTAATAATCTTTTTTGCTTTATCTACTTTGTCCGTATTGCCCGCCGCAGTCATCCAGATAAATCCGCCGTACATGATGAAAATGACGGCGATCAGCCCAAGAAACCCGAGCGCCCACTGGACGACGCGGATCACGGTGGACATCAGATCAGCAGTACCTAATCCAAAGGTTGCCCCAAAATTCGGATCAACATCGACCTGCGCCCACGCTGCCGGCGCAATCCCCATCGCCATCGCGGCCATCGCAGCGAAACCAAACAGGACCCCCGCCAGGGCAAACCAGAAATTTTTGTTTTTCATTCGATTATTCATGCGTCTGCATGACCATTAGTGAAGCATGGAACCTATGGCATCGAATGGACGCAGCTCAGGCGTCCAGTTTTGTTTTCAGAATTTGAGAAACGAGCGCGCCGTCCGCCTGGCCTTTGGTCCGCGCCATGACCGCCTTCATCACCACGCCGAATTGTGGAACGCTCTCCTGCTCAGCCAGTACCGCATCGACAATGCTACCGATCGCGGCTTCATCGAGTTGCGCTGGTAAATATGATTCGATAATGCGTAATTCGGCCGCTTCTTGTGCAGCCAGTTCTGGTCGATTGCCCTGCTGATATGCCGCCATCGCCTCTTTCCGTTTCTTGGCTTCTGATTTGAGAACTTTCAGCACGGTATCCTCGCTCAGCGCTTGTGTCCGGTCAGCGATGCCACGATTGTGTAATGCGTTTTTGAGCAAACGTAAAACTGATAGCCGATCCGCCTCTTTGCGGGTCATAGCTTCCTTGATGTCTGCCTCTATGCGATCACGAATACTCATGGAAATGCGGGGGACGGATTATTTTTTGCCGATTCTAGCCTGGAGTAATTTCTTGATAGTGCCGCGTTTATTGGGACGACGCGGATCGATGAATTCTTCCAGTTTACCAATCTTGCGTAGATATTCTTTTTTATCCTTGATCAGTAGGCGTCGTGCGGCTGCTTCTTTTTCCTGTAGTTTGCTTTTCTTCGGACTGTAATACCGGCCTTTTTTTGCCCGGAGCAACACGCCCGATGACTGCACTCGCTTGGTAAATCGCCGCAAAAGGCTCTCTACTGACTCGCCATCGCGCTTCTTTACTTCAACCACGTGAATGTCACCTTCCTTTCTAAAAAATGTATTATGATTTCCCTCGGTTTTTTTATTCCGAAAATCAAACTTACTATAACACTATTTTCCTGATATTGTCAATTTACCCAAAAATTGCCCACTCTGGCTATGTCCACGAGAGCAAACGATGGTTTTAAAACATAGAGGGGAGCTGGGCGCCACCCAAGAGATGTAGATGCAGATGCGGTATGGTCTGCCCACCATGTGCGCCTGTATTGATGACTACCTTATACCCACCATCGCTGATCCTGAGCTGGGTTGCTACCTGCGGAATAGCTGCGAGCATTTCAGCCATCATGGGGTGATCTGCCGGGGTAATCTCCCGCAGTGACGGCACGTGCCGTTTGGATATAAATAACAGATGCACCGGCGCTTGCGGTTCGATATCCCGGATAACGATAAACGACTGGCCGTCGTGCACGCGCTCGGCACTGACGACTCCGCTCACGATCCGACAAAAAATGCAGTCATCGGTCATAATAGTTTCTGCTGGTCAGCGTCCGTCTGCTCCGGCACTGACACCGCAGGTGATGCCGACCCGTTATTTTGTTTCACGCCGTGTTTCGACAGGCGCTTCTGTAATTCAGGAATCATTTTTTCCGCGTCAAACGTTTCCTGGATGCCACTCTCCATGTCACGAATCAGGATGGTATGATCCATCAGCTCCTTCTGTCCGATGATAACCGTAAATTTCACCGCCAGTTTATGCGCCTGCTCCATCTGCGGCTTCAGACCATTTTTGGAAAAACTTTCCGCTACTCGAAATCCGGCGCTACGCAGCTGACCAAACACCTTAAGAGATTTTTTTCGAGCCTCATCACCGAGCTGCGCCACAAAAATGTCAGGTCCGGGCAGGGTGGGAATAGAAATGTTACGTTTCTTCAATTCATTGATCAGCCGCTCAATACCAATAGCAAACCCCATGGCCGACGTCGGTTGTCCGCCGAGCTCCTCGACCAGGTAATCATACCGTCCGCCTCCCCCCAGCGCGCTCTGCGCTGATGGCTTTTCTGTTGCATCAGCCACGGCAGTCGCCTCTCCGGCATCGGCCGATGAATTATCAGCAGGAACTTCCGGCAAGTCACTGACCAGTGGCCAGATTTCAAATGCAGTGCGCGAATAATAGTCCAGCCCACGCACCAACCGGGGATTCAAAACGTAGGGGATATCCAGCTCGTCCAGATGTTCCAGTACTTTCACAAAATGCTGATTTGACTCTTCGTCCAGGTAGTCAACAATTTGCGGGGCTTCCTGTACCAGCGCCTGGGTATCAGGATGTTTGCTATCCAGGAGCCTCAGTGGGTTCGCCTGTAACCGGAGTGCATCCTCTTCCGGCAGTGAATTCTTCCGCGTTTTAAAATAATCATGCAACGCCTTGATGTAGTCTTTGCGCGCTTCCGGAGAACCGAGGCTATTGACCTGCAGCGACACCGGCAACCCCATATCGGCAAACATGGTATAAGCCATCATCATCAGCTGTGCGTCAATCACCGGATGCGCGTCCCCGAGCACCTCAAATCCGAACTGATAAAACTGCCGATACCGCCCTGCCTGCGGCCGATCATAGCGGAAAAACGGACCAATATAATATAATTTTACAGGCTGCGGACGATTGAGCATACCGTGTTCTATATAGGCGCGCACCACGCCGGCCGTCCCCTCCGGACGCAGCGCCACGGTTTCGCCGGATTTATCCTCGAACACGTACATCTCTTTTTCCACGATGTCAGTTTCTTTGCCGACCGAACGGATAAAGAGACTGGCGTCCTCGAGATAGGGCAAATCAATACGCTGAAAACTGAATGTCGAGGCGACCGCATCCACTGACCGACGCACATAGTCCCAATACGGCTGCTCGTCAGGTAAAATATCCTTAAACCCTCGCAGCAACTGCGGAGTCTTTTTTGGTTTTTCAGATTTTTTGGGCATACATTATGCGGGGGTTAATTGATAGGTCGGCGGGGTAAAAAGGGTAAACGTTTCAAACGGCCAGACGCGAAGCCACGCGCGTCCCACGATTTCCCGACGCGGAAGCGGTCCGAAACTGCGCGAGTCGAGGCTCACCGGGCGGTTGTCACCCATCACAAAATACTGATCAGCGCCGAGTTCGACGCGCTGATTTCCGCTCGTCTGGATATAATCAGCCAGATACGATTCAGGTAAAGCAGCTCCTTCTGGATTCTGTTCATTGATAATCGTCACTCTGCCATCACCGATTTCCACGACCTCATGGGGGAGGCCGATGATCCGCTTGATCAAAAATTCAGCTGTATTCTTTGGGTCCCGAATCACCACCACGTCACCTCGCTGCGGATCATTGAATCGATAGGTGATTTCGTCGATAATCAAATACTGATTGTCTTCAAAATTCGGTTCCATCGAAGCGCCACGGACATAGAACGGCTGAAACAAAAAATAGCGGATGGGTATGATGATCACCACTGCGATCAGGACTATCTTAATGAGTTCTATCAAAAAACCCCGCGGCGATTTCGCGTACGCCGGCACGTCGTCTTTGGCTTTCGGCTTGGCGAGTGACGCCTCTTTTTGGATCGTCTCTCGGTCAGGCGTAATTTTCATACTTCATACATTGTTAATATATCACCTGCGGTTGTGTTTGGGGATCGACATGGGCGCGATAGGAGTCGAACCTATGACCTCACGAATGTGAATCGTGCGCTCTAACCAACTGAGCTACGCGCCCGTGAGTTTTTTGTTAATATATCGTCTGCCTGCAGCGGACTTCAGGTTAAACTCTCTGATGTGCGCTCCCCGCCCGACCGGACGACTCCGGTCGTTCGGGCGGGTAACCAACTGAGCTAATCACCCCTGACCTTGGGGTCCCCACGAGCTGCGAAGCAGGTCGTGGGGAAAGGGGCGCACGAGCTGAGGGTGAAGTAGGATGGTGAAACCATCACACGAAACCCGAACCTCGTGATGACCCGTGGTGGGCGGTGGAGGATTCGAACCTCCGACCTTTACAATGTCAATGTAACGCTCTAACCAACTGAGCTAACCGCCCTCAAGGTTTTATTACTGTGACGCTCCCCGCCCGACTGGACGGCGTAAATAATTTCAAATAACCAAGAAAAATCAGCGAATTAGAGGCAGTATACCACGAAAAAAACGATCGTCAAACTACTCAGGCACGCCCGAATCCGTCTCTGGCGGCTTTTTTTTCGCGAAACTATCCTTCTTTTTTTCCACCGTATGTAGTTCAGGCGGCGCGAACGGGGACGCGCTCGCCTCTGCCGCCGATTGGGGTTTTTCTGATATCTCCGGCTCGAGCCCTTGTTCGACGTCTTGCAGCGGAGGCGGGGTAAACGCCTGATCAGTGGCGCCCATCTGTTCCAATTCTATTGTGGTAGTCCGGTGGGCTGCTTGCTCACCCGGTGCCGGCTTTTTGCGCAACTTCACCTTCAGTTCGATGATCCCCTTTTCCCTGGTCACCACGATCGGTTTGCTCTGGAATGATTCATAGCCCGATTTCACTACCACCAGATAGTATTTGCCCGGAGCGACCAGCGCCTGGAACAACCCCTCGCCGTTACTGACCCGGGTCCCAACCACATTACTCGTCTTCATATCATAGATACGCACCACCGCCAATCCCACCGGCTGACCAGTTGCAGCATCGGTGACTGCGCCCCATGATCGCTCATAATGGTGTGCAACTAAATATTTAAGGATGACCAACAAACCATACACCATCAGAAATAGATAGTTATTCGTCGTCGGCTGGACGATCAGCGCGATCCAGCTGGCCAGCGTACCGACAATCAGCAAGGGTAAGCTCAGTCGCTCAAACACATTGCCGATCACATTCATGACCCGCAACCACGTGACGCGCCGGACGGAAATATCACGCTGGTCCGGATCGATAGGTACATTGATAGCGAGCGACTGCTGATCCGGTTCTTTTACCGCAATCGTCTCACCGAGGTAAATATTCTCATATGGAGTAGCCGATGCTGAACGCAATAATTTCGAGGGAAACGTATATCCAGCATGGGCCGCCGTCACGAAGTATTGCCCCCGCTCAATCAGAAAGCCAAATCGACCCTCGGCATCAGTAATCTGCGTTTCCTTAAGCTTATTAAACTCCTTGGAAAAAATCCGGATGATAGTGCGGCGTACCGGCTGATTAGTGGTGCTATCAAACACCACACCCCAGGGTTTCCGCCGCTTGCCGACCGCCACCGGCACAAACCAGAGGTACCCCAGCCGGAGAAACAGGTAGACGACATTGCTCAGCTGGAGAGCAGTAATCGTCGAAGCGACACCGACGGCCGTCACGGCCGCGGTGGTACTCACCACCGGGGTGATGATTTCCTCTACGATCCGCACCACCTGACTATTCTGCTGCAATTGTTTGACCACCCTACTCACCCGATCCGTCACATCCCGTACTGGTTTCGGGAGAATCTGGTTGATCGTATCGACGATGATACTATCCGGCTGATCTTCTTTTTCGATGACAATAACCGGTGGATTCGACCGGACAAAAGTAAATGATCCGGACGCCTCCCGGCTGTTTCCCGCCCGATCATAGGCTCGGACGATTATAGAATGCGCGCCCGAAGTAAAACCTGAATAGGTAAATGGGTCGGTTTCCCCGACCCCCAGCCTGATCAAACCAGCCTCGCCGGTGCTGAATTCATAATAATCCACTCCGGATAGTGCATCAGTCGCCACAAATCGCACACGTATGCTAGGTGAGGTGACCCGCGTACCGTCGAGAAATTCCAGGACAAATGTGTCCGGCGGGGTGATATCAATCTGTATACGAAAATGCGCCGTTTCCCCCCAACCATCGGCATTTTCCGCCCGGACGTGAAAATACCAGATGCCGTCACCAATAGCACTAAATGCATGTCCACCGCTCGTAGTGTCAGCAATAGTGTCAGGAATAGTGCCTGCCTGGTCGTCCAGTGCAAAACTAAACCCAGTGGCCCCATCAGGTGTCGTCCACGTAAATGACGGGTTCGCGTCACGGTACCAGGTATTTTCATCGGCGTGGGTACCAGAACTGACCGCCGGAGCATCAGGAAGGTTTACCACCGGCTCGGTGATGATGATATTGCCGATGGTAGCTTCTGCTACCAGCAAATCCGTCCCTTGCCCGTCATTGGCCAAAATCCTGCTCTGAGAAGTAACGATGGAAGCGGTACCAATGCCCGTGCCACGGAACGTGACGGTGATGATTGTACCAGCGGATCCACTGTACCCCGGGGTAGGCAACCCACCGCTGAAGCTGATAGTGCCGTTTACATTTGAGTAGGTCGGTTCGACCGCCCAAAAGCTAAAAATACCCGTCCGGTCAATACTCTCAACCTGCAGCAACGATGCGGGAAAGGTGATCGTCGACTCTGCGGCGTTCAGTGCCGTACCCTGCGCATCCACCTGGACGACGACGGCGAGCGTATTACCTTCGGCTACTGATGCCGTGCCGGGCGACAAGGTAAATACAGCTGCATCAGCCGTTCCGGCCGTGCAAAAAATAA
This sequence comes from Patescibacteria group bacterium, assembly GCA_049325535.1. GTDB lineage: Bacteria > Patescibacteriota > Patescibacteriia > UBA10025 > JAHIVO01 > JAXDBW01. The sequence continues at coordinate 897,020 of JBMOKY010000001.1, forward strand.
TAATAATGGCCGCCGCTGTACCTATACCAAAAACAAATACTCGTTTCATACCTTTTTTCGTCTCCGGATGACCATGGTACCCAGCACTCCGGCACACACTGCAAACACCACAGCCGCCAGCAGGAGTACATTTGAATCAAATGACGCCCGGGATGTGGAACCAGACCCCCCATGGACAACCGTTGTCTCAGATTTATTGCCGGCCCGGTCAAATGCCCGGATGACAATATCCTGACGGTGTACCTGATCAGTCAATAAGTAAGGGCTCACGGCAGGTGATACCACTTGATTACCCTCTACTACTTCATAGTAGTCAATGCCCGAGGTGGTATCATACGAGCCAAAACTTAAATAATACCGGCCGCCAAACACATCCGGGTCAGTATCAATCTTTGCCGTGATGGAAAGCGGCGGGGTGCTATCGATCTGCGCCCGCCGTACGCCGACGACTTGCCATTCATCACGAGTCAATTTTTCTCTCAATATGAAATAGTGTACCCCGTCCGCTACTGCTGCATAGGTAGCTGAATCCTGCGGTTCATCCACAAAATCATCTGGTACGGTGGTCGGTAACTCGCTCAGGGCGTAGCTATAAAACGCGCGGTCCCGCGGTTGCCACTGAGCAGTAAAGGTCGACCCCGGATACCACGTATCTTCATCCGGGTGCGTCGGCGACGTGATATCCAGTGCATAGGGTGACGCATTGACGATCGTATAGGTACCGGCGACAGTCGTCAACGCCGCGGCGGTCCCCCGACCGTCATTCAGGTAGACTCCGCTCTGATCCGCGTCCACCACCACTGTGGCGGTACCCAGCGTCCGCGCCCGGAACGTCACTCGTATCAGCGGGCTATCCACCACCAAAGTACCATTTGGCTTGCCACCGGTAAAACTGATACTCCCCGCGTCGGCATTGATCGACGGCTCATGCACCCACATGCTGAGGAATGACGTACTCCAATCCACCGATTCCACTTCCAAAAGGTCAGTGGGATAGGAAAGCGTCGCACTCACTGCATTGATATATTCGCGCTCACTATCCAGATTGACCGTGACGATGAACGTATCGTTCACATCCACACTGGCAGTCTGCGGAGAGGGATTCATCACCGCCGCTTGTGCCGCCGATGCCACGGCCAGCAACGCGCCGCTCACGATGATGCTCCACATGAATTGTATAATCGTCCGACGCATAGGGAGTTACCCTGTCCAATAATAAAGTAATATGCTGAAATCAATGACATTCACGGTCGTATCGGCATTGATATCCGCCCGCGCCTGAGACGGGTTGGTCGCATTCCAAAAATACAATAGGATGCTGAAATCAACGATATCGACGCTGCCGTCACAATTGATATCGCCCGGAGTGGATGCGGCGCACTGATCCACGGCAGCTACTGCCAGCACAAGCGCGGGACCATCGACGGATGTTTGCGCACCACTGGTAGCGCGTGGAGTGATAATGTGAGAACCGGCGCTGAGTGTCGATCCGGCGATGGTACGTGTCCACGCACCTTGGGCGTTTGCCGTCACCGTGAATTGCTGGCTCGCGCTGCCTCCGCCAGCCAGGGTGGAAACGATATACATGGTCACGGTGCTACTGGGAACGCTGATACCCTGCACCACGACTGATTCCGCTTCGGTAATGCTGGCGATAGACAGCGCCATGGTCGGCCCTAAAAAGATATTGCTTACCGCGGTCGTAGTTCCCTCGCCAAATGTCAATGTATACGACACCGTAGCGCCAATACGGCCCTGCGTATCCTGGCCAACTAATGTGTAGGTGTGTGTACCCGGAGTGACGATGGTGCTGGATGAAAAAGAAGCACTGCTATTTGCCGTCGGCGTGGCGATGACGATTCCATCCTGCCGAATCGTCACCGTTCCACCGGGATAGGCCAGACCACTGAACTGGATAATCGTGTCAGGATCTTCCGCCGGCGCTTCTGGTACGACCGCGCTGACCGTCACATCCACCGCCGATGCAAAACCAGCACTCATCAGCCATACAGCCATGAGTACCAGCGTGCCGTACTGGAGTATAGTGCGCGGTCCCAGCACGATTGTATTGATTACTTCTTATCGGTCGGGGGGGTGGATTGCGTATCGGTCGCACCGCGCTGCATAGCCTTGGCCACGATCCATTTATTGTACCGGCGCAGGAGCAGCCAGAGCAATACCAGGATAATGATGATGCCAATACCCCAAACGATCATCACATGCCAGGGCAACACCCAGAAGGTGAGCGTGGCTGATTTGTTTATGGTAGTATCGATACCCGCCTGCGTACTGATCGCTGCGGTATACCGGCCGATGGCGAAATTTTTCCGCTCATTTTTGAATTCAGCCCAAAATCCAGTATCCGTCGACACGTCCCCTTTTTGCCATACCGTCTCATATTTACGGATAGTCTGCGGAAGCGTGGCGCCGTTTGACGGATTAAACTCCAGCGAAGCTACCGCATTGCCAAACATATTATTCACCTCAATCATACCGGTCGGCCGCAAATGGACGTTGCCCGAATTTTCGTAGCGCGTAACAAATGTTAGCGGCAGCCGATTGGCGCTGGTCGCATCGTCCTGGAGTATAAATTCCTTGATGTCACCAGCTTCAATCACGTCGCCTGGCACCCGCGCCAGGAGAAGGATGCCAATCTTGGTGCCCACGGCGATCTGTCCGCCGCTCTGCGCCTCAGGCGGAGTATTGGAAAAAAACACTGCTGCATAGTGTCCGCCCGGTCCGGCATTTTCCGGAGGGGTGACGGTAATCGGAACGGTTATCCGATCCCCTGGTTCCAGATGAAACGGACCCTCTTCAATCGTCAACCACGAACTCAGGTCTTCCGGTTCCGCGTCGAACCGATACGACGGCTTGCCCGATTCTCCGGCAGCGCCAAAACTGGTCGCCTCGGTATAGAGATCCACGGCGGCATCGGTTTCATTGAATAATTTGACTGACGTCTCATATTCCTGGCCCGGCGACACCTCAAACTCCAGCGACGGTGGGATAATCGTGATCGCCTGCGCGCCTGCCGCAGCCACCAGGCTGCCGGCAAACACCAGCGATGCTATGACAAGCATTTTTTTATACATACGTTCCTCCAAAAAAAGTATTAATAGAGCAATGACCTGATGCCGCTGTTCGTGTAGAAGCTCCGTGTCAGTATCACTAGAATGTCGCGGTGGCGATGTAGGTCAGATCAGCGGTATAAGTGCCAGCCTCGGTATCAGAGGCGATATTGGCCACGTACCGGGCAGAATAGGTTGTGTCTGACGAAGGTCCGCCAACTGAAGCAACTTCATCCGGAAAATTTACGGTGTCAAAGGCAAAACCCGCAGCCGCATACGGCGCTGATACCGCTCCCGACCCGCCGGAGGCGGTAAAGCGAACGCCAAACTGTTCGGCACCACCGCCATTTGGCGCGGTATTGGTGCCACCAATAGCGGTGATGGTATCGAGTCCAGCCGAGGTCAGTGTAGCGCCGTCCAGGGTGATGGAATACCCACCGGTGGCATTGGTCCCAGCTACTAGATCATGTGCTCCTGTCTCAGTCGCCGATCCAGTGCCGGCGCCATTGGCATACCGGTCAGCCGTGGTACTGAGTGAACCAAATCCGACGGATGTGTCAGAAATGCTGAAGGTCAATGACGGGTCTACTGTAGCACTGACCGTCACCGTGTCATCTGAGACAATAGCCACCGACAATGAGCCGGAATCTGATGTGGTGGTAATATCGATCTCGTACGTATCGGCTGATGAGGGATTGGTAATCTCACCATTGGCTATAGCAAGTGTCTTGGCTCCGGCCGTCACCGTATCTCCGGTACACACCGTTAGGGTAATATTTTCATCCGGCGCGCTGGTATCGACTGCTGCGGTTACTTCGGCAGCAGCGCCGGTACAAGCATCCACCACGGTCAGTCCTGTCCCGGTCATATCGGCGTAGTCCAGCGTACCTTTCAACACAAAAGCGTCTGCCGCCGGATCAAACTGGATTTTGATGGTCTGCCCTGCGGTCAGTGCGGTAGCGGTGGTAAAGGTAATCTCATGGTCTGAATCGGTCGATGCCTGTAGTCGAGTCATGGTATCACTCAGATTTGTCAAAGCATCCGCGTGGAGAGCCGCCCGGGGTATGCTGATGGTCGCCGCGACCAGGAGCACGAGCATGATGATGGAAAATCGTTTTGAATAACGTGTGGCTTGTTTCATAAAATTCTATTATGAATGAATACTTAGGTTTTTCTTAAACCTCCTAGATCATTCCTCCTATTTTTATTTTATCCGTTTATAGTATATCATCTTTTGCTGTCTCCGTCAATAGTATACACTATCACTGGCCAAATATCAACATACATCAAAATTCCGGCGTTATGATATAAGTTATATTCGACGTATAATTCCCCGCCTCGGTCTGAGAGCTGATATTACTCATATATCTGACTGAATAGGTGGTGGTGCTCGATGCGCCGGCTGATGTGGCAAATGTATCCGGAAAATTTATGAGATCATAAGCAAACCCCGCATCGGCATACGGCGCGCTGACTGAGCCGCTCCCGCCGCTAGCGGTGGCGCGGATACCATACTGCTCGGTACCGGTCTGCGATGCGGTGTTGGTGCCACCAATATAATCAATACTATCCCCCGCGCCTGAAGTCAGAGTAGTGCCGTCGATATCGATACTATACCCCCCGCCGCCACTGGTAGCAGCCGCCAGAGTATGCGCCTGCACTTCTGTGTCTGATCCCGTACCGTCGCCCGTGGCATACCGGTCCTGCGTGGCGCTCAATGAGCCAAATCCGATGGTAGTATCGGAGATACTGAAACTCATACTATTGATCAACCAGCAGTCGTTATTGGTAGCGTCAAAATTCGTGCCATTGGACGCGTCGATATCGGGCGCCTGGCCGCAGGCGTCTGAATCGCGCACGTTGGTATTGGACACTGACCGGGTACCGGCCACATGGATATCCCACTGGGTGCCGGTGGAAGAACTGCGCAAGAAAACCCGGGTGCCCGTCGCCTGGCCATTGAAGGAAATATTCTGGAAGGTATAGGTCGATCCGGCATTGAAACGCAGCTTGGTATTGGCCGTCGTGGCAGTAAAATTATTATCCGTTTCAGCAGCGGCGCTGAATATTACCGAGGGACTGGTCTCTGGATTTGAGCCGGAGCTATTGGTGATGGTAAGATTATAAAATGCCGAAGCGCCGGTCATGGTGCCGGAAAATGTCTGCTGGTTGATGCCGTCGGCGGTAACCGTACCCGACCGCGCTTCAAAGATGTCATTATTGGTCCAGTTTCCCGCTAGATACACCGAATAATTACTTAAATTTTTCGTATCCAGTGTACCGCCGGTAATGGTCAGGTTTCCATTGACATCCAGATTTGATTCCAGCTGAAAGGTGTCACCATTGGCACTGTCATTTAATACGACGTGGAAAAAATCATCACACGCGGCACACTGTGCGCCGGATGAATCAATATAGATGGTACCGCCGGGTTTGGCCGCACCGGTAAAGGTGGCCGTCGCCAGCTGTGACGTGAATGTGTCAGCATTGGTCCAGTCCCCGCCGATAGTTATAGCATTGCTTTCTGTGGATTTGGTATCGAGTATACCATCGGTAATGGTGATGTCATTTTCCACGGTCAGCGGATCTTCGATCTCGACCGTCAAATCGTACGTGCCGCCGCCGTCATCGATCACCAGATCATACGGATTGCCGGTACCGGCGGTGATCAGATCGCTGGTCACATCGCTGACAGCGGTAGCCGGAATCGTGAATGCCAGCGTAGAGCCGACATTCGTGCCGTCGCTGTTATTCAGCTGGGCGCCGGACTGGAGGTCAAATTTTCCATCGGTGGCCATATAGGTCCCATCAGTCTCCACATCATCATCCACATCCAGCCGGCCACCGCCCGATCCCCCATCAGCCGCGATGGTGATGCCCCCGATCCCGATATCCAAATCATACCCATGGGTATTGAATACATCACCATCATTAATGGTCAAAGACTTAGCAGTCATGTCAGTGGCCAGGTCAGTCGTATCAGGCGACGTGCCAATATGCACGTCTCCGACGCTTGTTTGGGTGACGCGGTTATCGGCGTACGTCAGATCGCCGTCGAGAATCAGCAGACCGGACGTAGCGGGATTGAACGTAGCGCCGGATGCGATGGTAAAATCACCGGCCACATTCAGATTTGACGACGCGTGATGGGTAAATGAGCCGCTGGACACCGTAAACGTACCATTGACATCCATGGCGTCAGCACTCGAAACTGATCCGACACCTACCTGAAAATTCGACAGAGTTTTTCCGCCTGACGTGATCACTTTACTGGCGCCATTCATCAGCAGCGTGTGCCCAGCGGTCGCCGTAAACGTGTCGCAATTGCTCAAGGTCGTATTGCCAGTCACGGTCCAGGTCGCAGTGCCAGTAGTCACGCTGTTTGTGCTGGCGCCGGCGGTGCAGGATAGATCGTTGCCCACCGTGATGACGGCATTGTTGCTGGCCGCATTCAGATGTACGTTATGTGACCCATCACCGACGACCAAATCATGGGTGATGCTGTTTGCCGTGGGGCTGGTGAAGGTATAGGCGGGTGTGGCGCCGCCGCTTGGTTGGACGTGCAGATTATAATAGTAACTATAATTCGACAGGCTCTGGATGTCGGTAGCGACCTCGCCGGTGTACCGGAACGTGGATGTATTTCCCACGATCCGACCATTATTGATCACCGGCCTTGATCCACCGGTGCCGCCCTGGGTGATCACCCACGTTTTTGATCCCGCATGCAGCGCGTGACCATAGCACGACTCCTCGGTACAGCCGCAAATCTCCAACGGGTCGTACACCGCATCGGTAGTGATGACGCCGGTCACCGTCATCTGTCCCGTGCCTGTCGCGGTGGTTATCCGGTCAGCGCACTGGGTGGTGGATGACAGATGGAAATTATTGATCGACCAGGCGGTGTCGCCACCAAAACTCCCGCTAGTCGAAGGTATGGTCAAAGTGCCGGCAGTCAGATTCAAAATCCCATCACCGGTAATATCACCACCAGTGACCGTCAGATTTTGCGCGCCGGTGACGGTCGTGCCGCTACCTACCACCATATCATTGGAAACGGTCATGGGATCATCCAGCGTAATCGTGCCACTGCCTGAAGTCTGGAAATTATACGGGGACGTGTCACTGCCATACACATTATCAACAAACAAGGTGCCGGTCCCGTTCATGATCAGGGTACTGCCCGTGTCTGGAATAAACTGACCACGGGTCAGCTCGACATCGCCGCCGACCGTCCAGGTGCCGGCGCCGGCGCCGATGGTGGTGATGCCACCAGCGCCGTTATTGCTGAAATCACCACCAATCGTCACGGATGGATCATAACCACTGGCGTCAGCGGTCAGCAAAAAATCGAAATCACTGTTTATCAAAGTCAGATTACCGGTAATATCCGGGGTTTGTGAACCCGCCGTACCGATGGTGACCTGGCGACTGGCGCCTCCGGGCATATAAAATTCCACATCCCCGCCGTATGTCCGGTCGCTCATGATGGTATTGTTATTGGTACAATCGAACCGCAAGATAGAGCTAATCGTACCTGTCGTGGGAAATGCCGTCGCAGGCCGGTATGCAAGTCGTCCCGCGCCGGAAATAACCCCATTCAGGGTGAGGGACCCAGTCGAATTCAGAGTTACGGTCCGCCCGGACGGTATGCTCAGCGTATCGCTGGTATCAACAGTCATGGTATTTGACACGCTGAAATCGGTATTCTGAACCGTGACCGTACCGGTTCCCGAAGGATACACATCCAAATTATATAATGTCTCATCATTCAGATCGAGCGTGACCGATGCCCCACCCACATACAAAGTACTGGTGCCAGCGCTCAGGGTCACATTGCTATTGACCGTCATATTGGAATAAACTATCGTAGTGACGGCACTCTGCAGCGTATAGGTGGTGCTGCTGGATGGCTGGAGCTGGAGCGTACTATAAAAAGAATTATCCACGGTGACGCTGGTACCAGTATACCGCACGATGGAGTTATTCACAGGCTGGCCAGCGAGGATGGCGTCCATGGGTGTGCCGCTGGACATGGTCAAAATAATCAGTTTGTCATTGGGGTCGATCACATGAGTCCAGGTTTCCAGATTGAAACAAGTATCAGTAGTCAGCGTGCCGGAAAAAGTAAATGAACCAGCGCCGGTAAATGATGATGTTTTGCTGCCGCACGAGGCATGCGTAAACTCCATGCTGCTAAACGACCAATCTTCCGCGCCACCGATAGTTGACGTGTAGGGAAACGTCATGGTGCCGCCGGTCATAGCTACCGTACCGTTACCGGTTAGACTGCTCAGAATAGTGAAATCCCCCGTACCATCCATCGTGCCATTGACCGTCACTGTGCTAGTCATGCTGGTCGCGTCCACGTGGAGTGCGGCGGGATCTGACAGTACATTGGCAATAGTAATACCGCCGCTGAAATACGTCGTCCCGGCATCGAACCACATCTCCGACCCATCTTCCAAATATAACTGGGAGCCGCCACCAGTGTTGATCTTACCACCCGGATCAAACGAATCACCGGACCATAGGAGTAAGTTTCGACCACTGTCGAGCTGCAGATATCCAGCATCATAGTAGATCACGCCCGCGTCGCCATTATCAGCAGCGAGCATGTCCGCATTGGTCATTGGTCCGGCGTTTTCGTGCCGGACGATGATCCAATTGTCATACAGCCGGGCGCCAGTGATGGCGGATGACGTATCGGCCGCCAGAGTCACGAAATTTGCCTGGATTGACTCCCCGCTGTCGATATACAGGATGATGGGATCGCCGGCGCTCGATGGGGGCAATACACTGATACTGAATGTGCCGTCGCCGGAAGTACAGGTCGCCGTGTCAGCCGACTCACCATTGGTCGCGCCATGGATCGTGATGTTATTTGCGCTGCAATTGTACAGCGTCGAACCTTGATCAGAATATATCGCGCCGCTAACCGTAACTCCAGTGAATATCCAGCAGTTATTACTGCCGCCGTCATTGCTGGTGCCGTCATAGGCGCGGATCGAATCCCCGCCGCAGGCGCTGGAATTACTGGGATTGGCGTAGCGGACTGACTGAGTGCCGGTCACTACCAGATTCCATGACCCTACCCCGCTGGATCGGGCCAGATCGATGCGCGTACCTACCGCCTGCCCGTTGATATTGATATTCACCCACGTATGGGTGGTGCCACCGACGAACCCGAGATTCGTATTTGCCGTGGTAGCGGTGAAGGTGCCATCCACGTCAGTGGAGGAACTGAAGACGACGCCACCGACCGAGGCATTGGTCACGATCAGATCATAAAATGAATTGACTCCCGTCAGGGTACCCGTGATGGTCTGGGTGCTGGTGCCATTCAGCGTGATAGTCGCCGTACCGGAGCTAAAATTACCGTCAACCGACATATTCCCGCCGATACTCATGGAGCTCCATCCCTGCAGCGAATCGCCAGACGGCAATGTGAAGCTGCCGGTAATGGTCACGGTCGGAGGTGTCATTTCTACCAAATTCGAACCTGATGGAGAATTCGATGAAAAATTCCCGCTGACGGTCAGTGTACCCGCGCCAGCTTCAAAAAGCCTGCTTCCTCCGCTGTTATTGTATAATTCCAAATCCCCGCCGTACGCCCGGGCGACAAACAATGTATCGTCAACCGGTCCGGCGGTCGCGTCGAGCCGGACGTCCACATCCAGCGTACCACCGGCGTCCAGATTTGCCGTGTCAGTGAATACTAATAACCCAGCGCCATTGATCGTACCATCACTCAGCCACAGCGGCGAGCCGGTAGTGACCGACCGACCGGAATTGATAGTCAGCGTGCTCCCGGACGAGACAATCAAGTAATTAGAGGTGGTAAAATCAGTATTGGCTACGGTAACGGTGTTATTCGTCCCATTCACATACACTCGATAAAACGTCTTACCGCCTGCATCTATGGTCTTCCCGTCACCAGCCATCTGCAGAGCTGTGCCTGACGTATGGGAAAAACTAACTAATGTGTCGATATATAAATCGCCATACAAACTGCCACCATTGAGGGTGTAGGATGGGGTGCCGCTGGCCGGATCCAGGCGGAGATTGTACAGTGTGCCGCCATATACGTCGGTCGCGGCCGTCCCCTCGAAACTAAATGTCGATGCCCCCCAAGAACTTATATTCAGTCCGTAGGTAGGCGCACCGGTGCCGGTGCCGCTGCCGGTAAAATGCCAGATCTTATCGCCCGTCGCCAGTCGCGCATAGTAGGCACACTCCATGCCACAGGAGCAACTCTCCGAGGTGAGCTGATGGCTGACGGTCATTTCCCCGCTCCCCTGGGCGGTCATGGTGTAGCTGGCCGTACAGGCCCCACTGTAGCCGGCAGTCAAATTATAAAATGTCCAGTTGGTATTCCCGGCGATGGTCGAGGTGTTCTGCACTTCCACGGTGCCGCCGGTCATATTGACGGTGCCATTACCGCTGAAGTCCCCCAGCACGGTGATATTGCTGGTACCCTGGATAGTGCCGCCATTGGCGGTGATATTCCCCGTCACATTCAGCGCGTTGCTCACCACCAGCGTACCCAGCGTCATGGTCACATTGCTATTCACTGTCGTGGCGGAATTCAGCGTCCACTGCCCGCCGGAGCCATTGAACACCACCGTATTCACATCAGCATCCGTGGCGCTCGTGCTGTCGATGGTTTCGGTAGTGGTTGATTCAAAAGTAATCGTCTCGCTCGCGGCGTTATAATCCCCATTATTATCCCAGGACCCAGATACGGTCACCGACGCGGCCGGGGTCAATTGCCCGTTGATTTCCACATCATGCGCTTCGAGCAAATCACTCCCGGTCAAATCCAGATGCGATCCCGACAGGATGCGTAGTTTATCATCAGCATACACATCGTCATCGTCGACGGTAAACACCGGGCCATCCAGAGATGTCCAGCAGGAAAACATGATGTCCTCATCATTCACATTTTGATAGGTCGTCGCCGTACAGTGGCTATCCGTCAGCGTGGGATTGTCATCACTGCCGATAGTCAGTACGTGCGTATCGAGCACCATGCCGGTGATGTGGCCACTGCCGTCGTAAATGGTGATAGCCGTCGATTCGTTATCATTACCCACGTTATCAATCCATACATAGACCTCATCCCCGGATGACGGAGCGGTCACACCGGAAATCGTCCAGGTGCCGGAGGAAATCGTGGTCGTGGATCCTTGGAGGGTGCTATTGTACGCGTACCGTACGGTCGCGCCTTCATTGCCATTGGCCGTGCCAGATATGGCAAACCCAAAATTCCAGTTCGTATTGGTGCCACAGTTGGTATTGGTGCCGTCATCGGCACCGATCTCACTGCCGCTTGATGCGTCAGACCGGGCCACATCGACATATGAGACAGCCGTCTGGGTTCCGGAAACATTGAGCAGCCACGTGCCGGAGGTCAGATTTGAATTCCGAAATACGATGAAGTTACCTACTGAACCCGCCCAATTGATATTATTGACGGTGTACGTAGATCCGGAATTGTACTCTACTTCCACGCTGCCAGTGGTGATAGTGTAGGTGCCGGAGATGGTAGCCGCGGCTGCGAAATCGATGCTGGGGTTAAAAGACGTGGAGCACCCGGACCATGAACCGGCGGTGTTGGTCAGGATCAGATTATAAAAATTATTAGTCGAGGTAGTCATCGATCCGGACAATGTCTGCTTGGCAGTTCCGGACAGAGTGACTGTACCGAGATTATCGGTAAACGTACCATTATTGGTGTAGTCTCCTTTCAGGTCAAACGAACCGGTATTACTCGCTTCCCATACGGTACCCGTACCGATAGTCAATGCTTGAGTAATGGTAAATGTCGGATCGTAGGTATTCACCTGCACGGTCAGGGTCCCGGCACCCGCCCGGGTAGTGGTCACCCCTCCAGTAATGCTGAACGTGCGGCCGGCGGTATCCCCGAGGGTGATCGTCCGTGATGAAGCGGAATTATTATACAGTTCCAAGATTTTACCCGACCCGACAAGCGTCCGGGTGCTGGCGGTGCCATTGACAGTGATGTCATTTGACGTGGCGTCCAGCCGAATATTAGCACTGATCGAAGGACTGGCCGGCAGTGTCGATGCCTGGACGATGAGAGTCCCGTCGCCGCTGATGATAGAGGACGAATTATTAGCCAGTGAACCCGTGCTGGCCACCGTCGCGCTGTATGAACTGGCGATATCCAGCTGGGTAAGAGACGCGATGCTTAAGGTGTTGGTTACGGTCATATTTCCCGCTTGCATGTGTGCCACAGTTCCAAATCCGGTCAGGGAAAAATTATAAAACGAAGTACCATTTGGATACAGCGCGTCATCATCATCACCATCCATAGCCAGCGTATTGCCGGACGTGGCAGTATATGTCCCACCGGTGAAATCGACGATGTTGCTCACGGTCCACGTGCCTGTGCCGGAAGTGATAGACTCGCTTCCGCCACCGGTGCCAGTGAAGTCCAAATCACCGCCGATAGTCACCGTCGGATTATTGGTATTTGCCGCTACCGCCATCGTCTGGGTGCCGGCTGCCAGTACATGAAAATGCGCGCCTGAACCGGACAGAGTATAGGTGCCCGAGGCCAGGGTGGCCGTGCGCGTCCCGGCACTACTGCTGGAATAAAACTCTACCGGCCCAGCATACGTCCGGGCGTCGATGGTCGTCGATGCCACATCGCCACTCGTCGCGTCATAGCGAGTGATGGCACTCAAGGTACCGGTCGTCCCCGGACCACCGGCGCCATTCGGATAGACTAGCCGTCCCGCACCGGATACCGTGCCATTGAGGGTGGTGTTGGCCGCATTGGTATGGGTCACGGTCCGGTCCGATCCGATGGAAAGCACATCATCAGTATCGATATTCAGAGTATTGGTCACGGTCACATCATTCGAGCCGCCGACCGTCACCGTACCGACGGTACTGTCACCGATGGTCAGATTATAAAATGTGGTGTCGGTGGTGCCATTGATAGCGCCATTGCCCACCAGTTGCACCGTACTGGTACCACCGGTATACGTGCCGCCGTTATTGGTGAAATCACCGGTCACCGCCATGGTATTGTCATTGCCATTGAATGTCTTGCCGGAACTGATGATAAATGACCCGGCTAAGTTTAAGGTCTGCGTGGTACTGTCATTAAATTTACTGTCCTCATCGACCTGAAAATTATAAAACGAATGTGCCGCTGCCTGCACGTCATAATACGTCCGGGACGAGGAATCACCGCCGCCATTCAGCCCTAAATGCAGCGTGCCGCCACTGGGCGCCCCCCCAAGTCCATTACCCGTCACCAGCGTGGCAGTATTGTACACCAGGAAACCCCGAGCATAGAGATGGCCTCCAGTCATATAAAAATTGACGGTGCCAGGAGTGGTGTTTGCCCATTCCACGATGGCATTGTTCCCGGCATACACGCTGGCACCGGCCAGATAGGTGGTCGACCCGGCGCGCAGACGGATATGCGAACTGTTTGCCGTATCGCCGGTGATGGTACCTGCGCTCCAATACCCCGTGCCGCCGGTGGCCTGGTACTCACCAGTAAATATGACACTGGCGCCAGTATCAAATATCAGCGTTCCGCCGCTGTGAGCGATGGTGCTGCCAGTTCCATTGCCCCAGACATTGACCGCTGTACTGATGGTCGTCGTGCCATTGCTGACCAGGAGGTCATCGGCGATATTGATAGTGCCACCAGACAATGTCGTGGTACCGGTAGACGATAAATCTTCAACCAATCCATCGCCAATCGCAAATGTGCCTCCGCTTACATTGAGCGTGCCTGTGACAGTGACACCGCTGTCACCATTGGCATTTGTCGAGTTTTGGACATTGAGCGTGGCGCCGGTATCGATGGTCGTGCTGCCGGCGATGGTATTGGTCGCGGTATCCAGGTACATGGTGGCACTATCATCCACATGCAGCGAACCGGTCCCCTGAGTGGTCACGGTGCCGTTCGGATCATACGTATCACCGGTCCAGAGGTGCAGTTCGAAATTTGAATCAACCGTCAGATTTGATGAGGCGACGTCGAATTTCACGTCGCTGTCTCCGCCCTCCCGGTCGCCTGACTCCAGATTCGCATTGGTGATGGATGCCCCATAATCGTTGCGCACGATGACGCGATTTTGGTACAGGTGGGCATTGGTCTGCGTGGTGCCATCGCTCTTGAATACCGTAGTCGCTTCTTCCGTCTCCTCATCCACAAATATGGTGATGACATCCCCGGCTGAGGCAGTCACGTTTGCTATGGTATAGTCCCCGCTCGAGGTTTCTGCCGTGCACGCCCCGCCACCGCACGCGTTCGCATTGCCATTGACCCACAGTACGATGGTCTTTGCCGATGCGGTTATCTTGGTCGATCCTTCGTCAGAATACAGCGATCCGCCGATGCTGATGCCGCTGGCGGCACCGCAGCCGCTGGCATTGGTACACTCGGCCAGGATCACGTCGAAATACTGCGGCTTGTGGTCAGTGCTGGCATTGAACGATGCGGTGATGGTATGCGTGTGGGTGCTACGCGCCACACCAGTGCCAGCAGCCGTACCGCCTGAATTGGCGGATGGGGTTCCGGTATTGCCGCTGGTCTGATTGGCCATGCTATGGGTATCGGCTGATTGGGGGGTAGCGGAATAGCTAGATGACCCGCGGATGAATTGGCCATTGTACGTCTGGCTGGCGCCAGACACCGTGGTCCAGCCAGTCGGCGGCGCGGCGTCCCACATGGCGATCATATTTTGCGGCACGCTATTGTCCGCCGTGGCCTGATAGATGAGCGACTGGATGTAGGAAGGTAAAGAGGTATATGAAGTGGAATTGGTAGCGGTAGGCGCGGTATGGGTATGAGTAAAAGATGCGGACCGGTACGTTGCCAAACCGATATCCTCATCAGCCGAGCCTGATGCGGCGGTCAGTGATCCCCAGGTCAGCGAATGGGTGTGCGTGTTGGCCGTCCCGCCAGTCGCGTGGGAATTATTTATTTTTACCATGCGGTCGTCCGCGCTACTGAATTGGGACCAGCTGCCGCTGGGTGTGGTATCGAAAAACACAAACGCATTATTCGGAATGGTAGTGGGATCTGTGGAATTGCTTTTCCACAGGTAAAACGTGTAATTGAGCGGATCATTATTAGCGCTGCCCACCGTCAGACTATTGATCCCATGGGTATGACTGGTCAACGACATGATGGAACAAAAATCAGAGCATCCATGGTCAGATACTTCCGTGGACGGCGCGCTGATAGTCTGGCCGGAGACGGTGTGCGTGTGCGATGTCGCACCGCCCGAGGGCGGGGTAGCATCGGTACTGGCCGCACCACGAGGATAGTAGCCATTGTAGGTCGTATCAGTCGTCCACCCGGTGGGTGCCGAGCTGGAATTCCCCAGTACAAACATATAGGCCGGATCGATGACCAGCTGCCAGGCGCGCGCCTCCTGCCACTCACCCACCTGCGCCGGGCCAAAAGCAAATAGTGCCGGACTTTTTTCTGGCGATTTGAATGCATAGGTCAGCTCGGTATCGCTTCCCGCTGCCAGATCCACCTCCCACACGATGGAATGCACGATGGCCGACCCGGTGTCATACGGCTCCACGCGCCCGCCCTGACCCGGCTCCACCGTAAATTCACCCGGGATGAGCTCACGTACTATGCCGGCGAAATCATCGCGCGCATGTACCCGCAGCGTCATCGGCTGAGGCACATTCGGGAAAACGCGGGTGGGACCCTGCCGGGTAATATAATACGCCGGGTCCTCAGCTACGGTAAACGAATCAGTCAGCCGCCGCTCGTCCCCCTGTACCGCGGCAACGAGCTCCACGCTATATCGCCCGATAACGGTCGGCGTGTACACGGCCACATAGTCCGGTCCCTCGTAGACGTCTTTCACCGAGCAATAGTCGGTGACCGCAATCGACCCATCGGCTGACGACAGGATGGAGACGGTGCCCTGAGGATCAGTGATCCTGAGCAGCATGTCCGCGGTACAGACGATATGGCCGGTGTCATCCACCGCGCCGAGAGAAAACGTGACGTCCTGCCCGAGCCGGTACTGCGCCTGGTCGGTATTCATGGCCAGTCCGCCCCAGACAAACTCATAGACGACCTCCTTGGTCCGGCCATCCTGCTCCACTGCCACGGTCACCGAGTATTTGCCCGGCCGGGTAAATGAACCAGTGCCCACCGTCACCGCTGCGGTCGTGTCACCGCCAGATTCTGATTCGGTGACAGCGATTCGCGCGTCCTGGGTGGTGCCATTGGGGTCGGTGATGGCCACGTTTTTGATTTCGCGGGTAGTCGGCTCGACGCCTAAGAATTCGAAATTGGACCCTTCTTTTATAGTGACGTCAATCACCGGCTGCTCATCCAGGGCGAAATTACCGTCACCCTCCACATCGACAAATGCGGTACTCTCCTCGATCTGCTGGATGACCGGGTCCGGCTCCTGCACCGTCGCCCGGACGGTCACCCCGTCTATCCATGCCGCCGTGGCTGCGTCCGCCGAGCCAGAAGCAAATGTTGCCCGGAATCGAACTTGGGTGATCTGGGCGATGCTGGTGATATCAGGAAGCGGATAGATGAAAAAATCTCCATGAATAGCGTTGCTAAAATTTTCAGTGAGCGCCATCGATTCCAGTGCCATCCAGGTCTGGCCGGCATCAGCCGAATACTCCAGTACCAGCACATCATCACTGGCAGAGTCCCCCTGGGCGGCTAATGAAATCGCGAGGGCCACCTCGGAAATAGTAGATGCTGGATCCACGCTGTCCGGCAGCCGGAACCCGCCAACCGTGAGGATTGGGTCAGAGGTATCCAGCGGCGCATCGGTGACCTCACCGATAGAAGCGGGCTGATCCTCGATCACGGTAGTATGCTCTATCTCCACCGGCTGTTGGTCGGCCGGCTGCAATGCGTGGAAATGCGCAGCATTGTCATCGGTGAAATCGCCGATACCCGCCGTGGGCAGCGCATCGATCTCCATCACTGCCGCAGTCGCATCCCAGCCCGCAGCCGTACTCGGTGCCAGTGTGTATGTCTCTACCGGCGCCTGTCCAGCCCGAGCCAAATAAATATAGGCAAAGAAGCTGACCTGCACTACGGCAAACGTAAATGCGACGAGGAGGACGGAAAAAATGTATAGGGAAAATTTACGGCTCAAAAAATACAGCTGGAACCAGCGCCAGGAAAATCCCGGTTTGAGCACGTAGCGATTGTCATCTGATTCCGGCACGACTGGTGCGACAGGCACTACCACGATCCGCTTGTGCGGCGGCAGCGACTGATAGAAGGAGCGGATCGCTTCACGGTCATATCGTCGGTCCTGCCGGATACCGATGCGGACAGCACGAAGCCGACCAGAACGGTCCCAGTTCCGGAGGGTATTTGGGTGCACGCCAAGGATTTCGCTGACCTGCTCTATGGTGAGCAAATGCGGCAGCGAATCAAAGTCTATGGAGCGTTCCTGTACGGTTGGCGTCTGTTTTTGTTTTTTCTTAAACCAAAACAGCTCCACGAATTTACTTTTTACTTTCGCTTCAATTAGCGAAAAATAATCATTCACTTACCAAAAAACTGATTACAGTATAGCAGAAAAAAAAGAATTTGTCTACTCAATGGCTACAATAAATAAACGCGATTTTCTCGCGCCCCGTCATATCTCTGAATGAGGCATAAATTATGGGCCGAAGACTCAATTACTTAACAACTTTTTTCCTGCCTAAACGGAGCAAAATCACCTGCCAAAAGCTCTCAAACATGATCCCTATACTAAACTTTGATTTACCGGCCCGCCGTTCTACGAATGTGATGGGAATTTCCCGGATATGCCATCCGGCGCGATAGGCACGGTAGGTAAGCTCAATCTGAAAATTATACCCGCGCGAGGCTACGGCCGCTAAATCCATTTTTTCCAGCACCACCCGGCGAAAACATTTATAGCCCCCGGTGAGGTCATGAATCGGGGACCCGAGAATCAGCCGGATGAGCCGGTTTGCAGTCGAAGAAATGAATAGCCGCATGGCATGCCAGTTCTCTACCCCGCCGCCCTGGATATACCGAGACCCGAGGACGATATCGGCGCTTTCGATGGCGCGCAGGAAATCCGGGATATACCGCGGCTGATGGGAAAAATCAGCATCCATCTCAAAGACATACGCCACCGTCGGATCGCGTAGTACCTGCTGGAATCCCGCCACATACGCTTTACCCAGCCCTTCTTTCTCTTTCCGGTGCAGTACCGCTACGCGGGACTCACGCCGGGCAATGTCATCCGCCAGCTGACCCGTCCCATCCGGGGAATTGTCATCGACCACCAGCACCGAAAGCTCGGGTACCGGAAGCGCCAGCAAAGCCCTGACGATATCCTCGAGGTTATCGCGCTCATTGTACGTCGGAAGAATGACCGTTGCTTTAGCCATAGAATGAACTCAGTGTAGCACGCTAAACGAAAAAAGTGTATTGGCACCTTTTGACGCACGGCCTCTATTTTATTATAATAACCCCACTCAACCTATGCCCGACCTCCTCAAGCCCAACGAAAAACAAGCGCAAAAGATTCGGAAATTTGACCCATCGATTTATCAGCCGTCCGAATCGTCTGGAGCCGCACCGCGTACTTCCACCCGCCGAGGATCACGCCTGCTTTTGTGGTCTTCAGTTAGTTTGGTGGTGGTCATCATCATGATCGGCGCAGTATTCATGACTCGCGTCATCGCGGCGGTAAACAGTACCAATACTGAAACCGGGGAAAAAGTGGGCCTCTTCGACCAGATCCGCCATCTCATCAGCAATCCCGAACAACAGCTCAATGGAGAGGCTGACGACCGAATCAATATTCTGCTGGCCGGCATCGGTGGCGCCGGACATCAGGGTGCCTATCTGGCCGATACTATCATCCTCATGAGCATCAAGCCGTCCACCAATGATATCGCCATGATGTCCATTCCACGCGACCTCTACGTAGAAATACCCGACTACGGCTTCCGCAAAATCAATAATGCGCTGGCATTCGGCGTTCAGTCAGACTATCCGGGCGGGGGTGAGGCGCTGCTCGCCCAGGTGGTATCTGATACCTTTGACGTGCCCGTTCATTATTTCGCTCGCATTGATTTTGAAGGCTTTCGCAAAGCCATCGATAATCTCGGCGGCATCGATGTCACTATTGATGCTGCGTTTACCGACTACGAATACCCGGACTACAACTACGGCTACCAAGTAATCTCATTCAAAAAAGGTATCGAACACATGACCGGCGAACGGGCGCTCCAGTTTGTCCGCTCGCGCCACGGTAATAATGGCGAGGGGTCTGATTTCGCCCGCTCCCAGCGCCAACAAAAAGTCCTCTTTGCCCTGAAAAATCAATTTTTCTCCGTCAATAACCTGATTAACCCATCGAGTGTGGTATCCGCTCTAGAAAGCCTGGGGCAGCACAATCAAACCAACATGGAAATATGGGAAATCGTCCGGCTGGCAAAAATGTCCGAACCAGTACAGAAAAGCGACATCATCACCATCACCCTCGACACGAGTGAAGAGGGATACCTCTATTCTGACCATACCCTGGACGGGGCTTACATCCTACGCCCCACCGCCGGTGATTTTACGGAAATACAGCTTCGGCTCGCCACTATCTTTGACACCAGCAATATCAGCCGTGAACACGCGCGGATCGAAGTGCAAAATGGCACCACTACTGAAGGTTTGGCCACTCAAACGGCTGATCTGCTGCGGCAGGAGCACTTCAATGTGGTGCAGGTGGGCAATGTCGACAGCGAAAACGAGGTCAGTACCACCACGATCTATGATCTGTCCAACGGCACCAAACCGTACACACTGGCCAGTTTGAAAAATCTGCTCAATGCCCGCATCGCCCCGGCGACGCCAGCGGCAGCCACCAACACTGGAATCCCCACGGCAGTCGACGACTCAGCCGACATACTTATCATTATCGGCGCTGATTACATCCAGCCATCCCAACTGACGCAAGCCACCAATTAACACAGGATCTATGACCCGTTCCGTTCCGCATGTCGTGCTCGTAGGCAGAATCAATGCCGGGAAATCAACGCTCTACAATAAACTCACCGAACAATTTTCGGCGATTGTTTCCGATGTCCCGGGAACGACGCGTGATATCAATGAGACGCTGATGCACTGGCGCCATGCCACGTTTGCTTTAGTCGATACCGGGGGTCTCGATGCGGCCAGCCTCGGTTTGGTCGAAAAAAAAGTTCAAGAGCAGGCGTTTCGCGCAGTCAAATCGGCTACGCTCATCCTCTACGTCATCGACGGGAAGGGCGACGTCACGGCTATCGACCGGACGCTTGCCCGCTCGCTGCGCCAAGGTACCACGCCAGTCATCCTAGTCGCTACGAAACTCGATGGTCCCCGGTGGCGACGCCGCGTCTCTCCCCAGCTGTATTCCCTCGGCCTGGGCGACCCGCATCTCGTCTCAGGAACGAGCGGAGTGGGTACCGGTGACCTGCTCGATGCGATCGTCGAACGGCTACCAGCGAAAGCCTTTCGTGCCCGCACGTCAGAACTATTCATATCCATAGTCGGCAAAACAAATGTCGGCAAATCGTCCCTTTTCAATGCGCTCATCGGCGAAGAACGGGCCATCGTCACCCCCATTCCTCATACTACCCGGGATCCACACGATGTCATCCTCACCTACCACGGAACCCCTCTGACCATCGTCGACACGGCGGGCCTGCGCCGTGACCGCAAACAATCAAGCGCCATCGAACATGTCAGCAGTATGAAAACAAAGCAGATGATTGACCGATCGGATTTGTGCTGGCTGGTGACCGATGTCTCCGAACCATTGAGCGTCCAGGATCAAATCATCGCCCAGCACGCGCTCGATGCGCACAATAGCATCATCATCGTGGCAAACAAATGGGATCGCATCGCCAATAAAACCCCGCTCTCTATCCCCGAACATACCAAACGGTACCGAAATTTTTTCGCAGCGCTCGGCTGGGCGCCCATTCTCTTCGTTTCCGCCACGGAAAAGCAGCGCCTCGGCCAGCTGCTCAAGCTCACCATCGCTGTGGCCAGCGGCCGCAGACGAACACTGACACCACAACAGTTGAAATCGATGCTGACGATTTCCCCGCCCAAAAAGGCGGCACCGCGGAAAGGCACCAAATCAGCCACTGACCTCAGGCTTAAACAAACGCGCTCTAACCCGCCGGTATTTACTCTGGCCACTCGGCATCCGGATCGCATCCATCCGGCGTATTGCAATTTTCTGGAGCGGCTGCTGCGTCAGCGGTATGATTTTACCGGCACCCCAATCCAGGTACAATTACAGAAAAACTAAAGACGCACCCTATGCGCTGCATCATCGGCCTCGGCAACCCAGAACCAATCTATGAAAAAACCCGGCATAACGCTGGCTGGATGACGCTCGATGCCCTGGCACCGGAACCGTGGGAATTGAAGAAAAAATTCAATGCCGCCCTGCTGAAAACCATACGCCACGGCCAAGAGCTGCTGCTGGTCAAGCCGCACACCTATATGAACCGATCAGGAGAAGCCATCGCGGCCATCGCGGCTTTTTACCAGCTGCGCCCGGAAGAGTGCTGGCTGGTGCACGATGATATTGATTTACCCTGGGGCGTGATCCGCATCAGCCAGAATCGATCCGCGGGGGGGCACCGCGGAGTAGAATCAATATTTAATGCTCTGCATTCGCAGGCTTGTCCCCGATTCAGAATCGGTATCCGCCCGGAACATCCGTTTGATACCGAAGCGTACGTCCTGCAAAAATTCTCACCGGATCAGGCAGCACTATTGCCCGATATCATGACCAAAACCGTCGCTGCCATTGACCTGGCGCTTATATCCTCGCCAGCAGCAGCTGCCACGCGCTATAATTAATCTATGGACACCCAAACAAAACTCAGCATTGAACACATCCTCACCAAGACGGCCGAAAAGCGCTCGGCTGACCTGCACTTGTCCGTGGGGACACCCCCGGCACTCCGCGTCCATGACCAGCTCGTGCCCATGCCCGACGAACCGGTGGTGACGAAAGATTTTATGGAAACATTTGTCGAGATGATTCTGGACAATGAACAAGAACGAGTTCTGCAGGAACAGCGGGAGATTGTCATCGCCTACCAGCTCAACCGTCAAACCAGGTATCGAATAAATATCTTCTACCAGCGTGGCGTGCTCGGTGCGTATCTGCGCCTGATCGGCAATGACATCATCGTCCTGGATAAACTCGGCCTACCCCCGTCCATCGAACAATTCACGGCCGCCACCCGCGGGCTGATACTCGTCAGCGGTGCGTTTGGATCCGGAAAAACAACGACCTCAGCGTCCCTGATAGATTTTTATAATAAAAACCGATCTGCCTACATATTAACCATCGAACGGCCAATCGAGTACCTGTTTACCAGCCAGCGCAGCATCGTCGAGCAGCGCGAGGTCGGACGCGACGCATTGTCATTTGACCACGCACTCCGTACTATTACTCAGGAGGATGTCGACATCCTATTTATTTCCGATCTCTCCGCACCAGAGGTGATAGCCAGCGCCATTTCCATCGCTGCTTCAGGCCGGCTGGTCATCGGTAATGTCGAGGCTGACACCACGGTAAAAACTATCGAGCACCTGACCAATGCCTTTCCGGGAAATGAACAACAGCGTATCCGGGAACAATTAGCATCAAATCTGACGGGCATCATCTGCCAGCGGCTCGTACCGCGAGTTGGCGGCGGAACAGTGCCGGTAGCTGAAATAACCTTTGGCACACCGGCAATTCAGGCACATATAAAGGACGGTTCGCTCTACCAGATTCCTACTGTCATTCAGACGTCACGCGCCGAAGGGATGGTATCGCTCGACTGGTCGCTGGCTGAACTGGTCAAAACAAATGAAGTCACCATTGAGACCGCATTGGAGCAAGCCAGTGACGAGCAGCAGCTCCGCTATATGTTGAATGCCTAATCAGCAGCGCCAATGAAACTATTTGCAAAAAAATCACCGGATATCATCGGACTTGAGCTTGGCTCATCCGCCATCAAATTGGTGCAGCTCCGCATCGAACAAAACAAACACCAGTTGGTCACCTTTGGCATGGCCTTTCATGACCGCAGTGCCGTCCGCACCAGCGCGCTGGCTGATACTGCTCAGGTGCAGGAAACGCTTACCCGAGTGCTGCAGCAGGCGCGGGTCACCACTGATCGGGTCGTGGTATCATTGCCAGCTATCAACGTATTTCATACCACCCTGGAAATTCCAAACATGCCAAAAAAAGACCTAGCCTCAGCCGTCCAGTGGGAAGCCAAAAGAACCATACCGCTCCCCCTGGAAAAAATGTCACTCGACTGGCAGGTTATCCCCAATGCCTCCGGTGTACATGATACGCTCAACGTCATTCTCACCGCCGCTCCACGGACGGTGGTGGACCACTATGTCACCCTGATCAAAACCACCGGACTTTCATTGGTCGGACTGGAAACCGAGGTCAATGCGCTTCAGCGCTCGATCTTGCCACGGGACCCGGGTACCTATCTGGTCATTGACATGGGGGCCAGTAATACGAACGCCATCGTCTTCAATAACCATATCCCCGTGGTCGTCCGGAATATCAGCGTCGGCGCTGATGTCATCGTCCAGCAAATCGCCAATACGCTCAATATATCCGCCGAACGCGCGGCCATGATCCAGAAAGAGCTGGGTATACCATCCCGGCAAGCAAGCCATCCGGCTGCCGATACCATCCGGTTTGTCATGGAAACCCAAATCGCCAAGGAAATCCAGCGAGTGATTGGCGCTACCACCGGCACTGCTCAGCCCACCCGTATCATCCTGGTAGGCGGCGCCGCCCATCTCGCCCACGCTCCTGAGTATTTCACAGAACAGCTCGGCATCCCAGCAAGTATCGGGAACCCGTGGCAATACGTGCAATCCCACCCCGATCTAGCCGCAACCCTAGCTGAACACGGACCGGAATGTGCGGTAGCGGTCGGTTTAGCGCTCAAAACAAAAACTCCCGCACCGATTGCGTGAGCAGATTACTGCCTCCAAGCGTAAGATTATATAGTATTGACTACACAACCTTATCTTAAGGCTACTGACAAAGGTTAGGAGGGGTGTCTTTGAGTTCGCCGCTTGGTAGGCAGAAATGTGGTCACGATGGAGTACGAGAGTTATGCACTTGCCTTTTTTCAAAAAACTGTAATAATACACCGTAGCAGACCCTGTCGATCCTGTCAAGCCTCATCACCGGCGCAGGGTATGTTTCGGTAATTGCTACTGAATTTTCGTTCTTATAATTCACTCACTGTGCCTGCCCACCACTCTGAGAATGGAGACGTCGGCTCGCTGTTTCAGCCTATCAACCGCCTCTTGTCCCAACAGGCGGAAATCGCGGTAAGCGGACTCCCAAATCTCACTACCCAGTCATATGTCCTCACGCGGAACCCCGAACTCCATAGTCGGGTGATTTTCTGGTTATTAAGCAGCGAGGAGATCGCCTCGGCGCACAAACTGTTGGCTTACTGGCACCGGATTTTTAAGATAAAACGTCACCTCTGGCTACTCCATGACATCAGCCCCGTGCGCCTTTTCCAGCTCGGACGGCATGAGCCGCAAATCATACTCACGGATATCGCTGATTTGGAAGAGCGCTTCCCGTCGCTCCAGACCATGGATGAGCACACCCTCCAGCTGACCACCGGCCAATCACTCCAACCAGCCCAGCTCTCCCAGCAACTCATCAGCATGGGATATGACTTTTCTAGCCACGCCAGCGAAGCGGGGTATTTTGCCCGCCGCGGCGGCATTCTCGACGTCTATCCGGTCAATAGCGACTTGCCGGTACGATTGGAATTCACTGCCACCGGAATTGAACAGATGCAGCGCTACAATCCCGTCGAGAAGAGGCTCACCCAACCGATCACCGAGCTGACCATCGTCGCTCAGCGATTCAAATCCCACCATGCCCGCACCACCTGCCTCAATTATATGAGCGCCATCGCCAATCCCATACTACTCTATAATGAAATCACCGAACCGCCCGGCACTATCTCAAATTGGGAACCGATCCAGCGGGCGCTGGAACAGTATACTCGGATCGTGGTCAAGGATTTCGATCAAAAGGCGGCACACATCGGCTTCGAACACGCGCCGCTCTACCACCAGGAGTTTACCCAGCTGATTGAGGATATCCGCACCTACCACCGGCAGCACTGGCGCATCGCGATCGCCACCCAGCGATCGCACGAACTGGAACAGCTGTTTAAAGCTTCGAAGATAAGCGTTCCAGTCAGCATCTGGCCAATCATGCGCGAATTGTCTGGCTTTGCCAATGATCGCGCCAAACTGGTGATGCTGACTGACCGAGAAATATTTGGCGATATCATCGAGGAGCAGTCCCCGCGTAAACAGGTCGATCAAGCATTTATCATGGAATTGCAGCCGGGTGACTACATCGTGCACCTGGATCATGGCATCGGCCAATTCGTCGGCATGGCAAAAAACGTGGTCGAGGAAATCACCAAAGAATATTTTGTCCTTGAATACGCCGAAAAAGACAAACTCTACGTACCCGTCGAAACGGCGGATAAGATATCGAAATACATCGGGGTCGCCAATCCGAAACTGCACCGTCTCTCAGGCGGACAGTGGTACCAGCTCACCCGAAAGGTCAAACAAGAAGCGAAAGTGCTGGCCCAAGAATTGCTTAAAATATATGCCCAGCGGGAAATGACAAAGATCGCCCCCTTCGGCAAGGACACCCCTGAGGAAATTGAGCTGGCCACATCATTTCCCTACCGGGAAACTCCGGACCAGCACAAAGCCATCGCCGAAGTGCAGGCCGATCTGGAAAAAGAAACACCCATGGACCGACTCATCTGCGGAGATGTGGGTTTCGGCAAAACTGAAGTAGCGGTACGGGCAGCACTCAAAGCAGTGATGAACAAAACCCAAGTGGCACTATTGTCGCCCACCACCATCCTCACCCAGCAGCACTATGACACCTTTCGGAAGCGACTGAAAAAATTCCCACTCCGCGTCGGCATCCTATCCCGGTTTGAAACGGACCGGGAACAGAAAGAAACTATCCTCGGACTGAAAGCGGGGACCATCGATATCGTCATCGGTACGCATCGCCTCCTCTCCCACGACGTCCAGTTCAAACGCCTCGGCCTGATCATCATCGATGAAGAGCAACGATTTGGCGTCAAGGCAAAAGAACGCCTCAAATCCCTGCGAACCCAGGCGCATGTCCTCACACTTACGGCCACCCCTATCCCCCGGACGCTCAATATCGCCCTATCCGGCGTGCGAGATGTCAGTATCATCGAGACGCCACCCGAGGGACGACTGCCCATCGAGACGCATATCGAGCCATACACCGATACTGCAGCGCAGGCAGTGCTGAAACGAGAGCTCGATCGAGGCGGACAGGCCTATTTCCTGCACAACAAAGTAGAAACCATCGCTTTTGCCGCCCAGGAAATCCAAAAGCTCATTCCAAACGCCCGTCTCGGCATCGCTCACGGCCGGCTACCGGAAAAGGATCTGGCAAAAGCCATGGCGGATTTTGACAACATGAAAACGAACATTTTAGTTTGTTCCACTATCATCGAAAATGGTCTCGACCTGCCAAATGTCAATACTATGGTAGTGGATAATGCCACCAATTTTGGATTGGCCCAGCTGTACCAATTGCGGGGACGCATTGGCCGGGGTGACCGCCAAGCATACGCCTACTTCTTTTACCACCGCAAAAAACTAAAAGGCAATGCCAAAAAAAGATTACAGGCACTGATGGCCGCCAAGCGGCTAGGAAGCGGTTTCCAGTTAGCGTTGCGGGATCTGGAAATTCGCGGAGCTGGCAATATCCTCGGCAAAGAGCAACACGGCAAGGTATCGGCCATCGGCCTGTCCCTCTACACGCGGCTGCTGGCACAGGCAATCGAGGAACTGAAACATGGCAAAGTCCAAGAGCCAATCCGCGACATCGTGCTGGATCTGCCGATGGAAGCGTACATCCCCAAAGAATTCGTCGGTGAGGAAGAACGGATGGTGCTCTATCAAAAAATGGCCGGAGTGACCACGACCGAGGATCTCAATGATATCAAAGATGCCATTATCCGCTCCCGCACCCGCGAGGAACAATTGCATATACCTGCACCGCTACTCAATTTGTTTGAGGTGCTGGAAATCAAGCTGATGGCCCAGAAAACGGATATCTCACACATCGATACTACCCAAATAACCGACGACCAGGGTATCCGCAGACGCCGCCTCGTCATCAAATTCCTATTTCCCCTCAAACCGGAAAATCTGGCGCGCCTGCTCCAACGCAACGCCGATTGGCAATTTACCGATGACGCCCTGAAGATTGACCTCGAAAAACTGGGCGACCATTGGCTGGAGGAATTGAAAAAGGTCATCCGGCTCTACCAGCACCCCGAAAAACAAAAAAAATAGACGGGCATTTGCCGAAAGCTACCACTGTGCTATAGTTCCAGTTGAGACCTTCCCCGCTTAAGGTCTTTTTTTTATGGACACTACGCAATCAGATCTCCCCTACTGGATCGCCTTTGCCTCCGGACGTTCTATCGGCGCGCGAACAATACATCAGCTAGCCGAATATTTTGGTACGCTCGAGGCGGCATGGCATGCGGACATCACTGAACTGCTCGACGCAGGATTACCCCCTGTGCGTGCGGAACGGCTGGCGTCAGAACGGTTGACTATTGATCCCTTCAGCGTACTGGCCTCGCTCGAGCGCTTGCACATACAGACGGTCACCCCCCGCGACCAGGCCTATCCCCGCCTTCTCAAGGAAATATATGACCCGCCCGCAGTTATTTTTTACCGGGGCACACTCCCGGCTCATGACGCACTGAGTGTGGCCATCGTCGGTTCCCGCAAAACATCCCCCTATGGTCGCCGAGTCACTCCACAGATCACCCAGCCGCTGGCGGCGGCGGGTATCGTCATCGTATCGGGTTTGGCCCTGGGGATCGACGCGCTGGCGCACCAGGCCGCGCTCGATAGCCAGGGCATCACCATCGGCGTACTGGCCTGCGGGGTGGACGCGCCCTACCCCCGGGCAAATGCGGGGTTAGCCGAAGCGATAATCACCCGGGGCGGTGCGATCATTTCTGAATTCCCGCCCGGCACTCCGCCCCTCAAACAACATTTCCCCATTCGTAACCGTATCATCGCCGGACTGGCGGCGGCAGTAGTAGTCATCGAAGGGGCGGAGGATTCCGGTTCGCTCATTACTGCCCGCTGTGCCGCGGACAGTAACCGCGAAGTGTGCGCCGTACCTGGCAGCATCGAATCCGCTACCGCCCGCGGTCCGCACCGATTACTGCAAATGGGTGCGCATCTGATCACCAGTGCAGCTGATGTGTGCGCCATCCTTCAGCTTGACAATACCCAGACAACGGTCCAGAATAGAACAATCTTACCCAGTACCGAAGCAGAACGTACAGTACTGGCGAGCATCGAGACTGAGCCAACTGATATTGACGAAATTTTTCAGCATAGTAGACTACCTAGCAGTATCGTCAATACCGCACTGACAACATTGGAAATGAAAGGATTGGTCCGTCATGAGGGCGGCACACGCTATAGTAAAACAAATACATAGAACACTCTCTATTTACATGCATGGCGTATTGAAAACCGCGTTCCTGAACCGCTCCCGATTCCATCAGGATGCGCTTTTTCATACCTTCCCCCCGACACTATGAAATTATTGATCGTCGAATCGCCCACCAAGGCAAAAACCGTCACTAAATTCCTCGGGGACAAATCTCCCTATACCGTCGCTGCCAGCGTCGGGCATATTCGTGACTTGCCCAAAAGCAATACGAAGGCGATCGACATAGAGGCGGGCTTCGTCCCTCATTACGAAATTCCGGAAAAAAAGAAAGAGGTCGTCAGTCAGCTCAAATCGCTAGCAAAAAAAGCGGAGGAAATCATCCTGGCCACCGATCCTGATCGTGAAGGTGAGGCTATCGCTTGGCATATCGCCGAAGTACTCGACCATAGCAATCATATAAACCCCGACTCGATCAAACGGGTGGTTTTTCATGAAATTACCCAATCGGCAATCGAAGAAGCCATGGCCCATCCCCGCGCTATCGACCAAAACCTGCGTATCGCTCAGGAAGCACGGCGGGTGCTGGATCGACTCGTGGGATACGACCTGAGCGGTCTCATCTGGAAAAAAGTGCGCTATGGGCTGTCTGCCGGACGCGTACAATCGCCAGCCCTGAGGATTCTGGCAGAACGTGAACGAGAAGTACGGGCGTTTGTTCCCGAGACGTTCTGGGTGATCCAGGCAGAGGTTGCCACCCAGTCCCAGGACGTGATGCTGCTTACCTGCAGCGTCGAACCCCGCGAACGAACCCAAGTGGACACGATACTTACCGCCGGCAAAAAAGGTGACTGGAAAATTTCCGACGTGAAAACCGCAGAAGGAAAGCGTACTCCGAAGCCACCCTTCATCACCTCGTCGCTGCAGCAGACTGCCAGCAGCCGACTTGGCTTTACCCCATCGCGTACTATGCGCGCAGCGCAGAAACTCTACGAAGCTGGCTATATCACCTACATGCGCACTGACAGCACCAATCTCAGCACCGAGGCGCTGGGACACGCGGCGCAAGTGATTGAAAAAGAATTTGGAAAAGAAAATCTGCAGCTCCGCCAATTTAAGACCACATCAAAGAACGCCCAAGAGGCTCACGAAGCTATCCGGCCGACGAACAGTACGAAAAAATCAGCGGGTGCCAGTGACGACCAAAAACGCCTCTACCAGCTGATCCGCCAGCGCACCCTGGCCTCTCAGATGATTGACGCTCGGATACTCAAAACCAAAATCACCGCAAACATCACCACCGCGGCCATTCCCGATTTTACGGTCACCGGATCACACGTGGTCACTCCCGGCTGGTTGCTGGCTGACCCGGAAGCGCGGGGCGAGGACGTGGATCTTCCCCGCGTCACTGCTGGTGAACCGCTCCAGCTCAGAGCTATGACCGACGTGGAAAAACAAACCCAGCCGCCCGCACGCTATTCTGAAGCAGGACTGATCCGCGAACTGGAAAAAAGAGGCATCGGCCGACCCAGCACGTACGCCTCTATTATCCAGACGCTCCTTGATCGGGGGTACGTCACCAAAGACCGCTCCCGGCTCCAGCCGACCGATACCGGTGAAGTGGTCAGTGAATTTTTAGAAAAATATTTTGCCCAATATATCAGCGACTCATTCACTGCCGAGATGGAAGATGAACTCGATGACATAGCGAATGGCAAGCGGGAGTACGTCAATACCCTCAAAAGTTTCTACGAGCCTTTTTCCCGCGATATCCGAGAAAAAGAAAACATCCCAAAAATTACCAATCTCGGCAATGCTGATGCGGCACATACCTGCCCGAAATGCAGCTCCCCGATGATTATCAAACTGGGAAAAAACGGAAAATTCCTCAGCTGTTCCCGTTTCCCCGAGTGTGATGGCGCCTTGCTAATCAATGGCGAGGAACTCAAAGGGCCACAAACCCTGGGTACTCATCCGGATACCGGAGAAAAAATATTTGTTTTAGACGGCCGGTTTGGTCCGTACCTGCAGGTCGGTGAAAAAACAAAAGCCCAGCCCAAACCAAAACGCGCCAGCATCCCGGCCGATATAGATCCGTCGACCATCACCATGGAACAGGCGCAAAAGCTCCTGAGCTTGCCACGACTCCTGGGCGTCCATCCGCAGACCGGCAAAGACATTCTGGCCAATAAGGGCCGGTTTGGTCCGTACATCGTGCATGACGGGGATTTCCGGTCGCTGAAGAAGGACGACGTATACACCATCGCCCTTCCACGTGCCCTCGAAATTCTGGCTGAGGAAAAAAAGACCCGGCGCGGCAAGAAGAAAAAATAACACCCTTTTTATTATGTCTCATATTCTCATCACGGGTGCTGCGGGCCAAGTCGGCTCCGCACTGCTCTCGGCACTCATCACGAAATATGGCGCGGACAATATCGTCATCACCATCCACAAAACGCCCGCGCAGGAATCGCCGTGCGCCACGGAAACAGTAGACACGACTGACCGGGAAGCATTACGAACCGTTATCAATAAATATCAGATTGATACCGTCTATCACCTCTCAGGCATGCTCTCCGCAGCGAGCGAAAAATACCCCGATCGCGCCTGGCAGGTTAATTTTACCAGTCTCAAAAACATTTTAGACCTGGCTCGTGAACTGCCTATTTCCAAAATTTTCTGGCCCAGCTCCATCGCCGCATTTGGCCCGAATACCCCAAAAGAGGACACCCCCCAATCAACCATCCTCGAACCCAGTACCATGTACGGGGTAGCAAAAGTAGCCGGAGAACTGCTGTGCAACTACTACTACCACAAATTTAAGGTCGATATTCGAAGTGTCCGATACCCCGGCCTGATCAGTCATGCCGCGCCTCCGGCTGATGGGACGACTGAGTATTCCATCGCCATGTTTTATGCTGCACTTGAGGGAAAGCCATTCAGCTGTTTTCTCAAAGCAGATACCGCCCTCCCCATGATGTACATGGATGACGCTATCAAGGGTACGATCGATCTAATGGAAGCCGATCCGAATCGACTGTCCACGCGTATGAGCTACAATCTGACCGCCTTGAGCTTCACTCCGGCTGAGCTGACCGCCGCCATACAGAAACACATCCCGAATTTTACGGTCTCGTATCAACCGGATTTCCACCAGGCCATCGCAGATTCCTGGCCGCGGTCCATCGATGATTCGGTCGCCCGACGTGACTGGGACTGGCAACCGGCGTTTGATCTCGAAACCATGACCGCCGACATGTTCCTGCACTTGCGAAAAAAACTGAATATTCCGGCATAACCGCCAACAACCACCCTGATCATGAGGGTGGTTTTTTCGCTCACCGCTCATCACGGTACCGACGGCTGTACACTGTTCTGCAACTGATTAAGTCGATCCGCCGCTTGGGTATTTCCCGGATCCAATTGCATCAGAGACTGTAATTCGGTCATCGCCCGGTCCCTCTGGTCCTGGGCCTCATAGATCAGCGAGCGCTGCCAGTACACACCTAGGTACCCCGGGGCCATATCCAGCACCTGCTGATAGCCCTGCAGCGCCGTATCATACTGCCCGGCCTCATAGTGGAGCGTGGCAAGCGCATACCGGGCATCGGGATTGTCCGGATACCGTGCGATTGTGGACTCTAAATGAGTGATGGCCTGCTCGGTATCTCCCAGCGTTTGATAGGCAAGGGCGATATTGAAATCCGCAATGATGAAATCCCGTTTCATCCCGGCAGCTTGACGAAAATCACCGATCGCCTGGGTGATGGCCGACCGCGCTTCGTCGTTCAGCGCATCAGACTGCGGTGACTGCGCTGCCAGGAGCCGCGCCCGCCCGAGATTGAGCCGAATCAGTGGATCAGTAGGATTAAGCACCGCGGCTTTTGCATATGCGGACACCGAGAGTTGATCGACATTGCTGACCACACCACGCAGCGTATCGTATACCGACGCTTCCCGCTCGGGAATCGTCGGATCAGCGACAAACCGAGTCTGCACGGAAATCAAAGTATCAATCACGACTTGGGCATACTGCTGAACCACCCCGTCAGTCTCGGCTCCCGATTCCTGGATGGACCGTGCGTGCGCTGCGTATCCCTGAGCTTTCAGTAGATACAACCGCGCATCCCAGGGATTGTGACGCAATGCCACAGTGATTTCATCCACGATATCCTGAAACGGCGCCTGAGCAGCTATCTCGTCCTGAGCCCGAATAAAGTGCCGATCGGCATTCCAAACCATATACCCTCTCGCCACCACGACGACCAGTACCCCAGCGACTACGACTACCGGAACGATCCGCCACGGACCAAAACCCCCGGTGAATTTCCATATACCGCGTATGCGCCATACTCCATGCAATTCTCCGACACCGAGTATCAGCGCCAGCAATGCCCACCACCAGACCCAGTACACCACACTGACGTTTGCTACCATGCCAAATACCGTCATGCCCAGCCACGCAATACCCACGGTGCCAAGCCACATGTCCGACGGCGAATGCCGTTTGGATGGTCGTACTGCCTGATATACATGCCATACCACCCATCCACTGAGGAGCACCAGAAAAAACACCGCGCCAACCCCCAGCATACTGACCATACCCAACCATTCACTGGACGATTTGACGAACCGGACATTCCACAGTGCCGTATCATTGAAACGCACTGGTCGCAATGAAGAAAAATCATAATAAAACGTCTGTGGCCCGCTCCCCCACAGTGGCGACTCAATCAAACGCTGTTGCGTGAGATATAATCCCGTATCAGCATCGAGGCTGACCTGCTCACTCACAACCGATGGCCGAAATGAGAAACCGGTACTCAGTAGCAATCCAGCGGCAATAACCACAGTAATCGTCGGTAGCACCACCCACCAGCGTGAAAGCAGCCGGGAATGGATACTGGCATAGACAAACCACAACAGCCCCATGCCACCCAATAGGTACATCGGCACCACGACCTGATAACGATATAGGACCACTGCTCCGAGGAGAGCAAGTGCCGCCGGTGCGATACGCCACTGTCGTGGAGCATACTGCAGGGTAACCATCCCGAAAAAAAGGACCACAGCACTGATCAGCGATACCACGGCACTGGTGTTTGATAGGGGATTAAATTGGACACTATCAGTAATCCCCCCCGGGAGGATAAAACGCGATGACACCTGCAGCAGTGCGCTGCCCAATGCCAGACCGCTCCCTGCCAAAAGGGCGATGAAATACTGCCAGACGACACGCCACGTCGTGAGCGTATGGATTATGATCCAGGCACATACGACGTAAGCCAGCATGATAATCATACCGGCATGATGAAATCCGCTTACCCCAACCAGACTGACGTACCAATTAAAGGAGAACGCGCCAGACACTACTACAAACACGACGAAACCGCCGATGAGCCAGCCAAATGGCCGGCGGATCAATGGAAGCTGGTGCCGAAGTGCAGCATCAATGCAGAGCGCCACGGCCGCTAGACCAGTGATGATAACGAAAAAGAATGCCTTTGGGAATTCCACAGGTGCGCTGTTGCCCGGATAAAAAAAGAGTGGCACGCCAGCCAGCAAACAGATGATCAGCCATTGTGCTACCGCAAGCCAAATCGTGGGCTGGTCACGATGAAATACGGACATGAATCGACTGAATACGCCCATGACTAGGTAATTTTCTTAATAATAGCGGTTAGTTCCTCCGCAGAATAAAAATGTATGGTAATGGTCCCCTGCCCACCCGATCGCCGCAGCTCAACTTTTGTCCCCAGTGCTTCCCGCAGGCGATCTTCCTGAGCCGCCAGATTCGGATCTGCCTGAGTTCGCCGAGTATGCGTCCGTACCGTCACCCGTCGTGCCTGGGATTCGGCTACCCGCACCGTCAGTTTCTTTTCCATGATTTCCTTAAATAACCGATCGCGCTCCGCCTCATTGCGCACACTCAGCAGCACTTTGGCATGGCCCTCAGTCAACCGTCCGTCAGCCAGCGCTTCCTGCACCGGTCGCGGCAAACTCAGCATACGGACGGCATTGGCTACCGCTGCGCGGCTCTGGCCTACCTGTTTGGCCACCGCATCCTGAGTCATATTGAATTCATCGATCAATCGCTGATACCCCACCGCCTTATCAATCGGATTGAGGTTTTGGCGCTGTACATTTTCCACCAAAGCCAATTCCAGTTTTTGCTGCTCCGTTGCCGTCCGGACGATAGCTGGTACTTTTTTCTTGCCCAATATTTTTGCTGCGCGCAAGCGGCGTTCACCGGCAATCAGCTGGTACTGGCCACCGTCCGCGATGACCACCAGCGGCTGGATGATGCCGTGTTCTTTGATAGACTGCACCAGATCTTCGAGCGCGTCATGGTCAAACTGCTGACGCGGCTGCTGTGAATTCGGCTTAATACGCTCCACCGGTACCTGTAGTACCGCATCAGCCGACGATCCCGCTGCCTGACCC
Organism: Patescibacteria group bacterium; assembly: GCA_049325535.1. Lineage (GTDB taxonomy): Bacteria > Patescibacteriota > Patescibacteriia > UBA10025 > JAHIVO01 > JAXDBW01. Next base: position 932,112 of record JBMOKY010000001.1, read on the forward strand.
GGGACCGGTGGGATCAATGAATTGAGACCACGGCCGAGAGTTGTCGTGTTCATAGCATTAGCTCCTTACCATTGAGATGGTATTTGTTGTTCATGATAATCAATAAATTCTTTCGCCAATCGCTCATAGGCTTTGGCGCCGGGCGACCGCTTGTCATAGTGAAAAATGCTTTTGCCAAAACTGGGGGCCTCAGCCAATTTCACGTTTCGCGGAATCACTGTCCGGAAAATTTTATTGGGGAAATATTTATACAGCTCGTTGAAAATATCCTGGGACAATCGGTTCCGGTCATCGTACATCGTCATCACCGCTCCCAAAACTTGTAAATTTGGCTGCAACCGCTCCTGTATCAGCTGCACGGTCTGCAGCAGCTGCCCGAGCCCTTCCAGTGCATAGTACTCAGTCTGGACAGGGATAAGCACTTCGTCGGCGGCTACTAAACCATTGATGGTGAGCAGGCATAGTGACGGCGGATTATCGATGATGATGTAGTCATAATCATTGCGTACTTCAAGCGTAGCAGTATGCAGCCGATGCTCACGGCGCTCCAGACCGACCAATTCTACCCGCGCCCCCGCCAGATCAGCCGTAGCCGGCGCCAGGCTCAAACCATCGACGGTGGTCGGCTGAATCACTTCCTTGATTGACACCTCAGTGACCAGGGGATGGTAGATACCCTGTTCTACCTGACGATAGTCGACGCCCAATCCTGAAGAAGCGTTGCCCTGAGGATCGAGGTCTACCAGCAATACATATTTACCCTGCCGTGCTAAATACACCGCAAGGTTAACCGCCGTGGTGGTCTTGCCGACGCCTCCTTTTTGATTCACGATTGAGATAACTTTTGGCATACGATAGTGGCCTTAGTATAGCAGAAAAACGTTGACAAAAACAGTGGATTTCTAGTAGAATCATTCAGTATACACTCGTCACTCAGGCCGCCGTGGTGGAACTGGTAGACACGCACGACCTGCCTGCCGGCAGGCAGGCTCAAAATCCCATGGAGCCAATCGCCAACATGTACGTCACCTACGCAATTAAGAGTCAAACAAAAAAATACCTCTACGTCGGACTTACCAATAATTTGACGAGGCGGTTAAAAGAACATAATCAGGGTCAGAATAAAACCACAAGACCCTACAGGCCATTCAAGCTCGTTCTCCAGGAAACATATCAATCGCGAATTGAAGCAAGAAAACGAGAAAAGCAATTAAAAAGTGGGTACGGAAGAGAATATTTGAAAAAATTGTGACACATGCCGCCGTGGTGGAACTGGTAGACACGCACGACTCAAAATCGTGTGAGGCGACTCATGTCGGTTCGAGTCCGACCGGCGGCACCACAAAAACCCCATACTCTTTCACGGGGTTATTTTTAGTCTGGTACCAGGGGTGGGATTCGAACCCACGACCTCGGGCTTATGAGTCCCACGCTCTAACCAACTGAGCTACCCTGGCTCATTGTTTTATGTCGGCTTGGTTGCGGGGGCGGGATTTGCACCCGCGATCTCCGGATTATGAGCCCGGCGAGATTCTACTTCTCCACCCCGCGATATTGATAAGAGTCAGGCAGTGCGCCATTGACCGCCATACTGATGTGGTTGGCATTGTAATGGATATGACTCAATCGGTCAAGTGATGTCCGACGGGACTGGTCGCTTGAGAGAATATTCGCTATAGTTACGCCATGCATACCCGTGCCTCACGAACGCCTATCGGCATCCTCATATACACCCATGATCGAGTGGAGGATGCCCGGATTAATATGGATATCATCCGGAGTCTCTGGCACCATGCTGGGTTATTTTCGAATGTACGGATCGTCCACGCATACAATGGGAAACGCAGCTGGTATCCCGAAAAATACCGGGAGGATATCGTGGTGAGAATAAAAAATACTGACCACTACCGTGGAGCGGCTGAACTCATCGACGCAGGATGGTACGCGGTACGGCGGCACTATCCCGGCATCCGATACCTGGTGATTCTCGCGGCGGACACGTGGTGCATCAAACCCGCCTTTATCCGATCGATAATTGACCGAATGCAGCGCCAGCAAACGGTTTGGGCTACCTGCCCCTGGGGTCTGCCCGGCCGCTTCCGAGAAACCAATGTAGGCATGGCCACTGATTTTCACATCGTGGACGTGGCCTGGGCAAACCGTTATGGATTTCTCCCGCTCCGGTACCGACAATTCTGGAATCAGTACCACGAAATAGTTTCATACCTCAGGCCCGGTGCCAATGTGTCAGTTGAAAAGCTGGCGCTGGCCCGATTTCACGATGCCTGCTTTCGTGAACACGGTGATGCCATTCACCGCAAAGAACAGGCTCGTCGTCGCACGCAGCTGATTACCGAACGCATGCCCGTACACTCCGGAAAAGACCGCCGAGGGTACTGGATTCGTTCCTGGTACTGGCCGCGCATCGGACTGGTGACGCACCACCAACCAGGACCAAAACGAGTAATTCTCCGCCGCACAAAAAATATCTCTGGCTACGCGGTTGAAAAGCTCTTGCATGCCAAACGCCTCGACTACTACCAGACGTTTGCTACGACGAGGCAGTCATATGATTAGGATGAGTAACGCGACGCCGTCTCGCCCAAAACACGATCGCCACGGCAATAAACAGCAATGAAAGCCACTGTGACACGAGTAATGGGCCGACGTGCAGCATGCCCAGGCGGAGAAAATCTAAAAAAAATCGAACGCTTGGAAACAGCAAAAAATACAACAATACGTATTCGCCGGTACGAAGCGATTGCCGCCAGTACAGGAAAAACAACACACCGAACACGACCGCCATCAGCAGTGACTCGTAGAGAAAAAGCGGATGGAAATGGGTTGCGGTGACGTACCCCGGCAGGCGGTACGCTGGCTCTATCGGGATCGCCCAGGCCACGTCCGTCGGCCCACCATATAATTCTTGATTAAAATAATTCCCCCACCGACCGATTGCCTGGGCTAGCGGAGCGGCCACCGCCAATATGTCCGCGATGCCCCAAAAAGCAAGCCGGTGGCGCCGCGTATACCACCAGAGCGTCAATATGTCGGCGATGAGTACCCCCTGGATGGCGATGCCGCCCCGCAGAAAAGAATCAAGAGTTTTTCTGATCGCCAGAGGCGGATCCGCTGTAGGAGAAAAAATAGGTTCTAATTTGGTTGTAAAGCAATACCAACGCAAACTTAAGTCGGCTTTTTTCGGCGTGACTAAAATACACACCCTGCAATCAGTATAAACAGAATACAAATCGCCTATTTGCTATCCGCAACTACCTGTTCAAGTTTATTCTGATAACTATCAAGGCTAGTTTCAACGGCACCATCTTCATGATTGATTCCGCGCACAACTCCATTCTCTATTGATAACTTGCCGAATGAGCCGTAATTAACATAGTATTCACCGACGATGCCTTCTTGATCTACCTGACCAAGAAACAAAATGACACTTTCTGACTCCTCAAACGATGGAATATTCATACCCCAATACCACGCCTCCTCCGTTTCCCCTCCCTCAACTGCCACCGTTATCTCCTTTCCGACCTTTATGTTTTCATTACTTTTATAGATTTTCTCCAATTTCAGGACAACAGAATGATACACTTCGCCTTGCGCTGTCTTATACGGTTTTTCAATTTTCTGGACTTGGCCTTGCACGATAATATCCGCTTGAGTAGCAATATTTGTAGTACTCGGATCGTTGGGTAAAAGACCGCTGATTTCAACCGATGTTTTTCCTAAAAAATCAGTAGGTATGCGCTGCTGTAGATATGAATTAATTTCCTCTGCGTTTTCCTTTTGATCTAATTTCCACCAAATACCAACGCCGATGAATAATATGATAAGGAACAATGGAATTACTAAATATTTTTTATTCATATATTATTTCTGTTACTTATAAAGTCAATCAAGCTAATAAATATAGTTAATCCCATTAATATCGTCTCCTGCTAAAGTCCGCTTCCGAGTTTCACCCTCATAAGTAGTATAATACATGGTATCAAAAAAATCCCAATCGTTATACTGATCCCCAAGAACCAACCAGTGGCCAAACTCATGCGTAGTAACATTCCTGACATCATACATATCAGGCTCTCCACAGCACCCCCAGTCATATTTTGTATTAATAATTAAGTCAACCTCAGTCAGAACTGAACCAGATCGACTTACAATATAAGTCTTTGCAACATCATCAAAGCTGCGATAATATCTCGAAACAGTATTCTTTCCATCTCCCATATATAGAACATTATTCCCTTTAAACACAAACCGAAATGGTGACCCCGCAAAGCTCCAGGTGTCACCAGGAGCTGTTATTAAATTTGGATCCCAGCCAGCGATGTCATTATAGAATTCAGCCCTCGCGCCGCTCCAATAATAGCCGCCGTAGGTATAGGCCTCCCCGTCACCTGCTGGCACAAGAATAACACCCAGTAAAACTAATATCGGCAACAAAAAAATCAACAATATACCTCTGCTTGAGATTTGTCGCATATATATTGATATATCAACTTAATAATAGCCCATTCCTGTAAAAAAAAATAATGACGACTTATCCACAGAGCTCATTACTAAATTAATTAACCCTTACGCCTACTGCGACGGTACCACCACAATCCGATTGCACCAATAATAAATGCAATACTAATCCACTGCGACAAGAGCAGCGGGCCCACCGCCAACATATCAATCCTCAGGAAATCCAACGAAAACCGAACCACGGGAAATAGCATAAAGTACAACAAGGTATATTCACCAGGTCGTAATGCTTGTTTGCAATATAACACATACATAACAATAAACAACTCCAGCATCAAGAGTGACTCATAGAGAAACAGCGGATGAAAATGGGTTGCGGCGGCGTACCCCGATAGGCGGTATGCTGGCTCTATCGGGATGGCCCAGGCCACGTCCGTCGGCCCACCATATAATTCTTGATTAAAATAATTCCCCCACCGACCGATTGCCTGGGCTAGCGGAGCGGCCACCGCCAATATGTCCGCGATGCCCCAAAAAGCAAGCCGGTGGCGCCGCGTATACCACCAGAGCGTCAATATGTCGGCGATGAGTACCCCCTGGATGGCGATGCCGCCCCGCCAAAGCGCGGGGATCGCCCCTGGATTGGAACTGTAATATGACCATTCACCGATGATATGGCCGATGCGCCCACCAATCACACCAAAAACCAACAGCCAAAACAAGAGGCCATACATGTAGTCAAGCGATACACCGCGTCGCACGAACCAGAACCGCGCCACCGCTAGTGCGGCCAGAACAGCGCCCGCGATGATAATTCCATACCAGGACAAGGTAAAAAACCCCAACTGAAACGCCACGGCGGAAGGGCTAAACGTATGCCACCAATCCATATGGTACGCGCCCGTCTGCCGCTAGAGCAGGCTGTCGATCATGGTCTGGAAGCTGCTGAAGGGAACCGCTCCAGAAACCAGCTGGCCATTGACAAACGTCGCCGGCGTCCCCTCCACGCCATAGGCTACCCCCGAATCAAATGAATCCTGAACTTTTTGCGCATACGTGCCCGTATCGAGACAGGTGTCAAATGTTGTTTGATTAAGCCCCAATTCACCGGCAGCCGATTTGAAACTATCCACGCTCAAAGAACCGGCGTCATTCAGGGCAAAAAGTTTATCATGCATTTCCCAAAATTTACCCTGCGCCGCGGCACACTCTGATGCCTCAGCTGCTTTTTGAGCATTCTGGTGGAATGACAATGGAAAATGACGGAAAATCACTCGCACCTGATCTGGATATGCGTCGAGGATCTGTTCGATTGTCGGCGTATGCCGAGAACAATACGGACACTCAAAATCAGAATACTCCACGATGGTAATAGGCGCATCAGCCGCACCACGGATATGATCCTCGTCAGTGATGACAATATCCACCGGGGCCGGAGCGGCAGTATTGGTTCCCGCTTGGTCAGTATCATCTACGCCGGCAACGATGCCCACATTTGAATTTGTAGTTTTCGACGGAGCATCATCTCCACGGAGCGCCGCGAGCGTTACGCCAAATCCGATAGTGGACAGCACCGCGACACCAGCCAGGATGCCCATGGCAAAAGCAACCTTGGGAGAGGTCCGATACACGACACGTTCCGACATTCCTTGTTGATCGTTCATAATATTTCAATAATAGTAAGTGGAGATTAGATTGGTTAATTCTATCAGCCAGCCCCCGGCTGTCAAGCGTAGACTGCGTATCCCATTAACAAAATAACAATCATTCCTGATTGCATGATGCGGAGCGCCATATCAGTCGCCGACTAATTGAGAACCTTCAGCTGGTCAATAATTTGCGCGAACTGATCGTAGGTAATCGAGCCGGTGAACGGCCGACCATTGATGAAAAAAGTAGGCGTGCCAGTCACCCCCGCGGTCAGGCCATCGATAAAATCCTGCTCTACTTCAGCGGCAAACTGCCCCCCGTCCAAGCATTGATTAAATAGCTCCGTATCGAGTCCGATTTCATTGGCATATTCCTTCAGCGCGTCCACCGCCAAATTATCGTGATTCAGGAACATCTTATCATGCATCTCCCAAAACCTCCCCTGCGCTTGCGCGCACTCTCCCGCTTCAGCAGCTTTTCGCGCGTTCGGATGTGAACTGTCAATCGGGAAATCCCGATAGACAAAATAGATGTCTTGGCTGTAATTATCCAATAGCTGCCGAACTACCGGAAACGCCTGAAAACAGAACGGGCACTCAAAATCAGCGAATTCAACTATCACAATTTTTGCCTGAGGATTGCCGCTCGACGGGTCGTCCTCCGTGGCAAATGTGGTAGTGCCGCCTTGGTTGCTGTTATTGATAGAATCAACATTTTGCCGAACGAGCATGTAAAAATAAATCACCCCAATGACGAGGAGAATGGCGATGATGAGTATAATATAAAACCACCGTCGGTACGGGTTGCGGGAAATAGGTGATCCGGGTTGGATGGTCATACCCGTTTGATTGGCTCCGGTTAGCGTGCTGAAATTTTAGGGGACGAGCTGCGTTCCCTGATCATCGTAGATCTCTATTGCCTGAGTCGGACAGGATCGCGCCGCATCCAGAATGGTCTGTTCATCGGCTCCGTTTGGATCGATCAATTTGACCTTACCCTCTTCATCCAGCTCAAATACCCCGGGAGCGATCGCCACACAGGTAGCGGCGGAAATACATTTATCTCGCTTGAGTTCGATTTTCATATGCTGGTGGGGTAAAAAAATTAGAAACGAATAATCGTACACCACCAGTATACCATGTTTTTACCCAAAAATCAACAGCGTAACATACGTTCGATGTGCGTAGTTCACCTGACGGATAGCGCGAATCATGCTGCCGCAGAAAATTTTTCGGCGACTTTTTTCCAATTGACCACCTGCCACCACGCTGCGATGTACTCAGGCCGACGGTTTTGATATGCTAAATAATACGCGTGTTCCCACACATCGAGCGCGAGAATCGGCGTGCGGCCGTCAGACAGCGGCGTGTCCTGATTGGATGTTTTTTCCACCTGGAGCGACCCGTCCGCGGCCACCGTCAACCATGCCCACCCGGAACCAAACTGGGTGGTAGCCGCATCGGTAAATTGCTCCTGGAATTTAGAAAAACTACCAAATTTTTTTGCTATCGCGGTTGCCAAAGCGCCACTCGGTTCACCGCCAGCGTGCGGCCCCATTATCTCCCAAAACAGCGCATGGTTGACATGTCCGCCGCCGTTATTTCGTACCGCGGTACGGATATCCACCGGTACCTGCTCGAGCGTACGGAGTAAATCTTCAGGGGCTCTATCAAAAAGTTCGGGATGCTGTTCCAGCGCCGCGTTCAGCTTGGTGGTATAGGCAACATGATGCTTGTCATGATGAATCTCCATCGTCTGTTTGTCGATCGCCGGTTCCAAGGCATCATAGGCATAGGGTAATGCGGGGGTGCTATAGTGCTCTTTCATAATAAAAATCATTACTGATTAGTGAATACACGGTACCAGGTCTCTATGCAATGGTCAAAACGTTCATTCGACTATTTTTGCGATTTTGCCCCGCAGCGTCCGCAATGCCAATAAAGCACACTTCTTTCGAGCAGGCGTAACCGGGACACCCAAATCAGCAATAAACGCATCATCAGTATAGTGCGCTATTTCTTCCAGTGCCCTCCCTTTCACTTGTTCCGTCAGTACCGAGGCCCCTGCTTTAGTCAGGCTACAACCAGTTCCGGTAAATTTAATATCCGTCAGTATCTTTTTCTTGAAATCAATTTGATACTGTAAGTCTACGTTATCACCGCACGAAGGATTGTCAGCCGAAGCAGTTCCGTCAGGTTTATCCAGTGTGCCAAAATTACGCGGGTTCTTGGCGTGGTCGATGATAATTTCGCGATACATGTCGAATGTCATACGCCGAATAGTTTCAAGGCTTTATGTAGACCGACAATCAATGCATCAATATCCTCGGTGGTATTGTACACGTAGATGCTGGCACGAGCCGTGGCCTCAAGCTCTAGTTTCTGATGCATAGGCTGGGCGCAGTGGTGACCGGCGCGGATGGCGATGCGCTGCTCGTCTAATATTGAAGCAAGGTCATGTGGGTGCACCTCCGGCAACGTGAAGGAAAATATTGCACCACGCTGTTCAGTCGTCGCCGGACCAATCAGCTGTAATCCCGGAATTTCTTTCAACCGCCGTAGACCGTAGTCCGTCAGTTGGTGTTCATGATCAGTAATCGCCTCCATACCCAATCTTTCTAAATAATCAATCGCTGCGGCCAGGCCAACGGCGCCGGCAATATGCGGTGTGCCAGCCTCAAATTTATAGGGCAATTCATTCCATTTCGCTTCAGTAAACGTCACACGGGAAATCATATCCCCACCGGTGAGAAATGGCGGCATGGCTTCGAGCAACTCTTTGCGCCCGTACAATACACCCATGCCTGAAGGCCCTAACATCTTATGAGATGAAAAAGCAAAGAAATCAGGCTGTATGATATTCATTGATACGGGCAGGTGCGGAGTACTCTGAGCGCCGTCAATCAGAATAACAATATCTTTATTATACGTACGTATGGCACTGATAATATCCGATACTGGATTAATAGTGCCAAGTACATTGGACATATGGGTACAAGCGACCAGCTTCGTTTTTGCAGATAATAACTTCGTTAGGTCAGCCAGATCTAATCGATATTCGGCTGTCACCGGCCACCACTTGAGGATGGCGCCCGTGCGCAGGGCAAGCTGCTGCCACGGTACGATATTGGCGTGGTGCTCCATTTCGGTAATGATGATCTCATCCCCTGATTTCAGATTGGCATTGCCCCAGGTATAAGCAACTAAGTTAATACTCTCGGTGGCATTGCGCGTAAAAATTACCTCGGTGGGATCGGCGCCGATAAATCGTGCTACGGTCGCCCGGGACTGTTCGTAGGCTTCGGATGCCTTTTCTGATAATTTGTAAATGCCCCGGTGCACATTAGCATACGACGTGCTATAGAGGCTGCTCATGGCATCGATCACTGATTGCGGCTTCTGGCTGGACGCAGTCGAATCTAAATACACCAGTCCAGCATTGTCCGGGTGATAGAAAATCGGGAAATCTTTTTTGACGATCGCTGGATCAAAGCTCATAACGCTTTCATAAATGAGGTGAGTTGGGCTTGTTGGGCTTCAGGCGCGTTTGCCAATACTGGCTGAAAAAATCCCTGGATGATCATGTACCGCGCCTGCTGGTAGGATAGACCGCGCGACTGCAGATAAAATAATTGATCGCTATTGACTCGTCCGGTGGTCGACCCATGCGAGGCGCGGACATCGTCCGCCTCGATCTCCAGCATCGGTTCCGACCCGGCCATGCCCTGGTCAAAGAGGAGTACGTCATCTCCGAAATATGAATCAGTATCCTGGGCGCGCCGGTCAATCTTGATCATGCCAGTGATGATGCCCTTAGCTTGGTCAGTATAAACCCCTTTCAGGAGGATGTCACCCGACGTGTGCGGCGCCCGATGGTGCATCACCAAATGCAGCGCGTGCTGGGACCGTGCTTGGCCAAAGAGCGCTCCCCGATAATTCGCCACACTGCCACGTCCCTGCAGCTCAAACCGCAGGTGGGTATCCACGCGCGCGCCACCACTCAAGGCCTGAATGACCGTCACCCGACTATCATGCGCCAGATGAAACGATAGGAGATGGACGCCCGAATCGATCACCGGCACAGCACCAATCAACACTAAAACTACCTCAGTGCCCGCGGTAATGTGGTATTGCACGTTATGAAATTGTTCGGATTGAATATCTAGAGTAATCACGCCTGATTTTTTCACCACTACCCGCTTCGGCCGAAGCGTTCCCTGCGCTCGCCGCTCCAATGATTCGGGCAATCGCTGTAACGGATCCGCCTTTGGATAGAGCGCTCGATTGGTAATAGGGATAGTGATGTGAGGACGGTCAGTCATATGGATTAACCTACGCTCCCCTCCATCTCTAGCTGGATGAGACGATTCAATTCCACGGCGTATTCGACCGGCAATTCCTTCGCGATCGGCTCGATAAATCCAGAAACAATCATGGACATGGCTTCTGTCTCCGATAAGCCGCGGCTCATCAAATAAAATAATTGTTCTTCACCGACTTTCCCGACCGATGCCTCGTGGCCGATCTGCACGTCACTCTCCCGGATATCCATCGTCGGATATGTGTCTGATCGTGATTGGGGATGCAATAGCAATGCATCGCACACGACATTCGATTTGCAGCCGCGCATGCCGGATGGTACGCGCACTAAACCACGGTACGAGGTGCGGCCGCGGTCTTTGGAGACTGATTTGGAAATAATAGTAGAGGTGGTCTCAGGCGCACCGTGAATCGCTTTGCCGCCGGCGTCCTGATGCTGGCCGGATCCGGCAAATGCGACTGATAGTACATCACCACGCGCTTTACGGCCGAGCAAATACACCGAGGGGTATTTCATGGTCACCCGACTGCCGAGATTACCATCCACCCACTCCATGGTCCCTTCTTCATAGACAAACGTGCGCTTGGTCACTAAATTATATACGTTCTTTGACCAGTTCTGCACCGTGGTATAGCGAACCCGAGCTCCCTCTTTCACAATGATTTCAACGACCGCTGAATGCAGCGAACCGCTGGTATACTGTGGCGCAGTGCAGCCTTCTACATAATGTACGAAGCTGCCGGGCTCGGCGATAATGAGCGTGCGCTCGAATTGGCCCACCTTCTCTTTGTTAATGCGAAAATACGCTTGCAACGGAAAGGTGACATGCACCCCAGCCGGCACATACAGAAAACTACCACCACTCCACACCGCCGTGTTCAATGCCGCAAATTTATTATCACCAGCCGGCACCACGCGGCCAAAATACTGCTTCACCAGATCCGGATATTTCCGCAGGCCCGTGTCCATGTCAGTGAAAATAACGCCAATCTTAGACATCTTATCCTGAAGGCTATGATAGACTGCTTCTGACTCATACTGCGCCATCACGCCAGTCAGATATTTTTGTTCAGCTTCAGGAATACCCAGGCGGGTGTAGGTATTTCGAATCGCACTGGGCACTTTATTCCATTGCTGTACAACCCCAGTGGTTGGCTTGAGGTAATAATAAATGTCATCAAAATTGATACCGGACAAATCCGCGCCCCACGCTGGACCGTTTTTGGTGAGGAATGTATCGTACGCACGCAGACGATTTTCCCGCATCCAGGCGGGTTCGTTTTTCATCGAGGAAATCTCTTCTACCGTTTTCCGGGTGAGCCCACGTTTGGCAGTGTGGACGTAGGAAACCCGATCTGGCCGCTCGGCGGCCAGCTTCGCTTCATTGTCATACGCACGTAATGTTTGGGCGTCAGACATATGGCTACTTCTTTTTCCTTAACAACCAATCATAACCCCTGCGCTCAATCTGATGAGCGAGCGCCCGTTTACCCGACGTAATAATCCTGCCTGCCGACATGACGTGGACGTAATCTGGTTTGATATACCGTAAAATACGGACATAATGGGTGATGATGAGCACGCCCAGCTGTGGATTCATGAGTTTAGTTATCCCCTTTGCCACCGCCCGGAGTGCATCAATGTCGAGACCCGAATCCGTCTCATCCAAAATCGCCAGTGTCGGCTCAAGCACTGCCAGCTGCAAAATTTCAGACTTCTTTTTTTCACCACCGGAAAATCCGTCATTGAGCGCGCGGCTGGCGAAATCGGCCTTCATATTCAGCAGATTCATCTTCGCTTCAATATGCCTATGAAAATCCAGGGCGGACAGCGGCGTACCTCGATGGGTATTATTGTATGCTGTCCGCAAAAAATGCTCGAGGGAGAGCCCGGGAACGGCCACCGGATATTGGAATGACAAAAAGATGCCGTGCTGCGCCCGCTGATCCGGACTTAATTTTTTTAAACGCGCCGAGCCATAGGTTATTGACCCTCGCGTCACCGTGTACCCGGGATGTCCGGCAATGACGGACGCAAGTGTTGATTTGCCCGAACCGTTGGGGCCCATCAGCGCGTGAATCGTACCTGGCTGAATAGTCAAATCAACCCCGCGAAGAATCGGGGTCTGGTCGATGCGGACATGAAGATTTTTTATGGCAAGCGTCTGTTGCATGGAACCGTCGCGATGTCAGGACGCATGCTTGGCGGCGTACGCCTCCTGATAATACACACAGCTGGCATTGAAACGACAATCGGAACAGAGAAGCACGGTGTCGAGTATGTCTTTCTTCAGTTTGCCGCACGCCTCGCAGCGACCCTGTCCCACCGCCAGTTTCCGACCCTGAGCCCGACACGCGTCACAAATTCCTCTGATTTCGACCTGTTCCATGCGGGACTGAAATTTCTGAGTCTGGGCCAAATGTTTCAGCGATTTAAACACCTGATCATCGACGATATTGGAAATCCTGCCACACACTTCACACAATAAATGCACATGCGCATCAATCTGGCCTTCATATAACCCAATCTTATTGACCACCGCTTCCTTGATGTACCCGTGGTCGCGGAGGAAATTTAAATTCCGATACACGGTTGCAAAACTGATTGTCGGCATCTTTTTTTTAACCACCGAGTATATGTGATCAGCGCCGTGATGCCCGGGCGTCTCTCGCAGATACTCCAAAATAACCATGCGCTGATTGGTCAGCCGCCAGTCTGATTTTTTTTCCTTTTTCTGCTGTGTCCGGGTGGTCATGCCAGTACGTAACTATTGATAACCATTACTAACCAAACCATACCATGAGGCACGGGCGCTGTCAAAATGGTCCTCCGGCGAGATACGCCAATCAAATTGACTGCCGCCGGATTTCAAAAATCCGCTCTTTTTTCAGCGCCTCAAGCGCCAATTCGATACGGTCGGCATTTTGGGCGTAGAGGGTAAACATGCGCTCTTCCCGCCTGACCTTCTGCCCGAGCCGCTTATTGATATAGATGCCGGCTAACTTCTCATGCGGAGCGCCGAGGATACGGGCCACCTGGTCAACCATCTCATCATTGACGCCGACGATGGTGCCGCTGTATGGAGCGTAGAACCGGTGACGGATGGCGGCCAAGGTCAGGTCTTCAGAATCAATCTCCGCCTTTCCCCCCTGCTCCCGGATGATCTCCTGCATCTTTCGCCAGGCAGCGCCGGATGTCAGCGCTTCAGCGGCCAGCATATGTCCCTTACCCGGTTTGGCCTTGCCGGCTAACTCCAATAAATGCCCGGCTAATTTGATTGACTTCTTTTCCAAATCGGACGGACGGTAGTCCTTCTGTTGAAGCACGCGCAGGACGTCACGCGCCTCTAGAGCCGGGCCGATGCCCCGCCCGACCGGTTCCGTTGTCCGGCTCAGCACTACCCTAATTTTAATCTTAAATCTCCGAGCCAGATATTCAAATTTTGCTTTGACATTCAGTGCGTCAGCACGGCTGGTTATTTTTACCGTCGGGCCATATGGCAGATCAACCACCAGATGGGTCACCCCCATAGCTACTTTCTTAGCCAGGATGCTGACCACCATCTTATCCAGCGGTTCGAGCGCGAGTGGATGCGAAACCCGAATGAGGTAATCATCGGCCGGGGCCAATCTGAAACTGCCACCCCAGATGATGCAGGTATTTATTTTTTTAGTAATCTCCTGGATCCGCTTAAACGACAGCCGCACGGGCGCCAATACCTCCATGGTGTCAGCCGTACCGGCTGGCGAGGTGATGGCGCGCGATGACGTCTTGGGGATGAAAACACCCTGCGATGCCACCATCGGGATTACCACCATGGTCGTCCGGTTCCCCGCCACCCCACCGATGGAATGTTTGTCCGCCACCACCTTACGGGCCGGCTTCAGCATCTCGCCGGTTTCTGCCATCGCCTTGGTCATGAAAAACAGCTCTTCATTGGAAAACTCTTTGATAAAACTGGAGGCGACGAAATATGTGGTTTCCACACGACTCAATTTATGGTCCACGATATCCCGGATGATCGAATGCATCTCGGCGTAGGTCAGCTTCTCTCCGAGTAATTTCTTTTTGATAGCTTCAATCGAAAGAGGACGCGATAAAACTCGCAGGGACACCGGCTCATTCGGCTGAACGGGGACGGTGCGCCAAATTTCGCGAAAAAAACCGATTTCCCCCGAGCTGACTTTATGCCGGGTATAATAGGCGGTGACGATTGCTTTGTGCCGCTTTCCCCAGCTGATCTCAATCAGATCCCCGAGCACAATACCCAAAATTCGGGCTTCGTCCTCCTGCAGCACGACCACCCAGGGCTGGCCACCGGACCCGAAATCGAGTTTGCGGGCACGTAAAAAAAACGTCATGAGGAATGGCTAGATAATATTATTTCGGCGAGCGAGATAGATACTGCCAAAAACGATGCCGGCCATTAAACCAAAAATCATCCAAATTCCTATTGGATGATCGGCGAAGGGGAGTCCGGTGACATTCATGCCATAGATGCTGGCGATGAGTGTCATAGGTAGTAACGCCACGGAAATGACGGTGAGCATCTTAATGACTTCATTGGTGCGCTGATTGATGAATGACTCATTGGTGTCATACATGCTATCCACAAAATCACGGTAATTCTCCAGCGCCGACCACATATTCTCCAGGTAGTCATGTACATCATCAAAATATACCTGGAGTTTTGAACTGATGGCCTGATTTTTCATATTGACCAGACGGTCGACCATCTTTATCTGTGGTTCCATGATGCGCCGAAGATTCAGCACATTGCGCCGGATGATGGCCAGATTGGTAGTGGCCGCTTTGTTGCGGCTGGAATAGACGTCCTCCTCAACTTCGTTCAGGTATTGGCCGACCTCGTTGATTACCGGGAGTGTCTTGTGGTAGCGGCCGTCAATTATCTTATAGAGAAGATATGCCGCGCTATTCTTCAGCGGATCGTATGGGAACCCTTTGTGGTTTTTCTTACGCAGCGCCACTAAATAATCCTCTATGAACATATCCGGCTCATTGGTGATAGTCACCAAAAAATCCTTTCCCAAAAAAACATCCAGCGAACGGATGCCTACCCGCCGGGTCTCCTGGTCATATTCCGGAAAATGGAAAATCATGAACAGGTACTTTTCATAGGGATCCAGCTTCGGTCGCTGCACCCCTTCCAGACAGTCTTTCAGGTCCAAAGGATGAAAATCAAACTCTTTCTGCAAAAAAGCTATATCCGCCTCGGCAAGCGAGCTGATATGAATCCAGCGTAATCGATGAATGGTGAGTGTCGTAACCGGCATAAAACCGATACCCCATACTGATGAAGTGGAGCTTCCAGTATACACCAATCACGGGCAAATTAAAACCTTGGCAGCACGGTGACTCGTGCCATCAACAGGATGAATACGGCCCTTATAGAGTATGGTTATTATTATGGAACATAATGAGTGTACTTTTTTAGGCTTTCAAAAACCAATATTTGTACCGTTTCATAATGAAACGGTCACAGCCTCCCTGTGGGATTTGGAGGACGCCGCACTCACGGTGACCGGTATACTCATTGGCCGTTGTCAATTCAAAACCCGTAAACGAAGGAATGAAAGGAGAGCAACGATGACAAGGAAGTTGCTCGGCATACTCGTATGCCTCGTCTATTCCTCGCCGTTACGGCGTTTGAATATCCGAATCCTGCACCGTCCATTTCGCAGGATACCGCGTCAGTATCGGTAATGCCGAATCTGTCATTATCTGAACTGGGTACGACTTCCTTACGTATGCACTGCGGCATTCAGCTCATCAAGCAACGGCTCGATGGGGATGCCATGCACTGCTGCGCCTGATTCTAATGATTCATACGGTGAAATCATGCAGCCGATGCAATGAAAGCCGTACCGCACTAATATTTCCGTGACCTGCGGATACTGCTGGACGATATCCCCCATCAGCATATCTGAGGTGATTGCCGGCATTTTATTCCCGGCCTTTTTCCCGCCAGTGGCGGATTTAGAAATTTTTGCACTCATACCAGATGAAGTCTACCGCGCCAGCTCCTGCTGTCAAATCGGGTATTTTCTATTTGCAAAAAATTTGCAATTACAATAAATCTCTGCTATACTCCCCCCTGCCTATGAAACCTGTGGATAAGCTCAAATTAAGCCATACGAAAATCACCCGACCACGAAAACTGGTACTGGAGTATTTAGCAAAACAACAAAAACCCAAAACCACCCAAGAAATTTGCGCAGCATTAAAAAATAAAGTGGACCAGGTAAGCGTCTACCGCACCGTGGAACTATTGAAATCCCTGCATATCATTTTTGAAGAATGTTTACTCGACGAACATCGCTACTATGCGGCGGATTCACCCCATCATCATGTGGTGTGTCGAAAATGCAAACGAGTTGAGTGCCTCCCCTGCCACGTGGAATTCACGCCACCAAAAAAATTTACCGATATTACCCACCATTTATCGTTAACCGGCATCTGCGCGCAGTGCCAATAACCAATCAATATGACCTCCATCTGGCTCTACTCCATCCTCAGCGTCCTCGCCATTAGTCTCATGTCATTTATCGGCCTCGTTTCGCTCTCTGTATCCATGGAACGACTAAAAAAAGTTCTACTGTTCCTGGTCAGTTTTGCCGCAGGCTCCATGCTCGGCGGAGCCTTTTTCCACCTGCTCCCGGAAGCATACGACGAGCCAAGTACGGCCGCCCACGCTCCGCTTTTCATCATCATTGGTATCGTCCTTTTTTTCACTCTGGAAAAATACCTCCACTGGCGGCACTGCCACACGCCGACATCGACTGAACACCCCCACCCCGTGGGCATCAGCAATCTGGTCGGTGACGCTTTTCATAACTTTCTCGATGGCGTCATCATCGCGGGCGCCTACCTGGTCAGCCCCGGCATCGGACTTGCTACCACGCTGGCGGTTGTGCTCCATGAAATCCCCCAGGAAATCGGTGACTTCAGCATCCTGGTACACGCCGGGTACACGCGCGCCCGGGCTCTTTTTTTCAATTTCCTGTCAGCGCTGACGGCATTGGCTGGCGCTATCGTCACGCTGGCGATCGGAGGAAATGTCGACATCGCCCATACGTATCTGGTTCCCATCACTATCGGTGGTTTCATCTACATCGCGGCCGCTGATCTTATCCCGGAAATCAAACGCGAAGAACATCTGGGCAAGTCCATTGCTCAGCTACTCATGTTTGTCATCGGCATCGGACTGATGGCGCTGATGCGTATTTTTGAATAGTCAGCTACCCGGATGGCTGGACGTCCGCTGGAGTGTGCCGATACCGACCGGAAAACCAGACGGCGATACCAGTCGTAATCGGCACCATCAGCACTAATCCAATGCTCCCCACCAGCGTCCGGACTATTTCCGTGGCGATAATTTCGCTATTGATTGCTTCGGCAAATGTCGGCGCATTCACATCCGTGGCACTGAATAAAATAAGGAGTGGCAGCGCCGCACCGGCATAGGCAAAGAAGAGCGTATTGACCATTGAACTCATATGTGACACGCCGACCCGCATGCTCCGCATATACAGCTCGCGTTTTGATATGCGCGGATTGACCGAGCGCAGTTCACCGACCACCGCAGTTTGTGAAACCGCTACGTCATCGAGTACGCCCAGGGCGCCGATGATAATACCAGCCAGCAGCAGCCCGCGCACATTCAGCTCGCCTGAACCTAAGCCCAGCAGGTAAATGGCGTCATCACTGGCAAAGCCAGTCAGCTTTGTCAGCGCGGTAAACCACACAGCCAACAGTCCCGTCACCACCAAGGTACCGAAAATAGAGGCGATTGCCAGTGTTGAAGGTCGATTCAAACCCTCGGTCAGATAAATTGCCAGTACTAATATGCCAAACGTCCCGACGATGCTGATCAGGAGGGGGGATGCGCCATCCACAATCTGCGGAATAATGAAACCGAGAATAACCACAAACGACAATACCAACACAACTAGTGCGCGAAGCCCCTTCAACCTGCCGACGGCCACCACGGTGAGCGCAAACAGTCCGGCCAGCCAATACAGCACCCCCCGGCGGATATAATCAACCACGTAAAATTGATCATCACCCTCAACCCCGACGACATGGGCCACCTGGACCACGTCATCGATTGCATATGTATTCTGCGCTACTGCCTCATACCGCGTACCGTCAAAGGTAATCTCCTGGCCTTCCCAAGTGCCGTCCAGCGCCTTCAGTTTCAGCACCTGCTGTACGATCTCACCGCCTGATTCCCCAGCTACCGTCTGTTCGTCCACCACCTCGATGACCCGCGCCTGAAATGTCTCACCACTTTCGGTCTGTCCAAAGGCAATGCCAGGGATGAAGATACCAACCAGCAACCATACTATGATAGAGAGTTGAAATAGTAACCGTCGGCACATATGACGTATTGTAGCATACCAGTGGCTCTGCGCCCCAATTGGAGTATTTACATACCCATAAAACCTAGCTATACTGAACAAATGACTATTGATTACAATTCGCATTAAGGTATGTCCGAAAATAATGCTATCACCATCCACGGCCTGCGCCACTCGTTTAAAAAACTGGAAGTGCTCAAAGGCCTAGACCTCCAGGTCGGCCGCGGCACTATCCTGGCGCTCCTGGGGCCAAATGGCGCTGGCAAGACCACTACTATCCGCATTTTGAGTACCCTGCTCCGACCCGATGCCGGACAGGTGTCGGTGAATGGGTACGACGTGCTCCATGAACCCCAGCGCGTCCGGGAAAGCATCGGCTTGACCGGCCAATACGCCGCCGTGGACGAGTACCTGACCGGTACGGAAAATCTGATTATGATGGGCCAGCTCTACCATCTCAGTCGGGCTGACGCCCGGCGGCGCACCAGCGAACTGCTGGAACAATTTGATCTGGTCGATGCCCGCGATCGAGCGGTGAAAACATACTCCGGTGGCATGCGCCGCCGGCTCGACCTAGCCGCCAGCCTGATCGCCACGCCACCCATCGTATTTCTCGACGAGCCCACCACCGGTCTCGACCCGCGCAGCCGGCTCGGGATGTGGCATATCATCGAGCAGCTCGTCGAGGCCGACGTGACAATCCTCTTGACCACCCAGTATCTCGAAGAGGCCGACCGCCTCGCCGACCGTATCGCCGTGCTGGATGACGGCCGGATAATCGCCGCAGGGACCGCGGATGAGCTCAAATCGCGAGTCGGTAAAGAACGGCTGGAAATAATCATCAGTCAGCAGAGCGATATGGCCAAAGCGATGACCATACTTTCAGACCAGGATCCCCTCCAGGACGCGGAACGCCGTTCAGTGAGCGTACCGATTGGTGGAAGCGTAGCGGAGGTCCGTCATGTGCTCGACCTGATGGAAAAAGCCGACGTGAACATTGAATCCCTTTCGCTCCACAAACCTACCCTCGATGACGTCTTTCTCCACTTTACCGGCCACAAAGCCGAAGCAGACGCTCCCGCAACTGACTTAAAAAACACTCCACCTGTATGATGAACCAGATCACCTACCAGGCCGGGGGGGTCCAGCCCGCCCAACACTCAAAATTATACTGGACCTTTGCTGACGCGGCGGTGCTGATCGTCCGGAGCGTCAAACACATCACCAAAAATCGCGATCAACTGCTTGGGCTGACCATCCAGCCAATCATGTTTATGCTCCTCTTCCGCTATGTCTTCGGCGGGGCGATTGATACGGGTGGAGCCAGCTATGTCAATTTTCTAGTCGCCGGAATCCTCATTCAGAGTGTGGCCTTTGGCTCGCTGACCACGTCTTTGAGCGTGGCTACCGATCTCCAGCGCGGCATCGTGGATCGCATCAAATCCCTTCCCATCGCCAGCTGGGGGCTGCTGATGGGCCATGTCACCGCTGACCTGGCGCGGAACATCATCCAGGCGATAGTCATGATCGGCGTCGGTCTGCTGGTCGGATTCCGACCAGAGGCGTCACTGACGGACTGGCTGCTCATCACCGGCATGGTTCTCCTCTTTACCTTCACCATTTCCTGGACAGCAGCCATCATGGGCCTGGTGGCAAAAACCGTGGAGTCGGTGCAATGGCTGGGGTTTTTCGTGGTATTCCCGCTGACGTTTGCCAGCGCCGCGTTTGTCCCGACTGATACCATGCCCGGCTGGCTCAGGTTTTTCGCCGAAAACCAACCGGTAACGCACGTAATCGAAGCGGTCCGAGCGCTGATGCTCGGCACCCCAATCGGTGACCATGGCTGGCTAGCTGCCGTCTGGTGCATCGGTACCATCATCGTGGCGATCCCGGTGGCCACCTATCTCTACCGTAAGCCGACGGGCCGCTAGAATAATTTAGACAGCGGGGGCAACAACGGGATCAGCCGCGGGCGTTTCCCGGCTACTGACCTGCTCGCGCCACAGAGCGGCGTACAGACCACCCCGCTCCAATAAATCTGAGTGTCGTCCCTGCTCGACCACGGAGCCTTTGGCAAATACATAAATCCGATCGGCATGGGTCACCGTCGACAGCCGATGTGCCACTAATACCGTCATTAAATTCGCCCGCGATCGGACTATGTCCCGGATGGTAGTGGTAATGGCAGTTTCCGTTATCGAGTCCAGGCTGCTCGTTGCCTCGTCAAAGATGATTAAATCCGGCTGCCGCAGCAGGGCTCGGGCGATTGCCAGGCGCTGGCGTTCACCGCCGGATAATTTGAGACCACCTTCGCCGATTTTCGTGTCCAGCCCATATGGCGCGCGGTCCAGAATATGCTGGGCAGCTGCCGCCTCCAGAGCCCGCACGCAATCAGCATCTGTCGCTTGTGGTCGGACAAAGAGGAGATTCTCCCGGATGGTACCGGCAAAGAGCTGGGTTTCCTGCGCTACCAATCCAATCCGGCGGCGGAACTGCGCCATATCGACAGTGGTCAAATCGGTCCCATTGATAGTGACGGATCCGGTTGACGGACGGTACAGCCCAGCCAGCAATTTGACCATGGTTGTCTTGCCTGAGCCAGACGGACCGACAAACCCCACGGTTTCACCGGCACGGATAGATAATGATATGCCAGCCAGCGCCGGGCGCAAGGCGCTGACATACGAAAAACCGACACCCTGAAAGCTGACGTGGGTCAGCCGGTCCACGGGCTGAGCATCCGCCGGCTGGGCTTCTGCCGGGATGTGCAATATGTTCTGAAGTTGCGCACTCGACGCCTTCGCCTCCTGATATTCAGTCGCCACCGTCCCAAGTTCATACAGCGGGGAAAAAACAAAGAAGGAATAAATATATAGGCTGAAAAATTCCCCCAGCGTAATCGTGCCCTGAAACACAAACCACAACATCAGCAGCAGGAGTAATGAACGCAGGGCATTAACCGCCGTCCCCTGCCAAAATGACAAGGTACGAACGTATTTGACCTTCTCCAGCTCCAGCTTGAGTATTGCTTCATTCACCCGGTTCAATCGGCTGATCTCCTGCTGCTCCAAACCCAAACTCTTGACCAGCTCGACGTTGCGGAGCGTTTCCGTGGTGGAGCCGGCCAGATCCGCCTCTTCTTTCACGATTTTCTGCTGGGCTGCTTTTATCTTCCGACTGAGATAATACGTCAGCGCAGCCAGTATCGGTATCATGGAAAAATAAACCACCCCGATAGCCCAATTGACGACAAACGCGTACGCCAGTACAAACACAATCCCCACCGCGGAAAGGAACAGGACGCTCACCGCGCTTTTTATGAGTTTTTGGGCGTCGGTGCGGGCTTTTTCCAATTTTTGCAGCAACTCCCCGGAACGCTGATCCTCAAACGCGCTATAGGGAAGCGAAAATGAGTGCCCCACGCTGTCCGCGTACAGATGCGCGCCCAGCCGCTCAGTAATCACATTGACATAGTAGTCCTGAAAATTCTTTGCCAGACGGGAAACCAAGGCCACGCCCACCGATGCCAGCAGCAAGAGTATCACGCCGCGCAAAAAATCGGCCGATTCAAATTCCTGAAACCGGGTGGCATATTGATCAATGATGATGCGAAAAATCTGAGGATCAATCAGTGAAAAAACCTGATTGATAGCTGCCAGCCCGAGCGCTAGGAGCAGGGTACGGCGATGAATACTGAGGTAGTGCCACAGCAGTCTCATGGAAATAAATACTTAATGCTCATTACTATCAAAAGCAAACACAGTCTAGCATAATGCCTGAAACCTTGACAAACCCATGCCAGTACGGTATGATACGCGGTTACTCTGCCCTTTTTACATATACATATTTCTCAATTCACCCTATTAACCCTAAACCCTTGAGGAGGTTTAGTAATGCCAACATTTTGGGAAACGCCTGAGGCTGAGCTCTTGAAACAGCTGCTCACCAAAACCACGCAACCGTGGCCGTACTGGTTTATGCACCGGCTCAATGCACTCATCCCCATGATGGGTGTCGAATCGGTCATCCTGCGGCAACGAGAAGGTATCGTCGAAGTGCTGCTCACCCAGCGTGACGGTGATGATCTCGACTGGCCA
Organism: Patescibacteria group bacterium; assembly: GCA_049325535.1. Lineage (GTDB taxonomy): Bacteria > Patescibacteriota > Patescibacteriia > UBA10025 > JAHIVO01 > JAXDBW01. Next base: position 955,039 of record JBMOKY010000001.1, read on the forward strand.
TGGTACTACCATGTACCCGGCTCAACGGTCCGAGACACCGATATCACACTCGATCGCAGGCCAGACGAAATCTACACGTCGGTACTCCGGCGTATCTGGGCGAATGAGCTCCAGCTCAGCCAGGAAAAGATTGACCGGATAACGGCCACAAAATGCGATGTCATTCCCTGGCGACACACTCGTGGCGGCTGCATCTCAACGATATTCCTCTGCCAGGCGTATGCGGTCGAATTTCCGGTTGGACATTTTCACCCGGTACATCGGCTTCCGCAACCGTTCCTCGGTGGCCAGGAAATTCTCATCACGACGGCCATGGCCTACCTCGCGGCGCACTCCGACTTTTTCTGTACGGGATTGCCCGACTAACCACCTATTTTCCAGAAAGGTGAATGTATGAGACTCACGATTTTGTGTCCCTATCGATATTCGGTGATCCATCTGGATTGCACCGATGCGCACCTCTCAATAAATCGTGTCCAGCACCTCTAACCTCGTCTCTACCAAACATCACACTGATGTATTCGGAGACGAGGTTTTTTCATACCACAAACCCCGCCGTGACAGACGGCAGAGCTGTGGTATAAATGTGAAGACACCGGATACTAGCTTAGGATTGGGCCGCGGCTGATCCGGACTTCATCATGCTAGGCATTCTGACCAGCTGGTAGACAGCCGCCAGACCGACCAAGGCGTAGACGACACGGGCGATGGCACTGCCATCACCAAAGATGGCCGCCACGAGATCCCAGTCGAGAAAACCGACCAGTCCCCAGTTCAGTCCACCCACCACCAGCAAAATAAAGGCAATCATATCAACAGCATTTGGTTTTTTCATAGTATGTGCGTAATTATTAGTTAAGGCGCTTTTGCAGGCTCGACTCCATCCTGCAGCAGAGAGTACCCGGGACCACCCCCGCTCTGAGCAACATCAGTGTAATGAACAGTTGTGGTCATGCGTAGTATCGGGTACTTGCATACATTAAGATAAGTGATATACTAAAAACATGCAAAACGTGCATTTTACCCCTCCCCAACTCGCCCAACTCTTCGATGTCAACGTTTCCACCATCAAACGCTGGGTGGATCGTGGCTACCTCGAAGCTGAAGTGACGGCTGGCGGCCACCGTCGGGTGAACCGTGACCAGCTGACGCGATTTATCCGGCGTTACCCGAAATACAGCCGCGCCTACACCCTGAAACGGCTTGGTCAACAGCGGGACGACATCGCCGACGACCGCTGGCAACAGTACTACGACCTGCTCCAGCAAAACAACATGAAACAAGCCGCGCAGTTCATTGACCGGCTCTATATCACCAATGTGCCGATCCAGACGATTATCAGCCGGGTGATTATGCCGGCGCTCCGGCACATGGGCGAGCTGTACCAGGCCAAAAAAATATCGGTCTATGAGGAGCACCGGATGAGCTTTTTGCTCCGCATGCACGTCATCCGCCTGGATGGCTATATTCCGGATACGACTGACGCCCATTCCCCGTCGGTCATCCTGGCCTGCGCACCAGGTGAATTCAACGAGCTGCCGCTCCAGATCATCGCTCTGCAGTACAAACTCCACGGCTGGAAAACCCATGTACTAGGGATCAATATCGGCATCGAAGAGCTCAAAAAAGCCAGTGCGCGCATCAGGCCACAGATGATCGTGCCGACTAAAACCTACACCGACCGGCCATCGACGCGGTTTTTTAATGCGCTGACCACCTTTGCCGCCCATCACGGCATCATCCTGGGGTTCGGCGGTCCGATCTGGAAAAAATGGTTTAGCGTCAAACGGAAAAAATGCTGGTCAAACGACCCCTGCGTCCTCTTTTTCAATGGCCTGAAAGATTTCGAGAAATTTTTGGCGGAATACAAACCAGGCGCCAAACGACGAGGCAGACGCGGATCGCCATGAAACGCGATGGAGGCGGACGAAAATCAAAACGAGCGGGCATATACCCGCTCGTTTATCCTTAATCAGGAAATCACTAAAATATGCCCGCCGCCAGCGTGATGCCACCGGTATAGTCCTTGCCATACGCGGCAAAGGACGGTGACAATAGTCGCCCGGTAGCGCTCATGATCTTTATCCAGCCGACATCCTGGCCACCCACGCCGACGATCAATTCCTGCTGACCATTGCCATTCGTATCCAGCGCAGCCACTGAAACACCGCCGCTAAACTCACGATTGAAGGCAAAGAAGCCCGGACTGGACAATGCCAATCCCTTATTGGAACCGATACCGACTACCCGCACATGAGGGCCGCCTGATCCATACACCCCCGTTACGACTTCGTCTTTACCGTTGCCATTCAAATCAGCCATGGTCGTGGTCACCCCGCCGCGAAACGTATTGGCATACGCCATCACCCCGAGGGTAACGGGAACAAACCGGTGGTTGCGAACGCCGAATACTCGCACATGAGGGCCGCCGCCGCTAATTGGTGTGGTAATGATATCCCCGACGCCATCACCCTCCAGGTCACCGACGGAAAGCGCAAGGCCGCCGCGGAAAGCGGTGTCGTAGGCGTAGAAATGCTCAGTCACGGGAACGATACTGTCACCTCGAAGACCGAAAACACGCACCTGAGGAGCGCCGCCACTCATGGGAGCGACGATGATTTCGTCGATACCGTCACTTTCGATATCGCCAACTGCCAGGCTGACCCCGCCACGGAATCCAGACGCAAACGCGTCGAAATCCCATCCTTTACTGGTGCCGTTGATGTCGAAAATTTTCACCGTGGGAACCCCGCCACGGCGGGTGCTGACAATGATTTCATTCTCATCGTCACCATTGATATCACCAACTGCTACATTGATACCACCCCACCAATTGCTATATGCGTCGAAATTGTGGAGTAAATTACCGGCAGTATCAAATACTCGCACTTCCGGACCACCGCCGGCCTTTGTGCCAGTCACGATAGCCCGAATCGGAACACGCTGGGCCATGAATAATGATGCGTGATCAACGCTAAACGAGCAATACTGTCGAAAATCAACGGTGCAATACGAATCAGGGGTCCAGGAAGCTTGCACTCCCTCTTCGGTGAACGTCTGGATCAGTAAATTTTCACCAATCAGCGAAGTATCCTCGATGTACATGGAGATCTGAATTGGTTTACTGAAATGCAGTCCCATTTCGGGAATGCCGAGCCGCATCGCGGCTACAGCACCCACGAAATCGGTCAGCTGGGAAAGACTGTAGGCTTCATTGACTAGCTGATAAAATCGAAATGGAGTCCCAGAATAATTTGTGACCACCGTCCCGGCAGGAAAAGTCACCCGAGCAACTTCAGAACTGTATACCCACTCTTGTTCAATGGTTACTGACGCACTATCATCAGTATTGGCAATTATCAAATGTGCATCGGGAAACAGTGCGGCTAGCTGTACCCCGGTTTTCCAAGAATTGTTATTTAATTTATCAACGAGATACAGATACTCGACCGTCCATAGACCCACCTTGCTATACTGAGGGATAACTGCGGTTGAGGTATAGGTACCGTTATTATCATCACCGGAAACACGAGTCCATGCGTGAAAGTCGATTAACTGGGTACCAATCAAGGGGCGAAGTCGTAATGAGTGTTGCTGGTATTGCATGCCGATCCACAATCGCCGGGTATGGCAACTCCCACTAAATCGTCAGTCAATGTTACGGTCAAGGTGATTGTCTGATCACCGCTGCCAGTATCTATGGTCACCGGAGAAAAATTAATCGCCGTCACCCTGGGGGCAGTGTTATCTTCGGCAGCTTGGGTAGCATGCACTACGCCAAAAATACCGGCGGTAATAAGCACCCCGGCTACTAAATATGAAATACCTTTCATATTATTTTGTATTACAAATTAATTGTATGTAAGTATACACCCGCTGAATAAAAAAATCAAGTATTTTTAGCTAATATTAGTAATAATTATTGATAGTCTACGAATAAAAAATTCAAAGACCCCCCCTGATCAATCAGGGGGGGGTCTTTTTTGAAAATAAAGACGGCCAATTACTGGACAATCACCGTACCAGTGCTGCTGTCATTTTCATGATCATGGTACTGATAGGTACCGGCAGTAAAAAACTGAACAACATAGGTCTCTCCGGAGCTGATTTCCCCTGTCCCGTCGTCTTCCCAGACTCCCAGATAATCAGTATGGTCAGGGTGCTGGTCAGGCGCCACATAGACCATATCTGAACCGGTATTGGTCCAGGTGACCGTGCCACCAACGGAAATCGTGATACTATTCGGGGCAAAACCGGTGGTGCTGGAAGCAGACACCGACGCTGTATCTGGCGCTGCGGCATTTGTATTGCCATTGAGTGGGGCGGTGTTCGTGGTCTTGGTATTCACGTTCAATCCGGACGTTTGGTTAATGTTGGAATTTGATCCACTGTCATCCGACGATAACCAAATCACTCCGACAATGACGATGATAACCACAAACAGGATCATGCCGAGGATTTTAGTATTCATAGGACCTGTATTTGATTAATGATCTTTTGTCATAGGGCTGGCTGAAATCGTGCGCATCCGGCAGACCGCCGGATTGATAATCGATCGCGACAAATACCAAATGGAAAACAAAACCGCCGCCAGCCCGATCAGGGTAAATTCGGTCCCCCGCAGCGGCAGCACCCCGAGCAAACCAGAGGTAGCGCCAAAACCGATGATGGCCGACAGCAATACCGATCCACAGGATGTACAGCCGATGCCAAAAATGCTGAGCACCATCCCCCACCATCCGGCAGAAACTGCTCGTACCTGAGCCAGACGGTGCTTCAGATAATGGATAAACAGAGCGGTATTGATACCGCCGGCCAAAGCCACAGCAAATAACAGCACACGTCCCCACCCGGTCACCTCACTGCCGAAGCTGCCCAGGGAGCGCCAGAGTATGACAATACGATCGCCGAAACTGAAAAAATCCGCCCTGACTACCGAAGACCAAAAACCGATTTGAGAAATGATCACCAGCAGCACGATAAATACCAGCGTCGTGCCCAGAGCGATAAACACATATCCTGGACGGCGAAATACGACCGCACCCGCGCGGACGATCGTACGCAACGGATTGTTGAATGTGGAGGGCATGTGCATGTCAGCCATCCAGTGGCGGGGGTACAAACCCCCGCCACTGGAACTGCCTACTTAATTGAGCAGCAGATTATCAATCGTGCTCTTCAGGCTGGAATACGGCTGGGCGCCGCTGACGGGAACCTTGGTTCCGTCCTGGCTGATCGCTACCGAATACGGGGTGCCATTGCCACCGGCGTTGATTGCATCCTGGTAATGTTGCTGAACTTTTTCGGTAAATTTACCGCTGGACAGACAGTCATTGAATTCAGCGACATCCAATCCGATTTCACCGGCGATCTCCGGCAACTTCGCCTCATCGAGTCCGTTATTTGCTGGCGTGATCTCATATATCTTGTCGATATACTGCCAGAATGCGTCATTGCCGCCCTGATCGTACGCACACTCAGACGCCTCTGATTCTTTGGGTGCCTTCGGGTGGAGCGATTCCAGAGGGAAATGGCGGTACACCCAGGCGACTTTATCCCCGTACTCCTGGCTCATCTGCTGGAGCGTTGTATGGAATTGTTTGCAGTACGGACACTCCAGGTCAGAATACTCTACCAATACGACCTCAGCGGTATCCAGATTGCCCCGGATATGGTCATCAGAAGTGATAGCCGCCAGATTGATGGCCGTGGCGGTATTCGTTCCTGCGGTACTATTGGTGCCCGCATTCGTATTGGCAGTGCCGGCAAATGTCGAAGCGGAGTTGGTGTTGGTCGAGATAGATCCCCCAAACAGAAGGATATAAAAGCCGATAGTCGACGCCACCATGAACATGGCTACCATACCGAAAACGAATGCTCGTTTCGGACCCAAAAATTCGAAAAGGGACTGCGACTTTTTATGCTGATGTTGTGTTTCTTCCATAGACGTAAGTCAATAGTAAATCGTAACCAAGCCACCCTGCGGCGGCTGTCCTGACAGATCAGGCGCGCCTGACTACTGATGGGTGACCCGCTGCACCACCCCGGCCGCCAGAGCAAACCGCAGCGGATCCCAGTATTTCATATGATCAGAGATTGCCCGCCGCATGCGATCCAGCCAACCAGACACCCGGTATCTGACAGATGCCAGCAGCACCCCGGCAGCCGCCAGCAGTAACAAGACGACCCAAACGGCCAATCGTATCGGCTCGACCAATGCCATATCAAAATGCGGCAGTAAATCCAGTGATTGGCGTGCTGCCGTGAGTGACCCCATATGACACATAGGGGCGTGCGCATCCTGCACGGCAGCCAGTACGCTAAAATCGCAGGATGTTTTCACCAGCGGTAAAGCCAGAGAAATGAGTATGATGATAAAGGTGATTTTTCCCAGCGTTCGCATATTGATAGTAATTATTATTATACAACAATGCGGCTCACTCGACAACCAGCCAACCAAGCTCAATTGCTTATACGTGAGAAAAGGACTCGCTATTTCACTGTGATGCACCTCATCTATCGGTGTCGAGCTTTCTGTTCCTTCACCCGATACCGCACCATCCTTTTAATCAAACCATAGGGAATCGGCGCTGTAAACGGAAATCGTACCGTACCTTTGTCAGTGCTGTATGTGGATAATTCTTTGGCAAACGCTCTGGGACCAGGAGTCGAACCTGGATAACTACGTTAACAGCGTAGAGTTTTACCTATTAAACTATCCCAGAGTTCGGCGGGCAGGCAGTGCAGGGTTTTGCCTTTTAAACTATTTCGGAATAAAAAATTCCGCCTCTTCGGCGGATCATCATTATTTCGCTCAACACGTCAAATCACGCCGAAGGCAATCGGTGTAAGAAATTATTATTGGTTACGGAATAATGTGTCATACGCGGATGATAGTAGCGTAGGTGCAGGCAATTGTCAAACAGGGCTGCGTCGGTTGATGCTCCGCTGAACCAATACCGCAACAAACACCAGTGCCAGCATACCGGCAAAATACCACGTCTGGACCGCTTCGGACGCTTCGACTAATTTTTTGCCAAACGAAGTGAGTATAGTCAGATTGATGGCAAATCCAATGGGCATATACAGAGCAAACCGACGGTAGGGCATCCGGGATAGGCCGACCACATACCCGATCATATCCGTCGGGAATAAAATGGGGATGATGTATGTCAAAGCAATCAACAGCCGATTGCGGCGGAAAAAGGCGTCGTAGGAATCGATATGCTTCCCCCGCACGATTTTTTCTACCACCGGCCGGCCGAGTTTCCTGCCGATCATGAACGTAAGCGACGAGCCGATGACATTGGCTACCCAGACGTAGAGCACCCCCGGCCAGACGCCATAGAGCACGCCAGCAGCGATGGAAATGAAAGTGCCGGGAATTGGCGCCAGGATAGACTCAGCGACGATTGTCAGCATCATGGCCAGCGGTCCGGTCGCGCCCAGACGCTCGGTCCATTCCTGTATGGTCGCTACGTCAGGCAACGGCGGGTTCCACCAGATAAACGCGCCCACGATTAATACGATTCCTCCGATGATGAGGAAGTCCTGTTTCCAGTCACCGGCTTCACGCCGGAGTATCCATCGCACTGTGCCGCGTACAGACATGCCGGTATTGTACACTACTTATCCGCCGAAGGACAGCAGTGTCGGATCGATGATGAGTAATATGCCAATAATCAATATGGCAACTCCGCCGACCAGGGTAGCGTACCGGCTCCATTTTCCTTCAGTGCCGATGGCCTTCATGGTCACCATGGCGATAAAAAATACCACCAGGTCATCCAGCATGAATATACACACGTACAGCAGTAAATACCCATAGTAGCTGACGCGAGACAGCTCGCTCAGGCTCAGTACCTGGGTATAGACGGCGGGCAAACCGGCTGAACACATCAGCTCAATCAGATTGACCACAAACGCCACGCCAATGATACCAGGGATAGCCAACCACAGCGTCCGTTCATGCACCACCCGCTTGATCCGGTCAGTTATTTTCCGTTTCTGTTCAACGTTCGTCACCTCGCACACGCCGGGACGCGACTTGACGAAGCGTCGCAGATAGTATGCCCCTACCCCCAGCGCACCCAAACCGACCAGGATCTGCAGCCACCGCACTATTCCCACGAATCGAAACAGCTCCAGCCATGCTGCCAAAAAAATAAAATAGACCATAGCTGAAGCGGCAATAAATGTCACCCCCAAAAGCCACATGCGCCGGCGGTTTTGCATTCCTAGCAGCAGACCGATCAATATCAGGAGCACCCACATGGCACAGGGATTGAATCCGTCCACCGCCGCTATCACCACAGTCAAGCCAAACAGCGGATACGCGCTGGTGTCGATAGCACCAAAAAACGGAAGCTCGATCATACGCCTCTCGCTCGGGGTCACCTCCCGGCTCGGTTCAGGAAGCGATTCGCCCTGTACCAACACCAGAGTATCTGGACAGTTTTTCTGGAAGCAGGATTCGATGATCCCCTGTATCTCAGCTCCGGTAGTGGTGTCTCCGCCATACCCGACGACCACGTGTGAGCCAATAAATGTGGCGGGCACGCCGTTGATCGGCTCCGTAAACGCGGCGACAAACTGATAAAAAAGAGACAGCGATGCTGGCGTGCTAATTTCATAACGCTCCACCCGCAGCCGGTCGCCATACAGGCTCTGCAGCTGATCAATAAATACTTCTTCCCGCGCGCAGTGGGGGCAAGTTTCGCTATAAAAAAAATACATAGTTACGTCCGCGACCTGCTCATCGGCCGCTGCACCCGGCGTACCGGCGATGACGCACGCCACCACCGAGCAGAGCACCAATCCATGGAATAGCCATTTAATCATATGGTTCTATGGCAATTGCTTTACCGGCTACCAGCGCACGGGCAACTTTGTTCCGGGCGCTGCACAGCACCCGCTGAATGGTGCTTTGCGACGTATGTAGATGCCGGGCTGCACGGTTCTGATCATATCCCAAATCATCGATGAGCCAAACAACTTCTAATTCTTCACGTGAAAGATTGACCGTAGTCAGCGCGTGCAACGGTATTCCACGCGGCTTAAAATAGGTTACTTCGGGGCGAATGCACAGACGTCTGCGCAATTTTGGTCGTGGCATGTATCATCCGTAAAATTATTTTTTTAGTTCGCGTAACCGAGTATTGATTTCATCTAGCATGGCTTCGGCACGCTGTTTTTCCTCAGCCAAGTACGCGCGTTCCTCTGCAGGAGTCAGGCGCAGCCGCGTGCCTCTCCAGATCGGCCAACCGGCTGAGACGCCTGCCTGACAAGACCCGCGGTGCCAACCGAGTGGTCCGGTACCGTACGGCCCAGTTCCGTCTCCATATGGCATATATATCACCTTCTTTCTATTATGAATATATATTCATAATAGAACAGGCGCCAAAATTTGTCAATTCTAATATAAACCATTTCCCGTCATATTATTCCTACAAAAATACATTAAACAAATAACCAGTAAAAATAATACCAATTCCTACTATGCCACCAAATATCATAATTAATTTCAAACGCATTACTTTTTTCAGAATCATAAACTCAGGTAATGATAAAGCGGTTACCGACATCATGAAAGCAAGCGTCGTGCCCATAGCCACGCCTTTTTCCGTCAACGCACCAACCAAGGGAATAACCCCTGCCGCATTTGCATAAAGCGGAATACCTATCAGCACTGCCAGAGGAACAGCATACCAGGCGTTATGACTAGCAAATCTGGCTAAGAAGTCCGTCGGCACATATCCATGGATCCAGGCGCCGACACCAATACCAATTATCACGTAAAGCCATACCTTTTTAATGATGCCCAGCGTATAGTCCATTGCGTATGCAACCCTTACTTTCCGAGTCATGCGTGGTACGGCACGTTCTCCTAGTACCGTCTGCTGATAGACAAATGGCGACACGAGCGTCTCGACTTTCATGGCGCCAATGACTATTCCAGCCGCTACTGCAATGATCAAACCGCTCACTATGTAGAGTACGGCGATTTTCCAGCCAAACATTCCCAAAAGCAACACCAGCGCCACTTCGTTGATCATGGGTGAGGCAACCAGAAACGAAAATGTCACCCCTAATGGCACGCCTGCTTGGACAAAACCTAAAAATAACGGGATCGCTGAACAAGTACAAAAAGGCGTCACGATACCTAAGACAGACGCAATAATATTTCCCGCATATTTGTTCTGACGCAATAGTAATGCCCTGATTTTCTCTGGGGGCACATAGGTACGGAGAATCGAAACAAAGAAAACGATGACGGCCAATAAAATAAATATTTTTATCGAATCATAAATAAAAAAATTAACCGACTCCGCCAAATGTGTCTTTGGATCGAGGGGGAAAATGACCGTCGTCACCCATTCAGCAAACCATTCGATTGGAGAAAAAATATTCACCTCAACCTATATGCTTTTTAATTATTGCTGTTACCTGTTCTTTATTCGGACTCAGCCCAACGAGTACCGGCTTGCCATCTATGGCCAACACGGGGCTGGATAGAACACCCATCGCTACTATTTTTTGAACGTCAGTTATATATTCAACGTGAGTACTCAACCCTAATGCACTCACTACTTCTTTCGTTATGGCAAATAATTTGTGGCAGGTCGGGCAACCCGAGCCGAGTACTTGGATGATCATAATGGTATCGAATTTGTCAGGAGGCGATGGAATTTTTTAATTACTCTTTCATTTCGCGCATAGATGATCCGAGTTCCCTCACGGCGGGACGTTAAAAACTCGGCATCACGAAGCATTTTTAAGTGGTGTGATGTGAGATTTTGAGGAAGATCCAATGCTTGGAAAATATCGCACACGCATCGCTCACCTTTTTTGAGCAAACACAATATACGTAACCGATTCGGTTCCGCCAAAACTGCTAACTCATCGGCTAAACTGACAATATTTTTATCTTCGAGAGAGCCCGGTGCGCAACATTTCATATATCAATAGATATTGATATATGAAGCATAACGAAACTAAGTAGACCGGTCAAGCCCTACCCTTTAATACACGCGGCTGCCTAAGGGTGCGTCTCGATCCGGTTGGAGCAAGACTAATGCGCCGGTCTCGTTTGAGACACCCATCACCAGCACCTCAGACATAAACCCGGCAATATTTTTGGGTGGGAAATTGACGGTGCAGACTACGAGCCGCTGAAGCAATTGCTCGGGCGTGTAATCCCGTTTTGCCTGGACGCTGGACCACTTGGTGCCGAGCTCAGCGCCGAAATCAACCTGCACGCGAAAGGATGGATTTTTCGCCCGAGGAAATTCTTCCACCGCAATTATTCGGCCGACGCGCATGTCTACTTTCTGGAAATCATCGTAGGTAATCATAATTCAAAAGGAATACTAGCAAAGGAATAGAGAAATATAACAACTCCTGCTGCGCCTAATAATAGCAACACGGTATCGAGCAGTCCGCCTGTTCGCACGCGCAGCATCCGGGGTAATAACCCAATGCGCAATTGTAATGGCCAGAGGAGTCCAATGCCGGATTTGGTGAGCGCATCCAGCAAAAGATGGCTCAGATACGCAAGTAACACGACCATCCATGCCACCGTATTTGTTGGCAATAGGACCGCAATGACGATACTCACGGCCACCAGTATGACCGCGGAATGGAGAAACCCCCGGTGCCCAAAAACCATCCCCGTCACCAGAGCAACCGGCGCTAGTGGTTTGACACGCATATGTCGGCTGCCAATGGATAAATTTTTGATGGTCGATTCAGACGCGTCCAGATCTGGGATCAATGCCACAAAAGCTGCCACTGCTACCCACCAGGGTGCCACGACCCAGCCCAGTGCCACCGGGATCCACACGGCATTTGCCCCCACCGCTGCATGAGTCACGCCGCGCATACCTAGACGTCAATATTGAAAAACCTACTGACGACAAATCCAATTGCAAACGTAACGGCAGCAACCCCGAGACTCAACCCTGCCATCTCGATAAATCGCTTGCGGAATGAATACCCCTGCGCCACCGACACATAGTAATTGAATAACGCAATAATAACGAGTGCGGCGCTCAATGAAATGGCCAGTGCCACGAACGGATTGTCCAGAAAAAAGAATGGCAATATCAAAATAATAACCGTCAATACATACGCTGTACCCGTATATAGTGAAGCGCGCACCGGATGCCGGCCATCGCCCTCACTTTTCGTAGATAGATATTCTGACACCGCCATGGACAATGACGCGGCAATGCCCGTGATCAAGCCGACCACCGCAATAATATCCGTCCGCTGCAACGTCAGGGTAAAACCAGCCAAAGCGCCGGTTAATTCTACCAGTGCATCATTGAGACCGAGCACCATCGAGCCGACGTATTTCAACCGCTCTTCATCGATCATGGCGATGAGTTCTTTCTCATGTCGCTCTTCGTCACGGATGATCTGCTCATCGATCTGAGTGAGCTGAGCACTGGAGGCATAATTCGCTTGGGCTTTTTCTTCGCCTCGCTCCATGAGTTTCACCGCAAACGTCAGACCAAAAATACGACCCAACAATACGTACCACCGAACCATACTCAGGCGCGGAGCAATTTCCTGACCCGAGCGCTCTTTCCAGAAATGGTAGTGCGCTAATTCATCTGCAGCAATCCGCTCCAGTACCTGTCGATTATGCGCATCGCGCATGCTGGCCGCTAAACGCAAATAAATATGGTGTTCGGTAATCTCGGTCTGCTGAGCAATGCGGATAAGTTTTTGAGCTTCGGTTAGGATTGTCATTGCTATATTGTAGCACGAAATACGAAAACCGCCGGATCCACGGGTGAATCGGCTACCCCACCGGGGATCCCGACGTATGTCAGGACAACCTACTTAAAAAACCCTCTGGTCCGGGGACAACCCGCCCGAACAATTTCAGTCGTTCAGTCGGGCGGGTACCACTGAATCGTCAAGTGAGCATCATACCCAGCCCTCCGGGGACAGGATTCGAACCTGCGACCAAGTGGTTAACAGCCACCTGCTCTACCACTGAGCTACCCCGGAGGGCTGGATAAAATGTTTAGTAATCCCGTAATTTTTTCATCCCTTTATGGTCTTCTATCTTCTCCAGCGCCTTCGCCTCGATCTGACGGATACGCTCACGGGTGACACCAAATTCCTGACCAACCTCCTCCAGCGTATGCGACACGCCATCCTGCAGTCCAAACCGCATTTCTAATATTTTCTGCTCACGAGGTGACAGCTCACGGATGATATCAGTCACATGGTCTTTCAGCAGCTGCATGGCGGCGACGCGATCCGGGGTAATCGTTTTTACGTCTTCGATGAAATCCCCGAGCACCGAATCCTCGTCATCACTGTCACCCACCGACGTTTCCAGCGATACTGTGTCCTGGGATATTTTCATAATATGATGGATTTTGTCAATATCCTCACCCATTTCCGCGGCAATCTCCTCAGGCATCGGCTCGCGCCCCAGATCCTGAATCAGCTGGCGCTCAATCTGCTGGAACCGATTGATTGTTTCCACCATATGCACCGGAATGCGAATTGTACGTGACTGATCAGCTAAGGCCCGGGTGATTGCTTGCCGGATCCACCACGTGGCATAGGTGGAAAATTTATACCCTTTGCGATAGTCAAACTTCTCCACGGCACGAAACAAACCGATATTGCCTTCCTGAATTAAATCAAGCAACGACAGAGAGCGGCCGGTAAATTTCTTAGCTATGGAAACGACTAAGCGGAGATTCGCCTCTACCAGTTTCCGCTGGGCCTCCACCTCACCGCGCTCTTTCCGTTTGGCGAGCTCCATTTCCTCTTCTCCGGACAGCAGCGGCACTTTACCGATTTCCCGCAGATACATCTGGATAGAATCATTGGAAATATCGGACAGGTCCAACCGGCGGGCGTCCACTTCGGCTTTTTTACTGGCTTTCGGTGTCGGCTCTGGTTCGTCTAAATTCCCCAAAATACTGCCCGTATCTTCGATGACATTGATTCCGGCTCCTTCTAGCCGATCCAAAAAAGCCTCATACTGAGGCACGTATTCCTCCAATTGTCCAAACGCATAGAGTAACTCGGTCTCGGTCACGAAACCTCGGGCATGCGATTTTGCAAAAAGACGGTTCAGGACACTGTCCTCGACGACAACTTTCTCCTTTTTTCCGCCACGGGCTGTCGATTTTTTAACTGCGGTCTTCCGGATATGGCGCGTGGATTTGCCAGCGGTACGTTTGGTTGGTTTGCTTGTTTTTTTCTTTGATGTCGATACCTTCTTTTTCGTATTCAATTTGGTGGGCATGTCAGAATAACTAAAAATTAGGAGACCTGCTGCAGCTCGGCGGTGAGATCAGCAAATTGATGACTCAAACGCTCCAGAAGTTCGTCCTCATGACGGGACTCTGCGAGACGCATCTGCTGCTCGATTGCTTTTAGCTGCTGCTGAATGTAGTGCCGTTTCAGCGACTGGGCTCCAATGATGATTTCATGCTCTGCCTCTGTATCGGTAAGATCCGCAGTGGTTTGGCCTGCCTTGAGCGCCAGTATATCGGCGTACGTGACCAAACTGGGATCTTCCTGGCGGAGCGGAGTGATAAAGCCCTGATAGGTGAAATTTTGATTTTCAGTATAATAAACACTGAGTAATTTGTAAAGGGAATGAAGCTTCTCATCCGGGATGTAGGCGGGCAGTACTTTTTCTACCAACGTCGGCAACACCGAGGGCCGCTCAAGGCCTATACCCACGACATGTTCGGCAACCTTGGCTGCCCGGTCAGTGGCAGGAGCGGCCGTAGCTGCTGTGGGAACATTTTTATCCGCTGTAGAACCTATCGATTGCAGCTGGCGTAATTTATCGTGGAGTGCCGCTTCATCGACATGAAGCACCTCGGCCAATTTTTGCAAATAATGAGTTTGCTCAATCGAATCGGCCAACAACGCTATCACCGGAAGGAGGATACGCGCCGTTTGTTTTTTTCCTTCTACCTGGGTGACGTCGTGCTCGGCCAGTGTGGTCGAAAAATAGTACTCCATGATGGATTGGGCGTGTGCAATTGCCTCACCCCACGCGGAGGAATTTTTCTGGATCAGTTCATCAGGATCCTTGCCCTCGGGAACGGTTATTACCTTGGTGGTCAGGTCTTCCTGCCAGGCAACCACGATGCCGCGTTTGGCGGCGGTATCACCCGCCAGATCCTGATCAAAGGCAAATCGAACTTCAGTAGTAAATCGCTTGAGTAATTTTACCTGTTCGCTGGTCAGTGCGGTGCCGGAAGCAGCGACGACATTGGTCACACCGGCTTGATGTGATGCCAGACAGTCCATATACCCCTCCACTACTACCGCGAATTTTTGTTTCTTTATCTCGGTCTTTGCCTTGTCCAATCCGTAGAGCACTTGACTCTTATTATAAATCAGCGTCTGGGGAGTATTGATATACTTAGCCACGTCTTTTTCCGGCCCGAGCCACCGCCCACCAAACCCAATAATATTCCCATGATGGTCGCTGATGGGAAACATCAGGCGTTTATGGAAACGATCATTATATCCCGTGCCCCGCTCCTTCTTCACCGTCATTCCCGCTTGGAAAATATCGTCTACTTTGAAATTCTTTTTCTGCACTAAATAGTTGTTCAGCGTATCCCAAGCATCCGGGGCATAGCCGAGCTGCCACGATTGGATTGATTCGGTTGTGACGCCACGCTTCGCCAGATAATCACGGACAAATTGAGCTTTGGGATGATCAATCAGTATGGCATGATAAAATTCAGCGGCGGCGCGGGTAATATCCTGGTACAGTGTTTTTTTATTGGCCAGCCCTGGATCCTGATACTGCAGCTGCACCCCAGCTTTTTTTGCCAGATGACGCAAAGCCTCCGGAAACTCCATGCCTTCCATCTTCTGCACAAATCCAAATATGTCACCGCCTTCGCCGCATCCAAAGCAATGCCAGATCTGCTTATCTTTTGAGACCATGAATGACGGCGTCTTTTCTCCGTGCAGCGGACACAGCGCTTTGAAATTATTAGTTCCGGCGGGTTTGAGTTGGATGTACTCGCCGATAACCTCGACGATGTCTAGTTTAGATTTTATTGCCTCAATGTTATCTTGAACCATTAATTTTTACGGTAATACCGCATTAATAACTGACTAAGTTTGTGTGTCTGCGAGCGACCCCGTACCAAGCGAATGATAGAGCGCTTTGGCATGGGGTCAATAGTATCTCGGGGGTATACTCGATCTATCGTACGATGGTTTAAAAAAATTCTTCATGAGCAGAGCGGAGAGGGAGGGATTCGAACCCTCGAACCCTTGCGGGTTACACGCTTTCCAAGCGTGCGCACTAGACCAACTATGCGACCTCTCCACACTGCTCACCAACGGTTATGAATTTTGCATCTATTACCCTGAGATACCATAGCGTCAGGACTCTCGATGAAACAAAAAGCGCTAATATTAGCACCGGATCAACATTCAATTCCGTAAAGTTCAGTATACCATAGCATTTTTCCCCCACCAAGAAAAACCGCCAGTCCCAGCACCGCACCCCAGCGCTCGGGTTGACAGTACTATCAAGGAGAGTACAATGCGGAACATACGAGGAGGGTTTGAGGATGCTCTTTGTATTAACCGCCAGCCTCACCGTTGGCACAGCTCTTATCACCCTCCCGAGTCCACCCGCAGTTACCGAACTGCCATCAGCATCCGCTCTCTGCGGAAACCAACCCCTCCTGATCATTGATCAGCTTTGGGGATGGACCTCACATGATGCGTGTAGCATCGGATGCTGCCTGTGCAAGCGCAAACTGCACAACGTCTGGACTTCGGGATTCACCTGATGACGCTTGGGTGACACTATCGTTGGACGGCTTTCCCTCACGGCAAGCCGTCCTATTTTTTTCTCAAAAAATTCAGGCACTACTTATAGTCATCAAGCCCGCCAATCAAAAAGAAATGTTACACAAAAAGAGCGAGGAGGAGCGTGCCTGAAAAGGCGCCGATGCCCACGGGAAGAGCGGAGCCGGTTGTGGGTCGGCAGCGACGACGAGCCTTTTTGAGTTAATTTCTTTGCTTTGGCGGCGTCTCTTTTCTGCCGCTTTTCTGGACGAACAGAAAAGCGGTGAACAAGGAAAGCTAAATTCTGAAAAACATAAAGAATCGCCTGGCCGTTGGCCAGGCGATTCTTCGTTCCACTCAGAGTGACAATCGATTTATTTCCGGCTACCCTTTTCAGCCTTGGCGATCGCCACCATAGTGCTGAGAATCGTATCCGGATTCAGGGAAATGCTATCAATCCCCTGCTTGACCAGAAAAGCGGCAAAGTCGGGAAAGTCAGATGGCGCCTGGCCACAAATACCGATATCCCGTTTGTACTGCTTGGCAGTTTTAATCACCATGGTGACGAGGCGCTTGACTGCCTCATTCTTTTCATTGCCCACATGGGCAATGATGCCTGAATCGCGATCCAAGCCGAGGGTTAGTTGGGTCAGATCATTTGAACCAATGGAGAAGCCGTCAAAAATCTTTGAGAATTGGTCAGCCAGGATGACATTGGACGGGATCTCACACATGACGTACACCTCGAGGCCGTTCACGTGCTGTTTCAGGCCATTATCCGCCATGGCTTGGATGACTTTCTTGCCTTCGTCCACGGTACGGCAGAACGGTACCATCACTTTCACATTACGCAATCCCATCTCCTCGCGCACCCGTTTCAATGCTTGGCACTCCAGGTCGAATGCCGGGCGGTATTCCGGATCGTAGTAGCGGGACGCGCCGCGCCAGCCAATCATCGGATTGCGCTCCTCGGGTTCAAACTGCTTGCCACCGATCAGTTCAGCATATTCATTTGACCGGAAATCGGCCAGCCGGACGATCACCTCGCGCGGGTAGAATGCCGCTGCTATGGTTGCTATGCCGTAGGCAAGCTTATCAATGTAGTATTTCTTCTTATCAGCATACCCGACGGTCAGGGCATCGATCTGACGTTTGGCTGCCTGGTCTTTCAGCTGAGCATAATTGACCAAGGCCATCGGGTGGATCTTGATATACGAATTGATGATAAATTCCTCACGAGCCAAACCCACGCCGTCATTGGGTATCTGTGAGGTAGAGAAAGCCAGCTCTGGTGTGCCAAAAATCATTTTGACCTTAGTGCGCTTCGGGCGTGGCAAATTCTTGATATTGGTGCGGCGGACGGAGAAGGGTAATTTGCCCGCATAGACATTCCCCACATCTCCTTCGGCACAGCTGACGGTAATCGTAGAATTATGCGGAATTTTTTTGGTGGCACCATCAGCACCGACGATGGCCGGGATGCCGAGCTCACGGGAAACGATTGCAGCATGGGAGGTACGACCACCCTCGTTGGTCACAATCGCCGAAGCGATTTTCATAATCGGCTCCCAGTCCGGATCGGTCATCTGTGTTACCAGCACGTCGCCTTTTTTGAAATCATGGATACTGCGTACATCTTTGACCACGTTGGCTCGGCCGGAGCCGATCTTCGCACCCACTGGCGAACCACTGACCAGGAGCTTACCCTTCTTCTTCAGAGTGTACGCCTCAAGGACATTGACGTCACGCTGGGATACCACCGTCTCAGGTCGCGCTTGAACGATAAATAATTTTCCCGTGACGCCGTCCTTAGCCCATTCCATGTCCATGGGTTTGAAATGCCCGGCTTCCTTCGAATAGTGATCTTCGATGATAGATGCCCACTTCGCCAGTTTCAGAACTTCCGCATCAGTAATACAATACCGCATCCGATCGGCTGTCGGCACCGGGATATTTTTCGTGGGTGTGGCGCCGGTGGAATAGATCATCTTGATCTTCTTAGTACCCAGCATTTTTGAAACTATCGGTTTGAAACCTTGCTTCAGGGTTGGTTTGTGTACATAGAATTCATCGGGACTGACTGCGCCCTGTACCACGTTTTCGCCCAATCCATAGGCGGCATTTATCAGCACCATGTCTTTGTGGCCGGACTCCGTATCGATCGAGAACATGACGCCTGAGGCACCTTTGTCCGAGCGCACCATTTTCTGGACGGCAATTGAGAGCCCAATAGAGAAATGGTCAAAATGCTTGTCTTCACGATAGGAAATCGCTCGATCGGTAAATAACGAGGCGAAGCATTTTTTGCACGCCTCAAGCAATGCCTCGGCACCGCGGATATTCAAATAGGTTTCCTGCTGGCCGGCAAATGACGCATCGGGTAAATCTTCTGCGGTGGCCGATGAACGGACAGCCACGTCCACATTTTTACCATATTGCTTTTCTAGCGTCCGGTAGTTGGCGACGATAATGTCTTTTAAGTCTTTGGGAAAGGTGGTATTGAGAATCAACTGACGGACTTTCTTACCGTGCGCCTGCAAGTTACGCAGGTTGTGGGTGTCTAAATCTTTCAGTACTCGCTTGATATCATCGCGGATGCCCTGCTCTTCGAGTAAATAAAAATACGCCGCGGCAGTGATGGCGTATCCATTGGGAATTGAAACTTTCTGTTTCGTCAGCTTACGGTACATTTCGCCGAGGGAGGCGTTTTTCCCACCAACCAAGGGAACGTCCTTGATTCCTAATTCATTAAACCAGAGTACGAGTGCCTTTGATCGTGCTGACATAAAAAATTTTTTCCGTTTAATGATATATTGTATTCACAGTATAACACAAAAAGCCCGGAAAATCAATCCCTCATCTAACTTGCCAACTCACCCTACAATCATGTCTACAAATAAAAAAGGCTTGGACTCATAGGAGTCCAAGCCTTTGACTGATCGACGAGCGTGATGAAAATGTTACGCCACGACTTTTTTCTTGTCCTGATCATACTTGATCGGGCCAAAGCCGGCGTTCTTCCGTGCTTCCTCCAACTGTGTACGCGCTTGCTGCAGCTTCCGCGACCGGACAGGCTTCCCGTCAGACATGTCGATATCCTTCATACCATAGATGACTCGCGCAGCGTTAGCGTTCGCCTCGGCAAGCACCTGCAGCTGTTCATCGGCGCGCTCACGGCGCGCTTGAATATCCAGCATCACCTGCCGGAACCGGTCAGAGAGATTGACGTTCCACCGGTTGAACGAAGCCGCAAATGCCTGGCTATCCCGGGCGGATACATACGCCTCCCAGAAGTCGCTCATCAGCTGCACCGGTATCTTGCCCCACGGATAATACTCGGGGTTACCATATGTCAGCAACTCGTCCGGCAAATCGGTGAGGCAATGCACGCAACGGCCATCAGAGTATGGATAAAACCCCGACGTTTCAAAACCGACCGACTTGATGTTGTGCCATGTGCGCTGGTCATACGGTAATTTGGATGACCAGTGTAGAGTCACTTGCTGACGGTACCCGACCAACGGCTCAGCGATGGTCCACTGTCCGAAATGGTCGAAATAAATCACTGTGACGCGGCGGCAGTGATTGCACGTGACAATCACTCCGGGCCTCCGATGGTGGTACCAGTCGAACTCGTCCCCCTCAAACTTCCGTTTGACCGTAATGGTATTGTGCACCGTATCGACGTCGCACTCGATACCAATCGCTGACACTGTGAACCCATGCTCAGTAGCATGCTGGTCGCTTTTGTGGCGACTTTTCTTGGTGATAGAGCCGAAGCCCCACCGCTGCTGATCCGAACACCGATTAGCGCGGATGGTGATGGTTTGCGGAAATGTGACTTCCCGTTTCTGCTGTTCCTTCTGTGAACACATGATACAACTCCTTCTTGTTCCGTCCTTCCCATGCCTATTGCAGATGGGCTGAACCACAAGCTGAAGATTGTCCCTCAGGCGATATGCCCCTGACTGGATCACCGATGTGTGACCCCGCAGGACTCCGTTCTGGAGTTGAGGTAATACGCTCATTTTATCAATGAACAAAAACGAACCAGACATGCTACCATACCATGGGCTTTTTGTCAAGGGTTTTGCGCGAACATACAAAAAGCCCGGCATAACACCGGGCTTCTTTCAAATGCCATTTGCTATAAGCTATCAACCATCTGCTACATCTTGATCTTCTCTGCCAGATCTCCTACGACCGGCACCTTATACCGCTCGCCGGACAACGCTTTGATGAATCCGATTATTTCCAGAACTGCCACGACCATCCAAATAATCCAGCCGATCACCGGGATGATACCAACCCAAGAAAATAAAAATAGTATCACGCCTTGTTTGGCATGGAATTTCACGAACTCGTCGTCCTTTTTCACGATAAGCATAACAATGCTCAAAACCCACACATACGACAGTGCGGCCATCAGATTGCTGTCTGAATTACCGGACATTGGTTTTTGAGTTTCAGGTTGTTTTTGTTCGTCCATAGATGCCACCTCCTTTCGTGTCGGATCGTTCTCGTTTGTGTATACTATTTCGGAATACGAGATACCCGGCACATCCCACCGCCATGCTGATCCCTCCGAGAATACAGGGCATGCGTACCACATTCAGGATGTACCACCACTGATGGTACCATATGATATCAAAAATTGCGAGAGTGCCGCCGGCCAGCACACCCATCATGGTACCAGCCACTGCCGCGCCTATCAGTGAATCGCGTCCCCGCCGTGCCAGTAGCCAGGCCAGCGCTACGGCGATGAGGACTGTCGCCACATAGCGCCCCCAAGGAGAAATACGAAATGTAGAATTAATAATTGCCAGCACCACCAATGCCACCACAAACCAGCGTACCGTTTGCCAATAATACGCCAGGCTCTTACCCGCAATCAACGCTTGTTCGGCCGGTGCGGCGGGCATGGTAGTTTGGACAGGATTATCATTCATAGAAATCGTTGTCACAGCTGTCTATAGTATAGCGCGAATTGGATAAAACCAAAAACCCCCGTCTGTTTCCATTCGGGGGTTTTCTTATTTTCTCTGGAGCATGCCGAGCTTCGGATTTATTCCGAGCGAGGCATACTGCTGAAGGGAAAAGATGTAATGAAGGAAAACCGAAGGTGTTCCTTCATTAATTTACATTCCCATTCCCATGCCACCCATACCACTCATGTCCGGCATACCGGCGCCACCTTTGCCTTCTTTTTCCGGCAGATCAGTGATGACCGCTTCGGTAGTCAGCAGCATGGCGGCAGCTGACGCAGCATTTTGCAGCGCACTGCGGGTGACTTTGGTCGGGTCGACGATACCCGCGGCAACCAGATCTTCATAGGTATCGGTAGCGGCATTGTACCCTTCGGCACCGGAACGCTGTTTCACCTGCTCGGCGACCACCGAACCTTCTTTACCGGCGTTGATGGCGATTTGCCGCACCGGCTCCTCAAGCGAACGACGGAGGATATTGATACCGATTTTCTCATCGCCCGATACCTCCACCGTATCCAGAGCACCGATAGCCCGAATCAACGCTACGCCGCCCCCGGGAACGATGCCCTCTTCTACGGCCGCGCGAGTCGCATGGAGCGCGTCCTCAATCCGGTGCTTCTTTTCCTTGAGTTCGGTCTCCGTAGCAGCGCCTACTTTAATCACGGCGACGCCACCGGACAGTTTCCCGAGTCGCTCCTGGAGTTTTTCCTTGTCAAAATCCGATGTCGAATCAGCAATCTCTTTCCTGATCTTAGCGATGCGGTCCTTGATCTCTTTCTCGTCGCCTTTGCCTTCCACGATGGTGGTGGTGTCTTTCGTGGCAACCACGCGTCGGGCCTGGCCCAGTGATTCCAGTCCAGCATTCTCCAGCTTCAGGCCGATATCCTCGGAAATGACCCGTCCGCCGGTCAATACCGCGATGTCTTCCAGCATTTCTTTGCGCCGGTCACCAAAACCCGGGGCTTTGACGGCCAGCACATTGAATGTGCCGCGGATCTTATTGACCACAAATGTCGCCAGCGCCTCGCCCTCGATATCATCGGCGATAATCACCAGTTCTTTTTTCCCGCTTTGCGCGACTTTTTCAAGCAATGGGAGGATTTCCTGCAAGGAAGAAATCTTTTTATCGGTAATCAAGATATGAGCGTCTTTATACTCAGCCTCCATCCGATCGGCATTCGTAATCATGTAGGGTGAGACATAGCCTTTATCAAACTGCATGCCCTCAACCACTTCCTTTGACAAACCAAATGTCTGCCCTTCTTCCACGGTCACCACGCCATCCTTGCCCACTTTTTCCATGACTTCGGCGATTAGCGTGCCAACTTCAGGATCCTGAGCGGAGATGGTGCCGACCTGGGCGATTTCTTCATTGGTTTTTACTTCTTTGGACAGCGATTTGAGCGCAGTCACGATAGCGGCCACCCCCTTCTCGACGCCTTTTTTGATCATCATGGGATTCGCGCCAGCAGCGACGTTTTTGAAACCTTCGGCCACCATGCTCTGCGCCATCAGCGTCGCGGTGGTGGTACCATCACCGGCCACATCGTTTGTTTTCTTGGCTACCTCTTTGACCGCTTGGGCGCCGACATTTTCAAATTTGTCCTCTAGGTCGATCTCCTCGGCGATAGTCACGCCATCATTGGTGATAGTTGGCCCACCAAATCCCTTGTCCAGGGCTACATTGCGGCCTTTGGGCCCGAGGGTGACTTTCACGGCGTTGGCCAGCTTATCCACGCCAGCCTTTATCAGACTGCGCGCTTCCTCATCATAGAGAATTTGTTTTGCCATAGTAGTGTTATGAAATATATTACTAATTAGCTAGAGGTTACTCGACTTGAGCGAGCACATCCTCTTCTTTGAGTACTTTATATTCGATGTCTTCCAGGGTTACCTCTTCGCCTGAGTATTTCCCGAAAATGACCCGATCCCCGGCCTTCAGACCGAGCTTGGTGATTTTTTCGCCATCGCCGATAGCGACGACTTCGCCCTCTTCTTTCTTTTCTTTTTCCACGGTCTCAGGAAGGACGATACCCGATTTTGTGACCTCTTCTTCGGTTACCGGTTTGACAATAATCCGGTCACCCAATGGTTTGAGTTGCATAGTTTGAAGCTACTCTTAATTATTATTAGATTTAGCACTCTATTAATCTGAGTGCTAATACATTATAGCAATGCTTTTTTTACTGTCAAGCACTAATCAGTACCCTGGGAACAATGTGAATATTTACGTAACCATAGCCCAAAAATTAGCCAAAACAAAAAGATTCCGGATGATAACGTCCAGAAATAATGTTCAAAAAAACCGATAACCACAGTGCCAAATACAGTAAATGAGAAAGCGTACAACACGTGGGAATTGCGCATAGCTGTGCCACAGGCGCGGATGACGTCCCACAGAAACTGCCCAATAATTACCACAAACAGCAAACCTCCGATCAAGCCGATTTCGCTGGCAATCAATAATACGAGATTGTGGACCGGCTGATAGTCCCACGATTCCCGTGTCCGGTCATAGAGATAGGCCGCGTACGTACTGCCGCCAATGCCGACCCCGCTCACCCAATGATCCCGGGTCATCACCCGCGTCTGGTCTACGAGTGAAAGTCGCTCAGTAGCCGACATCTCCTCTAGGCGGCCGCCACCCACGGTCCGGGTCTGGATCAATTCGGGAAACATGGTCAAACAAAAAACGGAAACCAGGACCATCCACAGTACGACCGACCCCATGATTTTCAGCCGATGTGAAGCACGGAACCACACGGCGTGGATCAGCATGCCGACGACACAGACACCCATGGCCAGCCAGGCGGAACGCGAGAATGTCAAAATTAATCCGTAAAACGTTACCGTAAACCCGATGACCGTGGGCAAAATGACCCGGAGCGAAGGTTTGGATTGCTGATGAAGTCGGATGAGCGCCCCGATACAGACGATGAGACAGACAACTAAAAAACCAGCGAGGATATTCGGGTGGGGAAATGACCCATACGCGCGCAAAAAACGACCCGTGGCCGTTTCCACCACCGCATCGCCGAGAATGCCCGGAGCATGGGCGGCCATCCCCAACCAGGTATGAGCGGGGATGGACTGGGTAAAAAACTGTACAATCGCCATGACCGACTGCAGCGTACCCGCGGCAATAACCGCTCCACTCAACAGCGCCCAACGCACCGGAATGACACTAACAATCCATACTAAGGACATGCCCTGCAGCAGCTTAATCAGCGCGTACCAAGATACGTCATGATGAAGCGAAGCCACCGCGGAAACAAAGGCAATGGCAGCAAAGGCCGTGAGTGTCACCGACCAGCGCCGGACTGTTTGCGACAGCGGCTGTCGGATAATCACCGCCGCGATGAAAAGCGCCACCCAGAGGATATCGGTGCCATACAGACTGAACCGGCCGTATTCCCACACGCCACTGCTCAGCGGATGTTCCTGCCATATCCACCGCGTCTGCCAGGGTATCATAAAAACAAAGAGAGCCAGTAGATACGGACTGAATCTGCCGATGAGTCGTTTCATACGATATGAGCTACCCGATTACGCCACTCGGATAAATACTGCTGCCGCCGGTCGGTATCGTGAAATTTGAGCATCGAATCCTGAACCACTACCCGACTATCCTGATTGGCCATGGATCGCAGTCGGGGCGGCATGATCCGCAGCTGATACCGCCTGAATACCGACTCGGGGATCAGCCCGCCAACAAATTCAATCAGCCGATGGAGCCAGGGTACTGAAACCACCCGACGGCGGCTGGGTAGACTCATCGGCCGGACCTGCGGCAGCCGTTGGCGAATCCAGCGATTTGCCTCGAGAAAATCCTGGTACACCCCACGGTCAAACACCGGAACCACCTGACTGACCCAATACTGGAGATAGATGTCCTGCGGCAGGGCCAACGGTTCCAAATTCAGATGGTTGGTATCAGTAAAAAAAGAAGCACAAAGGGCGTCCTCGGTATGTCCCGGGGTCGGTCGGAGCTTAAAAAATTTGAGGAAACCGGCCACCCAAAACCGCGCCTGCCAGATACGGCCAGGACTAGTGACGATAAACAGGTCGATGTCAGCGGTACGACGGCTGTTGCTGTAGGCCAGCGTATTGCACACGGCAATCATACGGACAAACGGTGCGAAACGGAGCACGCGGATAAATTGTATGGCACGATGATATTTTCGTTCAGCCAATCGGTAGCGATCCAACCGCGTAACGGCTAGTTCTGCGCGGCCAGGTAATGCGTAAAACCCCCATTGCTCAGACAGCCGCCCATTGGTTTTCAATACTTCCAGCTGCTGAACGACCTCCGCTAATCCAGCCTTCCGTAATCTATCGTCTGTCTGCTGTTGACTCACATACAACCACCGCCATACTTCCATCGGCGTCAGCGGATAATCAAACACGTCGAAATACGCAAGAGTTATCAGGATGGCTTGTTCCAGTGAATTCATACAGTAGCAGTATACCTGCAATCTCTGGATAAAAAAAGCCGAGAACAGTGGTGTGTGTCCCCGGCATGAGAGTGAGCAAGGCAGGCACGAGACGGCTAGATGGTCTTGGAAAGACCAATCGAATCGGGCGGCTGGTGATACCCCTTCAGCCATTCCTCGCCTGCTTCAG
Source organism: Patescibacteria group bacterium (assembly GCA_049325535.1). Lineage (GTDB taxonomy): Bacteria > Patescibacteriota > Patescibacteriia > UBA10025 > JAHIVO01 > JAXDBW01. The sequence continues at coordinate 981,465 of JBMOKY010000001.1, forward strand.
GCGAAAACCTCATGATGGTGAAGGTATGGTACGCCAATGCATCATCGTCATTGGGTACCAGCCACTCCACATCAATGATGCAGTCATTGACCCATATTTCCGCTTCGGTCATCCCCGAATCCACGATGGGGGTCCCTTTGAACCCATCGTAGGTGATCACCGCGACGATACCGTGCGGGTACGCCACCTCGACGGTCCGAATGGCCGGAACCACGATCGCGGCAATAGCCGAAATCAGGAAGATAGCCCCGATCACGGCGACGAGTCCCAGCAGGACAGGGCGCATACTTTTCGAAACGCTGCCGCTTCTGGATTCGTGCCGATAATAATTCGGCTCGTGTCTCATCTTCATAAAAAAGAACCTCCGTTGTTCTGTTGGTTTCTGTTTGTATGTAACCGGATATACTACAGTAATAATTCAGGTCTGTCAAGACCCGGGGGCGCCAAAAAGCTCAATGGTATAATTATTCGTGATCCCGGAGGGGTCGGAGCGGCTCGATGGCCGGGCCCTTGAGCACTTGGCCAGTCGGGGTATAGCGGGCGCCATGGCAGGGACAATGCCAGTTGTTTTCATCGCCATCCCATTCCACGTCGCAAAACTCATGGGTACAATAACTGCTCAACCGGTGCGCCACCCCGTCACCATCGTAATAATAGGCGATATGCTGGTCGCGATCCACGCGTCCCATCAATTTTGGTTTGTCCGAATCAGACATGGAGATAGTATAGCGCATCATGTACATCTTGACACCACAGGGTAAAATGGCGTATGCTCACCAATCAAAAAAAGAACACTACCAATCAAATAACCGATTAAAACGTCTCAAGGAGGTATCGCATGACCGTTTCGCTTCGTACAAACTGGCGGCTGATGGGAGTAGCGGCCGTCATCATGGTAATCTGCGGGTTCGCTGCTGGATCGTATATCGATTCATATGCGCTCCAATCGTTTGGGCCCATGGACCATTTCTGGGCTCACTGCATCGCCGGATGGATTCTCCTCATCGCCCTGCTGCTCCTCACCTCAGTGGATGCCCTCTTCTATCATGACTTCAGTGCCATGCTCCCATCGCTGATTTTGGGCGGCAGCGGTTTTGTCCTCGGTGCCTATCTCGGCTACTCGGCCATGGATCTCATGATTGCGCTCGCACTCTGGGTGATGGTCATATCACTCGCGCTGGTCTATTGGCCGCTGACGGCAGTCACGGAAAAACGGCGGCGAGGCCGGTTTGCGTACCCGCGGCTCACCGAATGGTGGGTAGCGGTACAGGCGGGATCGCTCTTTGCCGGTGTCGCGGGCATCCTCACCGGCATGCTGAGCATCTGGCTCAATCTGCCAGTTGCTCTGATCATCCTCGGCGCGCTGATGATCATGCTGACTCTACTCGTATTTGGACGGATCGAAAATCCGTCCAGTGAACGGTCAGAACACTGGCTCATGGCAGCGCTCGGCATGGCCGTCCCCTTTGCGGCTGTCAGCGGTATCCTGACGCTGCAATGGTCGTACGCGCTGTACGGCGCTCTGTATGGATTTGCCGGAGTTCTGATCATGGAGTCCGTCCTCTACGTCAGGTCCCGCGCCTAAGAAAAATGCACGTTCGCCCAGAACCGCAGCAGCCCGGTGCGTATCACACATCGGGCTTTTTTTTATCCACGTATACCCGACGCAATGGTGGGCAAAAAACGAAAATAATTCTATACTATAGATATCTAATATAATGTACTACAAAAATATGCATAACCAAAAAGGTCTAGTACCGATCGTCGTCGTCAGCGCTATCGTAATCATCTCGCTGGTCGTGGTAGGAGCGGCCTGGTGGTACGAACAAGAAAAAGAAGAAGAACCGACGGTAAACACGCAAGGTACTGCAACGAATAACAATGTCAATGCCCCATCCAACCAAAATCTAGCCAATGTCGTGGTCGTCAATGGCACTACAGCAGAAAACACGAATAACACCAATGCTACCACCGTCATCAATGAAAACACGAATGCTACAGCTGAAACCGGATGTCCGGTATGGCCGACGTATACGGACCCTGAATACGGCTGGACTATGAACTACCCCTGCGATTGGACGTATGAGCGGGTCTACGAAGCATCGGGAGATGAAGTGTTATTTGACTATCCCATCCGCTATACCATATTTCAGAGCCCGACTGACCACTACCGGTTGCTGGTGGGCATCATGGAAGATGGCGGCGCAGGCAGCACTATCAATCGAACCGGCGTCGGTGCCGGCGACTGGCAGGATCAGGCAGCAATCATGGTGGCTAATACGTCGGTGCCGGTGCGGGAATTAGTATACCAAAATAAAGTAAAAGAAGTGTTTTTCTATACCGCTGGCCCGGTGACCATCGGCAGTTATCTACTCACCGCCACCTTTGACCAGGACCAGGATTCAATCGACTATGACGATATCGACCTGACCGATACAAACGAACTCGACCTGGGGCGGCAGATACTCATGTCACTCGAGCTGCCCTGACGCCGATGGCCTGACCACCACGCATGCCCCGACCAGCCGTCCTGCTTATCCACGGATTTACCTCGCACCGCTCCAGTCTCGAGGCGGTTATTCCTGGATTGGACGCGCGCGGCATCGAATGGCACTACCCCATCCTGGCCGGCCACGGCACCAGCCCGGCCGATCTGGCTCATGCCCGATGGGAGGACTGGCAGTACGATGTGGAGCAGGGTCTCAAATATCTCCAACCGGAAACTCGGCCAGTGGTCATCATCGCCCTCTCCATGGGATCGCTCCTTGGACTAGAATTAGCTGCGAAATATCCTCAACAAATTTCCGGCGTGGTGCTGCTCTCACCATGTCTTCATTTCTATTCACGACTTGCACGCTATACCCGAGTGGTCAGCCGGGTCATTCCGCGCGTGCCAAACCCGAGTGTGGCAAAATTCAGCTCACCGACCTATGCTCAAAACGACCAAGGCTATTCCTGGTTTCCGACGGTGGCATTTCGGCGGTTCTGGATCCGCACCCTGCATTTTGACAGTGTCCTGGAAAAGGTCACCCAACCCGTACGCATTATTCACTCGCACAATGACAAAGTCGCCGCACCATCCGGTGCCCAGCATATCTATGACACCATCCCGAGCACTGCTAAAGAACTCGTGTGGTTGGAGCACTCCGGACATGAGATTCTCCTCGACTGTGAAACTGATCAGGTGCTGGAGGAGATATTCAAATTTCCCCTGCTGAACTAATATTTCCGCCAATCGTGATCAGTAAAAATGTCGGGGTCCGGGGGTTCCTCTCAGCCCTTCCTATGCAGTACAACAATTCAAAATGGCGAGCGCATAGCCCGCTCGAACACCGTCAGGCGGGCGGGGAGCCCCCGGCAGCTCTTTTGAACTACATTTCATGCTGCCAAGAAAAGTAGCAGATTCTATTTCAATAACGGCTTGAGGAATTTACCCGTGTAACTGCGTGCTACCTTCACCACTTCCCGCGGAGTACCCTGAGCCACCACTTCTCCGCCCTTGTCGCCGCCCTCTGGCCCGAGATCGATGATCCAATCAGCTGATTTGATGACGTCCAGATTATGCTCGATGACCAGGACGGTATTACCTTTGTCCACCAGTTGATTGAGTACGTGCAGCAAGCGTTTCACGTCATCGAAATGCAAACCCGTAGTCGGCTCATCCAAAATGTATAATGTCTTACCCGTCGCCCGACGCGACAATTCCGTGGCGAGTTTGACGCGCTGTGCCTCACCACCAGACAGCGTGGTCGCCGACTGCCCCAGATGGATGTAGCCCAACCCCACATCATAGAGTGTTTTCAGTTTATTATGGATGGCCGGTTGATTTTTGAAAAAATGCATGGATTCTTCCACGGTCATATTCAGCACCTCAGAAATGTTCTTCCCCCGATAGTGAATCTCCAGCGCCTGTGGATTATACCGCCGCCCTTTACACTCTTCGCACTCCACGTACACATCGGGCAGGAACTGCATTTCGATCTTCACCAAACCATCACCCTGGCAAGCCTCACACCGACCGCCGACGACATTGAAACTAAACCGGCCCGGCGAGTACCCGCGGATGCGCGCTTCGGGCACCTGGGAAAATAAATCCCGGATATAAGTAAAGACTCCGGTGTACGTAGCGGGATTTGAACGTGGCGTCCGGCCAATGGGCGACTGGTCGATGACGATGACTTTATCCAGATGCTCAGTACCTTCGATCGCTTTGTGCGCGCCGGGTACCTCCTTTGCCCGATAAAATTTCTGGGCCAATGCTTTGGCAAGGATATCAGTCATCAAGGTCGATTTTCCTGAACCGGAAACGCCGGTGATACAGATAAACCGACCCAGCGGAAATGTTACATCGACCTGCTTCAGATTGAATTCAGACGCGCCGCGAATGACCAATTTTTTACCGTTACCTTTTCGGTATTCCTTGGGCGCGGGTATGGACAGCTTGCCGGATAAGTATTTGCCGGTCAATGATTTAGGATCCTTCATCAGCTGCTGCGGCGTACCGGCCGCCACAACCTCACCGCCGTGCTCTCCGGCTCCCGGACCGATATCCACCACATAGTCCGAAGCAAGAATGGTTCCCTCGTCATGCTCTACCACGATAACGGTATTTCCCAGTTCCTTCAGGGTAATCAGCGTTTGAATCAGTTTTTCATTGTCACGCTGATGCAGGCCAATAGACGGCTCGTCTAATATGTATACCACCCCCACCAGTGATGAACCGATCTGGGTGGCCAGTCGGATGCGCTGTGCCTCGCCGCCGGCCAGGGTGGAAGCAGCCCGATCCAATGTCAAATAGTCCAGGCCGACATTATGGAGGAATTCCAAACGGGCAATAATCTCTTTCAATATCTGGCGGGCGACGACCTTATCCTGTTCCCGTTCAAATGCAATGGCGCCAAAAAAATCACGCGCTCCATCCACGGTCATATTGGCAATGTCAGCGATAGAGGTGCCCTGAATCAATACCGCTAGAGCCTCCGGTTTGAGCCGTTTGCCATGGCAGGCGGGGCACTCCAGTACTCGCATGTACTTTTCGATCTCCGTCCGGATGTAATCAGACTGGGTCTCCGCGTACCGGCGCATCAGATTGGGAATGACCCCCTCAAAATTCTTGGTAAATTCCCCCTCAAACCTATCACTCGAATAATCCATGGTGTATTCCTTGGTTCCGGTGCCGTATAGAATCATCTCCAAGTGTTTGGCGCTCAATTTTTCTACCGGCACATCAAGCGAAAAACCGTTGGCATCCGCCACCTTCTCCAAAAATCGGATATACCACGCTTGATTGGCTGACGTGCGCGCCCAGGGACGGATGGCTCCCTCGGCGATCGTTAGCTTCCGATTGGGAATGACCATAGCCGGGTCGATCTCCAGCCGGGTACCCAGCCCCGTGCACTCCGGGCATGCGCCGTGAGGATTATTGAAAGAAAAATTCCTGGGCTCAATGGGGGGCAAATTGATGTGGCAATGGGGACAGGCAAAATGTTGGGAAAAAAGCTGGCTCAACTCATCATCAAACCGATGGATGACGACCAGGCCATCACCGAGATTCAATGCCGCCTCCAGCGACTCGCGCAATCGCTGTTTGTCCAGCGAGGCGTCATGAGTCAGCCGGTCGACGACAACGTCAATATCATGCTTTTTTTGCTTGTCGAGTGTTGTGTCTTCTGCCTCCTCGATGGGATAGAGGTCTCCGTCGATACGCACCCGGACATAGCCAGCCTTCCGTACCTCGGCGATGACTTTCTTGTGCTCGCCTTTCTGGCTGCGAATAACCGGTGCCATGATGGCAAATTGGGTATTAGCCGGGAGCGCCAGTACCTGTTCCATTATCTGATCGATTGTTTGTTTGGTGACTACCCGACCGCACTGCGGGCAGTGCGGGGTACCGACCCGGGCATAGAGCAAACGCAAATAATCATAAATCTCGGTCACCGTACCGACTGTAGAACGAGGATTGTGTGAGGTCGATTTCTGATCAATGGAAATAGCTGGGGACAAACCGTCAATCTGATCCACGTCGGGTTTGTCCATCAAACCCAAAAATTGCCGGGCATACGCGGATAAAGATTCGACATAGCGCCGCTGGCCCTCAGCATAGATAGTGTCAAATGCCAGAGACGATTTTCCGGAACCGGATATGCCGGTAATCACCACTAATTTATTTCGTGGCAAATCGAGGCTGATATTCTTCAGATTATGCACCCGAGCGCCCCGGATCGAAATGACGGGTTCGGTGGCAGACGACTGACGAGCGCGTGCGGGCATAGCCGTATCAATAATCAATACTAAAAAATATACGGAGGCAAGTATACACCCGCTGCCGAGGAAGGTCAAGCCGTAGCCGCAAAAAATCCGCCAGCCAGGGCGGCATTCCCCCAGCTAGCCCAGCAACCCCAGCTGATTGGCCATTTGCAGCATGACGGCGGTAAGCAATAGGAACCACAGCAGCAAAAAGTCCTTGCTTAATTTCTTCGCCACATCGCTCGATGGCCGCAACCCGTGGATATAAGCATACCCCTGGCCGATGTAATTGACGCCAAAAATCAGGGCAACCCCGCCGGCGACCACGCTGATAAGTTGCATTGTTTCGGGTATGTCCGTGGTCCAAGCGAAAAATCCGATAATCGGCGCGATCGAGAGCAACACGATACCGATTATTGCTAGGGCGCCGATCACAAAATACACCAGCTCAAGAAGATTGATCCGGGAACCCCGGATGATACTAAAGACGAACAATGAAGGCAGGCAGATCAGGAGCGAATCAAAATACACCACGAGCGCTTTCCAGGCACGCTCAGTGACATGACCCCAGGTGAAATCAGTCACCGACAATGCGCCAAAAACAGCGATACCAACGACCGCCACGATGAAATATTCGATGAGATAGCGCCGCCACAGTGATGACTGGGTTTTTGATTCAAAAACCGCTTGTTTATTTTTGAGGAGCAATGACGTTCCGAACATATATATGTTCCTTTCCCGGCTTTAGAGCCGATTGATAGTTGATAAAATTTCTTCAAATACATTTCCGCTGTATAGCCGCGAAAATGGCAATGATTGATACACCGGATCGAGCACGCCAACCCATGGTCGAAGCATCCACCCCAGCTGCAACAACACGACGCCATACAACAGCATCCAAATTGCTATGAGTATGATGGCATACCGTACGCCCCACTTCAGATATTGGCTGTATTGACGGATGATGCTGACGAGATACGCAACCGCAAATAACACGAGTGCCCAGAGCAATGCCGCATCGTGTTCGAAATGAGTAATGCTGGCGTACCCGACAATTGGGGCGAGTGCGGCTAAACTCATAGCACAGAGGGTGACCCATTGCAGCGCATGAATAGACATTTCACGAAGTGGGGTGATGACGCCCAGTAATCGAGCGAAAACAACATTCGCTGCTATTGAAAGAAGTAATGAACACAATAATAAAAATGGTAATTTAATAAACAAAAATAGAATTTGATTCCACCCCGTGAAGCTGCCCAGGGCAATACTAAATACCGCTGACCACAGAATGGTAATCCAAATGAGAGAAACTGCCGTACGCAACGACGCTTCGACTGTTTCACCCTTCAATACCAATTTTGTTGTGCTCCATAGGTGGGCAGGCGTTACGCGTCGCCGTATGCTTAAAACCAATAACAATAAAACTCCCCCGCCAATCAATGTGGCCAATGTGATCAACCGAGTATTTACTTCCTCGGTATAGGTAATCAGTACTGGAGCCGCTGGCCAGGACATTGAGCTCTTAGCTTGGAAAATAATAATACGGAACGACGGATGGAGTGTGGTATCTAATGTTGAAATATCGATGGCATGTTCCGTCAGTCGCCGCGCATTAAAATTCGGGATACGGTGATTTGTATTGTCCCATAGTTCTATGTACAGCTGTTCATCCCCCCACTCACTGGGAATGGTGATCGTATCCCATGTTTTCACCTTCCAGGTCGGCAAGGTCAGTACTGCGTGATTTGTCTGATAAATTTTTTCCCCACGTATATCGTCCGGTACCAGCGTCAATCCTATTTCGTACGTGGTCGGGACGGATGCACGAGCATCTATCGGCACACCTAATAGTACCAATGCTGTACTGAGAATCACTATATACATCGCAACTCGAGGCATATACCGTAAAAAAATTTATCGATACCCTGGGACTTGTTGCTCAAGCTCATGACGAATCTCTTCCACCGATTGGCGTCCTTGCACAAAGTATTCAATCTCCACTGAGCTGGCCGGCCGGCCGATGATCGCTCGATGCAGATTATCAATCACCAACGTCCGTTCATATGATGCATACAGTACATCTTTTACCCGACTCATCGTACGGTACGCGCGCGTATAAGTATAAAACTCGATATCTTTTTGCTCTGGCTGCCGTCCGAGAATTTCCTGATATACCAGGTATATTTCCGGCTTCCAGGAAATGATATCAACAGCGCCGTAATTATTGATGTCTGGGAAACTCAGAGACAGAAGCGGAAGGACAGCAAAGGCAGCGGACACAAAAAGTTTACGACCAAGGGCGCTCCCCTGATTACGCCAGTAGCGGCTCAGGAAATAAGCGCCACCGATGACCCCGACGATAATGACAAAATATACGGGCCAGAGCAGCGGATGAAAAAATGCCAGCTGCTGGCAGTGCGCCAGCTCACCGACCAAAGGCGTCGTATCTCGGGTCAGATAGAGACAAGCATCCGGCTGAATGAACCGAAACAATTCTTTCCCGTGGAGCGCGGACCAAGTGGTCACTAGAGCAAAACCATAAATGCAAACTTTCTTGAAAAAAACCGGCAACCGCGACCAAAACCGCATCAGCCCAACAACAATGATGGACGCGAGTACAATCGCATGAAACGGTACCAGCACCTTGTCGATATCATGCATGATTGTGATACTGATGCAGACCATCAAGCCAAATAGTATTGCCGACCACAGAGCGGACAGAGATCTTAGCCCCCAATACTCCGATAACAGTTTAATCACTATGATAACCACCGAAAATATGCCCACGTACAAAAGTGACAGTAATATTGGTTGCGCCAATACTCCATTCAGCGGGTATTGTTTCAGCCAGTAGCCGAGGGACAAGACGATGGCGACCGCCATGGCCACTGATGCGACAAACGTCGGATGCATCAACGAACGCCTCCGCATCACACTCAGCGTTTCTCTTTCGTATTTTTGCACATTACCAAATCGCGCACGGGCCTGCGCATACGCGTCCTCAGGTGAAACGCCCGTGGCTATCAATTCATCCGCACCATCGGCGATATGACTTTCTAATTCCTGTTTGATGTCGTCACGGTCTGACATATTACATGATTTTTTTGACGGCGTGGGCAAAAACTTGCCATTCGGCGGTTTTGTCAGCTAAAACCTTTCGCCCCTTGTTTGTCAGACTATAGTACTTTCTCCTTCGCCCATCGACCTCCTGCCACCATGACTCGAGCAACCCTCCGATTTCGAGTTTATGCAGCAATGGATACAGCGTCCCCTCGCCGAGTGAAAAAACCTCATCACTCCGTGATCGTATTTCTTTGACAATCAGATACCCATATAGGGGTTTTTGTTTCAAGACAGAAAGTAACAGAATCTCCAAGGACCCCTTCAATAATTCCTTATTTATTTTTCCCTGATGCAATACCATAACCCTACCCTAACATACCTCGAATTACGATGCAATGACGTTATCCACATGACCAATCCAGCAACGTCCTATCACTTCCCCAATGCCCATCAGTTACTCCTGTCGTGCCAATATCCGCTGACTTGCTATACTGGGTAATATGATTACCCCTCCATTTATCAAATTGGCCAGCGTCCCGCATAAACCCGGTGTCTACCAGTACCGGGATGCTGCCGGACGGCTGCTCTACATCGGTAAAGCCAAGGATTTGCGAAACCGCGTCTCGTCATATTTCCACAGTTCCGCTCAACACACCCCCTCGAAACAGATCATGACAAATAAAATCGCAACGGTGGAATACATCATCACCTCATCGGAAACCGAGGCGCTGCTCCTGGAAGCCAGTCTGATCAAGCGCTACCAGCCACCCTATAATATCGACCTGAAAGACGATAAAAATTTTCTCTATATCAAAATAACCACCGATGAAGAATTCCCCCGCGTCTTTACGGTCCGGCACGTCACCGGTGACCGGGCCAAATATTTTGGGCCCTATACCTCGGCACTGGCCGTGCGGCAAACACTGCACACACTCCGGCAGCTCTTCCCTCACCGCAATTTCCCAACCACACCAAACAAACGCCAGCTGGAATACACGGTCAAACGCTATCCAGAACTGATGGGGCCATGCGACCCACGAGAATACCGCACCACCATCAATCGTATCACTCAGTTCCTCACCGGCCACTATCAGGACATCATCCGCGAAGTAACCCAGGAGATGCGCCGCCGCTCAGCAAAACGACAATTCGAACGGGCAGCGCAGCTCCGCGACACCATCCATGCCATGCAGCGCATGATGGAAAAACAAAAGGTGGTTTCTCCCAAACGGGAAAACTGCGACATCCTCAGCCTGGCTCGGGACGCTAACCGCGCAGCGGTCAATCTCTTTTCCGTTCGCGATGGTAAGCTGATTGCCAAGCAGGATTTCCTGCTCGGCAATACGGGCGACCAAACCGATGGCCATATTCTGCAGGCCTTCTGCGAACGGTTTTACGCCGCCCACACCAGTCTGCCTCCCATGCTCGTCGTACCGGTCGCGCTGCCCGATGCCAAACTTCTGACTGCGGCTTTTGGCTGCCGGATACTGGTACCGCAGCGCGGGACCAAACGTCAATATCTCCAACTGGGCCAAGAAAATGCTGCGCATCATCTGGAACAGCAGCGCGCTTCCTGGGAACGTGATCAGCGCACGCTGATCGGCGCCCTGGATGAATTCAAAAAGCGTCTCCAGCTTCCCAGCCGCCCCCGGCGCATCGAAGTCTATGACATTTCCAATATTCAGGGAACGCATGCGGTCGGATCCATGGTCGTCTTTACCGACGGCAAACCGGATAAACAGTGGTATCGGAAATTTACCATCAAAACGGTCCAGGGCGCCAATGATTTTGCCATGCTCAGTGAAGTGTTGCGCCGCCGCTTTCAGCACGCCCCGGTTTCCCCGGGCGGAGGGAGGGCTGGTATGAAGGGAGAATGGCCCAAACCCGATCTCATCATCCTGGACGGCGGCAAAGGCCAGCTCAGTGCAGTCACCAAACAAGTGCCTATCGATGTGCCCATCGTCGCGCTGGCAAAACAATTTGAAGATATATACCGACCTGGTGCTAATACCCCGCTCCGTTTCTCTCCCGACACGCCAGCATTTTTCCTCCTGCAGCGTATGCGCGATGAGGCACATCGGTTCGCCATCACATTTTACCGAAAACGACACGGTACTGACACGACCGCATCGCGCCTGGATAGTATTCCCGGCATCGGTCCGACACTGAAGAAAAAATTGCTCACCCGATTCGGTTCAGTCGAAGCCATCCGCACCCAACCGGCCGCCGCACTCGCGATGGTAGTCGGTGACAGTCGAGCTCGCCGTATCAAGGAACTCCTATGACCCAGCTATATACCGAAAACATCCAGAGCGACACTGAAGCCCGAGCCACCCGCCGAGCACGGAAAAAAAGAACCACCATGAAGGTCTCCGGCAGGAGTGTTCGAGAGCTGCAGCAGCTGATTATCAAACGAGGACGACAGCTTGACAGGGGGGTATAACTCTGGTATTGTACCGGATAATCGCTTGCATAAAGCTCTATATTGTAGTCCATATGGAAAACATACTAAATATTGCGCAAATAATTCTCGCTGCCATCATGGTGACCGCGATTTTGCTCCAAAATAAAGGCACCGGACTGGGGGCGGCATTTGGTGGGGGCGAAAACGTCTATAGCACCAAACGCGGGTTTGAGAAGTCACTCTTTATCACCACGATCATCACGAGCATTCTATTTTTTGCCGTGGCAATCGCAAATATTCTTATCCGCGGATAACTATCCTCTTCGTTAAGTATACGGCACGCATCGTGAACAATTTTTTATCGAAATTTCGTAAACTCAAATCAAGCTCCACCGATACCGACTCCGGAAATGAACGCCGCTTCACGCCGTCGGTCGATGAACGGGCTGACTGGGAAAAACAGCTTGTTTTTTCGCTGGCTAAGAAACGATTTCCCACCTGGGAGCAGCTACAATACATCCCCCTGTACCTGTCCAAAAAAGAACGGATTATCATCCGCATCCTGGTTGGTATCATGATAGCCGGCACCCTCTTTCTGCTGGGAAGCTTCTACCAGCGACACGTCGTGCACTTACCCAAAAACGGGGGCGAATACAGCGAAGCGTTGGTCGGCCAGCCCGCCTATATCAACCCCCTGCTCGCTCAAAGCGACGTGGATCGTGACCTTACCCGCCTGACCTACGCCAGCCTCTTCCGCTATGACGAAAATCTCCAGTTGGTACCCGACCTGGCGGAAAGCTACACAGTTTCGGAAGACAAAAAAACCTACACCGTCACCCTGCGCGAGGGTCTGACCTGGCAAAATGGCAATGCCCTCCTGGCCGATGATGTGCTCTATACATTTGAGACTATCGCGGATTCAGACTACAACAGCCCCTTTTACTCTACCTTCCGGGGGGTTGGCGTCTCCCGAATCGACGACCGGACGGTCAATTTCACACTGACCGAACCATTTGCCCCGTTCCTGTCCAATCTCACCATCGGTATCCTGCCGGCACACGTCTGGGGTGATGTCCAGCCGTCAAATTTCCGTCTGGCGGAATACAATACCAAGCCAATCGGATCGGGGCCCTATGTCTTCAATGAATTGACCAAAGACCGGGCAGGCACGATCAAGACGTACAATCTCATTCGAAACCCACACTACCATGGCAGCTCCCCGTACATCGACAGCCTCACCTTCCGTTTCTATCCGGATTTCGAGACCGCACTGGCCGCGCTCAAGAACGGCAATGCCGATGGGATCAGCTACACACCGAAGGATTACCGCGACAGCATCCAAAAAACAGACAGCATCACCATCCACTCACTCCAGTTACCCCAGTATACCGCCGTATTCTTCAATCAAAAAAATGACATCTTCAGCAATGAAAATATCACCAAAGCGCTCGCCCTTGGTTCTGATCGCCAGCGTATCATCACTGAGGCGCTCAATGGTCAGGGGAAAATAGTTTATGCGCCAATTCTCGAGGGTTTCCTGGGATATGATGCTGATGCCGAACATTTTGACTACAATCCCGAACGCGCGGGCCAAGTATTGGATGAGCAAGGATGGACAGTACCTGAAGGGGGCGGTTTGCGGCAAAAAGATGGGAACGAGCTGCGATTCTCATTGACCACTGTCGACCAGTCTGAATACCTGAAAACCGCCGATATCCTCCGTGAAAATTGGGAGGCCCTGAATATCGGCGTCGAACTAAAAATCATGAACCCGAGCCGCGTCGACAAAGAAGTGATCAAACCGCGTAATTACGAAGCGTTCCTCTACGGCGAAATCCTCGGCTCGGATCCGGATCCATATCCATTCTGGCACTCCAGCCAAAGTCTCGAGGGTGGTCTCAACCTCTCAAATTATTTCAATAAAGACGCGGATAAACTGCTCGAGGAAGCGCGCCAAACAGACGATCCGACCGTCCGAGGCCAAAAATACGTAGAGTTCCAACGGTTACTGATCTCAGATATGCCGGCAGTATTTCTCTACAGTCCCTCGTACGATTATCCAGTCAATGAAAAAGTGCGCGGTATCAATACGACGCGCATCACTGTTCCATCGGATCGATACAACGGCATCACCAATTGGCATATCAAAACCCAATTAGGGTGGCACTAGACGACGTCTGGGCGAATGGCGGAACTGGCAGACGCGCACGGTTCAGGGCCGTGTGGGGGCAACCCCGTGGAGGTTCAAGTCCTCTTTCGCCCACCAATAAAATTAACCAAACACGACATACCTGCTGATAGTACAGGATCACTGACTACCGGGAGCATCGTGACGGTCGGAGACCAGTACGTCCCCGACACTCTATACCTAACACCACTATGACAGTTCACAACAAACACAGAACTAAAAAACCAGAATACCAATCAGCAAAAAAGAAGCTGCGTATCATTCCGCTCGGCGGACAAGAAGAAGTCGGTCGGAATATGACCATATTCGAATACGGCACTGACATCATCATCCTCGACATGGGCGTGCAATTTCCCGAGGAAGACATGCCGGGTATCGATTATATCGTGCCAAACGTATCCTACCTGAAAGGCAAAGAAAAAAACATCCGTGCGGTCGTCTTTTCCCACGGTCACCTCGATCACATTGGGGCGGCACCAATTCTTTTGGAAAAACTACAAAACCCTACGATTATTGGCCGGCCACTGACCCTGGCGCTGATAAAAAATCGCGTCGAAGACTACAAAAAGGGAACCGCTAAATCGCTTCGCACCATAACCATCAAAAAAGTTACCGACCGCCAACGGCTCGGTGAATTCATCGTCAGCTATTTCCCCGTCGATCACTCCATCATGGACGCGGTCGGAGTCATCATTCAGACACCAGCAGGAACCGTGATCCATCCGGGCGATTGGACCTATGAAAAAGATCCGCTGAACCGGACGGCGATCCGGTATGACCAGCTGGCTCGGCTGCCGCGCCCAACCGTCCTCATGCTGGAAAGTCTCGGATCCACTAATACCAAGGATCGCGTACCGGAACGGGTGATGCATGACAATCTCAATCGTCTCATCCGCGAGGCGCCCGGCCGGGTCATCATCGGGACGTTTTCCTCCCAGATCGAACGTATCAAAAACGTCATTGAATATGCCGGCAGCCAGGGCAAAAAAATCGCCCTCGACGGATACAGCATGAAATTGAACATCGAGGTAGCCAAACAGCTCGGCTATATCAAACCGCCGCGACACACCCTTATTCCCGTAGATCAAATCCACCGCTTCCCGGATAAACGGGTGGTGGTACTCTGCACCGGAGCCCAGGGCGAACCCAATGCCGTCCTCTCCCGCATCGTCAACGGAAGTCATCGATTTGTGAAAGTGAAAAAAACCGATACCATCATATTCTCCTCATCAGTCATCCCGGGTAACGAACGGACCATCCAGCGTCTGAAGGACAATCTATACCGATTGAGTGACAATGTCGTCCACAGTGACGTTATGGACATTCATTCCAGCGGCCATAGTACCGCCCAAGATATGGTTGAAGTGGTCAATCAGATTAAGCCGACCTATTTCGTCCCCGTCTATGCCAATCACTACTTCCTGAAGGAAGCGGAAAAATTACTTATCCGCCAAAAATTTCCCAAAGACAATATCTTCATTCTGGATAATGGTCAGGTACTCGAAGTAACCCCAAAGAAAACTCAAAAGCTGAATGAAAAAGTACCCGCCGACTATGTCTTTGTCGATGGTTTAGGCGTCGGCGATATTTCCCATGTCGTGCTCAGAGATCGGCAGATGCTGGCAGCGGATGGGATGTTGGTTATTATCGTTACTGTTGATAAAAAAACCGGCTCTATCGTCGGATCACCGGATATCATCTCCCGCGGCTTTATCTACATGAAACACAGCAAGGAATTGGTAGACTCCGTGCGTACCAAAGTAAGAAAAATCCTAAAAGACCAGGAACCGCGTGCACAAGCGGATGAAACCTACATCAAAAACAAAATCCGCGATCAGATCGGCCAGTTCCTCTTTACCAAAACTGAACGCCGGCCAATGGTCTTACCGGTCGTAATTGAAGTTTAACGAATGCCGCGGAGATTCGAAGGTACGGTACCTGTCGGTAGCACTCACCCCGCATCTGAAGTGAAACGACGTGGTGTGGGGTGATATTTCCTGAGCTAATAATGTATACACGGACAATTCCGTCGTCATCGAGGATTAACTGTGCTACAATACCACTATGAACAAGACGGTATTTTCTGGCATACAACCTTCTGGCCAGCTCCACATCGGCAACTATTACGGCGCCATACGGTCCTGGCTGGAGCTGCAGGCTGACCCAACGCATGACTGCATATTTGCCGTCGTCGACTATCATGCGCTGACCGAGGGTCCGCGGCCCGCTGATCTGCAGCGGCGCATTTTCGAGACGACAGTCGACTTCGTGGCCGCCGGTCTCGACCCGAAAAAAAGTATCATCATGCTACAGTCATTTGTACCTGAGCATACTGAGCTTGGGTGGATTTTGAACTGCATCACGCCGATATCCTGGCTGGAACGCGTGCCCACCTTCAAGGATAAAGCAAAACAATTCAGCGATAATGTAAACATGGGGCTGCTGGATTATCCGGTGCTGATGGCTGCCGATATCCTGCTGTACAATTCACACCTGGTTCCTGTCGGTCAGGATCAGCTCGCCCACCTAGAACTCGCACGGGAAATTGCCCGGTCATTCAATGCCCGTTACGGTCAGGTTTTTGTCGAGCCACAATCGCGCGTGACCCCAACCCCGAAAATCATGAGCCTATCCGATCCGACACGCAAAATGAGCAAAAGTCTCGGACCAAAAGCATATCTGGCGCTCGCGGATGACCCAGATACCATCCGTAAAAAAATCAAGTCGGCAGTGACTGCCGCCGGAACGGAAAAAGACATAATCCGCCTCTTCCTCAAACGAAACAAAGAAGTACACATGGAATTCAAAGACATCCCCGCGGCGACCACCATAATCCGCAGTGAGCAGGATCTGTCTGACTTGCAAACCGAGCTCGGCACGGTCAAATTTCACACCTACATGGCGTATTTCAATATGTATATGCTGCTCTACCTCTTCGGGGAAAAAGCAGACCGCAAACAATTTGTTGACGCACTCCAATCAGGCGATGTTCGCTTCTCGGTATTTAAGGAAATGCTCATTGAACGTATCATCGCCAACCGAGAACTAGCTGACTTCCGAAAAAAACGCGCCGAACTGATCAAATCACCTAAAAAAGTTGAATCACTGCTGATTGCCGGCAGCAAACGCGCCCGAACTATTGCCCAGCGTCATTTACTCCAAATCAAAAAAACAATCGGCATTGCATAGCTGCCAATTCTACCAGCGCATAATTCCCCTCGATCCTTGATTGGGAGCCGAGTTTAGTTTATACCATACCCTGCCTCAATTACGCCTTCCCGACGTAGTCTCCGGAATCGGTATTGACCACTATCCGATCCCCGGTGGCGATGAAGAGGGGCACATTGACCTCCAGCCCGTTTTCCATGGTGGCTTTCTTCGTCACTGACCCTTGGGCGGTATCACCTCGGACTCCCGGATCCGCCTGGGTAACCGTATAGGTTACTTTGGTGGGGATTTCTACGGAAATCGGCTGACCATTGAAATTGAGCACATCGACTTCCAAATTTTCAATCAAATACTGCGCTGCATCACCGAGCTGCCCGCTGGAAACAAAAAACTGGTCATAGGACTCCTGATCCATGAAATAATAACTGCCCCCCTCTTGGTAGAGGTAATTCGCTTTGGTCCGGGTGATATCCGCTTCATCAATTTTTTCCTGGCCTTTGAATGATTTTTCCAAAGTCTGGCCGGTCTTCAAATTTTTCAAGGTAGTGCGCATGACGCCCTGACCCCGACCCATCTTCACAAAGCTATGCTTGGTGATGGCAAACGGCTCACCATCTACCACAATATACCTGCCCGCCTTCAAATCATTAATCACCAGCATATTATCGAGTGGTATAAGGGATCAGCGCCATGAATCGTGCCCGTTTCACGGCTGTCGATAATTTGCGCTGGTGTTTTGCACAAATGCCGGTTTTCTTGCGGGGGAGAATTTTTGCGTACGATGAGAGAAACCGTTTGAGCGTTTCGGTATCCTGATAGTCAATGTCAACGATACCGTTGATGCAAAAATGGCAATCTTTTTGAAAAGTCTGTTTCATCATAGGTTATTAAAAAGGAATATCTTCCACGTTAATTTCAGGTTCAGCCGGCTGGCTGGGCTGGGCCCCCTCTGCCTGCGTCGCTGCCGCGGTGCCGCCAGACGGTGCGCTCCCGGCTCGATCAAGCATGATTAAATTTTCCACGATTATTTCGGTGCGATACCGTTTGGTGCCGCTCTGATCATCCCAAGAGCGAGTCTGCAGCCGACCTTCAACGTACAATTTGCTGCCTTTTTTCACGTACTGACCGACGATATCCGCCAATTTCCGCCATACCACTAGATTGTGAAATTCTACCTGTTCCTTCTGCTGGCCGCTCTGATCGGTCCAGCGGCGATTGGTCGCCAGGCTAAATGATGCGACCGACTGGCCGCCAGATGTGGCGCGTACTTCCGGATCGCGAGTAACGTTGCCGATCAGCATCACTTTATTTAAATTCATGGCCATAAATAATGTTCCTTATCCTAAATATTCTCATCATTGAGCAATTCGTCGAGCTTTTTGTCCAGCTCCTCGAGGCTGACTTTTGGCGCGCCAATTTCTGCTTGCTGAGCCGCGGCGGTCTGCTGCTGCTCGTGCTTTTCCTTTTCTTGAGCCGCGGCGGCAGCCACATGAGCCTGGTGCACTTTGCGTTCCTGTATCTTTTCCCGGATTCGTTTCTCCTCAGCGAGCTGTTCCGGAGTCTTTAATTCCTTCTTCACGATCAAATACCGTACCACCTCCGGCATCAGGTGTAGTGCCCGATCGATCTGGCGGACAGCCGCAGATTCACTGTCAAATTCAGCGCTGTGATAGACGCCCTGCTTGAGACGGCCCAGCGCATACCCCAGTTTTCGCACACCCCACAGGTCATGCGTGGTTAAGACAGCTCCCGCTTTTACCAAAACATCCCCAACCTGCTTTTGCAGTGCTGCGGTGGCTTCGTCCCCGCTGGCGGGGGCGGTTATGTATAACAAATGATAATGTTGGCTCATATATTATGGTCTTAAACGTGCGCCTGCCACATGGGCAGGGGCAATATATGTTAGGTAGGGTGAGCTTAGCAGGGCGACCAATGGCTGTCAAGGATATGAGCATTCCACCTAGTTCTTTGCTATACTGGTAGATACTATGGCGACACACTGTTTTATTCTTGGCAATAACCCAGTCCTTTCGGTGGCCGAATTCTTTCGGGTACGCCGCCGGTTCGGCGACCCGGGAACAATAATCGATATCACCAGCAGTGTTATCATTCTGGAAAACGATTCCCGCGCATCTGAGGAATGGCAACGGCTGCTCGGCGGGATCATCAAGGTAGGCCGTATCGTCTCAACCACCGATACAGAAGCGGAACTCATCGGGCTGCTCACCCCTGCGTTTCTTCGCTCAGAACTACTGGCTCAGGAGGAACAGAAAGTGCAATTCGGCTTTTCCCTCTACGGCCAGCTGTCACAGCGTCGCCGCGAATTTTCCGCGCTTGGTATTCAGCTCAAAAAAATGCTGGCAGGTGATGGGCTGAGCGTTCGTTTTATCGATGCTCCGGAAGGCGCTCTCTCCAGCGTCCAAGTCACAAAAAATTCCGTAATCGAACGCGGAGCGGATATTCTGGTCATCCGCGGCGGACACCGCCTGTACCTGGGCGTCACCGAAGCAGTACAAGATTTCGAACGCTATTCGCAGCGGGACTACGATCGGCCGAAGCGTGACGCGGTATCAGGCATGCTGCCACCAAAACTTGCCCAAATTATGATTAATCTGGCCGGCATAACACCAGACAAACATTTGCTCGACCCTTTTTGTGGATCCGGAACCATCCTCCAGGAAAGCCTGCTCCTCGGCTACCGCCACATCACCGGCTCAGACATCAGCGCGACGGCCACCGCCGCATCACAGGCAAACATCACCTGGTTGCATGAACATTTTCCTGATCTGGCCGGGACTGTCCAATTATGTACCAGTGATGTCTCCCGTCTGACCGAGGTAATCCCCGTCAATTCTATTGACGCTATCGTTACCGAGCCGTATCTCGGTCCGCCCATCCGCCGCGAGCCAGAGGTGATCCAGATGCTGACTACTATCCAGGAATTGGAATCGCTATACCTCTCGGCCTTTCGTTCGTTCGCCCAAATACTCAAATACGAAGGTACGGTGGCCATCGTCTTCCCCCTGTTCAATACCCGGCACGGTATCTACTCGCTGAAGATATTGGAAACGCTCCAGGCCATGGGTTTTGTCCGGGATAATCCCATCCCTGACTCCGTATCACTTTTTGCCAAAATCGGCCCGACTGCCCGAGGATCGCTGGTGTACCGTCGTGAAGGACAAACGGTGGAACGCGAACTGTTTGTATTCACATTTAAAAAAACCGAGGCCGTCTGACGACCCCGGTCACCGTTACTAAAAAATCAGTCAAGCGAGATAACCACCTCCTTATCCCTCAATACAAGGAGCATTTTGGATTCGGCAATTCAGGCCGATACTCCAGGGCGGGGGGTCCGTCGCGGTCCCCGCAGGCGGAAACACGCCGCTCCCGGCGCCTTTCCTCGATAGGGTCAAACGCCCATCACCTCCTTTCACGTACGATGATTGATGTGGATGAAACAGACTGACAAAACAAAGCGTTTCATCATTTCCTCCTTTCGTTCGTGGTTAAAAGGTGATGATTCACCGCTGCCGGTTTGACCTTCAGCAGCAGTCGCAAAAGGTAATACCGAAGTAACTGATGATTATGCCGATAATCGCCGTGAGCCCGTTTACACAAAATAAACTCCTTCCTGATGTCCCTGAACAGGTGCGGGTTTTTAATGTTCTCGATATTCTATTCTCCCTTCAGTATAGTACGGCCAGCGATAAAATCAAATGCGGAAAAATATAGTATCCCCATCCTGGACCACATATTCCTTGCCCTCGGTCCGCACTTTGCCTAATTCTTTCGCTTTTACTTCCCCACCACACTCGACGATGTCCTGCCACGGAGTCACCTCTGCCCGTATAAATTTCTCCTGAAAATCCGTATGTATGACCGCCCCGGCCTGAGGTGCGGTAGCCCCGCGGGGAATAGTCCAGGCGCGCGTTTCCGTCGGCCCGGCAGTAAAAAAAGTGATCAACCCAAGCAACTCATAGGCGGCGGTAATCAAACGATCCAGACCGGTTTGTTGCATACCCAAAGATTGGAGATACTCACGGGCGTCAGCCGGGCTCATCGATGCCAGCTCAGCTTCTATTTTCGCGCTGATCACCAGGTGCCCCGGCGCCGCTTTTGCGATGTCGGTTTCGGCGACATTGAGCACGTACAGCATCGGTTTCATAGTGAGTAAATGCAAATCACGCAAAGCTAAGCGTTCGTCATCAGTCAAAGTCGCCTGTGATAAAATCGTCCCATGATTAAGGGCATCACGCGCTTTCTCCAGCACTGCTACCTGCCCTTGGGACTCCTTGTCACCGCTTTTAGCTCGGGGGACCACTTCGGCCAATCGGCGCTCCACCGTGGACAGATCAGCAAACATAAGCTCCATGTTGATAGTCTGTTTATCCGATTCCGGATCAACGCTGTTATTCACATGGATGACGTTACTGTCCTGAAATTCACGAACCACCTGACAAATCGCGTCTACTTCGCGTATGTGCGACAGAAACTTATTCCCCAGTCCTTCACCTTTGTGCGCGCCGGCCACCAGCCCGGCGATGTCCACAAATTCAATTACCGTCGGAATCACCTTGGCGGAATTGTACACGGCGGCTAATTGTTCCAATCGTCCATCCGGTACCGGCACGGTTCCTACATTCGGATCAATTGTACAAAATGGATAATTCGCCGCATCAACTTGTTTTTTCGTTAATGCCGTAAACAGGGTTGATTTGCCGACGTTGGGCAGCCCAACTATACCGATAGAAAAGCTCATATAGTACCAGTATAGCACAGTATACCGACGTCGCGAGCACGTACACCGCAACGAATGTAGGGCAGCCGCAATTGTAATGATAGTAAATCGTATGCGCTCGCAATGAAAAGCCTAAGTGCTATACTATTACCATGCTCCACCGATTCTACCAGTCACAACTCAATCCGCGTGACAACCGCCTCACTATCACTGATCCCGCGGTCATAAAACAGGTAATTCATGTGCTGCGTCTGAAAGTCGGCGAAACGTTTGTGGTATTTACCCCACAGGTAGAATATACCGTCAGCATTGACCATACCGCTGACGACGCCATCCAGCTTCGGATCATAAAAATTGAACCAGCCAGCCGATTACCGCTGCGCCGGCTGGTACTGTACCCGGCTCTTTTGAAAAAGGATAATTTCGAACTCATTCTCCAGAAATGTACCGAACTGGGGGTGGAAGAATTTGTCCCCCTCATCACCGAGCGTACCATTGTCCGGGAAATGTCCAGGCATAAACAGGAGCGATACCGCAAAATACTGACAGAAGCCACTGAGCAGTGCGGGGGTACTGCCACGCCAGTGCTTGGTCAGCCGATAACTCTGTCGGCGTTAGCCCAAACCCTTGCCGCCATGCCCGGTACGGCCATGGCGGCTTATGAATCAGAAACACGGCAACCGCTCTACCATGCACTGACCCGCGCGACTGATCCCATACGTCTGATTATCGGACCGGAGGGTGGTTTTACGCCTGATGAAATGACACTGCTCCAGCATGCCGGCGTCAGTACGGTGCATCTGGGTCCCCGCATCCTCCGCGCGGAAACTGCGGCTATCGCCGCTACCAGCATTATTATGTTGAGCTCGCGGTAATTGTTTGATATAATAATACAAAGCTTTAATTTCGTTTCGTATGTTTGAAAACGTCAATCGCCCACCACAAACGAACCAGCCTACCGCACCACAAGGTCAACAGAAGGATTGGGGTCCCTGGAAACCGGTCAATCAGAATAGCCGCGGTGCGAACCGTCCGGCAGGTCCGCTCCCCCCGCCGCCACTGGGCCAAACCGTTCCTCCGCCCACTGCCCGACCAGCCGTAGTGCCTCCGCCGCCACAGACGCCACCGGGCATGCCTCCAACTATGAATGTACCCGGTATGCCACCAGTCGGCGCTGCCGCCCCCCAGCCCCCGCGACGTAAATTCGCCATGATTGGCATCCTCATTTTAGTGATTGTCATCGTTATCATCGGCGGCGTGGTGCTGGCGCTCAACTATTTCAGCCAAACGGATGAAACGAATACGAACTCAAACGCCGAAACCAATCAGAATGAAACCCTGAACACAAACACCACGACCAATGTCAACGCAGCTACTAATGTAAATACAAGCCTGAACACAAATGGGACTGCCAATACCAATGCATCAACAAATGCCCCGGTGAATACCAATGCTACCAACACAAACGCGGTAACGAATGGCAATACCAACCAGAACCAAAACATCAATACCACAAACTCAGTAAATGCGTCACAGCTCGACACGGATAATGACGGCCTGACCGATGAACAGGAAAGGAAATGGGGTACCGATGTGCTCAATCCTGACACCGATGGTGACGGCTACCTGGACGGCGTGGAAGTCGAAAACGGCTTCAACCCAAACGGCCTCGGAGCCATCAACCAAGGATAAACAATATCAAAAAACCGGAGACGCATCACGAGCTCCGGTTTTTAATTTTCCATATATCCTCAATCGCCCGCCGAATCCAGGGAAATGCTAACCGACTAGCGGGGACGCGGTTCAGGGCAAACCACCGATAGCCCGCCACATCATCCGCCGGTGCCAATCGCCCGCCGGCAATTTCGGCGAGGTATATGACATTCAGAGTCGCGGCGGTATACCGCTGACGGTATGAATCCATATACACCCCCAACAGACGCAGTCGTTTCAGTCGGACGCCCAATTCTTCCCGCAGCTCCCGTCGCACGCCCGCCTCAGGCGTTTCCCATTCCTCGAGAAACCCGCCCGGCGCGTCCCAGCAGCCCTTCTGCGGATTGATCGCCCGCCGCACGAGTAATATCTCCCCGCGGGAATTTATAGGAATTGCCGACGCGGTTGGTTTGGCATTTTGATAAAAAACAAAACCACAGACGATACAAGTCGGGTGCGGGTGCCTGACGCCCGCCAACTGAGTGCGACCGCCGCAGACTGGACAAAATTTAAAAAATGAGGTGCTGCGCATCTCTAGAGGATACCGATGGCAAATGCTCCCCACCAACCAACGACGGAAATAACGCCGCTGATCATGAATGTCCGCCGCACATCTGGCGGCAAAGCGGTCATCAGTTGGCTGTCGTTGAGCATCATCAATTTCGGCCGACCAATCCGATTAATCATCACCCCATCGATGACCAGCATAGCCACCAGGCCTAATTTGACGAAAAAAATGTCCGGTCGGGGATTGGGAAGGATAATCCAAAATATGATCCCGCTCAGTATGGCAATCACCAATCCTACCCAGATCACGCGTGAACCGAATCCCATGTAGTTTTTGAGCTGACCCCAGGTCAATCCACGCCGGATAAATTGCAGATGCATAAAAACCGCCGCGCCCATACCGACCACGACTCCGCCGATGTGGAAAAACTTTACGACGTCAATCCAGTCTATATCCATATCATTGATATAGTATATTATTTCTTATTGGTCCGCAACTGAAATGCTCGAACCACGTTCTCCAGTAGCAACGCTACGGTCATCGGTCCCACACCACCGGGTACCGGCGTATACCAACTCGATTTAGCGACCGCCGATGCGGCGATATCCCCATACACGCGCCCGTCTTTTTTGGTAAACCCGACGTCGATCAATATCACTCCATCCCGTACCATCTCCGCCGTGATAAATCCCGGCCGTCCGACGACCGCCACCACGATGTCCGCCTGGCGTGACACCGTCCGATAATCCGCGACATCGGGCGAACAGCTCACCGTGCGAATGCCATGCTGATTCAGTACATATTCCAGCGGATTACTAAACACCGGCGAATTGGCAAACACCATCGCCTGTTTTCCGGTGAGCGTCACCCCAGTACTGGCGATCAACCGATAAATCCCCTCGGCCAGCCCCGGCACGATCCGCGGGCTACCACTTAATAATGCCTGGATGGTATGGGGGTGGAACCCATCCACGTCCTTATCCGGGAGCACTGCCTGAACCACCGTATCCGCATCCAGACCCTTGGGCAGGGGCAATTGCACCACGATGCCGTGTATGTCTGGCCGCGTGTTTAATTCCTGAATGTGTCCAATCAGCGCGTCCTGAGTGATGGCGGCGGAAAAGGTGTGTTTTTCAAAATATACGCCAATCTCTTGGGCAGCTTTTTCTTTCAACCCAACGTAGGTATGCGACGCGGGATCGTCGCCGACCAAAATAATCGCCAGCCCCGGTGTACCTGACAGTTGGCCAATTTCCTGCTGCAAACGTCGTCGAATCTCCTGCGCTAATTTTTTCCCGTCAATGATATGTGGCATGGCACTCTAATACTCACCCCCGCTGTCATTCTGAACGAAAGGAAAGTGGAGTGAAGAATCTTTATTACATTATTCTATCGGAATAGAAATTCTTCGCCCCGCAAGCGGGACTCAGAATGACAAAACGGTTGAATCAATTAAACTCTTGATACAGCGGATATTGATCCGCTAATTCCCGAACTGCCGCAGCAGCCTCCTTCAGTTTATCCGGTTTTTGCGGATTGTGGATCACGTCAGCGATGATATCTGCGATACGCACCATATCCGCCTCTCGCATACCGCGGGTGGTCAGTGCCGGAGTGCCCAGCCGGATGCCCGAGGGATCCATGGGCGTGCGTTCGTCATAGGGAATGGTGTTTTTATTGACTGTGATGCCCACGCTATCCAGTAGCGTCTCTGCCGCCGCGCCAAACACCTCTTTATTCGTTAGGTCGATCAAAAGCAAATGATTGTCAGTACCGCCGCTCACGAGGGTAAAATTATGCTCCTGCAGCCGCTGCGCCAGCGCCTGAGCGTTTTTGACGATCTGCTGACCGTACTGCTTGAAGGCCGGCTGAGCCGCTTCTTTCAGTGCCACGGCGATGGCCGCCGTTTGATGGTTGTGCGGGCCGCCCTGCAGACCGGGAAATACCGCCCGATCGATCAGCTCGGCGAGATTGTATTTGGAGTCAGCGTGGAATTTTTCGTGCAAACGGTCAGCCACCCGCGGGAACATAATCATCGCCCCGCGCGGGCCCCGCAGCGTCTTATGGGTTGTGGTCGTGATCACGTCGACATACGGAACCGGCGACTGGTGCACCCCGGCCACGATCAGCCCCGCGATATGGGCGATATCCGCCAATACATAGGCACCAACTTCCCGAGCCACCTCATAAAACGGTTTAAAGTCGATTTCCCGCGGGTAGGCGCTGGCGCCGACAATGATGAGTTTCGGGCGCTCCTTGCG
This sequence comes from Patescibacteria group bacterium, assembly GCA_049325535.1. Taxonomy (GTDB): domain Bacteria; phylum Patescibacteriota; class Patescibacteriia; order UBA10025; family JAHIVO01; genus JAXDBW01. The sequence continues at coordinate 1,007,754 of JBMOKY010000001.1, forward strand.
TGCCATATCCCGTACCTGGTCATAGTCAATCCGATGCGTCTCCTTATCGACCCCGTAGGCGACGGCATGGTAATAGTGCCCGGAAAAACTGACTTTCCACCCATGGGTCAAATGCCCGCCGTGGGTCAGGCTCATGCCGAGCACTTTGTCACCCGGTTCCAGTAATCCCATATAGACGGCATGGTTTGCCGGCGAACCGGAATACGGCTGGACATTGGCGTATTCCACATCAAATAATTTTTTTGCCCTAAACCGAGCTGCTTTTTCCACCACATCGATGTATTCATTGCCACCGTAGTACCGTTTACCTGGATAGCCTTCGGAATATTTATTGGTCAATACGCTTCCCAGCGCCTCCAGCACCGCTGGGGACGTAAAATTTTCCGACGGAATCATCTCCAGTCCATTGCGCTGTCGCTCTAATTCGTCATGAATTGAATCGAATATTTTTTTATCCGTATTTTGCAGATTCATACCATTATTGTACGGGATTATCAGGGAATTGTCATCTCGCCCGCCTTGTCATGCTGAGCGAAAGTCCCCCCCCCCCGGCGACTGAAGTCAAAGTATCTCATTATTAATTGCGACCACGATAGAACCGAGATTCCTCGGCTCGCCTCGCTTCGCTTGGCGAAGCGGGCTACGCTCAGAGTGACAGCCCATCCAACATTGACACATACATGCCCCCCTGCTAAGGTGTAGCCACAAAAACGAATACAAACTTTCTCACCCTTTTATTTTGGAGGAATAAATGAACATTAACTTGAAGCAAACCGTCAAGCGCATTATGCACATCGTGCGCCAATCCGGTGCTGACTGTCTGGTCATCCGCGACCTGGCCAGCATCCGCTACCTGACCGGCTGCGCCTTCCACTCGGTGGGAGATGCCGTCGTCCTCGTCCGCGGCGATCGGGTGACGCTATTCACCGACGCTCGGTACCTGGGCGTGAAGCAGGAATTGGCGGGCCAGCCAGTCGCCATCGTCATCTGGAACCGGCTCGATGTCCCGGGTGCTATCTTCACCGCGGCAACCCGTGGTGCGCGTGGCGCCCGAACGGTCGTCATCGGCTTTGAACGCGACAGCGCCAGTATGACCTTCGGCTTTGTCGACCAGCTGCGCACCGGAGCTCGGAAAAAAGCGTGGCGTGGAAAGGTACGCGTCATGCCGATCCCGGATCTGATGCAGCTCGTCCGCAGTATCAAGACCCCGGCAGAAATCCGTCTGCTGCAAAAGGCGCACCGGCTTGCCGACGAAGCCTTGCTGGTGGTCTCGCGAAGGATCACGGTGGGCATCTCCGAAAAAAAGATCGCCGAATGGCTCAACATCGAGCTGCGTCGGCTGTCCGGCGAGGACGAGCTGTCCTTCGCCACCATCGTGGCAAGCGGCGTAAACGGCGCCTGCGCCCATGCCACTCCCGGTAACCGGAAGATACGTCGCGGCGACCTGGTAACCATCGATTTCGGATGTACCTACCGGGGATACCACTCGGATACGACCCGGATGATTGTCATCGGGGAACTGAACCCCAAAAAACAGAAAATGTTTGATGCGGTGCGCGGTGCTCAGGCGGCGGCCCAGACTGGCGCCCGTCCCGGCATGTCGGGCCAAGAGGTGGACGCCATCGCCCGTAACTACCTGAAGCAGGAAGGATACGGGGATTATTTCATCCATTCTACCGGCCATGGAGTCGGCCTGGATGTACATGAAAAACCGCACGTCACCCCTGCCGCTCCTGGCATCAACCTTCTCGAACCGGGTATGGTTTTCTCAATCGAGCCTGGGGTGTATATCGAGGGCTTCACCGGCCTCCGGCTGGAAAACACCGTCGTCATGACCAAGCGGGGCGTGAGGTCCCTCAGTCGTCTGCCGATGGTACTCAAAATTCCGGCCTGACGACGTTTCCGTCACCATCTCACTCACAGCCGCGAGCATCCCGCCCGCGGCTTTTTTTATACACCAACCTTGTCACCTCACGTGTATTAGAACGTGGGGTCCGGGAGATCCTCTAAACCCCTCCTACCACACACTACAAATCCAAAGAGCAAGCGCATAGCCCGCCCGAACACCGTTATGCGGGCAGGTATTCCCCGGCAGCTCTTTTGAGTTACTTTTCTTGCTGCCAAGAAACGTAGCAATTAATTACGTAAATGCTCCCCCACAATCTGTTTCACATTCGGCGCCACGTCGTTCGGTAGATGGTGGATGTCAAGCCATGTCCACTCCCGGATGTCTGGTCCGGGCCGTACCTCACCAATTCGCTTTGCCAAATAATGCACCAATACCACCACCGTCTCGTTGTCTTTCCTGGTCATCATGGTGCTCAATGGCCGGATAATCTCAATATCAATCCCCATTTCCTCTTTGACTTCCCGTGCGGCACACTTCTGCAAATCCAGCTGGTCAAATGTCTCCATCCGACCACCGGGGAATTTCCAAAACGTCGTGTCCCCGTGTTTGTTCACGAGCACCCGATCATCCTCTATGATAACCGGCCCAGCGGCGATGATGATGTTCATACACCCCTTATGCTACCGCATTGAATGCCAGTGTCAAATGAGTTGCTGCCCGCACACCGGCTACTCCATCACGTACGTCTTCATCGGGGAAAACCCATTGAAATTAACGGAGCAGTACGAGGAAGTATACGCGCCAGTGGACAGCAGATAGACGCGGTCCCCCTCTTTGATATCCGCCGGTAATTTGTATTTGAATTTTTCGTACAGCGTGTCCATGGAATCGCAGGACGGTCCGGCCAGGATAACCTGTCGGGAACACTGGGCTTCGGGGTCAGCGGTAAAAATCGGATACTTCATTGATTCGTCGATAGTTTCGATGAGCCCGTTAAATTTACCCGTATCGAGATACACCCAGTCGACGTCCGCCGTGGCTGACTTCTTGGAAATCATGACGATTTCGCTGACCAGTACCCCAGCATCGGCAGTGATGCTCCGCCCGGGTTCGATAAAAATTTCCGGCATATGATCGCCAAAATCCTCGTGGAGAAAACGAGCGATTTCCTTGGCATACGTGGCTAGGGGTTGGGTCGGTTGCAGGTAGTGCGCGGGTAATCCGCCCCCGAGGTTGATCATGTGTAGCTCCACGCCCTGCTCATGCAATGAATCAAATAAATACTTCGTCTGGGCGATGGCCGTATCCCACTGCCCAATGTCGCGTTGCTGTGAGCCGACATGAAACGACACGCCGTAGGGAACGAGTCCCAGCTGTTTGGCGCGTAACGCCAGGCGGAAGACGAGATCAGGGTGAGCGCCAAACTTCTTCGAAAGCGGCCAATCTGCCTGCCCCCCCTCGGAGAGAATACGCATGAAAATCCTGCTCCCCGGCGCCTGTCGCGCTAATTTTTCTAGGTCAGACGACGAATCAGTGGCAAACAACCGAACCCCCCGGTCATATGCGTATTTGATATCACGTTCTTTTTTGATGGTATTACCAAAACTGATGCGCTCAGGGGAGACGCCCAATCGGAGCACCTGGTCGATCTCATTGACCGAAGCCAAATCAAAACATGCTCCCCGCTGGTGCAGCAGGCTAATGACCTCATCCAGAGGGCACGCCTTAATGGCATAGTACACGGTGGCTGCGGGAAAGTTCGTTTTCAGCTCATCATACTGTTGGGCGACTTTCTTCAGTGATATGACGAGGAGTGGAGTGAGTTTGTCAGCGGTAAACTCCTTGATTTTCTCGAATTCCTCGCGTGTGAGATACTGTTCGAGACGATATCCATTACCATTTCCGTTGGCCATTGGCGTTTTTTGAAATGTTTAATTATTTATGACTGATAGTATAATACATCCGCGGCAGAACGCAATGAAGCGGCTACTGTGCGGTAAGCCCAGATTCCCACAAACTCATAAAAATCCGGGACGAATGAATCCGTCCCGGATATGAGCTACTGGTGCCGTGCGGCAAGAAATGCTGGAGCGTGGGGCCGCCTCCCAAATTGCCTGTACTTTGTGCTGTCTGGCGCACCACCCATTCAACCAAAGCAGATTTCGGTTGGCTTCTTAGGCGCTGTGCTCCAGCGTGATGTTAATGCGTTTCAATAGGGTAACCCTACCTTTCGAAAAAAACGCGTCGGTTAATGTACTGCTGCTCCGTCGAAACTCACGGAACTTTTTTAGTATACCCTATCTGATGATGTCGGGTAAAGCGTCCGACAATACCGGTCGACCAACCAGTTCCATAAACCATATCCGAGCAAGGATCCGGCAATCATCCCGACCAAACCAGCTGCCGCTTGTACCCATGCCGGTACAGTGCAATACCATGCGATACCTACACCAATACCGGCGCAGCTCAATACGATGATACTGACGCGCCATGCCATATACCATATGAACCGCATACATGCCTCCAAACGCCAAAGGTAGAAAAGAACAATATTCTATTGATAGTTTACGCTATCGCAGTCACCGAAAAAATGCAAGGACTTTACAGATGCTGCTCGACGTGAAATGCTAATGGTGTATGCCAAAGAATATCGAGGTCGAAATCCGCAGTTTCATCGACGACGAGCAATACCAGCGCTTGCGCGACTTCTTTACGAAGTATGCCGAGCTGGTACTGGAGGACGAGCAGGAAACCATCTATCTGCACAATGACGAAGATGTGCGATTGCAACGTGGAACATTCAAAGCAAAACTATGGATGAAGTCAGGTCAGATCCATGATGAGGCTCGCGAGGAAACCGAGGTGCAATTCGATCCGCTGGATTTCGACAAGGTATTGAAAATATTCCTGACCCTCGGACACCGCGTCAAAATCAAATGGCTGCGGCACCGCTACCAATTCGACTGGGACGGCATCAGCGTTTCGCTCGATGATACGAAAGGGTACGGAAAAATTATTGAGCTGGAAAAAATGTGCAGCCCAAAAGAACGCACTGCTGCGCTTGAGCTACTTTCCCAAAAAATGCACGCGCTGAACATCCCCCTGACTCCGCGAGAAGAATTCGACAGACGCTTCCGCGAGTACGAGCGCAATTGGCATACCTTGGTATAAAAATGATAACCATAAGCGCCCATACCTCTGTCGGCATGAGCGCTCAATGGCATTGCATTAGGCTACTTCCAGCCGTCCGTCAAGAAATTCCTGATACCCACCCAAGTCAAGAAATCCATGGCCGCTGATATTAACCAGGATAGTTCTCGCCTCCCCTGATTCCCGGCAGACAATCGCCTCATCAATAGCTGCTTTGATGGCGTGGGCTGACTCAGGCGCTGGCAATATCCCTTCCGTTTGCACAAACATTTGAGCCGCCTGCATCACTGCGGTTTGCTCAACCGCGCGGCGTTCGATGTACCCCTGATCCACTAAATGGCTGATCAATGGCGCGGCGCCGTGATACCGAAGCCCACCCGCCTGGATCCGTGGCGGAATGAAGTCTGCGCCAAGGGTGTACATCTTCAGTAGTGGCGTCATCTCCGCTGTATCACCGAAGTCATAGCGATACTCACCTTTTGTCAGGCTGGGGCAGGTTTCCGGTTCTACTGCCACTACCCGGATTGATTTTTTCCTGGTGATTCCTGAACCAATATAGGGCAAACTTATTCCGGCTAGATTACTACCTCCTCCAAAACAACCAAAAATGACATCTGGGTACGCATCGACTTTCCCCATTTGTGTCATCACCTCTTGGCCGATCACCGTCTGATGCATCAAGACGTGATTAAGCACGCTCCCCAGCGAATACTTAGTATGTTCGTTCTTGATTGCCTCCATCGCTTCACTGATGGCGATGCCCAGGCTGCCGGGATGATTTGGGTCTTTCGCGAGATACTGCCGGCCAATCGTGGTCTGTCGGCTCGGCGAAGCCAGTACCTCAGCGCCGAGCATTCGCATATAACTCACCCGATACGGTTTCTGCTGATAATGCAGCCGGACATAGTAGATGAGCGCCTCCATGCCGAATAGTTTTGCAGCTAAGGAGAGTGCCATACCCCACTGTCCCGCACCCGTCTCCGTCGTGAGGGTAGTGATACCTTCCTGTTTATTATAATACGCTTGGGCCAATGCGGTATTTAATTTGTGGCTGCCGGTCAATGATGCACCTTCGTACTTATAGAAAATACGTGCTGGCGTATTCAGTACCCGCTCCAAACGATCAGCGCGGTACAGCGGGGTTGGTCGATACCGCTGATACAAGGTGCGTACCTCATCTGGAATTTCGATCATCCGCTCGACGCTCGTCTCTTGTTCCACGAGCGCTTTTGGGAATAGCCCGAGCAATGCCGCGGGATCCAGCGGCTTATTCGTACCAGGATGCAAGGGCGGAGGCGGAGGCACCGGCAGGTCCGCTAGGATATTGTAGTAGTGCGTCGGCACCTCGCGTGCCGATAGAATTATTGGATTCATAATGATTGATAATGACTGAGTGATTTAAAAAATACGAATACACCTGCAATCACGCCAGAAAAAAGTTGCCTTAGTTTTGAAGATAAATTTCATATATATCAATACATAACAAATAAAAAATCGCCCTGTGCAGGAGTAGGATTTTTTTTCGAAAACAAAACCTACTTCGCTAGCGGCGACTAATTTTTTGCCAACAATTGTTTACTATCTGATGCATGACTGCATAATACATCGGATATTCCGTCCCTGTCAAATATGCCGCACCACAAACAAGCTACGTTTATCTCAATGACTGTGGATAACTTCACTTGACATTATCAATACGCTGTTATAGTGTTTTAATACATTAAAACACTTCGTTCATGAAATCAACCCATATCGACCCACGCGCGCTCAATGACCTGTATCGCGCCATACTCCGATTAAAAACGATTGATGAATGTAAACGATTTTTCCGGGACATCGCTACCCTCGAGGAACTCAAAGACCTTTCCGACCGCTGGGAAGTAGCTCGGCTCATCCACACCGGCGTCCCCTATCGTACTATTTCTCAGCACACCGGCGTCAGCACTGCAACTATCACACGAGTTGCGCACTGGATCAATCATGGCGAAGGTGGATACCAACTGATGCTCAAACGAATACACTAACATACCTATGAATTATCGATCAAACAACCAATCTCATCACCAAAAGAATTCTTCTGTATTGAAGAGGCTTTTGTGATGTAGATTCATTAGTACCCTATGAATCGGTGAGCCTCCTCAGTACAGGAGGTTTTTTCATATAAAAAATAAAGACCAAAAAAAACCTCACGCACCTTCACAATTTTATACAAGGAGAAAAACATGGAATCATTCATGACCTGCACACTCATGTCAGTGCAGACCATAGCCCAAGAGCTACAGCTGCCTGAAGATGTCATTACCCAACTCATCACTAAACTCACGGAGGTATCCAGCCAAAAATTCACGAACGATTCACTGTCCACGCCGTGTGCCAGCAATGGTTACGGCATGATTCACTAACCACACTAAACTCATCTTTTTGTCCAAAAGGAGATAACGACAATCATGTTACCCAGAAATGGACGTGAGCTGAAAGCCATGTTGCTGTGCGAAGGAATGCGTGGTGATATCATGGTCACTTCGCATTTCGCTCGCCAAAATCCATTCCGGATGCGACGGGGTAGCCTCAGTTCCGGCGGCAAAATAAAGCTGAACTGCGGCCTTTTCGTCAATGTCCCAATCTATACCCATCCGACTGAACTGCACGCTGTGGCAGACGGTACTGATGATGAGAAAATCTACATTTGTGCCGGCACCAAAGTGTTAAGTGGCGCCCGAGTGCTCCCCGCACCGTTATGGTATAGGCGCCGCATCAAGGACTTGTTCCTCTCTCAGATACTGACCGCGCACAATCGTCAGATTGCCGGGGCCGTGTACGAGGGGTGCGTGCACTTCAGTCGCGGCGACCAAGGCAAATTCTGCGTGATTAACCATTCGGTGTCCACCGGTGATCCGCGGTTGACGATGAAAAAACCGGAGCTGATCATAGCCGCACTGGAACAAATCCCGACTGACGATTATGACGGCCTGACGCTCAATGGCGGCATGACTCTCGCTCCAGGCCGCGGTATGGAACTGATGGTACCGGTTGTTGCGGCGATTTCCAAGCGATTTCCTCGGTTACCGATTGCGATTGAAATCACTCCGCCTGCTGAGCTTGACTGGATTGACCGGCTGGCAGAGGCGGGTACCAGTAGTCTGATGATGAATCTCGAATGCTGGGATCCGGACATCCGGCGTCGGATGATCCCGGGCAAAGACCAGCTGTGCCCCCGTGAATCATATCTGGCCGCATTTGACCGGGCCGTAACTCTCTTCGGACGTGGTCGCGTTACCAGCTGCTTCATTGTCGGCACTGAACCCGATTATTCATTGAAACAGGGTATCACCGTCACGGTGGAGCACGGGGTCATTCCTTCGCCGCTTGCCGGCCGAGGGTTTGAGGATATTCCTGAGTACCCCTTCAGAAATGGCTGGAATTACCCCTTCAGGTGTTCTTGGTTCTCATTGATGCAAATCATGGATTTTGCCACGCGTTGCATGCGGGAGCATAATCTGGTGTCGACTGACAAGGCTGGATGTGTCGCGTGCAAGATGTGTGATTTAATCGGTGACTTTGGGACGTCTTGCTAACCGTTTTCAAACCACGATGCTGACATCCGATATGGTACGGACAGGAGCATCGTCACACACAAACACATCCAAGGAGGTGAGAAGCGATGGCTCAATGTCCCGTCTGTGAAGGAAGTGGACGCTGTCCGGAATGTGATGGCACCGGCCATTCATTCATCGGTGACCTGGCCCGGAATATCCCCATCCCCGGGGATGACGATTCCGACGCGTCGACCTGCAACCGCTGCCCCGATGGTAATGGCGATTGCTATAACTGCGACGGCACCGGCGAAGTCGACGACGACGATTAGTTCTTTTCGCACTTTCCATGACACCAAAGCGCAGTCTCATCCACGAGATTGCGCTTTTTCTATATCAAATATTCACACTCCTAATAAACCGCCATTCGAACGGAAATGTTACACAAACGGGATGAAGAGGAACGATCCGCCTCTGGCGAATCGCGATGTCATGTTCGAGCGTATGAGTCCGTCACGCCAAAGGCGGACGAGACGAAAAGCGAGTTACATCGCGAAGTGACGATGAACCCGTTTGTGTTAATTTCTGTGACATGGCGAGAGTTCTTTTGTGCTACTTTTCTTGCGGCCAAGAAAAGTGACAATCAAAAAAACTATAACACCTTCACCATGTATGTATCCTGGAGCGTAAAACCCAACTTCTCATAATACCCCCGCACGCCGATACCCGAAATGACGGCCAATTTTTTATAGCCATGTTCGCGAGCCAGCTCTTCGGCGCGCGCCATCAAGCGTTTGCCAAATCCGATGTGCTGCACCGCTTGCCGGCCGGAATCCACCGGCATCAGTTCCCCGTACGTGTGCAGTTCGCGAATCAGCGCGGTGTCAGTGGGAAACGCCAGTTCATTGCCGGTCATGGTAATCTTCTTCTTATCAAAAAACCGTATCACTTCCAATTTCTCAGTAATGCGATTGTCCCGATCCGGCAACCGCAAACGAGTAAAGGCATAGAGTTTCGAGCGATCATTATTTTCAAAACTGAGAAAATGTTCCGTGCCTTGGCCGGCGCGGTAGATACGGTCAACGAGTTCAGCCTCGCTCTCGGGTACGGCATCGCGTACTTCCCGACACCGAATGCATTGACAGACCACTCCCTGATCATGCATCAACTGACGCAAGTTAGTCACCAAATTGCCCGCTACAATATCATCACCCGGAATATCCCGTATCAAACGATTGATGCGGACATATGGTGGAATTAAATCTTTCTTGATGCGAACCAACAGGTCGAGCAATTGATTACCTTCATATGGTTTATATTTGCCTTCTTTATACCACTGATAAATCTGCGCGCTTTTCACCACCACGCAGGGATAAATCTTCAGCATGTCTGGCTGGAAACGTGGGTCAGTAAACACTTGTTTAAATACCTGATAATCACCTTCGGGTGTGGCGCCCGGCAATCCCGGCATCAGGTGATATGTCACTTTAAATCCAAAATCCCGCAGCATAGCTGTCGCCCGAGCGATATTCTGCACATTGTCGTCGCGCTTAATGAGATCGAGCACTTGTTGGTCAAGCGTTTGCACGCCGATCTGCACATGGGTACAACCAAATTCCCGCATCCGCCACAGTTCTTCTTTGGTGACATAGTCTGGGCGGGTCTCCAAAGTTAAACCAATGATACGATGCTGGGCAGTCTCATTATGCTTCTGTGCGATGGCTAACGAGTCAGCGATAAATCCGTTGGCCCCGTCAAAGAGCCCTTTGATAAATTCCTCTTGGTATTTCTCATCATAATAAGACCACGTGCCGCCCAATACGATCAATTCAATTTTGTCGGCACTATGACCGTTGGCCTCAAATGCCTCAATACGAAGCTTCATCTGCTGGTACGGGTCAAAATGCAATTGGAGGGCGCGCTGGGCGGCCGGTTCCGAGGCGATATAGCTCTTCGGCATCCGCGCTTCAGTCGGACAATAGGCACAGCGTCCGGGGCAGGGATAGGGCTTAGTCAATACAGTCACCGGCGCAATACCCGATAACGTCCGCACGTCCCGCTTGCGCAAAACCCTCAGCAAGGTCGGATCCTGATCAGCGATCGGCACCTGACTGCGGTATTCTTTCAATATCTGGGCATTGGAATGTATGACACTGTCATGCTGAGTGGCTAAGTCGCGTTTTGCTTGGCGCAATGCCTCCTCGTCTGTTGGACGAATTTTCCGCAGGTCAGTAATGTAGGATTGTGATACACTCATATATATGAAACAAGAGACTGCACAAAGGATTGTAGAGGAAAATAAGCGGGTATACAACCGGATTGCCCGACACTTTTCTGGCACGAGGTCGCATCCGTGGGGGGAGTTTACCCTATTTGAGCCATATGTCAAAACAGGCAATCAGATACTAGACATCGGCTGTGGCAATGGTCGCCTGGCTGGCTTTTTTGAGCAAAAAAAAATCAACTATACTGGTGTGGATAACAGCGCGGCGCTGATTGATATTGCCAAGCAGGCACACCCTGCCGCTACCTTCCTGGTCAGTGAAGCGACGCAATTGCTATTTTCCGATGGGCAATTCGATGTGGTCTGCAGCATCGCTACACTCCACCATATTCCATCACGGGAACTACGAGCAAAGGCCATCCGAGAAGCGGTCCGCGTGCTCAAACCCGGTGGTTACCTGCTGATAACAGAGTGGAACCTATGGCACCCGCAGTGGTGGAAATTGCTGGCACACTATTCATGGCGAAAATTCACCGGACAAAGCGATCTCGATTGGGGGGATGTCGAAAAGCCATGGAAAGATGCCCGAGGAACGGTGCAGGGCATGCGATACCTCCACCCCTTTTCCCGCCGGCAGATGGCACGCTTGTGCACCGACCAGGGCTGTACCCTCGTCTACCAAGAGTACACGACTCAAGGAGTGCCCACCCGGTGGTACCGCGGCTATAATCTGGTCACTATCTGCCAAAAGCATTGAAAATCAAGGGTATCTATGATATCCTCAATACCATAATAGCTTTATCAACCACACTATGCACACTATATTACGAGTCGTCTGCGGCATCGTGCTGGGAATTTTTTTAGTTCCCCTGAGTGCTCATGCGCTCGGCGTGGCTGCCGAGGAGAGCGTAACCCTGGCAGCTGACGAAATCATTGATGATAATTATTTCGCTGCCGGTAACTCCATCACCATCGATGGCACGGTCAATGGTGACGTCTACGCCTTCGGTACGGTCATCACGATCAATGGCACCATCGGTGGCGACCTAATCAGTGGCGGGACACGTATCGAAATCAATGGCGAGGTAAAAGGCAATCTCCGGGCCGGTGCTACCACCATCCAGATCAATGCCCCAATCGGTAAAAATGTGACGGTCGCCGGCGCGACTATCGCGCTCAATAGCGACAGTTCGGTCGGTTGGAGCTTCATCGGCGCTGGTCAGACTATAAAATTCGATGGACCGATCGGAGGAAATGTAAATGTGGCCGGCGACTCCATCACTGTAAACGCCCCGATTGGCGGCAATACTGATGTTACGATCGGCGAACAAGGTCATGTGGCACTCGGAGAAAAAGCTCGACTGGATGGCGACCTGACCTACCGCGGAACCAAGGCAGCGCAAATCAGCGCTGACGCAGTCATACGCGGCGCAACCGTGCATCGGGAGCTCAACGCAAACATCAATTTCGATAAATCATTTTTCACCCGCGCCTGGATATTTCTCAAATTGGTCAGCCTGTTCGGCACGCTGCTGGTGGGTACCATCCTGGTCAGCGTGGCAGGTGCCTGGACAGAGGAACAAACCAAAAAAATGCTGGAAAAGCCAGGGCTTCAGTGCATGTGGGGGCTGATCATCCTGATTGTCGTGCCCATAGCCGTGGTTATTCTCATGCTGACGCTCATCGGTATACCGCTGGGGGTTGTCGTCTTGGGAATGTATTTTCTGGCACTCTATCTGGCAAAAATATTCGTCGGAATCATCATTGGTAATTACATCCTGCGCCAAAATGAAGCTAAACCTTTCCCGCTCATCTGGCGCATGATGCTCGGCACCACCGTGGTGGTACTGATCGTCAATATCCCAGTCATCGGCTGGTTATGCTCACTGGGCGTAACAATCTGGTTTTTAGGTTCACTCTGGACGAGAAGCGTCCATCATTCATCAATAACCCCTCCCTCCCATGCCAAACATTAGTGCAAAAGTATTCAAAAGCTACGACGTCCGCGGCATTTATCCGACTGACCTGAATCTCGAAACAGCATACGCTGTCGGGCAGGGATATGCCCAACTGACGGGCGCCAAAAAAGTAGTAGTAGGGCGGGACATGCGCATTGGCTCCCCGGAAATTTTTGAGCAGCTGACAAATGGCCTCCGCAGTCAGGGGGTGGTCGTGGAAAATATCGGCCTCGTACCCATTGACGCCGTATACTTTGCCGTCGGAACATTTGGCTATGACGGGGGGTTGATGATTACCGCATCGCACAATCCCAAGGAATACAATGGCATCAAAATGGTGGTCAAACACGACCAGGGATTGGAGTGGATCCGTGGCAAGGAACTGTATGATTTCATCCGGGACAAAAAATTTACAGAGACATCAGCCGCCCCAATGACTGAACGCGACATCATGTCCGAGTATATCAAACACGTTTTATCATTTGTCGATGTTAATAAAATTAAACCTTTCAAAATCGTGGTTGACGCCGGTAATGGTATGGCGGGCAAAATAATGCCTTTGTTGTTTGCTCACCTCCCCGGTACGTTGATTCCCATGAATTTCGAATTGGACGGCAATTTCCCAGCCCACCCATCAAATCCACTGCTCCCCGAATCACAGGCGGGTATCACCCAAGCGGTAGTAGCGCACCAAGCTGATTTTGGCGTCATCCTCGACGGGGATACGGATCGACTTTTTTTCATCACGGAGAAAGGCGAATTTATTCGCGCTGACGCCACACTACTGGTGCTGGCAAAGTATTTTCTCGAGCACGAACCGGGTGCGGGTATTGCCTACAATGTTATCTGCAGCAAAGCGGTACCGGAACGAATCACCGAATGGGGTGGGCGGCCATTGCGCAGTAAGGTGGGCTTTGTCAATCTCGCACGGACTATGCGAGAAAACGGCGGTATCATGAGTGGGGAGCTGTCCGCACACTACGCATTTCGAAAAAACTTCTACGCCGATTCCGGTTTTATTGCCTTTGTTATTCTATTGATGCTCATCTCCGAGCACAATAAAAAACTGTCGGAAATCGTCGAGGGGCTCATACCCTACGCCAAAGGTGACGAAATCAACCTGGAGGTACAGAATATTCCGGATATCATCAGTAAGGTAAAAAAACAATACCAAGACGGAACCCAGGATGAACTCGATGGCCTGACAGTCCAATATGACACGTGGTGGTTTAATGTACGGCCGTCAAACACCGAGCCATTGCTCCGAGTAACGGTTGAAGCGGATACCCCGGCGTTACTCCAGGAAAAACAGGAAGAGGTCACCAGCTGTATTCGCTCAATCACCTCATGATCCGCGGCATTATTTTTGACATGGATGGGGTGGTTATAGATTCCGAACACCTCTGGGTAGAAGCGATACGGCAACAAATGGCCAAACGGAGCCTCGTTATCCCCCGCACTGCCGCCTACCAGCGCTATGTCAATCTCCATTTTCGCGGACGCAACCAGCGGCACGCGATATTGATGTGGAAACGATATTTCCATCTGGCAGAGCCGGCTAATGAGCTTATCCGGGAACGGGTCACGCTGCTGCTCAATATCTTCAAACAAAAATTACGCCCTATCCCGGGTATCCGTGGGCTACTCAATAAAACGCATCCCCGCTACCCGCTGGCATTGGCCTCGTCTTCCCCTCGTTCGGTAATCAGGTATGCACTGCGACGCGTCAACCTCCGGTCTTATTTTCAGTCGGTAATTTCTGGGGACGATTTCCACCACAGCAAACCAAATCCCGAAATTTTTCTCACCGCTGCCCGGCAGCTGCGCCTCCCGGCGCGCGACTGTCTGGTGATCGAGGATTCACTGAGCGGCGTACTGGCCGCCCACCGGGCCCGCATGCGCTGCATCGGCCTGAAACAGCCATACAATACCCGCCGGGATTTACAGACCGCGGACATTGTGGTACAACGATTATCTCAGATAACGTTACCCCTGATACGTTCTCTATGATCGGCATTTTTGATTCCGGCATCGGCGGTCTGACCGTCATCAAAGAATTACGCAAACAATTACCCGACTACCAGCTGGTGTATTTTGGTGACACGGCCCGCACCCCATATGGAAACAAAAGCACCGACACCGTGATCCAATACGCCAAGGAAAATACTGAATTCTTGATTTCCCAAGGTGCTCAAATCATTGTCATTGCCTGCAATACCGCCTCTGCCGTAGCCACTGATGCTTTACGCGCCACCTATCCCCAGATACCCTTTTTTGAAGTGATCACCCCGGCTGCTGAAGCTGCGGCCAACCACTCCAAATCCGGCCGCATCGGCGTCATCGGCACCCGCACCACCATCAATAGCGACATCTACCAGAAAACGATCCAGAGCCACCGGCCAAAAATGTCCGTCACCAGCAAAGCCTGCCCCCTTTTCGTCCCACTCGCTGAGGAGGGATGGATCAATGATCAGATTACGAAGATTACCGCCCGACGCTATCTGGCCACCCTCAAACGTCATCAAATCGACACGCTCATCTTGGGCTGTACCCACTACCCCATCTTACGTAACGTCATCCAGCAAAAAATCGGCAAGCGCGTATTCTTGATTGACCCCGCTGTTCCGACCGTCGCCGCACTGCACCAATACCTTGCCGCTCACCCCGAGCTGGAGCAATCATTGCCAAAAAATTCGAACCACCAATACTTCTTCAGCGATATCCCACCGCACATGACTGAGCTCACCCAGCGGTGGCTCGGGGAGTCGGTCAAACCACTGCTGCACCACATAAGCTGACCATAAAAAAAGAGACCCCACCAAAAGGTACGGCGGGGTCCGGACGGTCGATACGTTTGCGCCATCAATGCGCGATACCCAGCCGGCCGCAGAGCTCATCGGCAAAGGCGATGACCTGCGCATCTTTGATGCGCTTATGCCTGAACGTGTGCATCAGATCCCGCCAAAATCCCGGCTTGGTCAGGTCACACGTGCTCAAAAAAACCTCATGCGGATACAGGTACTCGCCAAATCCCGCTGGCTCAGGAAAGCATTCCGGATAGGGACTGTCGGATGCAGTACTGTGCTGGTCGGCCAGCGTACGCAGCTCGTCGCAGAAACGGATCCCATAGCGATGGGGAAGCCGTCGTACGCGACGATACATCACCACGCATACTCGCTGAAAGAACGAATAGTCAACCGTGACTTCAAAAAACATGACACTACCTCCTTGGGAATGTTTGTGTAACTTTTTTTGTAATACTACCATAGCACAATTCCCCGGCCAGGCAAGTGCTCCGGCGAGAAATTGCTAATCTTGGTACAATCTTCGAAGTCTAGACCTTTTCCTGAGCAGCCTCTGCCGCCTCAGCAGCCGCGGCGGCTTCCATCACCTTTTTCCGAAGTTCCTCGATGAGCTTCGGATTCTGACGCAGGAATAAGCGGGCATTCTCTCGGCCGACACCAAGTTTGGTCTCACCATACGCGACGGTGTTCCCGCTTTTTTGGAGTACGTTGTATTTGATACCCGTATCGAGTAAATCCCCGGCTATGGAGATGCCTTCGTTGTACATGATGTCGAATTCCGTCGTACGAAAAGGTGGTGCTACTTTGTTCTTCACAATCTTCACTTTGACGCGATTGCCAATAGATTCTTCCCCTTTTTTGATCTGGGCCGCCCGGCGCACCTCGACACGAACTGAGGCATAAAACTTCAGTGCCATACCGCCGGTGGTGGTTTCTGGATTCCCGAAGAAGACCCCGATCTTCATACGGGTTTGGTTGATGAAAATGACCACCGTCTTAGTCTTGCTGACAATACCCGCTAATTTTCGCAGTGCCTGGCTCATCAATCGCGCCTGAAGACCCATATGCGAATCTCCCATTTCGCCTTCAATTTCTGCCTTCGGTACGAGCGCGGCAACTGAATCAACGACTACCACATCCACGCCGTTTGACCGGACCAGCGTCTCGGTGATTTCTAGTGCCTGTTCACCCGTATCCGGCTGAGAAATAAATAGTTCATCGACATTCACACCGATCTTGCGGGCGTACTGCGGATCCAGGGCATGCTCGGCATCCACGAACGCGGCGGTGCCACCCATGCGCTGAACCGATGCCACGATATGCTGCGCCAAGGTCGTTTTGCCGGATGCTTCCGGTCCATAGATTTCGATGATACGGCCACGGGGCACCCCCCCGACACCCAGTGCAATATCGAGCGAGGCGCATCCGGTGGGAACCGCATCGATGTCGATTTTACGGGCTTCACCGAGCTTCATGATTGATCCTTCACCAAATCGTTCTTTGATCTGATTGATGGCTTCGAGCGCGGCGCGGGCACGCTGGGAGGTCTCGTGTTGGTCGCTTTTGGGGGACATATGTATAGCCGTTAATAATGTGTTATGAGTATACTATTGTTCCGGTTCCAGTTCAAGCAAAACCGTACGAACTACCTCGACCGGTTTGCTACGCTTTTTTTTGGAACTGACAGAAATGACATTGATGCCTTCCGTGAGTGTTACCGTCTCACTAAACGTTCCTGTCGAGTCGAGAAATACCTCCCGGCCATTTATGGTGACGACGGTTTCCGGCTGAGTAGTTCCGGAAACGACAATGGTCGGCTCGCTGACCGTGCTATTATTACTCGGATTTGTCACTACCAGCGGGGGTGGTGAAAAAACATTCACCACCGTAATGCCGAGGTACGCGAGCGCCCCACACACGACAGCGCCTATCAGCAGCCGACGAATTAAACGCGGACTGATGATTTCCCGGGGCAGTTCCTGTGGCTTCGGAACAAAACGGCTGCGCTCTGTTGCCGCCAGGACTCGCTGCTCACGTTGACGATACAAATCCAACACATATGCCGGATCGACTTTGAGGAATTCGGCATATCGTTTCAAATAATTTTCGATGTAGACACTCCCGGGCATCGCCGCGTAGTTACCCTGTTCCACGGCTTCGAGATATGCTGCTCGGATTCCGGTACCCTGCGCTACATCGGAAATCGTCAAACCCGCCTCCTCACGAATTTTGCGCAGGCGCTCACCAAGCGTTTTGGTTCGTTCGATCGCCCGTCGTTGAAATAGGGTCATACCCGATTACCATATTCATCAACCTGCTCTTCTTCGTCATCAGTCTCCTCGACCTCAGTAACCTCATCCGGTACGTCGGATGCATCGCTTATATCTTCCAGGGTGTCCTCACTCTGATGTGCCACTAAAATTTCCCGGGGTTTCGCACCGTCACCGGGTCCGATAACGCCCTGCTCCTCGAGGATATCCAAAATTCGCGCGGCACGGGCATAACCAATGCGTAACCGCCGCTGGAGAAACGATGCTGACGCTTTGCCTGCTTTTACCACGATGTCCCTGGCCTGACTGACTAATTCATCATCACCCATATCCTCAAAGCTGCCTATCAAAGTTTTATCGACAACTTTCTGTACCACCGCCTCCTCATATTCCGGCTCGCCCTTACTCTTCAGGAATGCGACGACACGGCTGATTTCCTCATCGGTGACAAACGCACCCTGTAATCGCCGGGGCTTAGACAGCTGGGAGGACGTATAGAGCATGTCCCCGCGTCCGAGCAGTTTCTCCGCCCCGGCGGTATCCAGAATGGTTCGGGAGTCGATCTGCGATGCCACGGCAAATGCGATTCGGGTGGTAATATTTGCCTTTATCAAACCGGTAATAATATCAACTGACGGGCGCTGAGTGGCGAGAATCAAATGGATGCCCACGGCACGAGCCATCTGCGCCAGTCGCACGATGGCTGCCTCTACTTCATTGGCTGCTACCGACATCAGGTCGGCTAATTCATCGATAGCGACCACTAGATAGGGCATCATATTACCATTATCGCGATTGTACGCCTGAATATTGCGATGGCCGGTTTTGGATAACAGTTGATACCGACGATCCATTTCAGCGACTACCCATCTGAGCGCATTGATGGTCTTCGTCACTTCATTGACCACCGGCGTGATCAGATGCGGAATACCATTATACACCGATAATTCGACCCGCTTCGGATCCACTAAAATAAGTTTGAGTTCGTCTGGTGAATTCTGGTACAGCAGGCTGAGGATAATAGCATTCAGCATGACGGATTTGCCTGACCCTGTGGAGCCGGCGATCAAAAGATGAGGCATCGGCCCGATATCTTCCACCCACATCGTGCCAGCCACGTCCTTCCCCACACCGATAGACAAATTTGATTTGCGTTTTTTGAATTCCTTGCTCATCAGAATCTCCTTCAGCTTTACCACCGCCACTGCTTTATTCGGTACCTCGATGCCTACCAAAGACTTGCCGGGAATCGGCGCCTCGATACGAATCGGATGAGCAGCCAGGGCCAATGCCAAGTCATTGTTCAGCGTGGTTATCTGGGATAATTTAACGCCCTCATCCGGCTTCAGCGTATACTGCGTGACGGTCGGACCTACTTTTGTTTCGCCCATTTCCACTTCAATGCCAAAATTCTGAAACGTATCATGGATAGTCTTCTTGATCATCTCAATATCACCGCTGGTCGGCTTTTCATTGCTTGATTCCAGTAAATCGACGGGGATGTCGATCGTGCGGCGTCGAGCCTTCTCCTGGTGAAACATCGCTATCTGCTGGTGGGGTTGGGTATCAGCGGCCGAAGCGGGCTGAGCGGCAGCGTCGGGATTGGCAGTGGGCACGTCGCTGACGGCAAATGACGGAGGGGCTTGCGGAGCCGACTGGCTGGTTGCCGCATCCTCATCAGCCGCGTCACCGTCCGGGGTCTGATCCATATTCACCCGTAATCGATAAAAAAATTCACGAAACCGTTCACTGATCCGCTTGATAAAGTTTCCCTGTTCATACAGTCGGCTCAATGAGACATCAAACATAACTAGCAACGAAATGACAAAAACCGCAAAAAGGATAACGCCGGTTGCCCAGGGCCCCATCAATTTCTCCAGCGGGTATGACAACACAAAACCGATATACCCACCACCGCGTCCGCTGCCAATCTCGGATGCCGCCTGATCCAGAGGTAAGGCGATCAAATGCAAAAAACCGGTTCCGCTCAGCACCAGCAGGGCCAACCCAACGCCGTTGGACAGCCGAAATGAGTATTGCCGCGGTCGTATCATCAGATACCCCAGATAGACCAAAATGATCGGCACCGCGATTTTACCCCAGCCGAAGAGATAGACTAACGCAGTGCGAATGGCGCCGCCAAACTGACCAGCCCAGCCGAAGAGACTAAAAAACATGACGATGGCGAGCGTAAAAACAAGTACGATATAAATGCCGTGCTTGGTCTCGGGTTTGAGTCGCGGCTGACGTTCGTCCTGGTCGTCCGGCTGTTCTCGCCGCTCCCGCTGCGCTTCTTTTTTAAACTTTTGTAAGTATGGTTTATTTGGTTTTTTGGCCATGAACATCACCCATGTTATGCTGTCAGGGTTGCTCTATTTTACCACTTTTAGTCCAATAATTCAACACAAAACCCAGCCCTCTGCTATCGAGGGCTGGGCCTGAAATCGGTTTGATTATTTCTTGGCTGCTTCCGCGGACGTGTCTGGTACCGGCGGCTGATTACGGCGGAATTCAAAACCGGAACCGGCCGGGATGAGTTTACCGATAATCACGTTTTCTTTCAAACCGCGCAACGTATCGATTTTTCCGGACACCGCCGCATCAATCAATACACGAGCTGTCTCCTGGAACGATGCAGCCGATAGGAAACTTTCGATGGACAGCGATGCTTTGGTAATACCGAGCAATAGCGGCTCACCAATCGCCGGCTCACCTTTTTCCGCAGCTGATTCTGCATTTGCTTCGAGAAATTTACTCTTCTCAATCACCTCGCCGGATAAAAGACTCGTATCGCCTGGATTTTTGATATAGAGCCGAGAAAATATCTGACGCACGACGATTTCGATGTGTTTCTCGTTCAATTTCTGGCCTTGCGACGAATAGATGTACTGAATTTCTTTGATGATATATCGCTGCACGGCTTCCTGGCCTTTCAGATAGAACAGCTGGTGCAGATCCACGCTTCCGTCAGTCAAACGGTCGCCGACATTGACTAAATCGCCTTCCTTGGCCCAAACCATCTGGCCCGGCATGGCCAAAAACTCACGCTCTTTTTGCTTCTCACTGATCACCACCACCCCTTCATCGGCCAGTTTGACGGTACCTGATGATTTTGCGAGAACTTCCTGTTCGTGATCAATATAGAGGACATCCTGCGCTTTTACTTTGGCCCCATCTTTGACTTTAATCGTGGCTTTTTTGAGATTCTTTATCTTATACAGCTGCTCATCAAGTGCCTGATGGGTGATGATGATCCGCTTGGAGCGCTTGTCATCACCATCGCGGATGGAAACAGTGCCAGCCACATTCGCAATCACCGCTGGACGGCGGATGGGCCGCGCCTCAAATAATTCTTCAACCCGCGGAAGCCCCTGAGTGATATCCTGTCCTGCCACACCGCCGGTGTGGAACGTACGCATCGTCAACTGAGTTCCTGGCTCACCAATACTCTGTGCGGCTATGATGCCGACGGCGGTACCGAGGACGACAAGCTTATTGAATCCCAGGTCATACCCGTAGCACTTCTGGCAGATGCCCCAGCTTGATTTACAGCTCAAGACCGAACGGATCTTCACCTCAGGTAAATCAATTTTTTCCAATTTCGGTATGTGCTCCTCGGTGACCAGTTCATTTTTCTTTACGATAACTTTTCCTTTAGTGTCCTTAATTTCCTGCAATACCACCCGACCCAGCAACCGCTTGCCCATGCTATCGCCAAATTCGGTCCCGTCACTTTTGAGCACAAACCCGTCTTTATCACCACAATCCTTTTCTGTGACGATAACGTCCTGACATACGTCAACCAGCCGACGGGTGAGATACCCGGCATTAGCAGTACGCAATGCCGTATCCGACAGCCCTTTACGGGCACCGTGGGTGGAGATGAAATATTCCAGTACATCAAATCCTTCTTTGAAACTCCCCTTCACCGGCAATTCGATGGTTTCACCAGCCGGGTTGGTCACCAGACCTTTCATGCCCATCATCTGGGTCGTCTGTGCCCAGGAACCACGGGCGCCTGATTCAATCATGCTGAAAATAGGACCATTTTGATCCAGCGCCTTGCGACTCACTTCCTGAATCTGATCCTTGGCGCCAGCCCAGATTTCAATCACCTTCATGTGACGCTCATCATCGGTCAATAAGCCCTGATCGAAATGATGTTCCACCTCCTCGACCTGCTTCTCCGCTTGGGAAAGAATGTCGCGTTTCTGTGGCGGCGTCACCAGATCATCCATGCCCCAACTGATGCCGGAACGAGTAAGAAAATCAAAAGAGGCCGTCTTCAGACGATCAAGTATTTCGGTCGTCCGCGCGTTTCCAAGCGCATTGATGATAGTGCTGATCATCTTGGAAATTGCTTTCTTGTCCATGGTCTCGTTGATGTAGCCAAGTTCAGCGGGCAAAAGTTGATTGAACACCAGACGTCCTGTGGTTGTTTCGATGATGGTACCATTGACGGGCACCATGATAGCGTCCTGGATATGAATATGCCCCAACTCCTCGGCCATCACCGCCTCGTCAATCGAGCTGAAATAGTGCGGCTGACGATCATCATGTTTCCGCATGACCGTGATGTAGTACATGCCCAAAACCATATCTTGGGTCGGGCTGACGATCGGCTGGCCGGTGGATGGTTTCAATAGGTTATTGACCGAAGCAATAATCTCAGCGGCTTCGCGCTTGGCATTTTCCGTCAGCGGAACATGTACCGCCATCTGGTCGCCATCAAAATCAGCATTAAACGCGGAGCAGACGAGCGGATGTACCTGGATTGCTTTACCCTCGATCAGCACGGGACGAAATGCCTGAATGCCGAGCCGGTGAAGGGTTGGAGCGCGATTCAATAATACATGCGCATCCTTTGATACCTCTTCCAGAATATCCCATACCTCCGAACGGCCCGATTCTATGAATCGGCTGGCGCTCCGGACATTATGCACATACTCCCGTTTGATCAGCTGACTGATAATAAAGGGTTTAAAAAGTTCTAGCGCCATACGTTTTGGCAAGCCGCACTGATCCATGCGCAGATGCGGACCGACTACGATGACCGAACGCCCAGAATAATCAACGCGTTTGCCCAGCAAATTCTGACGGAATCGACCCTGCTTGCCTTTGAGGATGTCAGCGATTGACTTGAGTTGGCGCTTTTGGCCGGTCGATGCAGTGACGGTTTTGCCATGGCGAGCATTATTGTCGATCAAAGCATCAACTGCTTCCTGCAACATGCGTTTTTCATTACGCCGGATGACTTCCGGTGCATTGAGGGCAATCAGGCGCTTCAGACGATTATTCCGATTGATAACCCGGCGATACAAATCATTTAAATCGGACGCGGCAAATCTGCCACCATCGAGCTGTACCATTGGCCGCAGGTCAGGCGGAATCACCGGAACCACGGTCAAAATCATCCATTCCGGACGGAATTTATTTATCTTAAAACTCTTGAATAATTTCAAACGGCGAATGGCACGACGTTTTTTCGCGTCGGGCAAATCAGCGATCTCTTTCTCGAGATCGACAATCATGGTATCCAAATCAATCTCACTCAGTAGATTGCGGACGCCCTCGGCACCGATTTCCGCCTCAAAGACATGACCATATTTCAGCGACAGATCACGATACTGCTGCTCGGAAATAATCTGCAGCGGGCGAAGAGCCTTGAGTTCTTTCTTGGCCAGCTCCACCGCTTCTTCAAGGTCATTTAATTTCTTCTCTTTGCGCTGCGTATTTGCCTGCAGTTCTTCTTCGATATCCTTCAGGAGTAGTTTTTGCTTCGCCTCATCTGGTGTTTTCGCCACTTCCTGCGCCTGACGTTGTTTGATGTCATTACTGACTCGACTGGCGTCTGCCTCGATTGACTTTTTCTTTGCCTGGTACTCGACATTGATTTGTTCCAATGTCTGATCCCGGAGCTCATTGTCAATTTTGGTGATAATGAAGTTGGCAAAATAAATTACCTTTTCCAATTCCTGGACGGAAAGATCCAGCATCAAACCAATCTTTGATGGTACCCCGCGCAAAAACCAAATATGCGAAACTGGGGCGGCCAGAGCGATATGCCCCATGCGCTCGCGGCGGACAATGCTGCGCGTCACTTCGACGCCGCATTTATCACACACAATACCTTTATACCGAACTTTTTTGTACTTGCCACAATAACACTCCCAATCCTTGGTCGGTCCAAAAATCTTTTCACAAAACAGTCCATCTTTCTCGGGCTTTTGCGTACGATAATTAATGGTCTCCGGTTTGGTCACCTCACCATGAGACCAGCCCATAATATTGTCCGGGCTGGCTAATTTGAGTCGAATAGCGTTGAAATCTACGGTAGTCGGGCTTACTTCTCCAATCATAGGGGTTATTCGTTAGTGCCTTTCGTATCTGCCGCAGCAGGAGTAGCAGCTTCCGTCACTGGTGGAACGGACGCCTGCGGAGCGTCGTCACGGCCGTCATCGGTCTTTTCGCCGATCAATTCGACGTCCAGACACAAGCCTTTCAGTTCACGGATAAGCACATTAAATGTTTCGGGGATATTGAGTTTGCGGATTGACTCACCTTTGATGATTGCCTCATACGCTTTGGATCGACCGGGCACGTCATCAGATTTGATGGTCAGCATTTCCTGCAGTGTATACGCGGCACCATAGGCTTCCAGTGCCCACACCTCCATTTCACCAAACCGCTGACCGCCGAATTGCGCCTTACCACCCAGTGGCTGCTGGGTAACCAGCGAGTACGGACCGATCGACCGCATGTGAATTTTATCTTCCACCATATGGTTCAGTTTCAAAATATACATGTACCCCACCGTCACATCTTGATCAAATTTATCACCGGTGCGACCGTCATAGAGTGTCACCTTACCATTACGGGGGAATCCCGCTTTTTCCAGTTCTTCACGGATAGTCTCCTCATCGGTACCATTGAGCGGTGCGGTGGCTACTTTATACCCGAGCGCCTTGGCAGCCATACCGAGATGGGTCTCGAGAATCTGTCCAATATTCATACGGGAGGCAACACCCAGCGGATTCAGCACCACATCGACCGGGGTGCCGTCAGCCAGATGCGGCATGTCCTCTGCCGGAACGATGCGGGAGATGACGCCTTTGTTGCCATGACGGCCGGCTAATTTGTCGCCCACCTGAATTTTACGCAACTGCGCCACGGAAACCTGAATTGATTTCAATATACCCGAGGCTAATTTGTCGCCTTGTTCACGGGAGAAAATCTTCACATCGACAACTTTCCCTTGCTCACCATGCTCGAGATAGAGTGAACTATCCTTGACGTCTTTTGCTTTTTCCCCGAAAATCGCCCGCAGCAATTTTTCCTCTGCCGATAGCTCTGTTTCACCCTTGGGCGTAATTTTCCCAACCAGGATGTCACCGGATGACACTTCCGCTCCGATCCTGACGATACCCTCTTCGTCCAAGTCTTTTAATTTTTCTTCACCAATATTCGGTATGTCCCGCGTCACTACTTCCGGTCCCAGTTTCGTATCACGCACATCGACGGTATAATCCTCGACGTGGATAGAAGTATATTTATCCGACTGCATCAACCGATCCGACAGTAAAATGGCATCCTCATAATTACCGCCCTCCCAGGACATAAATGCCACCAGGGCGTTTTGACCGAGCGCCAGCTCACCATGATCCGTCGCCGGTCCATCAGCCAGTACATCGCCTGGTTTTACCTGCTGACCGACTGTCACCACCGGACGCTGGTTAATACAGGTCGAGGCATTGGAGCGGACAAATTTTTGTAAACGATAGTTGTGGAGCTTACCCTGGGTATCTTTGATCTGGATCGATGCGCCGTCCACAAAGGCGACCGTGCCAGCTACTGACGCCACGATTGTCTGACCGGAATCGGTAGCCGCTTTGTGCTCCACCCCGGTTCCGACGAGCGGAGAATCAGGCATGACACAGGGCACTGCTTGCCGCTGCATATTTGAACCCATCAGAGCGCGCACGGCGTCGTCATGCTCCAAAAAGGGAATCAGCGCGGTGGTAATGCTAATAATCTGATAGGGCGCCACATCCATGTAATCTATTTTATACACATAATCAACGGTCGGCTCACCTCGGCGACGGACTTCGGCTTTTTCATTGATGAAGTACCCGTCGTCAGTGATTGGGGTTGTCGCAGCCGTGGTGATACTGCGCTCCTCGACAAATGCATCGAGGTATACCAGCTCATTGGTCACGTGCGGCCGAACCGGGATTGTCGGCTGACCAGTTGCCACGAGTTTTTCTGCCAGCGCTTTGGTGATAGTTTCGCCGGCATGGCCGATTACCGTGCCGGTAGCATCCGATACATCATCGCGCAGCGCCTCACCCTCGATCAGTGCTACTTTATTTTCCGGGTCATGCACGACCTTGCGGAACGGCGTTTCGATAAATCCAAATTCATTGACCCGTGCATAGCATGACAAATGACCCACCAGTCCAATGTTTGGTCCTTCCGGGGTAGCAATCGGGCAAATCCGTCCATAGTGGGTGCGGTGTACATCGCGAACATCAAACCCAGCACGTTCACGCGACAAACCGCCGGGGCCCATGGCGGAAAGGCGTCGTTTGTGCTCCAGCTCAGCCAAAGGATTGGTCTGATCCATAAACTGGGATAGCTGCGAAGACATGAAAAATTCTTTGATAGACCCAATAATCGGTCGCGCATTGATAAGCTGATTCGGCGTCAGGGTATTGATATCCATGGTGCTCATCCGATCTTTGACGATGCGCTCCATACGCGCCAGACCGATCCGAAATTTATTCTGCACCAATTCACCGATGGCGCGGACCCGGCGATTGCCCAGGTGGTCGATATCATCGGGTTCACGTTGGGAATTATTGAGATTGATGATTTCCTTGATGATGGCCATCACGTCCTCTTTTTGCAGCACGCGGTACTCCTTTGTATTCGGGAAATCAAATCCAAAACGCTGATTTAATTTGTACCGGCCGACCCGACCAAAATCATACCGATCAAAAGAAAAAAACATTTTATAAATCAACTCGCGTGCGTTATCGATAGTTGCCAAATCACCCGGCCGGATACGTTTATACACCTCCCGTAAACCTTCGGCTTCGTTGCGGGCGATATCCTTGTTCAGGGTAGCGCCGATATAATCCACTTCCTGGTTCAGCTGAACATCTGCGAAAAGATTACGTATCTCTTCATCCGTACCAAAACCAAATGCGCGCAGTAAGGAGGTCACGGGCACTTTTCGCTTGCGATCGATTTTGACGGACATGACATTGTTCGCGTCAGTCTCGAGCTCCAGCCATGCGCCTCGATTCGGAATAATCTTCGCTCCATAGTACCGACGTCCGCGAATAATTTCAGACGTAAAAAAAACACCAGCCGAACGGATCAGCTGGCTCACTACTACGCGCTCAATACCATTAATAATAAAAGTGCCGCGATCGGTCATGAGCGGGAAATCGCCCAGGTATACTTCCTGCTCCTTGATTTCACCGGTCTTTTTATTGACCAGTTTGGTCTCGACGCGCAATGGCGCTTCATAGGTAACATTTTTTTCTTTCGCCTTCCATTCATCAAACCGCGGCTCATCGAGGTAATAGTCGAGGAAGTATAATTCCAAATCACGTCCGATGAAATCCTTCACCGGGGAAACCTCTTCAAACAGTTCCTTTAGTCCTTCGCGCAGAAACCATTCGTATGAATGACGCTGGGCCTCGATCAGATTTGGCAATTCGGTGACTGCCGCAGTTTTTGTAAACCGCATGCGCACAGGCGCTAAAGTCGTATGAGACGTAGACATAAAAATAGACTCTCCCCACCCTTTCACGTGTGAAAGAGGTTATAGAATTGGCTAATTTGTTATGATTTGAGACCTAACGTCATGTAATGTTTTGACGTCTCCGTAAGGATATGTATTTTCGATAGTAACAGATGGTGTGGGTAGTGTCAAGTTTTAAGCAAAAAACAAAAAAAGTGTCAAATCATTGCTATGGTTAGCAAAATAACAAACACTAAATATATCAGCGGAGGTTTAAAATTGATATTGATCCTCACAGGTTATCCACAGTGATGCCTGATCCTGAAGATATTCGGCAATTGACCAAACTTTTTTCTGGTTTATTGCCCGCCGAGCGTCGGGGGCGTCTTATCTTTTCTAATATCTGAGTGACCTTTTTCCAGCTGGGACTGCTGTCGGGCCACCCCAGCCGCCATGAGTATTTCCTTGGCGGCATTCAGCAAGCGGGACACTACCTGCTCTTCGGATTTTCCCTCAGCGGGAATCTCATAAGAGTACTCCCCGTGACGGATCCGATCCAAACCATGAATAAGTATTTTCAATGGTTTGGTTACTCGCCGGGCGAGAAACCACGATAAGGCAAAAATAATAGGGATGACGATAGCCACTCCAAGGACAATCCGCCAGAGCAGCCGATGACGCGTGGCACTGATCGTTTCCGCCCGATAATCAACTCCCAGGATACCCACTGCCTCTCCTGTATCATTTCGTAATGGTGCATATCCCGACAAAAACGAGCCCCACTTATCATACGTGATCTCCGAATCAGCGCTCGGTGCAGTCAGCGCATCATAAATCGCCGGAGCGATTGAGATGTCATACGGTTCACCCAAGAGCGCCTTTTCCTCTCCCTCGTCTATCAGATTGTCACCATTACGATCCTCGGAACCGGCTGCGCTAACCACAAACAGCATGATATTCTCGATTTCCGTCGGGCGCAGGGTGTAGATGTCGTCGATCTGATCGTTCCCCGCCATGACCGATTGGAGATACAATTCCAATACCCGATAATCCTCCGATCGCATGTCGTCCGGGGTGCGCAGGCGCTCATGTACCTCGACTGGAATAAAATTTGCCGTGCGGGTGGCGATCGTTTTCAATTCAATCTGCGTATCGGAAAATTGCTGGCGTGACAGAAGATAATAAAATGCCCCCCCGACGATCAAGACGAGCAATGACGGAAAAATTGCCAATGGCCAGAAAACATACCGCCGATAGGGAGATAAATTGTATAATTCACTAAGAGCCATATAAATTTAGTGTAGTATGTCCCGTATTGCTTGTCTATCGTCCCAGGGTATGAGTCTCCCGCCCGACACGGCCATCACGGTTTCGCTCCCCTTTCCGGTTACGAGTACGACGTCCCCCGCTTGAGCCAGTTTGAGAGCGGCAGACAGCGCCGCGCGGCGATCGGGAATCGCCCAGCAATTTTGGTCTCGAATTTTTCCAGCCGTGATTACCCCAGCCATCACATCGTCAATGATATGTTGCGGATCCTCATCATACGGGTCTTCATTGGTAACGATTACATAATCGGCATAGGTACCGGCCAATGTGCCCATCACCGGACGCTTTGCCCGATCCCGGCCACCACCCTGCGAACCCAATACCACTATCAGGTGTTTGGCATGGAGCGGCTTCATCGCTCGGTACACGGACTCAAGCGAGGCTGGCTCATGAGCATAATCTACGAAGATGCGTATGCGACGCAAATTACTGATCTCCTCGAGCCGTCCCGGAATCTGCACATTCTGCTCCACTGCCTCCCGTATTTGATTCCAGGAAATGCCGCAGGCCGCGCCGACACACGCCGCGGCAAGTATATTGTACACATTAAATGTCCCCAATAGCCATACGCGAAACAACTGATGATTGAGCACAAACTCGGTATGGTGAGCATACGCTGCCACTCGTTCAGCTATCACGTGCATATCACTCTGCTGTGGCACTGGCTGATCGGGTCGCAACGAATAGGTAAAGCGGCGATCGGCATCCGCGCTGAGGAATCGATCGGCTTCAGGGTCATCAGCATTGACGACAATCATTTTTGGAATTCGCTCACCTGCGATGACCTTGGTCGGCAATGTCGATAGCCGCTGAAAAAGCCTGAGCTTTGCATCACGATATCGTTCAAATGATCCGTGCGATTCGATGTGTTCAGGCGACAGATTGGTAAATACCGCCAGATCATAATCGATACCGACATGACGGAACTGCGCAATTCCCTCCGATGACGTCTCGACTACCACATAGCGGCAGCCGCACCAAACCATTTCCCGTAGCAATTGCTGCAAACGAAAACGGCCAGGCATCGTCTGCTTCGTCTGATTCACCCATTCTCGTGAACCGATTTTGAAATGCGTCGTGGCCACCACGCCAACGGTATTTCCTGCCTGCTCCAAGATACGACTGATCAGTGTCACGGTGGTCGATTTTCCTTTGGTACCGGTCACGCCAATAACAATCAAACGGCGCGAGGGATATCGGTACCACCAAGCGCCCATGCTTGCCAGACACCAATGGTATGTCTGGAGTAAAAATTTCGGAATGAATTTCCTGATCAATCGTTTCATGGCAGTCGGGTTTGCTTCAATAACCACTGTTGATAGGGCGGATAGACCCTGCCCACTGGTAACTCAAATATACAGGGAACTGCATCAGGGTGGTGCTGTTTGATGTATCGGGTTATAGCGATAAAATGTCGACGGTGAGTCTTGATTAAACTGGCGTATTCCCGATTTTTTTTTAATCTTCCCTGCCAATAGTACCAGGATTCCACCGGAAAAAAATTGACGCAGGCGGCCTGGCGCTGCTTGAGAAGCATGCCGCAAATTTTTTGAGCCTGCTTTTTCGTAGGATACGTGACGAAAATATCAATCATGGATTATTCAGCCCGTATCAAATTTCCCTGCGGATCCAGTTCCACGAAATGTTTTGCCGCGCCGCTGCGAAACCCGCTGCACTGGTTGGCCGGGTCATTATCCACGTCTTGCCGCGGATCATGCGCCACATCCACCACCCAGTCTTCGATTGCCTGATTGGATAAGCACGGACCGTCCGATAAATCAATATCATCAATAATCGCCTGGCGATACAACTCATACGCTTTGGCAACGGCCAAATCTCTATCGGCTTGCGTTTTCAATTGGACATCTGCCGCGCCACTTAAAACTTCCGCGCCATTCACCGAATCATCTTCGGTACCCGAGCGGGTGGCCAACATAAAATACACCCCGGCGCCCAACGCGGCGATGATGATGATTATGATAATAATATATTTCACCATACCATCACTAGTATACTGTTTTTACCCACAAAAAACAAACCTCCCTGCATGGAAAACGGCCAGCCACTCGTGCTATCGCTTGAGCGCGTCGACACGATCCAGCTGTTCCCAAGGAAGCGACACGTCGACCCGGCCAAAATGACCATAAGCAGCCGTCTGCTCGTAGATAGGCCGCTTGAGATTGAGTACGCTAATAATGTCCGCTGGTTTCAGCGGGAAGTGCTCCTGGACCAGGCGGATGACATCGCCATTCTCCAGAGTGCCTGTGCCAAACGTATTGACCATAATCGACACCGGCTCTGCCACGCCAATAGCATAAGCAAGCTGAATCTCCACCCGCCGGGCGATCCCGGCCGCCACCAGATTTTTTGCGATGTACCGGGCAGCGTACGAAGCGCTCCGATCAACTTTTGAGACGTCCTTGCCGGAAAATGCGCCACCGCCGTGAGCCCCCACTCCGCCGTAGGTATCCACGATGATCTTCCGCCCGGTCAATCCGGTGTCGGCCGGGGGGCCGCCGAGCACAAACCGACCGGTGGCATTGATATGCAATCGTATCTGATCCGAATACAGATCCCCCAGCACTGGCCGTATCACCAGCTCAGTAATTTCTTTGCGAAGCTGGGAAGTGCTCACCGCTTCCGCATGTTGGGCGGCGATGACCACCGTATCGACTCGCTGGGGCCGATCATTTGCATATTCCACCGTCACCTGGGATTTACCGTCCGGCCGCAGGTACGGCAGCGTCCGATCTTTCCGCACATCGGCCAGCCGCTTGGTCAGTTGGTGTGCCAAGGCGATAGGTAATGGCATGTACTCCGGGGTCTCGTCACAGGCATACCCAAACATGAGCCCCTGGTCACCCGCACCCTGCTCCTTATCACCGCTCGCATCGACTCCCTGCGCGATATCCGGCGACTGCTCATGAATAGTGCTCAATACCCCCACGTCATCGGCACAAAAGCCATACTCCGATTTATCATAACCGATCCGCCGAATAGTTCGCCGAACCACTTCCTGAATATTGACATATCCGGTTGTCCGAACCTCGCCGCCTACCATGACCAATCCAGTGGTGGCAAAACACTCGACCGCCGAGCGAGATTCGGGGTCCTGACGGAGCATTTCATCATACACCGCATCAGAGATCTGATCACACACTTTATCCGGATGACCCTCGGTGACCGACTCAGAAGTAAATAACCGTTTGTACGATGACATAAGTTCCTTCATTTATGTAATAAAAATATCTCCGACCAAATATGGAGGAGATGTGAGTACTGCTACACTTATCTACCTACACGATTGGTAGCCGAGAATTAGCACCCGCCCGTGACGGGTTGCCGGGGAGTCACCGGGCTCGGTCCCTACTCCCACTCGTGATAAGCTATTTGATTGTCAAAAGGTAGCGTCAGTATACGTAGCGCTCATCTTCCCGTCAAGCGCTCCAAGCATTCGGCGTGATAGATGCGCCATGAATACATGAATAAGCGTGGTCCATGCGTACGCACAGAATTCCCCGATGACTGACATGCGTTTAGCGGAATCGAGCCGAAGCAATGCGTTTGCCCGCATTCTTCCGGTGCTTCTTTTGCGCTACCTTTTTCTTCTTATTCATAATATATGACTAATAATATGTTACCGCGACATGGCGTCATGTGAACGGATGGTGTGTTTCCCGATAACAGGCGCGTCGATGCCCCGTGCGACTGCAGCGGCCTTGACCTCCGCTGGTAAATCAAACCATACCCGTTCGTCAACCGATTGCAGCGTCTCTACGGATGTCGCGCCATGACGCTGCAGCATGCGCACTACCTCCTGGACAATATCCTCAGGTGCCGAAGCCCCGGAAGTGACACCAACAGTATCAATGCCGTCCAACCATGTATCCTGAATCTCATCGGCCCGGTCAATGCGGTATGCCGGACATCCTTGCGCCCGGGCCACGTCGACCAATCGATTGGTATTTGAGCTGGTCGCTGATCCGATTACCAATATCATGCCACATGATGCGGCAAGCGCCGTGACCGCCTTCTGACGATTCGTGGTCGCATAGCAGATGTCTGAAGCCGGAGGCAACACCGCCTGAGGGAATCGCTTGCGGATTTCCTCGAGGGTTGCCCGGGTATCATCGACGGACAGCGTGGTCTGGGTCAGCACCGCAATCCGATGATCTGCTGGTAATTGCAACGCATCCACATCTGCGACTGTCTCTACCACATGAGTACGTTCAGGTGCCTCACCCATAGTGCCGCGCATTTCCACGTGGCCACGATGCCCAACTAAGATGATGGTATACCCCTCTCGGGCATACCGCTGTACTTCCAGATGCACTTTCGTTACCAATGGACAGGTGGCATCAATCACGTCCAGTTTCCGTTCTTTCGCTTCAGCATAGTCCGCCGGCGGGCTGCCATGGGCGCTGAATACGACCCGGCCACCTTCGGGGATTTCCGCAACCGACTCGATAAACGTCACCCCCTTAGCTTCTAAACGCTGAACCACATGGGTATTGTGTACGATGGCATGTTTGACGTACAGCGGCGTGCCATATACCTGCAATGCTAATTCCACGACGTCAATCGCCCGATCAACGCCAGCGCAGAAACCCCTCGGACTGGCCAGCAAAACTTTCATAGCAGGTGGGAGTATAGCAAAAATGCCCGATCGTGGATAGGCAGGCGCACGTTTGTACGAATGACTACTCGGATCACCCGTACACGACGGGGCCGTCATTCACCTCGGTATCCATTCTGTGCAAACCCATGCCCTCAAGAGGAGTCGAACCTCTATTACAAGATCCGGAATCTTGCGTCCTATCCATTGAACGATGAGGGCGCGAGTTTGTGCAGAATTTATTAACGCGTCTGCAAATACCGCTCAAACTGATCGATGTCATCGGGATTGCCGAAATCTATCCAGTACCCATCAATTTTTACGACCTTCACTTTTTTTTGCTGCGCAAGCGCCGTGATGGCATCGGTAATCTCATATTCGCCGCGGGATGACAATTGTACGCGGTCAATAATTTCAAAAATATCCTGGGTAAATTTATAAGCGCTTCCATTCACCAGATTGCCCATAAAGCTTTTTGGTTTTTCAACGATGCTCGTCAGTATGCCATCGGCATCGGTGACGAGAACGCCTTTTGTCTCAGGGTGATCGGTCGTCTTCGCACCAACGTACGTATACGCATCATCGCGGATCAATTTCTGAATATCGGCAACCTCATAAAAATTATCACCGGCGAGCGCCACGAATTGATCAGCCCCAATGATGTCCCGCACAACTTTTATCGGACAGGCTGTGCCATATTCTTTTTCACCGAGAATCTTGAATTGATCCAGTACTCGGACGGGATAGGAAAGGGTAGCCACAAACCGCTCGATCTGTTCTGAAAAATACCCACTGACGATGGTAATATCGGTTAATCCGGCAGCGCGAATTTGTTCGAGTAGGTAGTATAAAAAAGGCTTACCGGCAACCTCAATGAGGTGCTTGGGGCGATCCTGTGACAGATGTTTCATCCGGGTACCACGGCCGGCTGCTGAAATGACTACTTTCGATATCATAGCCTCATGTACGAAATCGTCTGATGAATTTATATAGTGTATACCAGCCTGGCTTGAGTATCAAGTCCCGGGTGCCGGCGTAGCCGACGGGTACCCCGCCAAATCCTTGTTTGAAGCGCGTGATACCTTCCCAGCGCTCCTGGGTACCGGCAGCGGCCGAACCAACCCCCCAAAAGTCATACCAGCGCGCCCCGACCGATTGAGCATATTCTATCTGTTTCCATTGTAATAAATGAGGGGCCATCACATTACGAAATTCATTTGCCGACGCGCCATGAACATACGTCACCGTGTCACCGTAGTGCATCACGATATTCGCGGCGATAATTGATCCATGATACTCCGCCAGGAATAACCGCAGTGCCCCGGAAAAACCATACAGCTCAAACATAGTCTGGTAGTACCCCGCGTCATGCGCCACAAATGCATCTCGTGAAGCCGTCGTGGCCGTCAACCGGCAGAACGCCATGAGATCGTTTGCGCTGACGCCTTGGCGGATGGTCACGCCCTTACGTTCCGCCAGATGGATATTATAGCGTGTTTTTTGATGCAACTGCTCGGAAATTTGATGGCTTGTTTTGTCCAAAGGCAGCAGGATCGTATCTGACGGCTGGACATACCGGGCCGGCGCATGGCGCAACCCTCCCAGCACCTGCCGCGCCAGAAGCGGTGCGTCATCTCGGATCAACGGTGGTTCGATTTTGATAAACATCACATCCTTGGGGCGTGCCAACGCGCGTATCCCTGTCAACATCTCCCGCATCGCTGCCAATGCAGCGTCCCGATCCAGCGATGCCGATACTACCGGCCCCCGCGGTATATACCAATACCCCTGTTCCCCAGGCAATGCACGCTCCAGTACCTGTACGGCCGCCACCAGCCGGTTCCCATCACCCATACGATACCGCGAAACTGACCAGCCAGAGCGTTCCTGAAACGCCCCCCATTGCCAGGACTGTAAAAAAGGCGTGTGCGGCTGACTGGCCACAAACGATTCAAATAACTTTTGGTCGACGATTGGTCGTACTTCCATTACTGCTGCTTCCCTAATAATTTGAGCGCGGCCTGTACCCGAGTTCTGGTTGTCGCCATTTCCGATGGAATCGCTCGCAGCGCGTCACGCGCCTCCTTCGCCGAATACCCCAAACCCATCAGCGCATCGATCGCATCACCGTCAGCCCCCGGCTGTAGTACAATGTCATGAGAAGTGGCCAGTTTACGCTTCAGCTCTACGATGATGCGCTCTGCGGTTTTGGTGCCGATGCCCGACACTTTGGTCAGGAGAGAGGCGTCCCCCTGGACGATAGCCGATTGCAATTCATCCAGAGAGGCAAGCGCCATGACGGTCAAGGCTGATTTTGGCCCGACGCCGGTAACCCCGATCAGCTGTTTGAAAAAATTTCGCTCTCCGGCGCTGCGAAACCCGTATAGCTCCAACGAATCTTCCCGCACGTACTGATAGGTGAACAGTGTCACGGTTGCGTCCAGCGCCGTCTGCTCCAGCACGGGAAGAGTACAAAAAACTTCATACCCGACCTGTCCGGAGACCACGGTTATTGATTTTTCAGTTTTTTCCTGGACCACGCCAGTGAGCATTGCAATCATAGGATAGATACATAGTACCAGATTACGCCCGGCAAAAAAAGCCGCTATCTGTCACGATGACATATAGCGGCCAGAGCATATATTGCCAGCTGATTACACAGTCTGTAAACCAGCGATCGCCTCCTGGAAATGCGCCAAACCATCGGTGATAGCCGCATCCACGTCGGCAGTACTCGGCGTGGAACAGTCGAATGACAATTCTCCTTTCGTCATCCTGAGCGTGATAATTTTCTGGTCATCATCCTTGCCAATCAGGTTGGCAATGCCGCGCACCCGATCGTCAAGCTCCACATCATAGCCTCTCGCCTGAAAAGCCTCCACCAGAAAATCGCGCAATGCCGACACCATGTGCGGCGACTGACGTAACGTCCGATATGGTTCGATCAATTGCGGCACCATCACTGTTTCCTCTCCCCGCACTCCGGATGCCGGGTTTTTGAATAATGGCACCAGAATAATCGGAGCGAGCAGTGTGGTTACCACCGTCATCATGATCGACACGCCAAATACTTCATTTGATATCAGCCCAGCGGATAATCCGATGCCGGCCACAATCAGGGCTACTTCACCACGCGGCAACATACCGATGCCGATGCGCGACGAGCCCATAAAATTGAACCCGGAAAAAAATGCCGGAATGCCGCAGCCGACCACTTTACCGATGATAGCAAAAGCGGTGATGACCAGTCCAAATACGATGGCGCTGGCCATGGCCCGGAAATCGACCAAGGTTCCCATGATCGCGAAAAACACCGGCACGACCAGGTGTGAGGCACCGGCCAATTTCTCCTCAAGCTCTTTACCCAAAGGGGTGACGGACAGCAAGATACCGGCCAGATAGGCACCGATGATGGTAGCCAAGCCAAACATTTCAGCAATGGCAGCGATGAGAAAACAAATTGCCGCCGCAATTGCCGCATAGGTCTTACCATCCAGTTTGAGCAAATAATGTGACAATTTCTTGCCAAACATGATGCCTATAACCGATACTACCCCGATGAAACCGACGGCTTTCAGGCCAATCATGCCCAGCTCGGATAGCGACACACCTTCACCACCGTCCTGGCCAGCCAGTGACAGCACGACGGCCAGCACGAGAATGCCTAGGATATCATCGATCACCGCAGCGGCTAAAATCGAAACACCCTCGCGGGTATCCAATTTATACATATCGGACAAGACGCGGGCGGTAATGCCGACGGACGTGGCGGTCATGATGGCTCCCATAAAGAGCGCCGGACCGTCAAAAATACTGTCGGCAAAACCAAACGCCATGGTTCCCCAGGCGCCGAGAAAGAACGGTACGACCACGCCGCCGATCGCGATGCCCAGCGATTTCAGTCCGTATTTCATGAACATCTTTGCGTCGGTTTCCAGACCAACCAGAAAAAGCAGCAGTACCGCGCCGATTTGGCCGAAGAAATACAATTCAGGCGAGATGGCCAGACCCGATCCATGCTCGGACGCATGCCCAAACAGCGCGCCGATGAACGGCAAATCTACACCACCGAGCGCAAATGGACCGATGGCCATGCCGCCGATCAGTTCGCCGAGTACCTCGGACTGTTTCATTTTCTTAAAAATAATGCCAAATAGCTTAGCAACGAGGAGAAGAACTGCCAACTGGAGAATAAGATGTGCGAGTTCTGCGGGTGTCATATACTAGACTCCTATTTTTTATATTGTTTTGATGCTTAATTATTCGAATCAACCATACTGCGGTCGACGGCGCAGTTATGTTTGCTATCTATAATAGTACTCACCACCAATGTGTCAAGACCCTTGCGGATTGACACGGCATGATTCACTAAAAAAATCTCCCCGATTCCCTCAATATGATCCAATACCACAGACTGCTGCACAGAACAACCCCCGTGGTGAGCGCGGGGTCTTCATGGTACAATGGCTGATATGAAACGTTCTGCCGGTATTTTACTCCACCCTACCTCGCTTCCCAGCAGATACGCCATCGGTGATTTTGGACCGACCGCTTTTGCGTTTGTTGATTTTTTAGCACAGGCACGGGTGCATGTCTGGGCAGTCCTGCCACTGACCATTCCGGATATGACCGGCTCGCCCTATGCCTCGGTTTCGGCCCATGCTCTGACCTGGCTCTGCGTCAGCCCTGACCAGCTGGTTCACGACGGTCTACTGCCCGCAACCGCCCTGCCCCGGTCCCGGCCGACGGATAACGTAAGCTATGCCACCGCCTACCATCAGCGGCGGACAGTACTGAAAGACGCCTTTTCCCATTTCCAAAAAAACGGATCCCCGGCACACCATCGCGCAGTACGACAGTTTATCCGGCGAGAATCATACTGGCTCACCGAGTACGCCACATTCATGGCTATCAAACAGCGCTATCATGATATGCCTTGGTTCCGCTGGCCACGCGCGCTCGCCGAACACCGATCGGCGGAACTCCGCCACTGGCGTGCACGGCATGCCCGAGAAATCGCTTTTTTTGAATTCGAGCAATGGGTGACTCAATCACAGTGGCTCCGCCTCAAGGGGTATGCTCACCGCCAAGGTGTCAGTATATTTGGCGATATCCCTTTCTTCGTCACCCATGACAGCGTGGATGTCTGGGCACATCAAAACCAATTCCTGCTCAATAAAAAACATTTGCCAATCACAATCGCCGGAGTGCCACCTGACTATTTTGGCCGGCGGGGACAAATCTGGGACAATCCGCACTATAACTGGCAGGTGATGCAAAAAAATCACTTTCACTGGTGGATAAGCCGTTTTCGTCGGGCTTCGAGGCTATATGACCTGACTCGTGTCGACCACTTCCGCGGATTCGATACCGTATGGCACATTCCCTTCGGCGCACGAACTGCGCGCCGAGGTTCCTGGGAGCCGGTGCCCGGACATAAGCTGCTGACCGAGGTGCGACGACGGGTATCGGGACTGAGCATCGTCGCGGAAGATCTGGGAACCATCACCCCAACAGTCGCTACGCTCCGTAAAAAATTTGGCCTTCCCAGCATGCGCGTGCTGCAATTCAGCTTTAGCGGATTCCCCGACAATACCCACATGCCAAAAAACTTCCGTGGGCCGATCGTCGCCTACACCGGCACGCACGATAATGACACCAGCCGCGGATGGTTCACCACATCCAGCACCTCTGACGAACGCTGGCTGGCCGGCGAACGGCTCCGAGCAGACGAACACACGTTTGCGCAAAAACTGATCGCCTACGGTATGGCCACCCGCGCCCAGCTATTCATAGTTCCGCTCCAGGATATCCTCAATCTCGGGTCAGAAGCGCGGATGAATAAACCCGGCACTAAACGGGGCAACTGGCGCTGGCGATTCCAGCCCCACCACCTACACGCAGAACATGCTCAACGACTCGCGCGTCTGATCCGTATCACCGGCCGCGGCCATGCCATTTAAACTCCGCTCCCCGTTCAAGCCTACCGGAGATCAGCCCATGGCTATCAAAAAACTGGTGGGTGGTTTAGCGCAGCACAAACATCAGACACTCCTTGGGGTCACCGGTTCCGGGAAAACATTTACCATGGCCAATGTCATCCAGCGGGTGCAGAAACCAACGCTGATTATTTCCCACAATAAAACGCTGGCTGCCCAACTTGCTTCTGAGTTTGAGGACTTCTTCCCAGAAAATTCAGTCCACTACTTCGTCTCCTACTACGACTACTACCAGCCTGAAGCCTATATCCCCAGAAGTGACACCTACATCGAAAAAGAAACGCAGATGAATGAAGAAATCGACCGTCTGCGCCACGCCTCCACCGCCGCGCTGCTTTCCCGGGACGACGTCATCATCGTTGCTTCCGTTTCCTGTATTTACGGTCTGGGGTCACCCACTGAATACAAAAAAGATGTGCTGAACCTCCGGCAAGGCCAGCACATCAAACGCGATCTCGTCCTTTTTGCCCTGGTCAATATCCAATACCAGCGCAACCAGACTGATTTGTGGCGCAATCGATTTCGAGTACAGGGCGACGTGGTTGAGGTATTCCCCTCATCATCCGAAAATAACTACTACCAAATCAGGTTTTGGGGGGACAGTGTGGAAAAAATCGTGGAAATCGATTCACTCACCCGGGCAGTGGTCAGAGAACACACCGAGGTGGACATCTACCCGGCCAAACACTACCTGGCGCCGGATGAAATAGTCAAACAGGCGCTGGCGGAGATTGAGCATGACATGGACATGCAGGTGGCGGCATTCAAAAAAGCAAATAAGTATGTGGAAGCGCAACGGCTGGAGGAGCGCACCCGCTATGACCTCGATATGATCCGGGAAGTAGGATATTGCAATGGCATCGAAAACTATTCGAGGTACTTTGACCAGCGTACCGCCGGACAGCCACCATCTACCCTGATTGATTTTTTCCCCAAGGATTTCCTCCTCTTTATCGATGAATCACATATGACGATCCCCCAAATCCGCGGCATGTATTTCGGCGACCGCTCGCGCAAAGAAACGCTGGTCAGGTACGGTTTCCGCCTCCCCGCGGCTATGGATAATCGCCCCCTTCAGTATGAGGAATTCAGTACAAAAATAAACCGAGCCATCTACGTATCGGCTACCCCGGGGGAATACGAACAAGAACTGTCGACGCAGACCGTAGAACAATTAATCCGCCCGACGGGACTCCTTGACCCGACTGTGGAAATCCGGGCGACCGAACACCAAATCGATAATCTGCTCGAGGAGATTCGGGTGCGGGTAAATAAAAAACAGCGAGTGCTCGTCACCACGCTGACGAAGCGTATGGCCGAAGATCTCACCGACTACCTGGCCGATCTGGATATCAAAGTCCAGTACCTGCACTCGGAGGTAGATACCATGGAGCGACTGGAAATACTCCGTGATTTACGGACCGGAAAGTACGACGTACTCATCGGCATCAATCTGCTACGGGAGGGGCTGGATTTGCCCGAGGTTTCTTTGATTGCAATTCTGGATGCTGATAAAGAAGGCTACCTCCGCTCAGATACCGCGCTGATCCAAACCATGGGCCGAGCCGCTCGCCATGTCGAGGGCCATATCATCATGTACGCGGATGCGGTCACCCAATCGATGCGACGGGCCATAGACGAAACCGTTCGCCGGCGCACTATTCAGGAATCATACAACACCAAACACGGCATCACCCCCCAATCAATCACCAAAGCGATCAAAGAAACACGACTAGCCGGCGCAAAAACAAAGGCGGCAGCCGATACAGCCCACTCCGCAGACCAAATACCACCGGAGGAGATTCCGCACCTGTTAGCGGACATGCAATCAAAAATGGAATTGGCAGCCCAAAATCTCGAATTTGAAGAGGCGGCTCGATTGAGAGACTGGATTACTGAAATCGAGAATAGCCAGCAACCCAAGAGACGCCGGAAGAAATGATGAGCATTGTTCCATACATTAAATTTAAATATTGCCCGGTGGCGCACACATGGTACACTAAACTCAGTTCATTGGCTCTCCACAGCCATGCTGCCCGCCCACGCATCCGGTGCGTGCGAGTCTTCTCGGCCCTTTGCGGTCAGCCCCCTATCATATCCTCCTCCAGAAAAACCGTGTAGGAATGCCTGCCGAATGCGTAACGGAGATCGCGTGCCCGAAAGGTAAGAGGATGCTATAGGGGGCTTTTTTCTGTAAAAAAAATCCGGCTGCCACGCGTGGTAGCAGCCGGTTACGGTCAATATAATATGACGATTCCTCCTAAATGCGAAGTTCCTTGCTCCAGCAGCCGGTGCAAAAATGCCGGGCGTCTTTCCCCGCTACTTTGAGCAAACCCTCAAGCGAAAGGTAGCGCAGACTGGAAACCCGCAGGTGTTCCCGTTCGATCTTCTCGATCGCCATGGTAGCGGCGATGAGATCACCCTTGGTTGCCATGTCGATGCCGTAGGGGCACCGTTCCACCACCGGCGGACAGCTGATCCGCACATGGATTTCCTTTGCCCCGGCGGCGCGCAGGGTCCGCACCAACCGTTGGATCGATGTGCCATAGACGATAGAGTCGTCCACCACCACGATCCGCGGCCGTTTGGTGAAGAGCGCGTGCATCGGCCGATATTTGATCGAGGCGAGATGTTTCCGATTCGACAGTTCCGGACTGATGAATGTCCGGCTGACATACGGATTCCGCACCAGGCCGATACGGTAAGCCAGTCCGCTCTCATCGGCAAATCCGGCGGCGGCCAGATCCCCGGAGGCCGGAATGGAGATGACGCAATCGGCATCCGCGTCACCCATCGGATGTTCGGCGGCCAGCTGTTTGCCCAGACGGTAACGGAAACTGTTTACCTCCTCGGTCTGGTCCTCGAGGTAATCGAACCAGTAGTTCCCATTGTCCCACTGTACCATGATTTTATAGCACAGCGGGTTGCCATCAGTCGGCACGCGGAAGCGGCTGTCCGGACGCTGGAAATACACATATTCAAACAGGCAGAGGGCCCGCCGTTCCTCCGGCTCGACCAGTTGCTGTCGCACGATCTGAGGATCGTGCAGATGCACCGTCAGCATTTCGCCCGGCAACACCTGATTGATACTCACCGTCCCGTCCTGGTGTCCTTCTTCGGC
The DNA here is from genome assembly GCA_049325535.1 of Patescibacteria group bacterium. Lineage (GTDB taxonomy): Bacteria > Patescibacteriota > Patescibacteriia > UBA10025 > JAHIVO01 > JAXDBW01. Next base: position 1,050,354 of record JBMOKY010000001.1, read on the forward strand.
CCGATAGGTCAGGATGCCGTTGAGAGCGCAGTCCTCGGAGGCGAAGACGAAATAGTCGCCGACCGTCATGTAGAAGAGCGGCCGATTGGCAAACCGATCACGGAACAGGTGAACCGTATCCCGAGTTGCCAGCCAGGAAGAAAATGATGCGCTGGAATGGAGCATCAAATGGCGGATGCCATCCTCCAGCCGGTCGAAATTATTGTCAGCATGGTAGAGGATATGCTGCACCAGCAATTCCGCATCATTCTGACTGTCGAAGACCAGGCCCTGCTCCTCCAGCTCACGACGCGCTTCGGCATAATGGCGATGATCACCATTACTCCCCAGCGCGATAGTACCTCTGCCCGGACGCAAAAACTGCGGCTGGGCATTGCGCTTGGTGCTTCTGCCCTGGGTAGAAAAGCGCCCCTGCAAACACATGAGTTGCGGAGTATCGGCCCGGAGGCTCTGATACACTTCCCGGTTACCGAACGCGGATTCAAACAGGCCTGCCTGTTTGTAGACTCTGAGGATTCGTCCGTCGGAATGGGCAAACCCCAGCCATTCGTGCCCCCGGTGCTGCAAATCACCGCCAAGAATGGCGACCAATTTCATCACTTCATCGGGGTCGACGGTTTTCATGGGAATGACGCCGCCAATAGAACACATACCAAACTCCCTTCGTATCGGGGTTATATTGTTTACGAACTATTATTGTTTTTCTTTTGAGAGAAGGGGTTATCTTACACTACTCGTCAAACAACTGTCAAAAAGTTATTGCGACATGGTATACTCACCCCACTGCCTATGAAAAAAGTACTCGTCACCGGAACATTTGACCTCCTCCATCCCGGCCACTACCGACTGTTACAATCGGCCAAGCGTCTGGGGGATTTTTTGACGGTGGTCATCGCCCGTGACGAGACGGTCAAGCGCGTCAAAGGATACAATCCTTTCTTCACCCAAGCCGATCGGGTACAAAACATGCGCGCACTCGGCATCGCCCACCGGGTCATCCCCGGCGGCAGCGGCGATAAATTGTCAGTCATTGCCTCCGAACGGCCTGATATCATCTGTCTGGGGTACGACCAGCATGCCTTTACCGATGACCTCGAGAAAAAGCTAACTGCCCGTGGCTTCACCCCGCGCATCGTCCGCATCCGTCGATTTAGCGCTGGTATGTTCCGCACCGGCGGATTGCATGCCGCTGGATTAGTGGCCCTGCATCGTACTGATCCGACACTGGTTATCGAACCGCGCTATGCCACCGCCCGGAATTTCACCGGTCAACGGCTATACCACAACCGTATTATTCTGGGACGAACGCATGTGGCGCGTATGGTGAAGCGCGCGCAAACCGTCTTGCGCCGCCAAGGATACGGACTCAAGATTTGGGATTGTTACCGGCCGTTATCCGTACAAAAAATCCTCTGGTGCCATCTGCCGGATGAGCGCTATGTCGGCAATCCAAAAAAAGGGCCGGTGCATACGCGTGGCACCGGTGTGGACTGCACCCTAGTGGACCGGCGCGGACGCCCATTACCCATGCCCACGAAGTACGACGAATTTTCAGATCGAGCGCATCGTCAGCATCCCCCGCATCCGACGACCGGATGGCGGCACTCCCGCATCCTCGAACAAGCTATGACCCGTGCCGGATTCGAGGCGTTGCCCACCGAATGGTGGCATTTTTCTGATCCCCGGTGGAAACAATACCCGGTTATCGATATCGCCATCTGAAACTTGACCAAGTGAATAAAACTGGCTACACTTCATCCTACTTACTTATCATCAATCTCACACTAATGCTATGCCCATCAAGCACGCCTCAGCCAAACATCTACGTCAAACCGTCCGCCGAACCTCCCGCAACCACGCGGTCATCGCCAAATTACGCTCTCTGATCAAGACAGCGCGTAAAGCAATCGCCGCCAAGGACAAAGAAAAAGCCCAGGCAGCAGTACGTGCCGCTGCTACGGCAATCGATAAGGCCGCGCAAAATAAAGTGATGAAAAAAAACACCGCCAGCCGGTATAAATCACGCCTGACAACCGCCCTCAACAAAATCTAAGCACGAGCGGTACCGAGTCGCGTCACCAACAGGTCAAACATGAGCTGCGGATTTTGTGATGATGTCTTCAGGGCGATATCAGTATCCAGCAGCATGCCATATACCATTTTCAACTCATCAATTTTGTACCGGCGTATATCCCGTACTGCTTTTTGTACCACGAATGGATGCAGCCCCAGCCGCCGGGCGATGGTGGCCGGATGCGGTTCGGTTTCGGCCAATGACCGCACTTGGAGTAAAATGCGGAACTGGCGGATGACCATGGTCAGTATATAAAGCGGGGCGGCGCCGGAAGCAAATTGATCATGGAGTAATCGCACCGTCGTTTTCGTGTCACGCGCCGCTAATGCATCGGATAAATGAAATATATTTTCATCATAGGCCGCGCGGACCATCTGCCGAACATCCGCCGCACGAATCAACTGTCCGGCTCGGTAATTGATGAGTTTTTCTATCTCGGCGGCCATTTCCCAGAGATCACTGCCGATCAGTCCCGCCATTTCCCCCACCGCCGACGACTCAATCCGTCCGCCCCGCCGCCGTACCTCCTGCTGGATCCATGTGGTCAGCTGCACGCCCGTGAGAAGCGGGAATGACTCCACAGTCGCTTCCTTATCCAGAAAAACAGCCAGCGGATGGGCGCTCTTCCTACCCCGGCCACGTCCCGTATCGACTTCTTCCTCGACACAGATAATAACCGCGTCGCCAGTATATTCTCCAGTGAGATAGTCGACGATAGCTGGTCCCAATTGCTTACTTTTATTTTTTGTGATGACGTTTTCGATGACCACCAGCCGTTTTGTCGCTAGAAATCCGACCTGCCCAATCGCCTGGCGCAGCGCTTCCAGAGTCAATTTCTCCCCATCAAGCACCGTAGTATTATACCCCTGCGGATCATATTTTTTTCTAAATCCAGCCTGATAATACTGCAACCGCTGGCGCAGACGGTACGTGTCGGGTCCATGGAGATACATAATCATAGTACAATCGGCATTAATGTTCCCCAGGTATCTCCCGCTTCTACCTCGGTCACGATCGGCACGCGCAACGTATAAGCGCCATTCATCTGCTCGGCCACAAAAGCCGCCACCTTTTGCACCTCCATTTCAGGTACTTCAAACACTAGCTCGTCATGCACCTGTAATATCATCCGGGTTTGCGGACTGACGCTGGGCAGCTGGCGATGGATATTGATCATGGCTACTTTCAGGAGATCAGCTGCCGTACCCTGGATCGGCATATTGACGGCCATACGTTCCGCCGCCGCCCGCACCTGGGGCATAGAAGCGTTGATATCCGGGAGATACCGTCGCCGGCCAAACAACGTCTCCACATATCCCTGCTCGTGCGCCAGGGCGATCGTCGCGGCGATGTACTCCTGGATTTCCGGATGTACCATAAAATATTTTTCGATAAACGCCCGGGCCCGGTCACGCGACATACCCTGCCGCGAGGCCAATCCCCAGGCACCCATACCGTACAGGATGCCAAAATTTACCTCTTTTGCTTCATAGCGCTGTTGTTTGGTGACCTGCTCCAGCGGGATTTGATTGACATCTGCGGCAGTACGGCGATGTATGTCCTCGCCGCGCCGGAATGCGTCGATCATCTTTTCGTCTCCGGCGATCGAGGCGACGATCCTGAGTTCTATCTGTGAATAATCCGCCGCCAGTATCCGATAACCGGGCTCAGCGATGAATGCCCGGCGGATCTGTGCTCCGGTCTCCGTGCGAATCGGTATGTTCTGCAAATTTGGATCCGATGATGACAGCCGCCCGGTAGCGGTTACTGCCTGATTGAAACTGGTATGCACTCGTTTGGTCTTTGGATTGACCAATACCGGGAGCGCGTCGAGATAGGTTGATTTCAATTTGGACAGCTCGCGGTACTCCTGCAGCAGGACAATAATCGGATGCTTGTCCTTCAGTTTTTCCAGCTGGGCTGCGGCGGTCGATAGGCCGGTTTTGGTCTTGCCGATGCCCTCAGTACTGATATGCAGGCGCTCAAACAGCACCTCCTTCAGCTGGAGCGGGGAATTGATATTGAATTCAACGCCGGCCATGTCATATATTTTTTTTTCCAAAGTCCCGATCGTGGTGCCAGTTTTTTGAGACAGCGTATTTAAAAAAGCTGTATCAATTTTCACGCCATTTTGTTCCAGCGTAGCCAGGACCGGAATGAGCGGTACCTCCAGTTTGTCCATCAAACCAGACATATTTTTTTCCTCCAGCTCACTGGTAAAATGCTGATACAGTTGCCAGGTGTATTCCGCGTCTTCCGCGGCGTACCAGGCGATCCGATCGACGGGCACCATATCCATGGAAATCTGCTGTTTGCCTTTGCCGATGAGGTCAGTTATCGGCTCCATTTCATATCCAAAAATTTCAAAAGCGAGATTATCCAGGCTGTGCCCCCGCGAACCAGGATTCAGTAAATAGGAGGCGACCATGCTATCAAATGCAATCGGATGTAGATTGATGCCCACCTGCCAGAGCATGGCCAGATCATACTTGATGTTGTGTCCCACTTTTTTTATGGTGGGATGTTCCAGCAATAATTTCAATTGCGGGAGCCACTCCGCATGGTCGGCCACGTGCATATAATACGCCGTGCCAGACTGCCAGCAGAGGCTGACCCCGAGCAGTCGGGCGCGAAATGGATCGACGCTGGTGGATTCGGTATCCACCGCCAATACCGGCTGTCGCATGGCCGCCGCCATACAGTCAGCAAACTGTGCGCCGGTCTGAATATGGATGTATTGCGATGGGGAGGTTCGCGGCACCGTCGAGGGTATGTTCGCCGATTCCGGACGCGGAGCGACTGTAGTATTTTTTGGAATCACCGATTCGGCATTCAGCGCATCACTTGTGGACACACTGACATCCGGCAGACGATTGAGCAGGCTCTTAAATTCCAGCTCCTGAAACAGGGAAAATACAGCCTGCCGGTCATACGGCCGTAAAGCGCAATCGTCCGGTGAGTATGTGATAGGCACGTCGCGCACGATGGTCGCCAGCCGCTTGCTCATCATTGCCTCCTTTTCTTGCTTCTGCAGGAGCGCCAAATTTCGTTTTTTGATATCCGCCGTTTTGCCGGCGGCGATAGCTTGATATATCTTTTCTACTGATTCAAACCGCCGTAATAATTCCGTCGCCCCCTTATCACCGATGCCTTTGACCCCGGGAATATTATCAGACGGATCGCCGGCGATTGCTTTCAGGTCAATCATCTGGATGGGATCCAGGCCGTATGTATCCCGGAACGCCGCCGTATCATACGTCACCGTATCGGCAATGCCCTTGCGGAGGGTATGCACCACGGTATGCTCATCAATCAGCTGAAAGGCGTCCTTGTCTCCGGTGACGATGATATTTTCGATCCCAGCCGTTTCATTTTCCCGGGCAATAGTACCGATCACGTCATCCGCTTCAAAACCATCAATCTCATAGACCGGAATCTGAAAAGCGGCGAGTATAGCTTTGACAATAGGAATCTGGGTATAAAATTCATCCGGGGTTTCTGCCCGTCCGGCCTTGTACTCCGCATATTCCTCGTGGCGGAATGTTTTTTTGGCCTTATCAAAAGCCACCGCGATATGCGTCGGTTTAAATTCCTTCAGCACTTTAAATAACACTGAGGTAAACCCGTACACCGCATTCACCATCTGCCCGCTCTTGGTGGTCAGGGTCGGTGGCAACGCATGGAAACTCCGGTGCAGAAGCGCATTGGCATCGATTATGACGGCTTTTTGTCGTTTGACGGCTGACATAGGTGTACCTATTGTACCAGCTTATCCGCCTTGCTGTCATGCGCCAGTCAGTCACAATCTATCAACATTGACAAACAACATCCAAATTGGTACGGTTGCATGATTTTCCGCTCTTTAACTTTTCCCGTGGAGGAAATACCATGTCCAAACAAAAATTCCTATTCTGGGCAGACATGGTTCATCCCATGGTTCCGCCACCTCGCTACTTCGGCTGCCACCCTGGCTACCAGGCGGCATTTCGCCGCTACTCAAAGAAATCCCGCAGCGTGGCAGATCGATTCCGCGCCATGGCTGGCCAGGAAATCTCAGTGATGACGTTTGCCGACCCGCGGCATCCGGAAACGGTACTGGTACCCCGCAACCGGCCACTCATCGCCACTGACGGGTTTCATGACCCCGCCACCCCCCGACTGCCTTTCTTCTTCAGTTCCTACGACCTCTGGATTGATCAGGACGAGCAACCGCTCTGGCAAGCACTGCACCATCCGGCACTGTTCCGCATGCAGGGCATCAGTGAACTCGGCGCCCTCATCCCTGATTTCTTTGACCAGGCGCAGTACCTGTACTTTATCGGCATGCCATTCACCCACAATCGGTGGTCGCACTTGATGCTGGCGGCGGCTATGGCCGATGTGCTGCTGGCCCGCTCCGGATGGGATATCCAGCGACGTGCCGCGCCAGTACTAACCGTGGCGACGCACGATCTGGCGCTTCCCGCCGGCGGTGACACGGTCAAACGAGTTGATCCACCGGTGCTCGATGAGGAGGCGGCGTATGCCGAAACATTGGCGCAGTGGGGGCTTGCCGACGGCTGGCGCGTCCGCTTCAATTTCGACGTCACACAGGCATCCGCCTGGGTACGCAATGAAGGCATGATCGGGCAACTGCTCGATATCGTAGACAAGCTGTCCTACGTCACCTACGACTGCTACTACGCCGGCTATGCCACTGATGGCGCGATCCGCCGCTGGTGCGTGCGGCATCCGCTGGTGATGAATGTCTGGCAGGATTGCGGACTTTCGTCCGATGGCACCACCTGGGGTTTTGCCGATGCCGAGCGGCTGTACCATTTCCTCGTGCTTCGCGCGTTGGAACATGACGAACTGCTGCTCAATCCCGCCTCACGCTTTCTGGATACACACCTATCCACATTCGTTCGCCCGCTGTACCAGCGGGGGGTGATTACGGCAGCTATGCTGCGCCAGTGGACTGACCAGGAACTGATCTGGTTCCTGGAAAAAAAATACCCGACAGCCGACGTGTCGCTCAATTCAATCGAACCCGCCCATTTCACCTGGCGACGATTTGCCAGCGCACATCAGCGCCGTGGTTTCATCGATCAGTGCGGACATCCGATCGACCACACCGAAGACCGAACTGGATTCAATTCCTGCATCGACTGGCCGGTATTCACCGACCGCGCGCGCAGCAGATGGCGGCCGCTGCATGACTGCATCTCCCAGCCGCGCACTGATTATCTCCTGCACCTTTCCCGGCGAACCGCCGGATACTATGCCTACTGGAAACGCCCCGCTGTTTCATAAAACAGAGGGGCGTCTTTTTTTCCTGGGGTCAGCCCGGAGAACATTCCTTGCTGCAGGCTTGACAAAAGCGTTTTTTTGCGCTATACTAAGGGTAGAAAACAAAAATAAAAAGGAAAAATACGTTCCTTCCCATTCGGGGACAATCGCTTACCACGATTTCACGAGTCAATCTCGCGGGCTGATGGTAGCGATTGTCCCCTGTTTTCTTATATATAAAAAAGGCGCACGAGTGGTGTATCGCGCGCCGAACATATGATGTGCAGATATTGACTACCGATGAATGACATCGGTCAGGTTCCGAACCCGCCGGGACTTCTCTTTCTTGGGCGACCCCTCGATGATCCCTTCTTCGGCGGCTCCCAGGAACGCCTGGAATACTTCGATGCGCAGCTGCGGGAGCTGGCGCTGGTGCGGATACTTCACCCGCAATGCCTCGGCTTGCGCCGCTGCCGCCGAAACCTGTTCAATGGTCACGTTGACGTGCTGAAGCGCACGCCACCACTGGTCCAGATGCGGATCGGCATCGCCCAACGCCAGACGCATGGCATAGCGGGAAAGCGTGCACTGCTGCACTTTTTCCTCAGGGAATCCCAGCACCTGCAACTCGTCCATGAGCGCCAGCACCCGGGCTTCATCCAACTTCGGATCCAGCATAGCCAGATCCAGTTCCTGAAATTTCGCCTGCGCCTGATCGAGACGCTGGCGCTCCGCGTCGAACATGAGGTCGACGGGGTCATGAGCAAATGGATGGGCGATTCCCTGTTCTTCGTGTTCCTGATGTTCCTGATTTGGACGTCGAGTCATCCGATGACTCCTTTCCTGTTTGGTTTTTTTGGTTGCTGTTTTGAAAGGTGCTACGGTTTCTATTTGTTCTTCAACTGAGCAAAATACCACCGATACGACAAATTGTCAAGGGATATAACCTTGACACCATGTTTACCATACGATAGACTACCCTGACCTCTGTCCATATCATCTGGCTAATATGGTACAGACGGGTTGCTGTTTTCTTCTTGGCCGCCTTTTCCTGGACGGTCCCTGCCGGGGGTTCACATCATAGAACTCCCGGCCTTTTTTTATCCGATCCGCAGCGCCACGATCTCCGGAAAATTGCCGGTGCGCATCGGCGGTCCCCACGTCCCCACTCCCGGCGACGTATACAGCGTCATTTGTTTGATGGTGGAACGGCGATAATGAAATCGACCATAAATTTTCTGAGTGATAGCGGCAAAGGGCCACAGCTGGCCTTTGTGGGTGTGGCCGCACAACATAAGGGAGGCTCCTCGATCTGCCGCACGCGCAACCGCATCCGGCACCGGTTCGTGCAGCAGCACGATGCTCGGTCGGGAAGGATCGAGACGGTCAATAATCGAACCGAGGTCTTTTTCCTTGCCCGGCAAATGGTATTCGACGCCCATTACCTGGACCCCGGCTACGTCGACGATCTCGTCGTGAAGTACCCGCATCGGTAATTCTTTCAGCGCAGCAAATACTTTTTCCACGCCGACATACGTCTCATGATTGCCGGTAATGAAATACATGCCCATCGGCGGCCGTAGTTCCTGTAGCGGATTTGCCATCAACCCGAGCTCCTGGCCAACCCCATCATACAGATCGCCCGTGATGAAAATGATGTCAGGATGAAGCGCTTTGGTCAGCGTCACCACCCGACGCATAAATTTGATATGATGTACCACTCCCAAATGCACATCCGATAACTGCACGATGGTTTTCCCGCGCCATGATTCAGGGAATCGATCTGCGGGCAGCGACACCCGCCGCACCCGGGGAAACTGCGCATTCCATACCCCATACCCGGCATACCCGAGCGCCCCGCCGACTGCCACGATGCCGATCCACTCGCGCCAAGCAGCTAGCGGCAGCAACCAAACGATCAGCAAACCGACGCTGCAGGCTATAGCCAAATAGAGCGCCAAGCCAAGCCAGGTCGCCACCACCGTGTAAACCCAACTGGTCAGCCAGTTTTCCCGGATATGCACCAGGTACATGCTGGGTAAAAAACCGACGGCGAACAAACCAAACAGCACGGCCAATATGATTTGGATCGCCTCGGTGGTGATATCCAAAAGAAAAATCACGCTGAACCACAGCCAGGCGTGAGCGGCCAGCAGTATAGTGGCGGCGACAATGGTCAGAATGGCAACGAGTGTCCGTCGGGTCATAGAGAGTGGGTCAGGTGTGTCCTCCAGTATAGCGGCTTTTTACCAATAAAAAAAGTGGCCGACCCAGAGGATCAGCCACCTACGGATATCCGGCGGCGATAGCCGGTTTCAGGCGAGGGTAATACCCCGCGATGTCAGATAGGCACCGATTGCCCGATCAATCAGCGCAGCCGTCTCAGACGGTAACTGCTGGTAGAAATACTCCACCAGCATACTGGGCGCACCCGTTTCCACGATTGCATCCAGTACCTCGCGCAGATTGACATCGTACAACCAGCTCAAGAGGTACAGCATGTACCCCTCATAGCTGCGCATCCGTTTGCGATCGAGCACCTGGCGCCCGGTGAAAGCTTGCAGGAAATCCTCCGGATCGATGGATCCGGTTTCTCCCCGCAATCCGTGCTGCCGTATCTCCCCCGATTTCTTGTCCCCATCATAGAGATATGAACGGGTTCGGTCGCGGAAGATGAGATACTTATCAGCATCCCGAAGCAGGCACGTGAAGAGCAGGGTGGTAGACACGTGCCGATCCCGCAAATCACCCACCGCGACCGGCGAATACGACCCGACGTGGTGGCGGATGACGAATTCAATCAGGTGCCGAGTCTGATCGGAGAAACTATCCAGCGCGCCCCACGACTGAAGGATCAGGACCGACTGCTCGGCATGATCACCGCAGTAGGAGATACCGTCGGGCAGCGTACCGAGAGTATGAGCGCCCTCAATGACCCGACCGAGATCATGCACCCGGAAAATGAACTCCAATAACCGGAAATTCACCGGGCAGATAACCCCGCGGAATCGGTCAACGATCGGCTGCTTCGCCTCGTGCGCCCGGGTCATATGTTCTTGTTTGCCCGCTTTCCACATGTGGTCGTCGGGCAACAGCTGAAACAAGTCGTCTTGGCGACCTGCCACCACTGCCAGTGCCTGATCGATGTCCTGATCAGTGCACAGCGGCTGGTCATCATAGTGCAACCTGCCGCTGATCATTTGAATCTCCACCATGTTAGACATGCTCCCTTTCCCGAAAAAATGGTTGTATATATCAGTGAAATCTATAGGCACATCCGGCACGCCAGATGGGTACCGTAAAATAGTAAGGTGCAAAAAATAACCACCCATGCTACCACATCGGGTCCCATCTGTCAAGATGCCCTTCAGCGACGCACTGATACATCAATCGGAGCGTCGCCGCTGCTGCCGCTCCCGGATCACATAGGCAGCGATGCCCGCGCCGATAGCTACCGCCGCTCCAATCAAATAATACACCACCGCTCGCTGTCCGGCCGGCGCTGGCACGACTACCGACGGCTGATCCGTACTGGCACCCAACACGTCTCCGGTCGATACGGCGATGGATGAGGGAATAGATATGTCGTCCTGAGTGCGGGGCAATAAACGCAAGCCGGCGCTCGTCTTATCCAATACCCCAGTGACGGTAACCAGATCGCCCGGATTGAGTTCCGGTTGAACGATACCCGTCTTGGCCTGAATATATACGCGGAGGACATTGCCATCCTCATCCATCAAATAAATCCCCCGACTATTTGCCCGATCCACGGTGCCGGTCACCTGCAGCAGCTGACCGATCATCTCGTCCGTCACCTCGCCAATGCCAACCTGGCGGAGTTCCAGTGATGCGGTGGAGACGTCAGTGCCCATGCCCTCCGCGTCCTCAGCGGGTGGCACTATTTCATTTTCCGCGCCCGGCGTCAGCACCTCGGTCCACTCCCACCGGCCATCGGCAAACGCAAACGCATAGTCCTTTGGTGCCTTGGGAATGGTAACGCCGTGAATGATAGTGCCGGCTGGATCAACCAGATATAATTGTTCACCGGAATTGTTCAGGGTTATCTTGCTTTCCACCCGCTCAACCACCAGAAAAGCGCCAGCTGGGACCGTGCTATCATCACCAAATGTAAAATATCGCGATCCATCCGTCAGCTGCCACCCATCGAGCGATACGTCCCTGTCGCCGCTGTTATGCAGTTCAATAAACTCGCACACACTATCGCTCGGCATACAGCTGGGCAATACTTCGGAAATGATGATGGCATCGGAATAATCATAGTCCGAAACAATAATGTCCGTCCGTGTCATGTGTGTTGCGCCGTGCTCATCGGTCACCGTCAACGACACGCGAAACGCGCCAGCCCGTGTGTACGCATGGGTGGGCTTCTTTTCCGCTGACGTCTGGCCATCGCCAAAATCCCAGGCATAAATCAGTTCATCCGCATCACTATCATTGCTTTCTCCACCATCGAAGGTGATATCATGGCGGACTTTTACTTCTGTGGCTGATGCCTGTATCACCGCTTCGGGAGGAGTATTGGAAATGATATGTCGGTTTACTGCTCCGGGAGTCATTGCGTCAGTCCATTGCCATACATCCCCAATCAAACTATACGATTGCCCCTCATGAGAACCAGTATACGCTACACTCTCTACCTCGGTATTGTCCGGCCAGTACAATCGGACAGAGTCGGCGGTATTGTTGAGTGCAATGCCAGTGAGAGATTTAGGTAATACCAGATAGGATAGTGCCGCGATGGTTGGATTACTTATCGCATATCGCCGCGAACTATTGTCTCCAATTTTCCATCCAGTCAAATCGACTGCCACGGTACCGCGATTAAATAATTCGATGAATTCAGTGTCATCAGTACCCACCGGGTCCGGGAGAAATTCAGAAATGCATACGGTCGTGGCATATGCGATCGGTTCGTCATCAGCCGTCGCATCCGCCACAGGTACATATGAAGTATTATGGGGCTGGGGAACATCGAGGGTGGAAAAATCAGCGGCATTATTGTCAGTATCGATGCCGTCGGTACGCACAATACTTTTATTGCTCCCCGGGTTCGCTGCCGGCGCTGATTCAGCGTGCGTAGCAGAACCAAACCCCACCAGATCGACAATACCGCCATCGGCATCAATCAACTCCACAGAGTTATTATCGGCCATCGAGTTGCCGCTCGAATAGGTAATATCAGGCTCGGCCGTGCCGAGATAACCAGTAGGATGCGTGATGAGAAAATAATGCCCTGGCGGAATAATCATGCCTGTAAATGAGTCAACCAGTACATACGCCGTACCACTGCTCGTCCGCTTCACCATTGACCATCCATCCAGAACAACATCGCTGCCGGTCGGATTATAGAGCTCGATAAATTCGTTGGTGCTCTGTCCACTCGATCCGCTCACCATTACTTGGTTAATAACTACATGGGTAGTTTCAGCTGCCATTAATCTGCTAGGCATTGCCAGAAATAATAAGAGAAATAAGGCGAGACGGGACTTGAAAGGTTGAAAGGATAAATAGTTCATATGAGGACAAGAAAACTATTCGTTTCTTTTTAATTCAAGGGAGTAGATTAAACGGTCAAATAAGTACATGGTTTTCATGGCGAGGGCATTAAAGGCGTCATATTCCTCTTCAGTTATATACCCCTTTCGTAATAGCCGGCGTATGCGCTCATTTACCTCACCCAGAGAGCGCCGGCCATACCGAAGGAATCGAATGTAATCACCGATCGTACCGCTGTAGTACCCTTCCACAAAATTTGCACCTACACTATCCGAAGCGCTATCTATCTGACTCCGCATTTTGTATTCATTACGAGGGACGTGCTGTAAAATCTTTTGCACAGAAAAATCAAGTTGATCTATATTCTTCCATACTATCATCCGCTGGTGCCCCGCTATCCGTGTCCCCTGCTTCCCCTCTTCGGCCATATAAAACCTATTGCCCTTAAATCATTATTCCCTTTCTTCCGGGTCGTACCGAGACCTTCCCCAAGAACGATACGACCCGGGAGAAAAGGAGTGATTACTCCTTTTCCGAAACCGGAACTTTGTTAACGTCGATTTCCTCGACTACGATTTCATCGTTGACCTTATTGGTTTCCTCTTCCGATTTTTTCTTCGCACCGCCGAGCATCACCAGATTTTCCATGATGATTTCCGTGCGGTAGTGTTTTTGCTGATCCTTTCCCTGCCAGTTGCGGGTGTGGATACGGCCATCCAGATAGATGCGGTCGCCCTTTTTCAGGTATTTGCCGACCACCTCGCCCAGCCGTCCCCAGGCCACCACCGGTAAAAATTCCGTGGACTCCTGACGCTGTTTCGATTTGGCATCGACCCAGCGATGGCTGGTGGCGACGCGGAACGACGCGACTGACTGGCCTGACGGCAATGACCGGATTTCCGGATCCACCGCCAGATTGCCTATTACCTGCGCTTTGTTGAGATTCATAGGTCCTTTCTTTTTAGTTGTTTAATGTTCCCACTGTCATGCGCGCTTGACAGTTTTTGATAAATTATTACAATGCAAACAAGCTCAAGAAACTTAAAAACCCGACACGTACTCAAACTGTGTGATCCGAACACACCTTTACCGAGGTTGCTCAGGATGGCACAGACCTTGTTAGGTTTTTTATTCTTACGACGAGCGCCAAAAACCCGACTGACCTACACCAAGACTAAGGTCGTGTTTTTGGTTTGTGTTACTCATTTACTTCTAAAGAACGAACAATGGAGTTAAACATCTGCGCATCATGGGTATCAGCTTGGAATCCTTCAATTTGTCCCGCATTAATTTTACTCACGTATGCCTCAAACTCATCAGGTTGTATTTGCACTGAATAATTTTCCGCAGGAACATACCCAAATATGATTTGTTTGGCTGGATTGCTAATACTCTGTAGATAAACCTCCTGTACTATTTGGCCACTACCTTCAACCCCATAATCCGGAACAAATTGGTAATATGAAAACCCACGAAACCCGTTCGGTGGATTTTCTAATATGCCGCACCCGCCATACTTATAATTAGTTATGGCCACTAACCCCCCACAAAACTGACTTATGTCACCCTGGAATTGCGGCTCTTTCAATAATGAGAAAATGCGTTCCGTGGCACAGAATGACGTCTGTGTATCATAGCTTATCCACAAGCCAAACGTCGATCCAGCGGGCACATCCACTACCCTGCACGCATTATCTATTTGATATTCTCCCTCACCACTATTATATGCGGCTACTTGCGCCTCGGTCATCTGAAAATACGATGTTGGCAATTCTATACTAATGCCAACCTGAGGAAATAATAATGTTCCATACGTTGAATTCGGCTCAAACCTAATAACATCACTCACAGTTTCCGCGGTATTGGTCACCGGTTGATTCGTGCTGATGGGGACATTTTTTTCATCGACCACCATAACATATATCACCCCAAATATTAAGATCGTGATGGCTGTGCTGATAATTATTATATTTCTTTTCATACTCATTTTTTTAAATTGTGGGGTGGTCATATATTCAGATAGTTATTTTATTTCGAGGGAGTTAAAAATTTCATCGCCCATCTTTTCCGCACTAATAAACCGATCTAAACTCGGGTCTTCATTCATTATGGTATTTCTAAAGCTGATAATATTTGTGCCCACCTGGATATAATAATTAATAGAGGAAAAAGCAAATACGTTTTGTTTATTCCAGACCCACTGGCGTATTACAGGATATTGACCCAGGGAATATTGCTCCTGTGTTTGAACGCTGTCACTATTAACTCGTTGTCTAGCCCACACTTCCATATTAGTATCCGCTGGTAATTCATCCTCTCGTATGGTAATAGTGCTTAACGGTGCCTGTATTATTTGACCACTTAGTTCGTCAGTGTATTGAATATCTTCATCAGATTTAATTTCAACATAATTATCCAATTCATCATTAAATTCATTTAAGTCCCAGCTTTGGGGATACGAAACCGTGATGCCAAGCCGGTCTGAAATATGAACTCGCCAATCACTGGCAATGCTTTGATTTATATTGCCCTCGACGTTCGCATTGCTTACGTTCCGTGAATTATTACTATTTATCAAAAACACCGCCACAATAATTGCTGCGGCAATGACTAATATGATTGTCAAATTTTTCCTGCTCATTTTTAATATCATACTTGATTAAATCTGGGAGAGTTATGAAAATCCACAACTCTCCCGTCCGTCGTTATGGGCACCATGTGCGCCCGGTTGGCGAGGAAACTGGAATGTTCCAGGAGGAATACTGGTAGTTGACTACGATGCTTCTATATCCTGAAATGCCGGTCAGGGGCTGAGATACTCCGTTCTTGTAGATTACGAAGTGGATATGCGGAAAAGCGGGGAGCCCGCGTTCCGGACCAGTCCAGCCAGTCGCACCAGCGTTTCCGATTATTGTCCCCTGCAGCAGATCGTCACCTTCGTGCACGAAGTATTGTGGATCGCAGTTCAAATGGGCGACGACTGACTCCCATCCATTCCCATGATCCATTCTGACATACCAGCCAAGCGAACTACTCCATCGTGCATATTTAAAAATGCCCCTGGCGGGAGCAAGCACCCTACGGCCAGTAGTCGAACCATCCATCCGGACTAAATCAACAGCATGGTAATTGTTCCCCTGGTGGTATCCCACACCATATCCGCTGATTATTTTCCAGTACTCCGGGCCATAGAAATAATACGTACCAGCCCATGGCCACTTAAAATCGTACATACTAGAAGGCCACGTTGCTGCTCCTGCCGCTGCAGTCACCGCTCCACGCCCCTTCCCGTCATCGACAGCGGTCGAATCAATGTCAGGGCCCGGCCCCTTGTTCAGGTCAGCAGGTTCGGTCGGTGTGGGGCTGTTGGTACAGCTGGTGATGAGAGCGGAAGATCCGATTGCCAGCGCAGTGAAGAGCACCAGCAGTGCGAAAAACTTCAGGTATTTCACGGGAAATACTCCTTTCAAACGATTTCAGATTGACTGTGTAACGTGAACATCCGTGTTTCATTTGTAATGAGCGCGTACCGTACGGAGAGACCCACGGACTGTAAACTGTCTCCGTACGACCAGCCTCGCGGCTAGGCGGGTACGATCGAATTACGATTCATGGTCACCTCGCTTTCTACTCTAATGAGCGGTTTGTGTGTTTTGGGTCATTGTTAACATTCGACACATATTTTTTTGAATATAATAAATCGTCAGCCCAACTACTCCATACCCCGTAACCACAAGAAAATAAGGCCATTGCTGCGTCCAGCGAGAAATGAGCATTACTGAAGTAATGACAAAATAGGCAGTAAACCAGATCCAGGACAGAATTGCATCACGTCGATCAACTATGTTTTTACGATGGACTAAATCAAGAAGAAAACCGAGGGGCGCCGCACCTCCCATGACCATTACATAACCAATTTCGTACGTCATATGGTAAACCCTTTTATTACCCAATTTCAATATTAATCATGACTTTCTCTGAAAGAAGGAGCTAATCTCGTCACTCGAACAATTAATGTCGGAAAGTAACAAATAACAAAACTTTCAATAATCACAAATATGGGCAGTGATATATAGCTAATCGGGCTCTCGGACACCCTGACCAGCAATTCTGTCAATGTGGTTGCTGGCAAAAAAATAGCATAAGTCACCTCACCGATACTGCGAAAAAATGGCCCCAGGTCAAAAAACGAAAAAACTGCAAAAACAATACATATAATTACCGTGCCAATATAAGTATAGCGAGAGGGTTCGATTTGTAACTGTGATTTTATGGTTTCCATATATTAATATCTAGAGTCTGCACATAATTATTAGTAGGGTAGAGAAGCAAGTCTTCCTCTACCCTACTTCTACCAACGATTGTATGAACGGAGCGCTACTTGCGGCTTAATCGCCCACACTAGTAAGCCGTCATCATGACCGAGGCCGATTTGTCATTGTTCTGCACAACGACGAAGAGATAGGCAATATCTGCACTCCCGCTGTATAGCGTCTTATACGTATACCACGGAGCGCACCACCAGGCGGTCCACTGGTTCCACCCGGAGCTGGTATTCCGCCACGACGGGAGCATGAGGACCTCATAGTTCCAGACAATATTATTCTTGAACTTCAGGGTCTTATACCCGGCTTTGCGCGGATTGTAGTACACCCAGGCCTGATCACTGCTTTCCATGATGACAGCGTATACCCACTCATTATCCTTCAGATAATAATTGGTGATGTCGGCACCGAGAGCAGTGGCCGCCGGAATCATTTGCCGGATGTTTTCCTTATCCTCTGGTGAGATGGTGCCGGTATTGCCGAGGTCGATTACCGGATGGATCAGCGTATACTCGGTGCCATCGGGGAGGATAATCGTCCGTATCACGCCTTCATCAGCTGCACTACAGCTGGCCGACTTCGACAGATTGTCGACATTGATCGTATCGGACGCTCCGATTACTTGGGAAAAATCATTCGGGAAATGCAGGTTGCCATGGTTCACCAGATCGGCGGCATGCACTGTCATTTCGGGATGAACGGCAATACTGTGCACTGTATCACCAGTCTGCGAACAGCCGGCGATGACTATGATCATGACCACCAGGGCCGGGATCATGATTTTCTTCCAATACAACATGATAACTACCTCTTGTAGCGTATCAACAATACCCGCGAGTGCTTGATTTCAAAAAACGAGAATAAGAAGAGACCCACGTTATCTTCCTAACCGTATCCGGTCGTTTCTGACCTCCTTTCTCACTTATAAAAGTGCAGTGTTGATGATGCGAAATGTGATTACCCACAATTCTTCGCGACGGCCTTTTTCAGAGACGGCGTCTGCGGTTCATGCGAGAACCATTCATTCGTACGGCTCAAACAGTAACTTTAGAAAAATTTTTTCTTTTTCCGCCGTCACTTTTTTTTGATCTCAATGTTCGTTTCTACTGTAATTATAGCAAAAAAATAAGCGCTGCAAAATTAAAAAAAGGGCCGGACGAAATAATTCGCACGACCCAGGAACAAATCCTCTCAGTTCTTCACTGCGCTTCGGGAACAGTGTCGAACATGCCGTCAATCTCGTGGATCGACGCGTCGGTATGGTTCC
This sequence comes from Patescibacteria group bacterium, assembly GCA_049325535.1. GTDB lineage: Bacteria > Patescibacteriota > Patescibacteriia > UBA10025 > JAHIVO01 > JAXDBW01. Next base: position 1,068,805 of record JBMOKY010000001.1, read on the forward strand.
GCCAGATGGCCTCGCCAAACAGCTCCCCGACTGACACCACGGTGATGAGGTCTCCGGGTATGCTCCCCTCCGGATGCATCACCGTATCAGTGATGAACAGTCGTTTGATTTTCGACGCCCGGATGTTCTCGATGGCCTTCCCCGCCAGAATACCATGAGTGATAAAGGCATGCTGATCTTCCGCGCCGAGTTCGGCAGCCTTGAGCGAGACCGCTTTGAGCGATCCGGCAGTATCAGCGATATCATCGAAGATGAATACCACTTTACCCTCGACATCGCCCAGGATGCCATTCACGACCACCACGTCAGCGAGCGTCCGCTTCTTGTCCCCGACCGCGTATGTCGGAGCCTTCGTCCGCTTGCGGTAATGCGCGGCGATGGCTGCCGAACCGACGTCCGGTGCCAGCGGCACTACGTTCGAATAGTCACCGTGGACGATGGCATCACCCTCCCGTCTGAACAAAGCCGTCGGGTACACCACGTCACACGGAATGCGGTAGACACTGTGGATTTGTTTGAAATGCGGATGCATCACCATCACATGCCGATAGGGGCACGCCACCATCGCATCCTCAATCTGCTGCGCGTACAACGATGCGGCGACATCCACCCGCGGCTCGTCCTTCGTGTCCTGACGCAAGCCGTCGTGATACGGGATGACTGCCGTGATGCGCCGGGCTGAAGCCAGCGCCGCCGCCTGCAGAATCTTCAGCAGCGTCATATGGTTGATGTCCGGCGGATTCGTCGGCTGGAGCACGTACACGTCCCTGCCGCGGACATTGCGAGTGATCTGCACCTTGCGGTGGCCATCGGCATAGTCCGTATTCTTGCACCGGATCACCGAGAAATTATAATTTCCCGACAGCTCCCGAATCCTGCGTTCTGCTCCCTGCACCAGTGTTTCGGCGCATGCCGGTCCTGCGATTACAGCTAATTCCATGAGATACCTCCTCGGGGTTTGACCTCGTTATTTCTATATCAATGAACCGATATGATTTTTCTGGGAAAAACAAAGAGTTTTCCATCTTACCGTCACCCCGCACCGATTGTCAAACTGCTTGCACATTTGCTGTGGGTCACTATAATGGGTAGAATTACACCTGTGCTGGAGTGGCGGAATTGGCATACGCGCTAGCCTTAGGAGCTAGTGCCCGCAAGGGCTTGAGAGTTCAAATCTCTCCTCCAGCACCAATAAAAAACACCCATCCAGATACCCCGGACGGGTGTGGTACAGCACGCAAAAAGCGATTACTCGGCGATACGCCAGATGAGCGTTTCGCCGGCGCACAAAGGGCGGACGGTCACTGCGCCGAATTCCAGCATCGGCCGCACGATCCAGGGTTGCCGGACCAGCGTGACGGTATCGGCATTCCGCGGTACGCCGTAAAAATCCGCACCGTGAAAACTGGCAAACCCTTCCAGCCTGTCGAGCATACCTGCCGCCTCAAACACTTCGGCGTACAATTCCAGCGCACATGGCGCGGAATAGCAGCCAGCGCAACCGCAGGTGGACTCTTTTGCCTGGAGCGGATGCGGCGCGGAATCAGTGCCGAGAAAAAACTTCGGCGAGCCCGACGTCGCCGCCGCGAGCACTGCCTGCCGATGCGGTATGGCACGCTTCAGTACCGGACGACAGAACAGGTGCGGACGGATGCCGCCGTCAAATAAATCGGCGCGGCTGTAGCGCAGATGGTGGGCGGTGATCGTCGCTGCCACGCGAGGCGAGGCAGACTGGACGAAATCAACCGCTTCCGCGGTAGTCACATGCTCCAGGACAATTTTCAGCCCCGGAAATGATTTGACCAGCGAGGTGAGCGTTTCGTCCACAAACAACCGTTCAGCGTCGAAGGGGTCGGCCGGAGCCGTGGCTTCGCCGTGAATCGAAAGCACCAAACCGACACGTTCCATCTCCGCCAAAACCGGATACAGCCGCGACAGATCGGTCACGCCCGAAACGGAATTGGTGGTAGCTCCGCGCGGATACAACTTCACGGCGTGGACAATGCCAGATTCTTTTGCCCGCCAAACCTCTTCGACGGGTGTATCATCGGTGAGATACAGCGTCATCAACGGTTCAAACGCTACCAGCGGACTGGCACTGATGATCTCCTGCCGATACTGGAGCGCCTGAGCCACGGTGGTGACCGGCGGTGTCAGATTGGGCATGACGAGCGCCCGGCCAAAACAGCGGGCGGTATGATGCACCACGTCGAGTAGCGCGTCTCCCTGGCGGAAGTGGACATGCCAATCGTCCGGGCGGGTCATCGTCAATGATTGAGCCATGCGATCCATCCTTTCTTGGGGAATATGTTGGAGTCAATGAGCTTTCCGGTCGTTGTACCATAGTCTCAGCCGATTGGCAATCGCGTCCGTCATGCTCCTCTCACGCCTTTTATCCGGTGGCGTTCCGTAGTATACTTCATGGTATCTATATGCCTGAATACTCAGCCAAACTTATCTCCAAACGTACCATCGCCCGTGAAACGTGCGAATTCGTCTTCACCAAACCCGCTGGATTTGATTTCCGGCCGGGACAATTCATGACCCTCATCCTGCCTGATCTCGACCCGAAAGTAGCCAAAGGCAATCGGCGCAGCATGTCCATCGCCTCAGCGCCGACTGACGACCTGGTCTCCTTCGGTATGCGCATGGGCACCTCGGCATTCAAACAGCGCATCGACAAACTGAATATCGGCGAACAGATCCAAATGATGGGCCCGTTTGGCCGATTTATCATGCCGGATGACCAGTCAATCCCACTGGTTTTTTTGGCGGGTGGCATCGGCATCACCCCATTCCTCAGTATGATTACCTATTGTGCCGCTACCAAATCACCACGAGAACTGTTCTTACTCTATAGCAACAGCTGCATCTCAAACGCATCCTACCTGCCTGAATTAGAATCGCTGCAGAACCGTCACCCCCACCTGCACTATGTGCCGACCATGACCGATCAGGAGCATCTCGAACACGAGTGGGTCGGACAGACCGGTTTTATCACCGCAGACATGATTAAACAGTCGGTGTCTGATTACATGCGACCACTCTATATGATTGTCGGCCCGCCGGGTATGGTCGAGGCGATGGTCGCCCTGCTCAAGGAAATGGGGCTGCCGGAAAAACAAATCATGATCGAAAAATTCACCGGCTACTAATCAGCCTCTGGTGGATTATCTGCCCATACGCCATTCGCGGATGAACTGGCTCGATTTTGATTTGACAGACGCCGGTGCGATGGCTAAGCTCAGATAATCAAATAACAAAGACCTTTCAATAACCCGTACAATACAGGAGGTACGTCATGAACGTGCTCATCATCGGAAGTGGCGCTCGCGAAGACGCTCTCGCCCATCTGCTCAACCAGTCGAAGCGTGTCCATCGTCTCTGGATCGCCCCGGGCAACGGCGGCACGCTGCGCTTGCCGAAAGCCACGCCGGCACCCATCAAGCCAGTGGATACCGAAAGCCTGATCCGTTTTGCTCAGGACAATCGGATCACGCTGACCATCGTCGGTCCAGAAGCCCCGCTGGCGGCCGGGATCGTCGATGATTTCCGCGCCAAAGGCCTGCGCATCTTCGGCCCGACCAAGGATGCCGCCCGGCTGGAGGCGTCGAAAGTGTTTGCCAAACACTTCATGGATGCCCACGGCATCCCCACTGCTGCATTCCGGGTGTTCGACAATCCGAAAACGGCGCTCCAATACGCCCAGTCTCTGGACGGACACTGCGTCATCAAAGCCGACGGCCTGGCCGCTGGCAAAGGCGCCTATGTCTGCCACATGGCGGCCGAGGCAAAAACGGCCATCCAGGACATCATGGTCAGCCGAAAATACGGCGATGCCGGGAACCAGGTGATTGTCGAGGAGCTCCTCGAGGGATATGAAGTATCGGTCCACCTCTTCTGCGATGGCCGGCGGGCAGTGCTCATGCCTCCGTCACAGGATTACAAACGCTTGCTTCCCGGTGACCGGGGTCCGAATACTGGCGGCATGGGAGCCATCTGCCCGGTGGCACGGCTGAGCCAGACTGACCTAGAAACCATCGAACAGCAGGTCGTACTGCCCACCATCGCCGGCATGATCAGCGAACATATCCGCTATGTCGGCGTGCTGTACATCGGCATCATGATGACCAGTGATGGCCCGCGGGTACTGGAGTACAACTGCCGACTGGGTGACCCGGAAACTCAAGTGATTCTGCCGCTGCTGGAGACTGACCTCATCCAGGTCATCGATGCCTGCATCGACGGTCGGCTGGATACCGTCACGGTTCGATTCAAAAACGATATCACGGCATGCTGTATCGTGCTGGCTGCCGGAGGGTATCCGGACCAACCCACGACGGGTATGCCCATCGCCGGCCTCGATGTGGTGGCGGAAAGCTTTCCGCACGTACTGGCATTGCATGCCGGCACCACCATCGCCCAGGGCGTCTACCGTGTCGGCGGCGGCCGGGTGCTTAGCGTCATTGCCTGGGACAAAAACCGGGAAACGGCGCTGCTACGGGCCAATGCTGCAGCTGAACTGATCGCGTTCGATGGCAAACAGTATCGCACCGACATCGGCTGCAATGCCTAACCCAAACCTCAAACACAACTCAGGGCTGTCTCAATACTATTGAGCCGGCCCTCTTTTTTTATCTCGCGAAATTTTTTTAGCCGTGATATGGTAGTAGTATGCAGAGCAAACCAACCGTCATCATGGCAGTCGCCCGGGACATGCAGCGTCGCTGTGCCGATGAGTCCAGCGGGCACGACTGGCATCATATCCGCCGCGTCTGGGAAAACGCCCGATATATCGGTCGCAAAGAGAGGGCTGATATGTTCGTCGTCGAACTCGGCGCGCTGCTCCATGATATTGCCGATCACAAATTCCACCATAATGACCACACGGTCGGTCCGCGGGAGGCGCGGAAACTGCTGACAAAATTCCGTCTCGATCCAGCCACGATCAATCACGTCGCCTACATCGTGGGCAATGTGTCATTTGGCAAATCTGGACGCCGGAAAAACATGAAGACGCTCGAGGGAAAAGTAGTGCAGGATGCCGACCGCCTGGATGCCGCCGGCGCTATCGCCATCGCCCGGACGTTCCACTACGGGGGTTTTCGCAAACGACCAATTTATGATCCGCGCATCAGACCATACAAACAGATGTCGGTTGCCGCGGCTAACCGTGGCGCCTCATCGCTGCACCACTTCTATGAAAAACTGCTGCACATCCCGGAACTCATGAATACCCAGACGGGCAAACGGCTCTCCCTCCACCGCCGGAAAATTATTGAGCAATTTCTCAAAGAGTTCCATCGTGAGTGGGGTGGCGCTGATTTGAAATAGAATCAAAGGCAAACTATACTGACGACTGACCTCCCCACTAATCAATGGGGAGATTTTATGCATTACGTCTATATTCTAGCTACGAAATATAATAAGATGCTGTATATCGGTATCACGAGTCACCTGGAGGGCAGGGTTCGACAGCATAAGGAAAAACAGATCGATGGGTATACGAGTAAGTATAACGTTACCAAGCTAGTATACTTTGAGGAATTTCAGTATGTGTATGATGCGATAGTACGGGAAAAGCAATTGAAGGGTTGGTTACGCAGGAAAAAGGATGCGCTGATTTCTGGTATGAATCCCGATTGGAAAGATCTCAGTGATGGTTGGTATAGCACGAACGAATCGTTATACTAACTCTTCTTGTTGTCATCCTGAGGGAGCGGTCGAGCGACCGAAGGATATAATTATATCCTTCGCTACGCTCAGGATGACAAGTGTGGGTCAGGATGACAAGCGGGAAGGGCGCTCAGGATGACAATGAAAAAAGTTGTCATTGCGAGCGAACCGCGTTAATGAACGCGGAAGCGGGGCAATCTCCCATTCGAGCCCGAAGGTAAAACGCCCTAGATTCAGCATCTCCATAAGTTAACTTAATCCGGTGGCTTTTCTCTATCCTTGACACCCTCTCCGATGCGAGTTATAATGCCAAATACGGAAAAGTAATACACACAATATCCCCAGAAATATGCAAAAAACCTTATCATTAACCAAAATGGGCGACTAAATCACCATTATTTTAAAGTAATGATTTAGTCCCGCCCCAGCGGGATTTTTGTTACCCCGCAACGGGGTAACAACCCCGAGCGAACAAAGCGAGTCGCGGGGTCGCATGAAAAAGCCACTAGCACTTTTCAATCAGTGAAATATCCGAACTGCCGATCACTCTATATATAAATAGAATGATTCCAGATCAGATATTCAGACGGGACATTGACAACTGAATAGGCATAACACGTATCTTCACAATCATTTGGATCACGGCCCATGTTTCTATGGGAGTGATTGCAATGCGTAAGGGCGTACGGTGGATGCCTCGACATCAAAAGACGACAAAGGACGTAGGAGCCTGCGATAAGCCTCGGGGAGGTGGCAACCAACCTTCGATCCGGGGATGTCCGAATGGGGAAACCCAATCACGCTGAAAGACGTGATTATCCGCACCTGAATACATAGGGTGTGCGAAGTGTACCCAGCGAACTGAAACATCTTAGTAGCTGGAGGAAAAGAAAACAATGGTGCATTGCTTTTCGCTGTTCGCGCGATGTTCGCGCTTAGCGATAAGTGATGTGCTCATTCCCTCAGTAGTGGCGAGCGAACGGGGAAGAGCCTAAATCCTTTCTGTGTAACCATGGACCATTTCGGTACATGGGGGAGAAGCGCAAGCTGCTGCAGTTTGGGTGTTGTGAGAGGATTATTATTGTATCTTGCGAGTACGAAGAGAGTAACTATGGGATTCCTTTTCTGTCCGCCTTCGTGGCTGGACAGGGAAGGGATTCTTACTTGTTTAGCAGAACGCTCTGGAACGAGCGGCCATAGACGGTGATAGCCCGGTAGGCGAAAAGCAGGTAAGCTCTCTATAATTCTTCTCAAGTACCATGAGACTCGAGAAATCTTATGGGAATCTGGGACGACTATAGTTCCAAGGCTAAATACTTTTGATGATCGATAGTGAACCAGTACCGTGAGGGAACGGTGAAAAGCACCCCGGTGAGGGGGATGAAATAGTATCTGAAACCGTAACGCCTACAATTAGCTGGAGTCCCGCCGCAAGGCGTGGATGACAGTGTGCCTATTGAAGAATGAGCCAACGAGTTTGTTGGTACAGTTTATCTAAGCCTCTCGAGGCGAAGGTGTAGTGAAAGCGAGCGTTAATCCGCGACCAATCGACTGTGCTAACAAGACCCGAAGCCGGGTGACCTACCCATGGCCAGGTTGAACCCTGTAGAAATACAGGGGGAGGACCGAACCGACTCGCCGTGCAACACGAGCGGATGAGCTGTGGGTAGCGGAGAAATTCTAATCGAACTCGGCAATAGCTGGTTCTCCTCGAAATAGCTTTAGGGCTAGCCTGTATCTGGTAGCTAGGGGTAGAGCACTGAATGGGAACGGATGGCGTAAGCCTACCGTTTCCAACCAAACTCCGAATACTAGCTTTACTATAGATACAGAGTCAGACAGTGGGGTCTAAGCTCCACGCGTCAAAAGGGAAACAGCCCAGACCGCCAACTAAGGTCCCTAAATTTCAGTTAAGTGTCAAAGGTAGTATGTTAGCTTGGACAACCAGGAGGTTGGCTTAGAAGCAGCCATCCTTTAAAGAAAGCGTAATAGCTCACTGGTCAAGCTTTCGTGCGCCGAAAATTACTCGGGGCTAAACTGAATACCGAAGTTGCGGATCCTCCACATCATTTATGATGTGCGGGGGTGGTAGAGGAGCGTTCATACACCGCTGAAGCGAAATTGTAAAGTTTCGTGGAGGTGTATGAAGTGAGAATGTTGGCATAAGTAGCATAAAGGGAGGTTTCGAACCCTCCCCACCGAAAGTTCAAGGTTTCCTGGGCAACGCAAAACGACCCAGGGTTAGTCGGTCCTAAGGCGAGGCCGAAAGGCGTAGTCGATGGACAGCAGGTTAATATTCCTGCACCGTCTTATTGTCTATTGGTACTGACGCATTCCGTCGGTCCGAACGTATTCTGACTACATGCGTTGCTGTCCGCCGCAAGGTGGATAGCAGCAGGCTACGGCGCAAGCCACAGCCAATTCGGATCCCAGGAGTGCCAAGAAAAGGTACCAACCCAATCAGTAGGACGTCCGTACCGTAAACCGACACCGGTGAACGGGCGCGCAGAAGCGCTCAGGTGTACGAGAAAACCCTCGTTTAGGAACTCGGCAAAACAGCGGCCGTACCTTTGGTATATGGCCTGCCCTCCTCGTGAGGGCCGCAGCGAATGACTCCAAGCGACTGTTTACCAAAAACACAGGTCCCTGCTAAATCGCAAGATGATGTATAGGGGCTGATGCCTGGCCAGTGTCAGAACGTTAAGGCAAGGGGTGCAAGCCCTGAACCGAAGCGCTGACGAACGCCGGCGGTAACTATAACCGTCCTAAGGTAGCGAAATTCCTTGTCGGGTAAGTTCCGACCTGCACGAATGGCATAACGATTTGGAGACTCTCTCAACGAGGGACTCGGCGAAATTACAAGACTCGTGAAGATGCGAGTTACCCGCGGTTAGACGAAAAGACCCCGTGAAGCTTTACTACAACTTGGCATTGGATTAGAGTTACCTCTGCTTAGCATACGTGGGAGACTTTGAAGGTCGCCTTCTGGGGCGACTGGAGTCGCAATATGAAATACCACGCTGATGTGATTTTAATTCTAACCTCGACCCGTATACCCGGGTTCGGGACAGTGTCTGGTGGGTAGTTTAACTGGGGCGGTTGCCTCCTAAAATGTAACGGAGGCGTTTATAAGGTTGGCTAGGTCCGGATGGAAATCGGATCGATAGGGCAATGCCACAAGCCAGCTTTACTGCAAGACCAACGAGTCGAGCAGTTACGAAAGTAGAACATAGTGATCCGACCGTTCGATATAGGACGGCGGAAGCTCAACGGATAAAAGTTACTCCGGGGATAACAGGCTGATCCCTTCCAAGAGTTCACATCGACGAAGGGGTTTGGCACCTCGATGTCGGCTCATCGCATCCTGGGGCTGGAGAAGGTCCCAAGGGTTTGGCTGTTCGCCAATTAAAGCGGTACGCGAGCTGGGTTCAGAACGTCGTGAGACAGTTCGGTCTCCTATCTACCGTGGGCGCGGAAACTTGAGAAGGCTCATCCCTAGTACGAGAGGACCGGGATGGACGCACCTCTCGTCAGCCAGCTGTCCTGTCAAGGGCATAAGCTGGGTAGCGACGTGCGGCACGGATAAGCGCTGAAAGCATCTAAGCGCGAAGCCGTCTTCAAGATTAGGTTTCACTATGAGCTTCCTGATAGACGATCAGGTTGATAGGCTCTACGTGTACGACCCGCAAGGGTTTAAGCGGAGGAGTACTAATCAAGCCACATTGCAATCACTTCCATGTGAGCATGGGCAACTATGCGCGTGTTATGCCGATCAATTTTTGATCGCAAGAGGCGTAGGGAATAATATATTTGTTTCCTGGCCTCTGGTGATCCAAGCCCCAGGGCCACACCTGATCCCATCCCGAACTCAGTAGTTAAGCCTGGGAGCGCCGATGATACTACGGGGCAAACCGTGGGGAAAGTAGGCCGTTGCCAGTTTATCAAAGAACGTTTCCAGAAATGGAGACGTTTTTTGATTGGCAATATCATCTCCACAACTTACGACAATCCCATCAGGCGTGATGCAGCCAAGAGATCTGCCGTTGCCAGTTTTATATAGAACGCCTTTTTAGTGATGAAGGATGTTTTTTCTTTTTTTGTGGCACAGTGAAGCCTCCCTAGATAAGTGCTGCGTCATTATTGGCGTTTGTCGAATTTAATTTTAACTGCTCTCTATTTACTACTCAAAAATTGCTCAACAGGTGTTATTTATACCTTATATTAGCCAAGAAATCATAAGCTGTGGATACTGCCCTTGAATAAATAGTGCATATATTGTATGATGGTGTATGAAAATTTACACCTACCTATGGAACGTTCTCGACTTACCATTACCCTGAAAAAAGACCTTCTCCCCCTCGTGGATGAGGTTATTGATGGCACGCGAATACGTAACCGATCGCACGCGATCGAATACCTCCTCAGCCAGTCACTGCGTCCAAAAACGAACAAGGCGCTGGTTCTGGCCGCCGGTCGTGGAGTCAACATGCGTCCATTCACCTATGAAATCCCCAAAACCCTTATCCCTGTCCAGGGAAAACCAATCCTGGAATATTCGATAGAAATGCTTCGCGATGCAGGGTTTACGGACCTCTATGTCATGGTGGGTCATCTGGGCGACAAAATCATGTCGCACTTCGGCGACGGCTCGCGTTTTGGCGTGAAGATAACATATCTAAAAGAACGCAAGGAGCAAGGTACGGCCACCGCACTGCGCCACGCAGAGCGATATTTACAGCGCTCCCCCTTCCTCATGCTCTATGGTGATGTGCTCATCGACATCTCAATAAAAGACTTCGTGGAATTCCACCGGACACTGGGTGGTACAGCCACCATGGCTATCACCTCTAGCGATAAACCATATGAATTTGGCGTGGTGAGGCTGCACGGAAACAAGATCGTCAAATTCACCGAGAAACCAGAGCGGGGCAAACGCATGGGGCATTTCGTCAATGCCGGGCTCTTCTTTCTCAATCCCGACATTTTTAAGTACGTCCCCAAGATGGGCTACTCCATGCTGGAAAAAGACGTTTTCCCCAAATTAGTAGCTGAGGGCAAGCTCATCGGTTATCCCTTCGAGGGACAATGGTTCGACGTCGGCACGCCGGAAATTTACGAGGAAGCGCTCAAGGACTGGCGACCTTAGTATTGATACTTTTTTAAAACACCTCCGCACCTTCGGTGGGAAGGCGTTTTAAAAAAGTAAACATAGCGATCTTTGTCATTCTAGCAGAAGGGATTTTGCACATGAGCAAATACCACCTCATCGGAGTGGACGTTGGCGGAACTCATCTGAAAGTGGGCATTCGGGAACCAGGGACGGATACGCTTGTTCGTTTCAAACGAACGGCGTCGTTATGTGGTGCACCTGCCGAAGAAGTCTGGTCAAATGTCTTCAATGAAATCGCGTCAGTCAATGGCGTGCTCCCGCACAATGCGGTAATCGGGCTTTCCATGCCAGGAGAACTCGACTCACTGCGTGGCGTCATCACCTCTCGTCGGCTTGGGCTGACCAATTTCTCATATGTTGAGCTTTTTGCCCAACGAGGGTTGCGTCCAGTCGGCATCAATGACGCTCAGGCAAGCGCCATCGGCGAGCTGCACTTCGGTGCAGGGCGGCATTACCAGGATATGGTTATCCTAACACTCGGTACCAACATCGGTGGTGCAATAATCTACAACGGTAGGCTCATGACATCAAGTTCGGGCTATACGGTCGGGGTTGTTGCCCATGTGACGGTGGACCCTCACGGTCCGGTCTGTCGCTGCGGCCGCCGCGGCTGCTGGGAAACCAAGTGTTCAAAGGCTACCATCCTGACCAGAGCTCGCCAGCTCGGTATTGACTGCCAGGAAGTCGAGGAGCTCGCCCAGCTGATCGAAACGGATGAGCGGGCACAGACGGTCTTCCGGGAACTCGGAGAGAATATCGCCCAGGGCATTCTGGTATTCCTGGACATGCTGGCACCGCAGGCCATCGTCCTCAGCGGTGGCATTTCAAAGGTCGGATCCGTCCTGACGGATCGAATCAATGAAATCGTCCAGCCCCATGTCCGAGAAGGGCGGCAGCTCCAAATCATGTCTTCCCCGTTGGGTGACATGGCCGGTGTGCTCGGCGCCACCTACCTCGCCGAACACCATTCTGCGTAAGCTCCTTCAGTCCGCTTTCGTCAAGCAGAGCGCCCAGTTCAAAATCACTGACCCGGGCGCTTTTTTTATTTGATAGCGCGGAGCAATTCGAGTACTGTTTTTTTATTCCCGGCAATCACATCATAGGTCCCCTGTGCAATCTGACGTGGCAGCGCATTGCCAGCAAGCGTATAGACGACACCACCAACCTCTTGCAACAATAAGATGCCGGCAGCGATATCCCAACTGGAGACATCGGTAAAAATTCCAGCGTTGATGCGGCCAGCTGCGCAGTATGCCAGCGTAATAGCGGTCGAGCCTAAATACCGTGTCTTGCGGGCTGACCGGATTATTTTTGGAATCAATCGTGCTCCCTGCTGACGATCTGCAAATGCGACGGCGGCGACAGCTTCATCGAGTCGGACCGGAGCTAATCGCGGCAATCGGGTGTTATTGAGCTTCACCCCGGCATGGGCGCTCCCGGCGAAAAATTCATCATGAATGGGATCATACATCGTGGCGTGGATGATCTGTCCATCTCTGAGAAGCGCAATCGTGGTACAATACAGAGGTAACCCAATCGGATAATTTGCCGTTCCATCAATCGGATCAATAATCCACGTGTATCGGCTTGATCCTTCCTGGACGCCCAGCTCCTCACCAATGATACGATCATGTGGGAAATATCGCTGTATCGAACGGCGAATCTGTCGCTCGGCGCTGACGTCGATGTCGGTCACTACGCTTTTTCTGTCATCCTTGTAGCTTACCCGCGCGATGCGGCTTTGACTCCGAAGAATATAGCGCCCTGCTCGTTTGGTGATAGTTAGTAATAGTGCTTCTCTGGTCATAGTCACTACGTATTATAATATTATTTTTCCTGTTCGCATTGTACCATAGGGTAGTCGGGCAAACCAGCCGTTGACATGCCCCTCGCTGACCGATATACTCTGTAATCATCATAAGCCACTACAAACAATATGAATCGAGAAAAAGAAATGTCCCCGGAATTTAATAACGAAGCTATTCGTGAACAATACCAGGCTGTTCTCCGTGAGCTGCTAGAACAGCGAATTGCCATGGTCGGTGAAACAGCGGCTGAATCACATGATCCAAATGCGAGTGTCGAGCAACAACTCGAATCACTGACGCTCCACGCAGAACAGATGCGACAGCAGCAGGGTGGAAAAACAAACGAATTTATCATCATGCAGGGGGCTTCAGGAGCAGGTAAAAGCACCATCGGCAAAGCGCTCGGCTTACCTCGATTTCCCCGCCATACCGATCGACAGCCCCGGCCCGGTGAAGTGGACGGCGCTGACTACATCTTTATTTCCGCTGATGAATTTACCGCAAAACTCGAAGCCGGAGATTTTGTCGGCAATCCGGCCGAAACATACGGCGAGCGCCGAGGCATGGATCGCAGAACGTTGGATAGCTTTCTAGCCAAGGGGGGTTTTTATATCGATGGGAGTGCCCGCACACCACTGGATTTCTACTCTGACCCGGAATACCACCACCATGAATTCCTGTCGGTTTTTGTGATGCCTCCGTCATTCGATGAATTGGTCCGCCGACTCCACGCCCGCACGCAGCAAGAACGCGGCCGGGCACAAACCGACCTACAGGTAAGTTCAGAGGATCAGATCCAAAAAAGGATAGCCGGAAGCGTGGAGCACCTGCGCAAAGCCTTGGCCTCGCAGGATGGCAAGCCCGTTACCGACCTGTTTCTAGTCAATGACCACATCGAACGGGCAACCGGTATCGTGCGGAGCGTCATCGGCAGCAATAAACGGTAGCGTCCGATTCCATCAAAGACCGTCCAGCCACGGACGCATTGTGCTATGGTATCATGACTGAGCGATAGAATGTACCAGTCGTATATACTGCTCGTGCTGTCGCTGTGTATACGACCCCAAAAACGGCTCGGCATATTGGAGGAATTTTTCCCGTACCTGGAATTTTTCAAAATCAAAATACGCATCATCCAGAAAACGCACTGCTCCCACCGCCTCGGCCAAAGGAATATCGGCAACATCGATTTCCATGCGCTGCATATCCGGACGCGACACACATGCCATCCGCCCAAACGATCCAGCCAGCAGTATCTCCACCGCCCGCTCTCCCAATGCTCGGGCGACGCGCGCGTCAACGTCAATGGGATTGCCCGTCTGCATGAAATTGCCGGGAAATAATGGTTTACCGCTAATCCCCAGCTCTTCGGTAATTTTCTTGCACAGGCCCATAGCCACAAATGCCTTCCGCTGTACCTGAAATGAATCGGCCGCATTGGCAGCCTGCAGCATCCCCTGCACATCACGATCAAAGCGCGCCTCTTCAGACAGCACGACCGTCACATAATTTCCATTTGCCTCATACCGTTGTTGTACTGCTTGTAGTACAGCATCGAGTTTGTACTCGCGCTCCGGCGGCAATATCACATCAGCCAGTCCGAACGCCGCAGCGGCGGTGAGCCACCCGGATTGACGGCCTAGCACTTCGATGACAAACACCCGGGATAGAGCATAGGCCGCGTCCATTTTGATATTGTAGGCATATTGTGCCGTCAAAAATGCCGCCGTGGGATAGCCGGGCGTCCAATAGGTCTGCTGCAGGTCATTGTCTATCGTTTTGGGAATCCCGACGATAGGGATCCCCTCGTGCTGAAATAATTTGTATGCCGCGCCCAGCGTATCGTCGCCGCCGATCGCCACCACATAGTCGACTTTATACTCGCGTAACTTTTCCTTGAGGATGGCCACTCCATCATCCACGGCAAAAGGATTGGTACGACTGGACCGTAAAAAGGTGCCGCCGACATGTTCGATCGGTGAGGTATCAAATTCGGTTAGGTCAATCACCCTACCGTTTGCCCCGAGGCTTGCCCAGCCGTGTAAACCGCCCAATATGCGCAGTTGAGATTTTTGTGCAGCGGTAATGACCCCGTATAATGTCGGATTGAGTGCCGGCGCCAGCCCACCGCCGGTAAATACCAGTACTGTTTTTTGATTCATATGATTACTCCACAGTGTACCAAAAAACCGCCCTCCTGGACAGCTTGACAATGCTGCCGGTATTGGGTATGCTACTGCATTACACAAAAAAACAATAAAAGAGAAACTTTACAACCCCACATACACGCTCAGAAGGAGGTGTGGTTATCATGGACACACCATTGTTTGACATTGACCCCCAGGCTAATTATCATGCCGCGACCGGTCTGTCCGTCTGCGAGGAAATCCTCGTGGTGCCGGACGATGCGAAAAACATCGACATGAGTAAGGAGCCCTCGGGCATCACCCGCTTGGCCAGTGGTACGGCGCTGAATATCACCAATATCCTGCGCAACACCTTTGGCTTTTCGGTCAAGCTGCTGGCCGCCGTCGATCATGTGGAAAAAGGCATTGGTCGGGGTTTTATATCCCGACGAATGGACCAGATGAATATCGATTGGCATCCCCTGCCAATCCTGGACGGCAGCCACACTGCGGTGATCGTGCGTCGCGACGGAGCGATGCACAAAATATTCTCGGACAAACGCCCGCTGTTGAAGGAGATGGTTCAGGAGGTGGGCAACCAGATTCGCTTGTCCAATCCGGCGGTGATCATCGCCAGCGGCGTCATGCCCGGCGAGGTGAACATGATCCGGGAAATGTTCACCACCAAACCGAGGGCCATCCGCGTGCTCAATCCACGCGTACAGCTCATCCGCGATACGGATAAATTTCAGCAGCTGCTGGAAAATACCGATCTGCTCATCCTCAACCATGAGGAGCTCGGGCATTGCCTCGGCAAGGAGATCACCTGCGAGGGAATATCTCTGGATGACATCAAACCCATCCACGACCGGGGGGTCTCGACGATCATCCTCACCTGCAATCTGCAAGGAGCGATAGTCTCCCATCCAGCTGGGGGAATCTGGCACCACCAGCCGGTTGTTGCGGCAAAACAGGTGGTCGATCCCACCGGCGCCGGTGACTCATTCACTGCCGGGGTGGCCGCAGCTATCCTGCACCAAAAACCGTACTCCGAGCTCATGCTCTGGGGTGCGGTGATGAGCAGTATCAATGTGGGTAAATGGGGGGGCGCCAACTGCCCCACACTGGACGAATTTACCGAAACGGTAAACCACAACCGGTAATTTCCGTACGGAGTTCTCCGCTGCTCACTCTTCGACGGTCGCATGCATCTGTGCGGCCGTCTTTTTTATTTCATCGGGAAAAAGCGCGGCAATGCTGGCGGGGATAGCCATCAGCGCCAGCGGCACTAGCAGCCGTGTCTCATGCGGCCAGCCCATCAGCGCGGTGATGAGGAAAAAAATAACCATATAGGGCGCTGTCCGCCGCAGAAATACCGGCTTTTCTTTCAGCCGTATAAATGGCAGCACCCAAAGCATCCCAAGAAATGGGATGAAATACAGGTATACGCTGACCAATGGATTGAGCCGCAGTCCCATACTCCATAAATGAATATTTTTTGAATACTGCCAAAACGCCGAATTGGCCCCCTCGTAGAATGCATTGCGCGTTAGGTAAAAAATTAGCCCCCAGACCGCCAGCAAGCCGGCGATCTCAACGGCCCGCCTAGCCGCCTGCCGCCAGTCGATGCGCCACCACCGCCCTGCCGCCGGCCAGCGGTACAGGCCATACAACGGGACAAGCAGGACGATGGTCTCTTTGGCAAAACAGCCGGCACCGATGATCAGCATCAGCCACCAATATTTATAGTCACGGATAGCCCATACCCCGAGGAGGAAGAATGGATATAGTACGACGTCAGACTCCTGGAGAAACGGTAAAAACGTGATCGGCTGGATCGCCGCCAATATCACCGTCCCCAGCATAGCAATGGATGGACGGAACCAGGACAAGAGGAATAGATGAAATAAACACAGCAGTAAAAACGTCATGAGCAAACGGATAGTCAAATACGCGACGTAGGTCGGAACATCCATCAGCCGACTGACGCCATCGGCCATCCAAAATGACAGCAAGCGGAACTGGGTGGAGTCGGGCTGCTGACCATCCGCGATCTGCTGATGCCATGTCGCCCAGCCGCCGGGAACATGCTGTATATGGGTCAAAAAATACACGCCAACCAGCGACCAGGCAATAAAAAAATAAAAAAGGAATATACACAGGAGTCGTTTGGACTGAGGGGAAAATTTCATGATACCAGTGTAGCATATTCTGCGGTGGTCTGGCGCACCAACCCATGCTACAATAAGCCCACTATGGCTGAATATATTGTCGATTTACATTTACACTCAAAATATTCACGTGCGGTGTCAAAAGACATGAATCTGGAAGCGATGTCCCATTGGGCCGCGCGCAAAGGCATCACTGTACTCGCTTGCGCTGACTATACCCACCCGGCCTGGTATGCGGAGCTGAAGGAAAAACTGCAGCCCCAGGAAAACGGATTATTCCGGCTAAAAAACGCTCCGGAGCATACCTTTTTTATCCTCTCGACGGAACTGTCCTGTATCTATTCACAGGATGGTGCCACCCGACGGATCCATATCGTGGTGGTATTCCCGACGCTGCTCGATGTGGCCACGTTTAATGCCAGTCTCAAACAAGAGGGTGCAAATCTACGCGCCGACGGCCGGCCGATTTTGGGGATGAGCGCGGAACGTATCGTGGAACTGGCCAAATCCGCCAGCCCGGAATCTATCATCATCCCCGCCCATATCTGGACACCGTGGTTTTCTATGTTCGGGTCCATGTCCGGTTTTGACAGCGTCGCCGAATGTTTCGGCAAGCAAACACAGTTCATCAAAGCGGTGGAAACAGGTCTATCCTCGGACCCGGCCATGAATTGGCGTCTATCACAACTCGATGGTATGCAAATCGTTTCGTTTTCAGATGCCCACTCAGCAAAAAAAATGGCACGGGAGGCAACCGTGTTGAATCTAGATAGATTGACCTATGCCAATCTGCGCCGTGCACTGGAATCGCCGGATGCGAAGAATTCCATCGCCTATACGATTGAATTCTACCCCGAGGAAGGCAAATACCATTTCGATGGGCATCGCGACTGTGATATTCGTCTGTCTCCGGCAGAAACGAAAAAACACCGGGGCGTCTGTCCTAAATGCAAAAAACCAGTCACTGTCGGAGTGATGAACCGTGTGGACGAACTTGCCGACCGACCAGAAGGATACCGGCCAAAAAATCGACCGCCATTCAAATCGATCGTGCCATTGCAGGAAATCATTGCTGATGCGTTTGGCGTCGGGGTCAATAGCAAACGCGTACAAACGGAATTTAATACGATTATTGACGCGATTGCCCCAGAATTCGAAGTGCTGCTCAATGCTGATCTGGAAAAAATTGCCTCGGCAGCTCAACCGATCGTCGTCGAGGGCATCAGGCGAGTCCGCCAAGGAACTTTGCATATTTTACCCGGCTATGACGGTGAATTCGGCACCGTCAGCGTATTTACCGATGAAGAGCGCGCCGCGGCAAGTACGAAACAAAAAACTCTATTCTAAACCATGGAACTTGTTATTGCCCTGATCCTACTTATTGTTACCATATTTTTTGCCATACTGGCGATCTATATATTTATCATCCTCTTAAAAACGAAGGTTCCTTTTGTCCGGACGCCGCTCGCGGTCATCGACACGATTATCAATGCCGTCGGCATCACCAGCCGCGATACAGTATATGACCTCGGCTGCGGTAATGCCCGGGTGCTGATCGAGATCGAACGAAAAACCGGCGCCCGGGTGGTCGGCTATGAACTGTCGCCCTGGGCGTATTTCTTGGCGCGATGGAATGTCCGCCTCCACCAATCAAAAACTCTGATACGCTACGCGGATTTTTATAAAGCCGACCTGTCCCCGGCCACTGTCGTGTTCGCCTTCCTTATCGTGGCCGTCATGCCCAAAGTTGGGGCTCAATTAGAAAAGCAACTGAAGCCTGGCACTACGGTAGTCTGTTATGGATTTTCAATTCCCCAGTGGACCCCAACGAAAACCATCCCCACTAGACAAAACGACCCCAAAGCGAGTAAAATCTACATTTACAAACGATAATTCGTGGGGGTGCGCCCGAGTCTCCGGGATCCATACTGGCCGGGATACATTCCGGCGCAGCCCTGCCCCGTACAGAGCGGAAGCGTGCGAGAGTCCCCGCGCCACGAGAGGGCGCGGGGCAAGAGTTAAGCGCAACATTATTAAATAATGCTCTCAGAACGGAGGAGTGGCCGAGTGGTTGAAGGCGCAGCTCTCGAAAAGCTGTATACCCGCAAGGGTATCGTGAGTTCGAATCTCACCTCCTCCGTTCTGAGAGACCCATAAGAATCTCAGAGACCCTGGACTCGAGTGTTACGAGTAGTTCAGGGCTCCCGTCTCCGCTCGGGGGAGTTCATCATGAGCCGAAATCAAATCCGACTTATGACGTCGCACAAGTATCATGATATCAGACGAATCGGGCCCCCTCCTCGATGAGAGACCGACGAGAACTTGAAGCCCCGATGATACGCATCCTGATAGTCGAGAAGTCCTATTTCCCATTATGACAAACAATCGACGCGCGAACAATTACTGGACGCCAGCTGATCATTCAGTCGTCAGTGCGGCCCAATCATTCTCCGAGCTGCTCCCGACCGCCCTAACGATCATCAGGCGCATGCCTCAACCGGTAGCGATGGTGTCTGGCCCGATGTCCACGGGCGGTGCCGGGTCACTGGAAAAAAACGTGTCCCGTTTTGCCGCCGCCATCCATAATCTGAATGAGGCTGGGATCACCACCTTTGATCAGTTGCCATTCCAAAAAAGCATGATCCGTCTGCTTCAGCAACACCACCATGCAACATCCTATTACATGCCGCTGCTGGAGGATTTCTACCTGCCCGTGTTCCAATCAGGCCTGATCGCTCGGGTGTATTTCCTTCCGGACTGGCATACGTCATTCGGCGCTCGGTGGGAGCATGACCAATGCGAAAAACTGGGCATCCCGCAAATCCCGTTCCCGGACGCGCTACTCCCCTAATGGTGTGTTATACTTATAGTCTATGAAGACGGAACTCATCATCGGCGTTATCGGTATCATACTGATCGGATTGATCGCCGGCAGCGCCTGGAATGATTATGATGCGCCAGAACCGATCAACACCAGTAACGGCGCACTGACCAATGAACAAATAAATGCCCAGCTCCAAGCAGCAGCCGACGCCGGCAGCGCCACGCTCGATATGGAGCTCATCTCCCAACATGCCAGCATTGATTCCTGTTGGCTACTTATTGATGGCAAAGTGTATGATGTGACGAGCTATCTCCGGCTTCATCCCGGCGGCCAGCCTATTGTGCTTCCGTTCTGCGGTGCGGATGCTACCAGCGCATTTGGCACAAAAGCCGGACAAGGCAGCCACTCATCATTTGCCACAGAGCAGCTGGATACTTTTTATATTGGCGACTTCAACATGATACTCACCGTGCCAGCTGATGAACTGTCGGCAAACATAAACGCTCCTACCGCCGATCCGGAGACGATGCCCGTGCCCGCCGCAGTCAATCCGACTCCAGTGACACTCACCCTAAACGCCACTACCGTAGCGCAGCATAATACCGTTGATGACTGCTGGCTGATCATTTCAAACGCGGTATATGAGGTCACTGCGTACCTCTCCCGACACCCTGGTGGCCGGGCTATTATTGTTCCATACTGCGGAATGGATGCCACCAATGCATTTGGCACCCAAGCGGGCAAAGGCAGTCATTCATCGTTTGCGGTCAGCGAGCTCGCCTCACTCAAAATCGGTACGCTCGGCGGTACCACCACCGTTGACAGTATCCAGCAAGTACAGCAAAATATTAATTCTTCCCCAGCACAACCGACGGGCGAAACCGATGACCAAAACGAAGAAGATGATGAGGAAGATGAAAAGGAGGAATCCGATGATGACTAACACCTACCTCATCAGTAAAAAAATACACCGCCTGCTGGTACTGATCATTTTGACCATTGGATTACTCATGGCCGTCACCGGCCTCATGCTCAAATACCCGTCGTTCGCCATGGAGTATTTACCATTCTTGAACCTGGGAAAGATTCGCTATCTCCATAATTCGCTCAGCCTGTATTTTTCTATCGTCCTCGTGCTGATGATCATAACTGGTATCTGGATGTATATATACCCGAGCATCAAAAAATTCAGGTCCAAATCGTCCACGCCACCCGATGACCAGACTAACGGATAAACCCAGCCACCCGGCGAGCAGGGCAACTTTTGCCGCGGGGTGTTTTTGGTGTACCGAGGCTGTATACACCCGGCTGCGGGGTGTTTCCAGCGTGATCCCCGGCTATGCCAATGGCTCATCCGAATTCGCTACCTATGCGGATGTACAGGCCGGATCCGGGCACGCCGAAGCGGTGCAGATTACCTATGACCCAGCGGTAATCAGCTACGATCAGTTGCTGACTGTGTTTTTCGGCACTCACGACCCGACCACCCCTGACCGTCAGGGACACGATATCGGCCCCCAATACCGCTCGGCGATCTTTACCCATGACGAGGAGCAGCGTGAAGTGGCCGAACGCGTAAAAAAACAGCTGACGCATGACCAGATTTTCTCCGCGCCCATTATCACCTTGATTGAGCCGCTGAGAAATTTTACTCCCGCGGAACGATCCCACAAAAACTACTACGCGCTCAACCGGCAGGAACCCTATTGTCAGCTGGTCATCGATCCGAAAATTGCCAAACTCCGCAGTACCTACGCAGCACTACTCAAACCCGATATGTAAGCACTCCACTTCCTGAGTGCCCGTGCTATACTGAATTTGCCCGATACGGCCATCCGCGGCCGCCAGTAACAAATAACAAGATACTGACCACCATGGACACAAAAAAATTCCTCTTTATCTCGGATACCGCGCTTATTTCCGATATAGCCTGGCAGGTCGTAAAAGAAGGGCACGAGGTCAAATACTACATCAGCGAAGAGGACGACCGGGACAGCGCTGACGGTTTCGTGCCAAAGGTGGCAAACTGGAAAGAACATGTCGATTGGGCCGATGTCATCATATTTGATGATGTGATGGGGTACGGTGATGACGCCCAAAAACTGCGGAACCAGGGAAAGCGCGTCATCGGCGGCACACCCTACACCGATCGCCTGGAGGACGACCGGACATTTGGCCAGGAAGAGCTGAAACGGCATGATGTCAATATCATCCCCTACCAGGAATTCACCGATTTTGGATTGGCCATCGAATACGTGAAAGAGCACCCCGATGAATACGTCGTTAAACCCTCGGGAGAAGCCCAAAATATCAAACGACTGCTGTTTGTCGGCATGGAAAAGGACGGCGCCGATGTCATCCGCATTTTGGAGGCCTACCGCCGGGTGTGGGCAAATAAAATCAAAGTATTCCAGCTGCAGCGGAGAATGAACGGGGTGGAAGTAGCGGTGGGCGCATTTTTCAACGGCCAACAATTCATTACTCCGATCAATATCAATTTCGAACATAAAAAATTGTTCCCCGGCAATATCGGCCCAGCCACCGGTGAAATGGGTACTAGCATGTTCTGGTCGGAGCCAAGCCGGCTATTTAACCAGACGCTAAAGAAAATGGAGCCGACCTTCGCCCGGGAACGGTATGTCGGATACGTCGACCTGAATTGTATCGTTAATAGCAACGGCATCTACCCCCTCGAGTTCACCGCCCGCTTCGGCTACCCGACCATCAGCATCCAGCAGGAAAGTATGATCACGCCGATCGGAGAATTCCTCTATGCCCTCGCCGACGGACAGGATCCGAAGCTAAAAATCAAAAAAGGGTTCCATGTCGGCGTCCGGGTGGTCGTCCCTCCCTACCCCTACCGCGACAAGCGAACATTTGACGCCAATTCAAAAGGTGCGGTCGTCGTATTCAAAGGCAAAAATACCGATGGGGTGCACATCGAAGATATCAAAATGGTGAACGGTGAATGGATCGTCACCGGCTCCACCGGTGTGGCATTGATCGTCGTCGGATCTGGGCCAACTATGCGCCAGGCCAAAGACCAGGCCTACAACCGCATCAAAAACATCCTCATCCCCAATATGTACTATCGCATGGATATCAGTGACCGCTGGAACGACGATTCGGATAAACTGCACTCCTGGGGATATCTGCGGGAAATCTAGTCTTTGAATTTAAACATCCTCCAGGCGATCAAAAACGACACGACCACCCAGGCGGCCATCAGACCCAGCTGGCTGCCGATGGCGCTCACGCTCTCGGCATCGATGGATACTTTTCGGAGTGCCTCAATCATCGGGGTCAACGGTAAATAGGCCACAATCCGCGCCACGATACCGGGCAGGGCGTCAGTCGAAAAGAAAACTCCGGAAAAAAACATCATCGGCATCGTCACCACTTGCGACATGGCTTCAGCTGTTTTGGTATTTTTCGAGTACCCCGCCACGGCAAATCCGAGATTGAGAAATATGATACTGCCAAAAATCGCCAAGCCATAGATAAGCAGGTAGCTCCCCTGCACCTGCACCTGGAAAGCGATGCGCGCCAGGAGAATAATCAGACTCACCTGAGCGATATTGACCACCAAATAGCTCGCCACCTCGGCCATCAGGAATGTACGCACCTTGAGCGGTGTCGCGGAGAGTCGTTTCAATAATTTCTGCTCCCGATACCGGGATATACCGGTGGAAATGCCGATGACCGCCGATGTCATGATGGCCATACCCAGGATGCCGGGCATAATCAGGTCGATATAACGGACGTTTTTCGCCTGGACACTCTCTGCGGTATAGGAAAAAATTTGCGGGGTCTGCGCGACTTGCATGTTCATTTTATCGACGAATGTGCTGACTATACTGACGCCCACCTGATTTGCCAGGATATTCGCCTCATCATAGTACACCTGCACCGGTTCCGGCAAAGCTGACGGTTGACCCGCTCCCGCTTCCATTGATTGAGTAAAACCGGGGGGAATCACCAGGACAAAATCGACATCCCCGTCTTTCAATGACTGACGCGCTTCATCGACGGTGCCGGCAAAATCCTGACGGTCCAATACGTCAATCTGCGAAAATCCTTCGAGGAATTGAGCAGATAAATCCGAATTCGCCTGATCAACCACTGCGTACTTGGCGCTGCCCATATTTTCAAAATCAAACAGGCCAAAAATGATGATAAACATCAGGGGGAACAGCAACGACCAAAAAATCGCTTGCTTGTCCCGCACGGTCATTTTTATGTTTGCCCACAGAAGTTTCCACATACCGTTACGAATGTTCTAATTTCTTTCCGGTTAATTCGAGAAATGCGTCCTCGAGGTCGGCTGATTTGAGCGTCAAATCGCCCATGAATACACGCTGTTGTTCAGCCCATTTATACAGGTTCGGTAGTACTTCGTTGCCCTTGGTCACCCGGACAGTGTACACATGATCGATTTTTTCCACGTCGATTACCCCGGGCACCGACCGGAGCGTCGCCAGGTCAAATTGTTCCTGTGCGCCAAATCGTATCTTTGACGACGAGTGTAATCGGGCGATCAGCCGTTCCGGCGTATCCAGCGCGGCGATCACCCCGCCCTCCATGATTCCCACGCGATGGCAGAGATACTGCGCTTCCTCCATATAGTGCGTCGTCAATACGATGGTCTTTCCCTGTTTATTCACGCTCTCGATGAAATTCCACATGAGTCGCCGGGCATAGGGATCGAGCCCGGTGGTCGGCTCATCGAGAAAAACGACCTCGGGGTCATTGACCAGCGCTGCGCATATGGAAAACCGCTGCTGCTGGCCGCCCGACAGCTGTTTGACGAGCGCTTTTTTCTTGTCCCGCAAATCGACGATATCGAGCAGTGCGTCGGTGTCGACCTGCTGACCATAAAAACTTCCAAATAATTCCAGGATCTCCCCGAGCTGCAGATATTCATAATAGGCTGACGACTGCAGCTGAATACCGATGATACGCTTGACCGCATCTTTCTGATGACGCGTATCCATACCTTTGATCATGGCCATTCCTGAGGTCGGCTCCTGCAGGCCCTCGATGATTTCCAGGGTAGTCGTTTTACCGGCACCATTGGGGCCAAGCAGCCCAAAAATTTCCCCCTCCGGCACGCTAAAGGAGAGGTGATTAACCGCGGTGAGATTGCCTTTTTTGTCCGGCGAAACAAATGTTTTGACGAGGTCACGGACCTCAATAATCGATGATGCCATAACGTATAGTGACCTGCAGTATAGCATGCTCCAATATGCCCGTAAATGCAGAGGCATACTATTTCTGCTATACTGGGCATACTATGCCCCTACTGCGCATCCCCTTTTTCCCTCAAAAAACCGATTATACCTGCGGCCCGGCGGCGATGCGGATGGTATTCGGATATTTCAAAAAAAGCGCTTCCGAAAAAAATCTAGCGCGACGGATGCGAACCAATCCGCGGCACGGCACCACCCATCAGGCCATGATCCGCGCCGCGCAGCAAGCCGGGTTCTATGTCTATGTCAATGAAATGGCAACGCTGGAAGAGCTTATATTCCTATTGTCCTGGCGCTGCCCGGTCATCGTCAACTATACTGAGCCGTCGGCAAATGAAGGACATTTCGCCGTCGTCACCGGCGTCACCAAAAAGAATGTCATCCTACACGATCCCTGGAATGGAAAACGGTTTACCCTCAGCCGTCGCTCGTTTCTCGCCCGATGGCATGACCAATTGCCAAAAACCTACTCAAAAAACTGGCTGATGGCCATCAGCCGCAAAGATTTCCAGGTCGGCAAGCAATACCCACCAAAGAAATAAACAACAAATGTTTTTAAATGCACCTGTCAACCCCACACCCGTAAAGCGCCGCCTCTACCTCGCAGTCAGCGTATTGCTTGGGCTGCTGCTCTCGGTACTGCTGCATGTGGTAATCGAGCAACTCTTTCTCAGCTGGACAACGGATGCCGGCCACGCCGTCACCTGGTATGGCGGCTGTGCACTGCACCCTGCGCTGCAAATAGGATTGCTCGTGCTGGGCGCCCTCGGTGGCTACGGTCTCGGACGCATGTGGTGGCGCATGGTATATATCGATCGCCGCTGGGCAAAAGGCATTATCAAAAAATATTCCCAATCCAATGAGCCAACCGCATCCACCCATCAACAATAATCTCACGCCCGAGCAATACACCATTTGCTTCCTGAAGGGTACCGAACCGCCGGGGTCAGGCAAATGGTTACATAACGACGCATCTGGTATGTACATCTGCGTTAATTGCGGCCAAGAATTATTCAGTTCCGAAACAAAATTTGATTCCGGAACCGGTTGGCCATCATTCTGGGATCCAGTGCACCATGCCAATATCAAAACCGAAACTGATGATTCACTGGGAGTCCGACGCACCGAGGTGCTCTGTAGCACATGCGGCGCGCATCTCGGGCATGTGTTCCCCGACGGGCCGGCACCAACCGGCCAACGGTACTGCATCAATTCGTTGGCACTCAATTTCACAAAAAAATAGCATGCAATTGATCCACATGAGCTCTACCTGTGCGGACGGTAACATGTCATTCCGCTACGGCGAACGGCATGTGGTTCTGGATAATCGCGTTCGATTTTTGTCTCGCCTCGGAGTAGCGATAGATGATTGTGTTTCCATGAGCCTGGAACATGGGGTACGGTGCGTCACCGTCACCGCCAAAGATACAAAACGAGGAATGGTAACTGCCGACGGAATACCCGCTGATTGTTTCATCACCACTGAACCCAACGTCTTTCTCTTCCTCTATACCGCTGATTGTTTACCGGTCAGTATTTACGCCCCAGCACAGAACCTCGTCGCACTTGCCCACCTGGCCCGTAAAAATGCTGAATTGCAGTTTGTTGATCAGATTATTCAAATCATTGCTACCACCAGCGGCTCCCTTCCGTCTAAACTGCAAGTCACGATCGGGCCGGGGATCCACCGTGAATCATACCGGCTGCCACTGTCCGCGGTACGCATTAATTATGAAGTGTGGGGCGCGCAGGCTGCGCAGGGGAATACCGAGGTTACGCTTGACCTGCCCGGCCTGGTAGTACGTCAACTGCAGCAAGCGGGGGTGGCACCGGAGAACATTACCTGCTCACCAGTAAATACGGCGACGTCTCGCGATTACTTCTCCCATTACCGCAGCGCGCGATCACGCGAACCCGAAGCTCGTTTTGCCACGGTTATCGGCTTTAAAAATTAGATATTAGTCATTATTCATTATTGTCTATGTCACTCCACGACATCCAACACCAAACCCACGACTGGATCAGCCAGTACAAAGAAGGATACTGGCCGCCGCATGAGATCATGGCTCAAATGACCGAGGAAATGGGAGAAATCGCCCGTGAGGTCAATCATGCCTTTGGCATGAAAAAGAAAAAAGCCACTGAGGCGGAAAATAGTATCAGCAATGAACTGGGCGACCTGCTCTTCAATATGTCCTGCCTGGCCAACTCGCTTGGCATTGATCTCGACGCGTCATTCGCCCACACCATGCATAAGGTGAATACGCGCGACAAAGATCGGTTTGCTAAAAAATAATTCACAACCAAAAAAACCGCCGGCTGTGTGAACCGGCGGTGTTTGGTGTAATTTACGAGACGACGGGTGAGGCGGTTTTTTTCCACTCGCGCCGGGCGCGATACCGATGGGTGAACTCGATGAAGAGCGGGATGAATACGAGCGTACCAATCGTGGAAAAAGCCAAACCAGCGATCAGCGCTGCGCCCAATCCAGTCCAAAAAGGATCAAAAATGGTGATGGGAAGTACACCGCCGATCGTGGTAATGGTAGTGGCGAATATCGGCTGGAGACGCGCCATACCGGAACGAACCAGCAATTCGGTTGGTGACGTATTCGGGTCGTCACGCCGGAACCGATTATAGGTAGTGATGAGAACGATGGCATTGTTCACCACGATACCGATCAGAGCGACGATGCCCAGCCCTGATACCATATTGATTGAACTCTGCACCGCAACCAGTCCGGGAAAAACGCCGATCAGCGCGAGGGGGATGGTAAACATGATCATAGTTGGCTGCCAAAACGAATTGAATTGATACACCAGTATCAGATACACGGCAATCATTGCCAGAATAAATACGATTTGCAGCCGTGAATAATCCGTGCCAAAATCGGCAAATGCCCCACCATAGCTGACCCCATTCTCCGTCAAACCATATGATTTCAATTTTTCCGGGGTCACATATGCCTTGACTGCCGTATCGACGGTAGCTACATCGATACCGTCATCCAGTACCACACCGACCGTCGCCACCCGTTGCGCATCTAACCGCTGGATAGTGATGGTGCTTTCCCGGCTCTCCACCGCGGCCACCGATGCCAGTGGCACAATCCCGCGGGCAGCCGGAATAGGCAGTCCTTTGAGTCCGTCAATCGAATCGGTTCCCGCCCCCCCGAAGCGTATCGTCACATCATCACTGACGCCATCCTCACGGAAGGTTGCCGAGCCCACTTTTTGCGGGGCAAAAAGCGCATTGACTGTACCGGCGGCAATGAGCGGATTCACGCCGGCGGCGGCTAATTTCGCTTCATCCAATTCTACCTGCACCGAGGGAACCAACAAATCTTTTGTAGAGTTTGTGGTTTTGGACACGCCCTCATACGCGTCCAGAAAACGCTGTATATCATCAGCCGCAGTCGACAGGGCTGTCCGGTCGCTGCCCAGGAATTCTATTTCCAAATCATACGCGCTCGATGGAGGGCCATAACTGGTACCGGACGATTCGATGGCCACGCCCGATCCGGCCGATTCGACGATGGCTGCTACGTCAGCATTAAATTGGTCGCTGATCTGGTGGATCGTTTTTCCGTCTGGGCGGTCCGCCGGTTTTGCAAAATTTGCATAGACGACATTGTCAAAAAAGTAAAACGTCTGAAAATACGGCAGCGCCACAAACATATCCATCGACTGCTGGAGGATTTCTTTTTGTCGCTCCAATGTCATGGTAACCGGAAAGGTATAATTTACCTGCATGACGTCGCTGTCGGTGGTCGGAAACTGCTCAAATTTCAATTGGGGGGCAAACACCCCGATACTGACACCCAGCAGCACTACCGTCAGTACTACCGTCAGTACCATGCGGCTCATTTTCGCGTATATCCAGTGCATCAACCGGCCGTACCCACGCGCCATCCAATCCACGAAATTTTGGATCCGATGAATCAGCGCAGGCAGCACCAGAGCTTTTTCCCAATCTTTGATTGTCGCCTGGCGCCGCTGGTCATACGTCTGCTGTTTGAGCATCCAGCTGCCGAGCAGCGGGGTGATGCAGATCGCCATCAGATATGAAGCGCCCAGCATGATGATCACCGTATAGGGGATAAATTTCAAAAAATCCCCAATAATACCTCCCAAAAAAGCAAATGGAATGAACGCCACCACCGTCGTCAGTGTGGACGCGGTCACTGCCGGTCCGAATTTCCGTACTGATATCAGCGCCGCCTCCCGCTTCGTCACGCCCCGTTCAATCTCATGTTTGATCCCCTGCGCGATGACGATGGCATTGTCCACGATGATGCCCAGGGTAAAAATCATGCCAAACAATGTGAGGATATTCAGGCTAAATCCGATGACCGGTAAAACAAAAATGGTAACCAAGAATGTCAGCGGAATAATAGCCGCCACCAGCAGCGAAGTACGCAAATCAATAAAGAGTAAAAGCACCAGCGCTACCAATATGAGGCCGTATAGTCCATTTTGCAGCAAACTCGACAGCTGATCCTGCACGTACGGCGCATTATCGTAGGCGATGACGATATCCATGCCTTCCGGAATAATCTTGTCATCCTTTATCTCGGTAAATTCCGCGCGCAAATCCTCAGACAACGTGATGATATCACCGCTGTCTTTTTTATACGCCAGTAGGTAGACCGCTTCGCGGGCAAATGACCCAGCCTCAGTCGTATATCCAATAAAATGAGCGGCAGTGGCATCATTCGGCGTGCGGGTGATTGTAGCCAGGTCGCCCAATGTCAAAGTCCCGAGCGGGACAGCCGCCAGATCATCGATGGTCTGGGCGGCGGCGGATATGGTAATCGTCTGCTCGCTACCGTCGTCCATACTGATACTACCGCCGGGGATGGAGGTGATATATGACTGCACCGCTCCCTTCACCGTATCAAAGGTGAGCCCGCTGGCGACAAAAGCCGCCGTGTCAATCTGAATCTCTACAGAAAAGGTATTGTCGGGAATGATATCAATTTTTTTCAATTGATCGGACGATGCCTCCAGACGTGTTTTCACCGCACTGGCATATTCGAGCATTTCACTGACTGACCTGCCATCGGCACTGACGATCCCCAGTGCCATGGAAACACCGGCCGCGTCAATAGTCTCGACATTGGTCTCCACTCCGGCGGGGAGACTGAGTTTGCCCAGTTCATCAGAGAGCGTGGCGGCGATGGCCGACACCTGCTGGGTATTTTCCAGAGTAGCCACGACGCTGCCAAAATTACTGGCGGCCGTGGAGCGCACTTTGGTCACTCCGTCGATATTTTGTGCAGCCTGTTCAATCGGCACCAGTACCGCCTGCTCGACATCTACGGGAGACGCTCCGGGATACACAGCCGAAACCACGATGATATTGATGGGAATCTTGGGGAAATCCTGACGCTGATTTGAAGTGATGCCCCATATCCCCGCAAGTACGACGGCTACCAGGAGCAACACGGAGATGCGATACCGATCCATAAAAAAATGAGCCAGCCGCTCAGTCCAGTTTTCGTGGGATGTCATATGAATAATATGTTTGTTATTCCGCTTAAATAATTGCCCCAGTATACCTGCATCAGGGAGGATTGTCAAAGCTCGGAAAAACGCGCATATGCCCAAGGGCTCAAGTACGCGCAATGCGCCTTGTATCTTCATGGTAATTTACTTTTTTGCTATTTTGTGATATAATAAATCGCGTTAGTAAATAAAAAAACCATGAAAAAAGTCACGAAAGTAATCATCCCCGCCGCTGGCTTTGGCACGCGTTTTTTACCGGTGACCAAAGCACAACCGAAGGAGATGCTGCCGATCGTGGATAAACCGGTCATACAGTACGTGGTGGAAGAGGCGGTTGCCTCGGGTATTACCGACGTGATCATCGTCACCAGCTGGCAGAAACGGTCTCTGGAAGATCATTTTGATTTTTCCCCTGAACTGGAAAAGCAACTGGAGGAAGCCGGCAAAACAGAAAAATTAAAGGAAATACGAGCCATTGCCAAAATGGCTAATTTTATTTATGTCCGCCAAAAAGGCCCCTACGGTAATGCTACTCCCGTCCTGAGCGCCCAGCATGTGATCGGAGAAGACGAGCCTTTTGCGGTGCTCTGGGGAGACGAATTTATCGCCAGCAAACCGCCACGCTTGAAACAGCTGATCGACGCCTTTAATGAATACGGGCATACGGTGATCAGCGCCTGTCGTGTCGCACCCGAACATTTGAACCGGTATGGTATCGCCGACATAGAACCGGTGCGAGATAACATTTACAATATCAAATCAATCATCGAAAAACCGGACCAATCAAATGCTCCCTCCGACCTGGGGCTGCTCGGCGGATACGTCTTCACCCCAGCCATCATCGACCACCTGAATGCCATCAAGCCAGGCAAAGACAATGAGCTGTGGCTCATCGACGCCATCAACGCCCTGATGAAACGAGAACCGGTCTACGCCTGTGAAATCCAGAATGGAACATATTATGACACAGGCAGTAAACTCGAATACCTCAAGGCCAACATCGACTACGCCCTCCAGCGATCTGATCTGAAAGAAGACCTGGCCCACTACCTGAAAAAGAAAGTAGAAGAATTATGAAGAAAAAAACCACCCAACACGGCATGTCAAAAGTCATCATCCTGGCGCTGTTTGGGTTTATCGCCCTGGTCATCGCCGGGGTTATATTTATCATCATCGGATCAAAAGCAGCGCCCGCGCCAAAAGCCATGACCCTCACCATCTGGGGCGTCTGGGACGAGACGTCTGACCTGCAATCGATCATCAGCGCCTACCAGGGCGCCCATCCCTATATCACCATTCGCTATGTGAAATTGCGCAGTGAGGAATACGAAGAACGGCTGCTGAAAGGATGGGCGACCAATTCCGGTCCCGATATCTATGCCCTGCCGGCCAGCTGGATAACCAAATATAAAACTGATTTCATCACCCCCGTCCCCAAATCGACAAAAGTCGCCTACTACACCACTAAGAAGGTCCTCTTCAAAACTGAAACCGTAATCACCGAGCAAACTGATCCCTCGTTGACCCCGAGTGACGTGCGGAGGAATTATGTCGATGTCGTCTATGATGATGTAGTTATCAATGATAAAATATACGGTCTGCCGCTGGGTATCGACACGCTGGTCATGTACTACAACCGTGAATTACTAAACCAGGCGTCGCTAGTCCAGCCACCGGCCACCTGGAATGAATTTACCGCGGCGGTCAGCCGTCTGGCCTTGGTCGACGAGCAACAAAACATCGTCCGCGCCGCCACCGCGCTTGGCACGACTAACAATATCACCCCGGCAACCGATATACTCACCCTGCTCATGCTGCAAAACGGAACGGTCATGACCCGGGGCAATACTATCACCTTCACCAGCGCTTCCGCCACTGACCCGAGCTACAACCCCGGCATCGAAGCGCTCCGATTCTACACCGATTTTGCCAATCCCCAAAAAGCAGTCTACACCTGGAATCCGGAACAACCCAATGCCCTGGATCAATTCGCTCAGGGCGAGCTGGCCTTCTTCTTCGGGTATAAATTCAATGAGCCGGAAATCAAATCAAAAAACCGCGGAGTGGACTATGATATCGCCCCGGTGCCGCAGGTCGATTTGAATAGCACGGTTAATTTCGCCAGCTATAATGTCTACACGGTAGCTAAGCAAAGCACGCACGCTAATGAAGCATGGAATTTCATCCAGTTTGCCAGTAATCCCAAACGGCTGAAACAATACCTAGCCGGTACCAGCCAGGCCAGCGCCGTTCGATCCGTGCTGAATGAACAGCTGGCCGACCCATCAACCGCGGTGTTTGCCCAACAGGCGCTGACGGCAAAAAGCTGGTTCCATGGAAAAAATCCGGAGACAGTCAAGGAATCATTCACGGAAATGATTGATACGGTGCTGGCCGACCCCGGACAGCTCCAGGCCGCGGTCAAGACGGCCGCCCAAAAAATACAACTCGGATACTAAACCTATGAAACGCAACCGCACCACCCATTATGTCATCCTTGGCCTGAGCTTGGTGCTGCTGGTCACCTCACTGCTGCCGCGCCTGACTGCGGCGGCCGAATATGAACGCTATGAAAATGGCTGGGTGATCGTCCCCCCCGAATGCATCGATCCCAGCGTCGGTACCTGCGGATTAAATTCATTGGTGCAGTTATTTATCAATCTGGCCAATGTCGGACTGAAAGTGCTGCCCTACCTGACCATGATCATGATGATCTGGGCGGGTTTTAATCTGATCATGGCCGGTGGCAACCCAGAAAAGGTCCAAAGCGGAAAAAAAATGATCTCATCGGTTCTGCTCGGCGTCATCATCGTCACTGTGCTTGCTTGGGCGTGGTCGTATTTTGTTGTGGTTATACTAACCGGTGAATATAATTTATTCCCAAACACGATATTTGAAAAAGCCTGGTGGGGCGGCGGCACCGTGGCTGAAGCGCCGCCAGGTACCGGCTGCTGCGTCATCAACACGCTCGGCTGTACCAATAATACCCAGGAGCAGTGCGACAGCGCCCGGGCCTCGCTCCAGGCACTGGCCTATGTCACCGGTGGCACGGCACCCCAGGTATTTTGGCAGGGCGAAAACCAATTCTGCTATGAATTTCCGACTCAATGTAAAAATTATCAATTCGGCTGCTGCGTGCCGGTCGATCCAAATAATAAAACATGCTATAACGGCAACGAACGCGGGTGTCTCGATGTCGTCTTCCCCGGCGCCGGACAGCAGCAAGTGGCGGTGACATTCAATCCGACTAAATGCGCCAATCTCGCCGATCGCTGCGAAAATATCGTGGGTGAAGCGACAACTCAAACGTCTGACGGCTGCTGCGTCACCGGCAATTCATGCAATGCCGGCAGCAGCAGTACATGCAGCGGCCAATTTTATCCCGGTCAGAGCTGCAACACAGTCAATGACTGTACGGTCGGCTGCTGTGTGGGTACTGCCTCCTGCAGCGCCGGCAAAATAAATTGCACTGGTGTGTGGAATGCCAC
This sequence comes from Patescibacteria group bacterium, assembly GCA_049325535.1. Taxonomy (GTDB): domain Bacteria; phylum Patescibacteriota; class Patescibacteriia; order UBA10025; family JAHIVO01; genus JAXDBW01. The sequence goes on from JBMOKY010000001.1 coordinate 1,102,824, forward strand.
ATCATGTACAGAAGCACCGAATGACACAAATTGCACCATCGGCTGCTGTGAAGACACGCGCCAAGGCGCTGACCATGTCTCCTGCTACACATCGATGACCGTGGCCGCCTGTGATGCCCGCACCGGGGGCAGCTTCATCTTCGATCCGTCCTTTGCTAATTGCCAGGGTCTGGTGGAGTGTTTCAACGGGTGCTGTACCGCCAATAACCAGTGTTCGAGCGGTAACATCGACGGGTCGTGCCCTGACCCAGTAAACAACTATGACGCCAACAGCGCTTGTGCCGGCAATCCCGCCTGTGACGAAGGATGTTGTCTTTTTTCGGATGCCACTACCTGCACCGACGGCATCATCCGGGACAATTGCAATGGCGTCTTCTACGGCGGCTTCTGCTCTGACCGTCATGAATGCTCAACCATCGGGTGCTGTAAAGATGTCATCAATGCATCAGGCGCCTGTATCGATGGCTACGCCGACGCTGCTTGTGGTGGATTCCCAAATGAATTCCACGAAGGCAGTTGCTCAGACGCACCATTCACCTGTCCTTAATCCATATCCACTTGCACATAACCATATGAGTACTATGAGACCCAAACTTTTACTCCTTGCCCTGATAGTGATGACAGGTGTATTGGTATGGTCGGTGATGTTACCCACCCCCGCTGCTCTAGCACAGGGTACCGGCACCAGCAGCGGGCCGACGCTACCAAACCCACTTGGTGAAAATGAAGATCATACGCCGATCAGTTTAATTGATGTGCTATTGCGTGTCTTGCAGATCGCGCTGGCAGCCGTGGATATTTTCGCCTTATTCATGTTCATCCTGGGCGGTTTCCAGCTCCTCATCTCCGCAGGGAATCCCGAGCGTATCAAAAAAGCCAAGGATACGCTGGTGTGGGCGACGCTGGGGGTGCTGGTCATCACCCTAAGCTATTCCATACTTAAATTCATTTTTGAAGCAGTTCGCAAGGAATTCGGTAATTAGCTGCTGCCCGCTGATTTGACATTTTGCCAAAAAGTGTGTATACTCATGGCATCTATTGACAAAAATCAATAAATACGATATATTGCATTATCCTAAAAAACGAAAGGGGGTGACAAAACAATGAAAAAATTAATTTCTCTCGTCGCGCTGGTTGCCGTGTTGGCACTCCCGGCCGTTGCTTCAGCTCAGGTCAATATCAATGACAATTTAGGTTCAACCTTTGGTCTTGGTACCGCTGACCTGGAAAATACCGTGATCAATGTCGTTCAGTGGGTACTCGGATTCCTCGGCTTGATCGCTGTTATCATGATTTTAATCGGTGGCTTCCAGTGGATTACTGCTGGTGGTAATGAAGAAAAAGTTGCTTCAGCCAAGAAAGTCATCTCAGCCGCCGTTATTGGTTTAATCATCGTCCTGCTCGCCTGGGCTATCGTCATCTTCGTGGTCTCTCAGACCAACGATCTGACCAACTAGTCTCAGTCTCGAGAAGTGAAAACCAAACGACCCAGCCTCTCGTAAGGGGCTGGGTTTGTTTTTATTCCCCCTCACTTCTGCTAAAATAACCGCATATGTATCTCTGGCTACAGCAATTCCGCAACCGCCATGACACGCGTGCCCTCCTGACTATCGGCGCAGGTATTATTTGCTTTGTCGCGATTATCACCACTCTCGGACTGTATAAATATGCCAGTTTCGCGTATGACGCGATCGACCTGGGCATCTATAGCCAGGTTTTTTATAATTCCGCACACGGCGATCTCTTTAGTTTCAGCATCCACCCACATAATTATCTGGGTGATCACTTTGAATTATTCATTTTGGCTCTGCTGCCGATGTATCGGCTGTTTCAGCATCCCGTTGCCCTCATCGTGCTGCAGGCCATCGGACTGGGCTTGGGCGCCTGGCCGCTCTACCTGATCGCACGACGCTGGCTCCCACGACACTGGAGCCTGGGTATCACGGGCGCCTACCTGCTCAATCCGGTCGTCTGGAACATGGCGCTCTTCGAATTCCATATATTACCTTTCGCCATTCCACTCATACTGGCGATGTATTACACATACCTGACAAACCGCCTCGGGTGGTTCTGGGTCTGGAGCCTCGTCGCACTGACCATACGCGAAGACGTATCGCTGGTGCTGATGGGGTTTGGCATCCTCGGGCTGATCGAAAAGCGACGCTGGACATGGGCTCTGCCCCCGCTGCTGGCAGGTGGTGTTTGGCTGATTGGCGCCACGCACCTGAGCGGTTATTTCAATGGATCGGATACATACAAATTCATCGCACTGTATTCCTGGCTGGGAGACTCGCTGCCCGACATGATCACCACCGTACTGACTCGTCCCTGGGTCGTGCTGCTGCACCTGCTCCGACCGGACAACTGGCTGCTGATGCTGGGACTATCGCTTCCCCTCGCCGGACTGCCACTCCTGCGCTGGAAATACTGGATACCGACCAGTTTCATCACCGTACAATTGTTCCTCACCAGCATCAGTGCCACTATCGTCCTGCAGACGCACTACGCGGCGCTGCTGATCCCCTCGGTCTGCGTAGCGGCCATCGCTGTACTCCAGCCCATCGCCGCGGGCATACCAATCCGCCACCGCGTCCTGAACCGGCTAGCACACTATCGCCAGTGGGTGGCTATCGTCGGAAGCGTGGCGGTCATTTACAGCTTCGTCACCTTTAGTCCCGCTAGCGCTCTATTTTCCCGTCCGAGCTATACTGCGGAAATTCCCGCCACCATAAGCGAAAAAAATGTTATTCTCGGGGCACTGCCCGAAAAGGCGGCTGTCGTCTCTGGTTTTGATACCCTCGCTGAGCTGAGCAGCCGCACCAAGCTGTACTCGCTGCACTACGGATTTTTGGGAGTGCGTCAGTTTAGCGCTACGCCATACGCTATCCCATCACCAGTTGACCATGTCATCATGGATACCACTGATTTCGTCATCTTCCAGCTCCAATCCCAGACCATCTCCAGCTACCATGCCCAGTACACGACTGGGGCAGAACGCCTGCGTAAACTAGTGGCCGATAATAATTTACACATAGCGAAAATCATGGACAGCGTCGTCTGGTTCAGCGCAGCTGCAGCCCGGCCGATAACCCCCGTAGCCACGGATGCGCTGCCGGGCGCCGATGCCATTATACTCGACGCACCCATTGATGAAGCGCTCTCGCTGGTCGCCTGGGAACGGTTACCGAGCGAACAAGTGGTTCCCGAAACAACCATCGTGCCGATCCAGCTGTCCTGGTATACCAATCAACCGGTCACCACTGATTATACACTGGCGCTGACCGTACGTTCCGATACGGGTGCGTTAGTATACAAAAAATTCTACCCGGTCGGATACGGGCTCTGGCCCACCAGCTCATGGCAACCGCAGCGACCGGTGCAAAGCAGCTATTGGTTTGCACTGCCTGATACTGTCCTCAAACCGCGCTACACCGTTTCGCTACAGGTTGTCTCGCTCACCGGCTACATGACGCTCGACGCGCTCCGGTCCACCCAGATGCACATCTCCAGCGAACGGTCATTCGGGCCGTCTATTCAGATTGTCGCGGAGTGACCGAATAAATGACGACGTGCGGCGTGCGGTGTGCTTCACGGAGATAGGGTTTCGTGCTCGGATCAAAGGATCCGAGTTCCTTTTCTTTGCGGCCGTACCAGACATACGTCACACGTCCGTCGCGGAGCAATTGCTCTTTTTCCGGGGGGTCAGCATCATCTGACCAAAATGCCTCACTGTCCTCAAATTTATATGGGAGGTCGATTGTCTGCGGGCCATGGCCGATCCACACTACCCGTCCACTGTACGCCGGAATATAATTGCCCATATAGTAGCTGGAAAAAATCACGTCGGTATAATCCGTATGGTCACGCAGCCAATGCATGGCATCAACCTCATCCTGCATCAGGTAGTACGGCAGATCGTGTTTGGTGGTAAAAAGGAAAAAATCCTGCCCGAGTACCTGCAGATTGGACAGCGGCAAGAAAATTATTAGGCCCATGACACCGGCGGTGGCCCATATGCCTCCGCGTTGCCTCAGCCGAGACCAGCACCACCAGACGCCAAAAAATGCCAGTAGGACCAGGGGTATCTGTACCCCTTCGGACATCCTCCGCTGGAACGATACCGGCACATACATCAGCACCAGAGTAACTAAAAACCACACGACCAAAAAAACACGGCTGGACTGCTGATCTTTGATGATGCGCCAGATTCCCACTAGCGCCAGTGGCAGGAGCAATCCAAACCCGATCATATACATCCACAGGCTGGGCGAAGGCAGTATATTTTGCGCGGACCAATTTCGGATGACCCAATCCCGCTGCGCCAGAAGCCATAAATACAGCACCGGCGGCAGCGTACCCATGCCCAGTACCACATAATGCTGGATCCACTTCCAGTGAATACGTTTTGTGTGTACAAACCGCACGAGCATATAGACCAACAGCACGACAAACACCGTCGGGCCATTGAACGGGTGAAACCATACCAGAAAAAAACTGCTCACCGCGGCGCCGATGCTGTACCGCCACCGGTTGGTGTCAAACGCCCGCAGCATGCAATACAGTGTCAACACGAGAAGCGTCAGCGATGCGAGCAAATGAGGGGAGTGGAGCGCCGACAGAAAATTGACACTTTCTGCAATCCAGATGTCCGTCGGGTGCTCATAGATGTTATTCACATCAAATAAAAACGGATTAAAAAATACACCTAAACCGGAAGCAAACAGAAGCATGGCTAGTGCCCAGCGTCGAGCACGCGCATTCGTAATGAAATATGACAAAAACCGATAGAGCACAAAAACAAAAATAACGATCCAGATTGACCGAGCGATATGCAAAGCCAGTAAATTTGAAATACCGTCTTTCTTGGTGAGCCACCCGACGGACAGCCAGAGTGGATTGATAAAAGCTCGCGCCTGTTCTTCGTGCGTGTACAGATTGATAAAGACATTTTCCCCTTGCCTGACCTGCTCGATCATGGAAAGAAATACATTGGTGTCCCCCGGGGCCAGGTGATGCAGACCGGTAAAGACGGTGCCGGCAGGACGGGTCACATACCCATAGAGGAAAGGCGCGGCAGTAAGCAGCACGAGAACCAGGGCCATGCCAAGCGGAAATATCCACTCACGATGCCGTGTTTTAGACGTTGAATTTTTTTTCGTATGTATAGGTTCCATAAAACATGATGCCCGATCGGGATGGAGTTAGTATATCACACCCCGAGCTCAATAGTTGGAACGTGGCGCAAAGGACTTATTCCATATATACTGACTATGATCATATACTATTGTCCGCGTATGGCATTTATCAAACAGAGCATGTACACGCTTATTACGCGTGGGATCCAGGTTATCAGCGCCTTTATCGTAACAATCGTCGTGGCGCAAACGCTCGGAACGCTCGGAACGGGGACCTATGAGCTGTTCCAACTGCTGGTCACCTTTTCAGTAACGCTGGGTGCATTTGGCATCGGACACGCGAGCGTCTATCTCATTAAAAAAGAAAAGGCTGACATGCGCGAAACCCTCTCAACGGTATTCACCGTTGGGCTGGTCTGGGGCATCATACTGGGGGGCTTGGTGTATATATTTTACACTGTATTTCCCTCGCTGGTCGCTGGGCTGCCCCCATCGGCTATTCTGATTGGCGCAGCGCTCATCCCCTGCGCACTCATCGAATCCTATCTCATACAGGCGCTGCTCATTGAATTTTACATGCAAAAACAGGCGCTGTTGGTCGGGTTTAAAAACGGCTGTCTGCTCGTCTGCCTGGTGCTGGCCCTGCTGATATTTGACGCGGGAACAACCGGCGTCATATATTCGGTCGTCATCGCCTATATCCTAAGTTCCCTGATGACTACTACTGCGATCTGGCGGCTATATCGGCTGCGACTTCAATTCTCCCGAGCGGTGTTTAATCGACTGCTCTCATTTGGTGTGCGGTCATGGCTCGCAAATATTTTCCTGATACTCAATTTCCGGCTCGACATGTTTCTCGTTAATCACTTCGCTGATATTCATGCTGTCGGCAGTTACTCGGTGGCGGTCACCGTAGCGGGGGGCTTATTTCTTCTGCCCAGCGCCATCGGTCCCTTATTGTATTCACGGTGGTCAGCCATGCCCCCTAAAAAAATCGCCGCCGAAACACCACAATTGAGCCGCCAAATACTTTTACTCAGCACCATCCTGGCATTAATACTTGCGGCATATGGTCGCACGATCCTGTCGATTGTATATGGAAACTCTTTTATCGATGCATTTCCGGCCTTGGTCATACTCCTACCAGGGATCGTTATGACGTCCATTAACTATGTGCTTTTTAATAGTTTGGCCGCGCTCGGCAAGCCGGGGTTAAACGCCATATCACTTATCGTTGGTTTGGTTATAAATATAGCCCTCAACATCGTTCTGATCCCTTATGGAGGAATCGTCGGTGCAGCGCTGGCAAGTACAGTCTCATATACGCTCACCACGCTCATCACGATTGCCTTTGTGCTGCGCTATCACCCCGGGCACGCATCACGAAATTTTATATTTCCTACACTATCTGATACTCTTATATTGGCAAAACGCTTAAAACAATTAGTGTCTCACTCATAATATGCTTTTCTCGTGGTACAAAAAAACATCAAGCATTCCCCTGCTCATACTCAATGGCATTGTGCAGCGGATTTTCATGTTGAACGGCCGGTCGCGCTGGATGGTGCACTATACGTCCCGCGTGATATGCCCGCAAAAAATAACCATGGGCGCACATGTCGAGCGGAGTTTTGCGCGCAGTGGCGGGTGTTATATCCAGGCATTAAATGGCATTACCTTTGGTGATGATGTGCTGTTCGGGCCGGGAGTAAAAATCATTTCTGGCAATCATGGATTTGTCGCCCGTCATGCGATTACCGTCGCGCCCCCTATCCGCATCGGTAGCCGAGTATGGATTGGGGCCAATGCGATCATTCTGCCGGGCGTAGAAATCGGCGACGATTCGATTGTTGGCGCGGGAAGTGTCGTCACCCACTCGTTCCCCGAACATTCAGTCATCGCCGGCAACCCCGCCCGGCTGCTCCGCCACAACGATAGTGCGCACCAAACATGAGCCAATCAGCATCCTCCACTCCTACCAAACGTATCCTGATACTGAGCGCTCTCGACATATGGTCAATGCGCGGTAATGCGGGCGCTCCGTCATTATTCCGCACACTGACCGCCCTATCGAATCGATATACTCTTACCTTTATTACCGGCCACGCACAGACACCTTCGGGTCAAGACGAGAAGCTCAATGGAGTGCGCGTCATACGTTTTGGGATACCGTGGCTACAAAGTATGTTTGAACCACATCATGCTTTTTCAAATATTGGGAAAATTGTTTTTCCTATTTGGTGGCTGATATTCCAGCTCTGGGCCTACCGGCTCGTCTCTCGCGAAATTCGCCGTTCCGACTTCGACGCCCTCTACGCATATGAAATACTGGCTGTGCCGGTCATGGCCCGGTTAGCGCGGCGGCATCATATACCATTCATCGTTCGATTCCAGGGAACGGTACTGGCGCCGCTGCTTTCCAAACCGCTCTCCCGCGTGACCCATTTCCACCATTATTGCGCATTTCGAACAAGAGCGGACATGATTATCATGACAAATGACGGCACACAGGGAGATCGCGTACTCCGCAGCCTGCGCAACACCTCGCCACGCCAGTTCTTCTGGATGAATGGCGTCGACCGTTACCCCGATTCTCCTCCGTCCGACATTACCGCTCTGAAAAAACGGCTGGGGATCAGCGAGCGCGATATTTTCATCTTGGCAATCAGTCGGCTCAAACGGTGGAAACGTATAGACCGATGTATCGAAGCGATCATGCGACTCGATGACCCCCGTGTCCATCTCGCCATCATCGGTGATGGTCCTGAACGAGCATCACTTGAGGCATTCGCACGACGGGGTTGCGCCTCCCCGCGCATACACATACATTTTGTTGGCAGTATGCCGCATGATGCGCTCGGTGCATACTACCAGGCAGCGGACATATTTATCTCGTGCTATAGTCTCTCAAATGTCGGCAACCCCCTGCTTGAGGCGATGCGCATGACAAAGCCCATCCTCACGCTCGATAATGGCGGTACTGCGCAGGTCATAACGCATGAAAAAACCGGTCTCCTCGCCCCAGAAGGCGATCCCGCGGCGCTCTGCGCCATGCTGAAACGATTAGTCAACGACGCGCCGCTGCGACGCCAACTAGGAGAGGCGGCGCAGATCTATGCTGACACGCATTTTGATACATGGCACCAGCGCATGGACCGGGAATACGCGGCTATTACCGAGCTCCTGAACCAGCGCCCGTAGCCTGAATATATACGTCGCGCAACTGCTGCGTCAGGCGCGCCGGATCCAGTTGCCGGCGAATCACGTCACGAGCCCGCTGACCGATAGCCTGCGCACGGGAATAGTCAGCACAGAGATACTCAAGCGCTGCTACCAATTCATTGCCCGCCTGAGATGAAATAACCATGCCGGTTTCTTTGTCATGAATCATATCTGCCATGCCGCAGGTACGGGTAACTACCACTGGTCGAGCGCTGGCCATGCCCTCGACAGCGCTCACACCAAACCCCTCCTGTTGGGATGGCAGCACTACTATATCCGCATGCTGAAAATATGATCTGAGGTTTTGGTGTGGTACGCTTCCCTGCAGAGTGACACGACGGGACAGCCCGTACTGAACGATAAGTCGCACAATCCGCTGATATTCATTTCCGTCTCCGACCAACGTAAGATGAGCGGTAGGGTGCTGATTTAAAAAAGGCCGGATCGATTCAATGAGCCAGGGTATATTTTTCACGGGTATGAGCCGCCCCACCCAGAGCACCGCCCCCGTCTGCGGATACTCGTGCGACACGTCAAATAAAGCGGGCAGCTCCGGCACCATGTCAGGAATCACCGTGGCCGATGCAATACTGCTGATGTCACGCTGTGCCTGCTGTATGAGGCGGGGACTCACGGAGATAACATGATCTACGCGGCGGACAACCCAGCGTGCAATCCGGCGCAGGAGTGGGTGCGATACTGCAAATTGTACGTCAGTACCATGAAGCGTCATCACAATCGGCCGATGTTGCCACATCCGCGCGAGCAGGGCAACAGCAGCAGCCGGCCACCAATGCGCATGTACTATATCACTCTGTGATGCCCATCGTATCACGGACAAGACAAATGCCATGATAAAAAAAGGCGCCTGCACCTTTGATAACCACGATCGACGGATATTCTCGATCAGACCGTCACCATACGCCACAGCATGCTGACGATCGCTATACCAGTACCGAAACCGGCGGATCACAACGCCATCATACGTTTCAGTAGGATGCGCCCCCGGAGCAAATGGCGCAATGACCGTTACCGATAAGCCTGCCAAGACTAGTTGCCGAGCCTGTTCATGGATAAATATCCCCGCGGTATCACCGGCGAAGCGAGGATAGGAACTGGTCACCACAAGGACGCGCATACATTACTGCTGCAAATCCTTATTCGACTCCATATCAAACCACATAGCGAAAAACAACGACTGCGTGCCAAATAGAAAAAAGAGGGCGGCAAACAATGCGCTGGTTTCTGACACCGGCCCGGTTACAATCCGGTACATCAGCAGATACAGTCCAAACACAAACCCAACAATAAAAGACATGAATCCAAAAAAATAGAAAAAGACGAGCGGGTGGAAATCCCGCACTACGTACTTCTCCCGCATCCGCCAGAAAAAATCTTTTACCAATAACCAGCTAATTCGGGGGACAACGTGAGCGATGCGAATACCTGATTTTTCTCCCTGGTAAATCGGCTTGATCGGTACCTCATGTACACGAGCATTCAACACATTCAATTTAACCAACAGATCATTCGGGAAGCCATACCGTCGATACAATTTTCGTAACGGTATGGTCCGGGCCGCTTCCCGGCTGATGGCGGTATACCCCGTCTGAAAATCAGACAGCTTCCAGTAGCCCGAGGCGATTTTCGTCAGCAGTGAAAGGATAGCGTTGCCGATAAATCGATACCGGGGCATAACCTCCCATGCCGTTCCATAGTGAAATCGGTTTCCTTTGACATAATCAGCTGCGCCGTCGATGACGGGCTGCACCACCGTGGCCAGCTCAGCCGGATCCATCTGCGCGTCACCAGCCATGACGGCCAGCACATCGTCGCCGGCAGAGATACCGAGCTCATACCCGGTGACGATGGCTGCGCCGACGCCGCGATTACTATCATGGCGGTGCACCGTTACTGTGGTCGTGCCGACCGGGGCCGTACTCCGTGCTCGATCGCCAGTCCCGTCGGTGCTAGAGTCATCGATGACATATATGTGATCCACAAATGCCGGCATGGTACTGATAACCGCACCAATCCGTTCCGCTTCCTGAAAAGCCGGGATGACAACGCCAATTTTTTTATTATGTAGCATAGACTACGATGAGTGGGGCATGACTCTACCGGGCCATTTTTTCCCCATGATTGTATTCCATTGTACCATGAGGAAATAAAGTGCAACACTGACGCCAAAGAGCACATTCGGGAAGAAAACGCTCAGGCTGGCATAGTACATAAAACCATAGAGAGTCGTCAATATGATCAGCGGCCGATAGTGCCGCTCGGGGACCAGCAGTGCCAATGGCACAAACCACAGGGTATACCAAACATTAAACTTCCCTCCCAATAAAAACAAGAACACCAATAACACCCAAAACCACCGCTTGATAAATGTATCAACCAGTGTCTCACTCCGCCGGAAAAGAAGCATGATATACACCACGAGGAAGGTCAATAAATAGCTGGCGCGCTGGGTCACCAGATCAAAATGAAATCCTGGAATCACCCCATCCAACCACGACATGAGAGCGTAGAGCATACTCTGGGGAAGCGTCAGATTATTATCAGTGACAAAAGCGCGGCCCAAATTGCCAATATTACGGTCAAAATTGTGCAGCGGTGCATAGGTTGCCAGCACCATGCCGGTCACAATCAAGGCTCCGAGACCGATCGTCCGCCAGGCCTGGCGACGGGGCAAACGCAATGCCAGGAGCGCCACAAACGGCAATAAAATAATCGGGCCGAATTTGATGAGAAACGCGCCAGTGAGAAAGGTCGCCGCCCAGAGATAGCGAGTGCGAATCACCGCATACACTGCCGCCAGGACAAGCGTCATCATAAAGACGTCATTATGCGCCGAGTGAACCGCCTCGAACAGTATAAAAGGATTCCAGGCAAAAAGCGCGGTGACCGCATATCGACTCTGGGGTATGACACGCTCGGCGATTTTGTATACCAGCCATACGCACAGTAAAAATGCGGCGGCAGCGACCAGCCGATAGCCTATCAGGTTTGCTACCACATCCCCGCCGATGAGGCGGGACAGCAGCAAGGAGTAATTCATAAATAAGGGCCCATACACCGACACCTGTTCCGGCCAAGCTACCACCCCGCTATAGCCGAGCGCTGCGGGGGATATTTGGTATGGATTTGCATCGTGGGTATTGGCAATGACAGCCCGAGAGATATAGCCGTACACATCCGAAGAAAAAAATGGTGGGCTTAAAAATAAAATGCATATGAATATGCAGACAAAGAAAATAACAATGGCGAGAGTCCGTGAATCATGTGCCAATTTCGCACCCTTCCACAAAAATAAAATATATACACCCAAAAACGCAAATAGAAAAAACGCGACCATTCCCAGGTGAGTAAAGAATACCCCGGCATGCCGCATCAGCGGTTTCGTTTCCTCCGGAGAACTAGAAATGACCATCAGGGTAAAGGCAAAAAAGAACGCGGCAAACAGGGTGCCCCACTGCCACAGGCGGCGATAGCGCTCATCGCGGGCCGAACTGAAAAAATTTGCAATTGTTGCCAACATCATAATTATTTGAGCTGGTGGTTTACCCTGAGCGCATCATCAACGGAACTGTTCATCCGGATCAAATACAAAGTATAGATAATAAGTACCGTACACAGGATGATGACCGCTGAAATAGCGGCGTACCCAAATGACTGCGGCCCCCACACCTGCCAGATCAATGGAAACGACGCATAATTAAGTATATCATACACCACCACCAGCCATATCAAGCGTTTGTCCGCCACCAGGATGATAAGTGGCACGGCCCAGATGATCCACTGAGGTGAATAAAACCGCGAGCAGAGGGTAAAAATGAGCACGCCGAGCGCCATCCAGCCAGCCAGCTGCGCCGGCGTGGTGAGATACCGCATCAGCACCCGGGGCTGTATGAGCGCCACCAGCGGCAATGAGAATTGCAGCAGCAGGAATATCGTCAGACCAAGGTAATTCAGCTGTTCAATCCCGGTCGAGAGCAACGGCCCCTGCACGAACAGATAATACAGGCTACCCACGCCTCCCGGACGCGCTCCGTGAAAAAAATACGGCCTGAGCGAAGTAAATCCGTCAAAAACAAAAGACAGTGCCAAAAAGCCGATGACGACGGCAGCGCCATACCCCAGGAACTGCCGCTGGGATGATCGAGCCATGACACCTTCGGTCTGCCGGATATACAGATACATCAGCGGCACAAAAATAACCGGATACCATTTGGTGAGTATGGCGATGGCAAAGACGATGGCGGCCATACGCCAGCGCCGCGATAGTACCAGCCACAGGCCAATCTGTACCCCAAGCGCCACCAACACGTCAAAACGATTCATACCAAAATACAGTAACGACGGCAGCGCCAGAAGCAGCACCAACCACGGCGACCGCTGCAATCTTCGCAAGAGTCGCACGGTGACATAGACGAGGCCAAGGTACACCGCCAGATTCATGATGATAAATACCGTGCGATATGTATCATAGCCACCGGTAAAGATATACGGGAGGGTGATATACCCCAGTCCAATCTGCGGATACTCCTGAAAAATGCTGGCATCATAGGGAGTGACCCCCTGGGTGACCCAGCTGCCGCGATCATGAAATACGCTGATCTCATGGTCATCCCGCAGCAAGCGAGCCCGCGTCCCTTCGCTGAGCCAGTCAGTGGCGACAAAATCCGGAGCAAATAGCACAAATGTGCCGGCGGCCCCGACGATGATCATGGCCAGCCACATTGCCCATCGGGATGAAACCAATCTCATCATAGCGATTGGGGCAATACCTCATAAATCGAAGCTTCGTCGTCACGATACGCACGGCGCAAACCATTCGATTCCTCAGCCATGCGTTCCATGGCATGATGTGACGACTCAATAAAGACATACCGAGCATGAAACGTATCCCGGATCAGCTCATACCCCTTGTCCGTATCCTTTCCGGTCGTGATGTCTACGATATGCCGATACAATTCCGGGCTGTATTCATAGGTAAAAGTCGGGTCCAGTCCGCTGATATAATAGGTGGACGGGCTTCGAAAAAAAAGTATAGGGAATTCGTCCCAGCTGGAATGGAATACGATATCCCCTGGCTGGGCATGGGTAGACAGCCATTGGCCGGCGCCGGCAAACCTCGTGACGGGTATGCCACCCATATAATCACTGCGGAGACGGACGAGATCCTTCGCCACGACCGCCGGAACGCCAACGGCAAAGTACACCACCAGTATAGTGGTGACCACCGAGTACCGGGTCGCGAACTGCCATACTGCTTTCCCTATGTCGCCCATGGTCTGCCGGCGTAATACGTGCTGCACTGTAAAGGCGATCCAGGTGACTGTGACTGGAATATAATACTCCACATACCGCCGTGATTTCAGGGTAAATGCCAAATAAAAAATAAAAAGTAAAAACAGCGCCAATTGCTTTCGGGAGTACGTCCGGTACAGGCCCATCAGTATGGCGGCCAATACGGCTAACACCGTGACTAAGACCGACTGGGTCCATAAATCAAATAGTTTATACGGGTACCACTCCCCACCCACCGGGATGACCGTCTGATAGTTGACCACCCCGATTTGCACCAATTGCTGCCAATAAAACTGCAGGTTGGTGGGGAAATGCGGGTTGATGATGATGCCCGCTAGGGTGCCTGCAAGCACGATCGCCATCATGCGGAGCTCCCGACTGTGTGAAATCACCAGCCAAAAAGAACGGCGCACATCCCGAAACCAATCGAGACCGATGCTCACCAGCGCATACGCACCGGCGGCGATGGGCAATACAATAAACCCCCCATACGCCCAGACAAACGCCCCGGAGATAAAAAGCAGGGTCAGGTACCGATACCGGAACAAGGCGTACAATCCACCAAATAAAAAGAGCAGGGAAACTACCGGCGCCTTGACCAGATTCAGCCGAAACATAAACGGCGTGGTCACCAGCAGCAGCACGGTAAACCAAAATGCAAACGGCACCCGGTGACGCCTGAAGAGGCTGTACATCAGGACGATCAGCGCAGTATTGAGCATGACCTGGACAAATTTCGCCCCCAGAATCGGATCGGCAAATTCCGTAAATGGGATCAACAATACATGGTAGAGAAAATGCTGATTGATATATGCATCCTTCAGCGTCGATACTTGGAGCCAGGGGAATTCAGTGATGACGCCATGTTCCACGATACTGCGCGACATCTGGATATGGTAAAACGAATCCGGATCAGGAAATGTGGAAATCGTCTGAACATAGGTAAAAAGCGACAGGCTCATGATGATGACAAGCAGATACGACACATACCACCATTGGCGCCTCATCCATCCTAAAATTGTACTGAGTCTGTTCATAATGACGAAAGGGTACCAATAGTCTCCGCCAAGCATGGGGGCGGAGACTACGAAGACAGCTTAGCAATCATACGGACATCCGACAAGTAATCTACCGTAATTGTTTTTTAAAATAATCAACAACCGGTATCGGAGATGGATCCACACCATTGAGGATGCCCAGATAGAAACTAACATAACTGGACAATAACAATAATTCCACTATCTGTTGTAAATCACCGGCTCCGCGGGTCTGATATGTCATTGCGTTGATGCCGGCCCTCCGCAGCACTCGCTCAGTTATGATAAAACGTTTCCGATTACGCTGATGGTATTGAGAAGATTGTAGCAAAATAAAAGCAAGGGTGCGCGGATTAGTCCGGGGAAAGGGCAGCCCCTCCATCAGGTGATGATTCATTTCGGAAATGAGAAAATAGTTGGCAAAGGACTTTCCATTTTCATTTATTTGATTAGCCATAATATGCGCATTGCCCGCTAAATGCTCAGCGGCAATAACAACCCCTTGGCGACCATGGAGGTACGAAGCGATTTTTTTTGCTTGGTTGCGGGTAGTGGGCACCGCGACACCAAATTGCTTGTGCAAAACGATGATATGCCGGATGGCAGCATTGAATTCAGCATTGGCAATATGTACAAATCCAGCCTGCTGCAACAACGACAAAACGCCAATCAAAGAATACCCCAGCCCCATCCGCGGCTGATTTGAGGGGTTGAACCGGGGGTCAAAAATATAGGCGGGAATGTGGTGCTGTTTCGCCTGCGCCGCCAGCACACCGCCCGCGCCAATCAACAGTATCTTGTTTGTCCGCTTTCGGGCTTCCGTAAGCGAAGCGGTCACCTCTTCAGTCGTCCCCGAATAGCTGGAACAAATAGCCAGCGTATGCCGATCGACGAAGCGAGGCACGCGGTATTGATTAGTCACGATAAATGGGACTGCGAGCCGAGCTTGAAATGCGTGACGCACCACGTCCGCTCCCAGCGCTGAGCCGCCCATACCATTGAACCATATTGTGCGCGCTGAGCGGTACGCGGCCGGGATGCGAATCGTGGAAACATCATCACGCGCCTGCTGGCACTGCAGCGCCAAGGATTCAATTGATCCGATCATCCCTTGCTGGTCAAGTTTTTTTATGGCTTTAAAATTATCGAGACGATGCATATGGCATCAGGCTAATTAAAAAATGATGTATTGATAATACCACATAAATATGGTATAGTAAACGTATTCAGACCTGTTTTGCGGTATCAAAAAAAGTATGTCCGGACACTCCAAGTGGGCTCAAATAAAACGCCAGAAAGCGGTCACCGACCAACGTCGTAGTGGCCTTTTTACCAAACTGGCAAACGCCATCACCATCGCGGCCAAACAAGGAGGAACGGATCCCAACATGAATTTTCGCCTACGTATGGCCATCGATAAAGCGAAGGAAGGAAATATGCCGAATGACAATATTGACCGGGCGATCCAGCGGGCTGCGGGGGGAGAAGACGGTGCCAGCATTGAGGAAATCGTGTACGAAGGGTATGGGCCCCATGGGGTGGCGCTGGTTATCGAAGCGGCCACGGATAACAAAAACCGCACCGCCAGTACCATTAAACAAATACTGGCAAAAAATAACGCCAGCCTCGGCGGTCCGAACAGCGTCATGTGGATGTTTGACCGCAAAGGCGTGGTCCTGGTTGCTGCCGACCAGATATCCGACGCCGATGCTTTTGAACTGCGGGCGATTGATGCCGGGGCCGATGACATCGTCCGCTCACCCGAAGGATTTACCATCTATACGAGCTACGACCGGCTCACTGCCCTGAAAAAAAATTTGGAATCAACAGGATGCGTCGTCACATCCGCCGATATCGCCCTAGTTCCGCAAACAACCGTTCCACTCTCGGAAAAAGACGCATCGGGGATCCGCACATTGCTCGATGAACTCGAGCACAATGAAGATGTCACGAATTACTACACGAATGCCGACGTCTAAACGGACGCCAATCGTCATGGGGATCGACCCCGGACTGGCCACCACCGGATACGGCATCATTCAGGAATCAGGCAGTGGATACCGCCTGATCGCCGCAGGGGCCATCATCACGAAGCCGACCCTCACCTTCGGCAAACGACTCCAGCGTATATACAGCGACATCGGCCGACTGATTACCCGCCACCACCCGAGTATCATCGGCATTGAGCAGCTATTCTTCGCTCGCAATGTCAGCACCGCGCTGACGGTCGGTCAGGCACGCGGGGTCATCTGTCTCGCCTGCGCCCACCATGCCTGTACTATCCGCGAATTTACACCGCTGCAGATTAAACAAGCGCTCACCGGATACGGTCATGCCGACAAAGTGCAAATGCAAAAAATGGTGACACTGATACTCAAACTTAAGACCGCCCCACAGCCCGACGACGTGGCCGACGCATTGGCCATCGCCCTCTGTACTGCCCAGACTAAGCATTTTGTTAATCAAAAAACTCGATAATGCCCGCGCAAAAAAAACTACGCATCGCCTGTGTCGCCTCCGAGGTGGCGCCGTACTCAAAAACCGGCGGGCTCGGTGACGTGGCGAAGGCGTTGCCAAAAGCGCTGTCCGAAAAAGGACACCAAGTATTCATCATCACCCCCTTCTACAAATTCATGCGGGAGCAAAATTTGGATACCCATCCAGTTCCAGTAAAAACCAGCGTCACCATCGGCAAAACAAAATATAGTATTCACTTTAGTTCACTTAATTATTCCGACCACCTGACTATATTTTTCATCCACAATGGACCGCTCTTTAGTGATCGATCCCGAGTCTACGGGTATCCTAACGACAGCATTCGTTTTCTGGTTTTCGACGCTGCGGCATTGAAGCTTCTGGAACTGCTGAAACTGAAGCCAGATGTCATCCACTGCCATGATTGGCAAACCGGACTCATCCCCAACATCCTCTGCAAACAAAAAAAACGATACCCGTCATTGCGAAAAACGGCGACTCTGTTCACTATCCACAATCTGACCTACCAAATGGCCGGCAACTGGTGGGAGGTCAAGCCTCGATACGCCGATAACGGTCGCTGTGATCCCACGCTCAAAACACAAGCTGAAACCAAACATCTCAATTTTACAAAACGCGCCATTTTTTATGCTGACCTGATAAGCACGGTCAGTGAGCGGTATGCCGAGGAAATCACCACGCCAGAACTCGGCCAAGGCATGGATCGCTATTTGCGGCAGCGTAAAGATGACCTCTACGGTATCATCAATGGTATCGATTACACCGTCTACAATCCCGCCTATGACCGACACCTGCCCTACCCCTACGACTGGAATAGCCTCGGCGGCAAAAAGAAAAACAAGCTCGCCCTACAAAAAAAAGTTAAGCTTGAGCAAAACATCGATATTCCACTTATCGGGGTGGTGAACCGCCTGACGGAACAAAAGGGATTCCAGCTGATCATGGAATCAATCGACATACTCACCCGGCTTCCTCTGCAAATGGTAATCGTCGGCAGCGGGTTTAAAGAATATGTTGCCTTCTTCAAACGGGTAGCAAAAAAACATCCTAAAAAAATCAGTATCTACACCCCATTTTCTGAAGAATTGGCCTCACTCGTATATGCCGGCTCTGACATGTTTCTGATGCCGTCTCGTTTCGAGCCCTGCGGCCTGTCCCAACTGATCAGCCTGCGCTATGGATCAGTGCCGATCGTGCACGAAACAGGGGGCCTGTCCGACACTGTTACCCATTACAACCCGCGGACAAAAAAAGGGAACGGTTTTGTCTTCAAACAATATAGCACCGCTGATTTTCTCATTGCCGTCACCCGGGCTATGGAAAATTATAAATACAGCGACGCCTGGGAGCAGCTGACCCGCCGGGGGATGCAACAAACCTATTCCTGGGAACTGCCCGCGCAAAAATATATCCAACTGTACTTTTTGGCGCAAAAAAAGAAAGGGGGTCGACCATGATGCGCTGGGCAAATTTTTTTCATATCTATCAGCCGCCCCGTTGGGCGGCGTCAACCATCCGCAAGGTTACTCGTGAGAGCTATCGGCCATTGGTCCGCATTTTGAAACTCCATCCGCGCATTCATCTGACGCTGAACATTGCCGGCTCACTGACGGAACAATTGGCTGCGCTCGGCTACCGGAATCTGCTCCAGGATATCCGCCTATTGCTGAGACGCGGACAGATAGAAATAACCGGAACGGCGCTCTATCACCCTATCTTGCCCAAACTACCCTCCACTGAGATCCGCCGGCAAATACTGCTCAATACCCGCATCAATCAGAAATTTTTTGGCGCCGACTTCCACCCCCGGGGTATATATTTTCCTGAAATGGCCTACGGCCACGCGGCGGCCACCGTCAGCAAAAAACTCGGGTACCGCTGGATGATCCTGGATGAGATTGCTTATGATGGAACACTCGGACGCACTCAGTTCACCAGCCATTACCGCCATGCCCGCACCGGACAATCGATCATCCTGCGCAATAAAATCGTCAGTGACTACATCGCTTTTTCCGCACCACTGCGACAGCCAGCGGCATTCTGGCGGCATCTGGAAGAAGATGGACGATCTGACCGCGTCCTAGTGACCGCTATGGATGGGGAAACGCTCGGGCACCACCGTCCCGGGGCTGACACGTTGTGGCAACGGCTTGTCACTGACCCGCGAGTGCACGCCATGACCATGACTGAGTTACTGGCGACTCTTGACCGCCCCCGGCGGCTGTTGCCCCGGCCGTCGAGCTGGTCATCCCGGCCGACGGAACTGCGCCATCACCACCCCTATCTGCTCTGGGATGACCCGACAAATCCCATCCATCCGCTCCAGTGGCAACTGCTTAATCGGGTGCTGCGGCTCGTCCAGCGCTCATCTCATGCCCAGGCGCGGATGCTGATGGATCAGACGCTGGCCTCTGATCAATTTTGGTGGGCGTCGGCCAAACCATGGTGGAGCAAAAAAATAGTCGACGCCAAGGTTCGCGAGCTAGCCGCCATTGCCATGCTGCTACAGCCTCCGGCCACCTGGGCCAACCGGCTGGCCGACCGGATCATTACCCTGACCAGCCAATGGCAAACGAGCGGCCGGTACCAGCGCATCACCCAGCGCTACCTGGCCAGTAGCCCGTATGAATTTGTACACTATATCGGTGGCAAACGAATAACTTCCTAACACGATACTATGTATTGGTCAAACTTCCTTCATATTTATCAACCGCCAACACAAAAGGAGTATTGGGTAAAGAAAATCGCCAATGAAAGTTACCGCAAATTAATGACCGGCTTAAAAAAACATCCGAGTGCAAAAGTCACGCTCAACATAAATGCCGGCCTGACCGACCTCTTCCACCAGTACGGCTGCCATGACGTCATCCATGACATCAAATTCTTGGCCGAGCAGGGACAGATAGAGCTTACCGCCAGCGCAAAATACCACCCCTTCCTTCCGCTGATGCCGGAAAAGGAAATTATCCGTCAAATCAAGCTCAACACCGAAACTAATAAAAAATATTTTGGTGATGTATATAATCCGACAGGTTTTTTCCCGCCGGAAATGGCCTATAGCCGTGCGGTCGGTGATACCGTTGCCAAACTCGGTTACCGCTGGATGATCCTGGACGAGCTGGCGCATTCGGGTAGTCTCAACACGGTCGACTGGTCAACTATATATACTCTGGCGGGACATGACGACTTTTTCGTATTCTTTCGCGAACGGGCGGCTAGTTTTCGCATCCTGTCAGCAGAAATTGGGATGAGTGTTTTTTCTGGGAGTATGCTTATTCAACTGCTGGGCGAACGCGTGACAAATAATGAATACCTGATTACCGCCATGGACGGGGAAACATTTGGACACCACCGTCCCGGGCTGGAGCAGCTGCTGTTTGATCTCTATGAAACCCCGGAACTGCGGGCCGTCACTATGAGTGAGCTTCCCCAGCTCTTCAACCAGCGCACGAGCATCGAACCGCGCCCCTCTTCCTGGGCGCTGATGAAACGCGACGTCGAACAAAATACCCCCTACTCCCGTTGGCAGGACAAAGACAATGAAATCCACGATATGCAATGGGAATTAACCTACATGGCCATTGCCGCGGTCGAAGCGCTTGATCCGACAGACCAGCGCTATACAGCACTCCGCACCAAACTCGATCGCGCCGTTCACTCTGACCAATACTGGTGGGCATCGGCCATGCCCTGGTGGAGCATCGAGATGGTAGAGGCCGGCGCCAAAGACCTAAAAGATATCATCCAGGATTCTCAAGCATCCGATTCAGAAAAAAAACACGCACAAGTACTCTACCAGAACATTCTCTTTACCGCCTTTGACTGGCAGCGCAGCGGCAAAGTCGATGTGATGGCGAAATCAGCCGATGAAGATGTCACCCAGCGCATCACGACTGACATCCCCTACATCCCGGAGGAGGAATTTGACACCATGGTGGAAAATCTAAAAAAGCAGATGCTCGAGGCGGCGGACGCCGAAGAATATGAGCGCGCCGCCCAAATACGCAATCGGGTCCATGAATTGCTGGAGAAAAAAGATCAATTGACCCACAAACACTAGCATGGTAATGGGCACCTATCCGCCGCTGACCAGCGCTGAGCGCATTCGGACAGCGCGGCTGATGCGAAATATAGCGGACACCGCTGGTTTTGTGCGTCAGCGAGTCATTCGCCGCGGACCACGATATCACATCGAGCAAGGAGCACGATACGGAGCACCGGCAATCGCCAAGCTCAGCCTGCGCCCCCGCTCGCAAGACCACTTGACCAATGAAAAATTTGGCCGGGAAATTTTATGGCTTCAGTTTCTAGGCGGGCGGCGTTCGTCACCATTGGTTCGGGCGGTACCGCAGCTATATGCCGCAGCGACGTCACCTCGGGCATGGTATGTGCGCGAACACATCACCGGAACCCCGTTTCATGCGGGTAACAATGAAGCTCAATTTACCGATCGTTTTTTCACCTCCCAAAACCTCCGCTGGCTTTCCGCGCTGCTTTACGATTTGCACTATATCAAAAAAAATGAACTGCCACATCCATTCCGCGCTCTACTCCACCAACCAGAACTCCCTCAATATCTCTGGCGTTTTATTCAGCCCTACGCCCGGCGCATTGAGTCATTCACTCGCGCTCCCGGGCTGACCCAGCGGCTGAAACCGCGCGTCATCGCACTCCAGGACGTCTTTTCCCGCGCACCACGCGTACTCGGGCACCAAGAGCTCTACCCAGCTCATGTCCTCCAGACGCGCCATGGGCTGCGCCTGATTGATTGGGAAAACATCGGCTGGGCGCTGCCGAGTTATGACTGGGTCACCGTGTGGCTACGAGCATTCGGCCACCCCAGCTGGCAGCGATCCCTGTACCGGGAGTACTGCCGACACTACCGACACTACCCCCAAGCAACGGAACTCTGGCGCGGCACCATATTGCTACAATCAGTATTCAATGTCGTCGGATATCATTTCTACCCGGTCCGCCGGCATTTCCGCCCTTTAGCTGATTACTGCGCCGCACAGCTGATCGGATCCCAGCCCTCAAAAAAAATGTGGTACAATACACAAAGAGCATCCAACTGAAGTCGGTTGTCCTGATGCGCATCTAACGCATTGAACGCTGCCCATCATGAATGTACTATTTATTACCGCCGAAATGGCTCCGCTGGCAAAAGTTGGCGGACTCGCCGATGTCGCCGGCGCTTTGCCTAAAGCGCTCAAACAATTAGGAGTGGACATCCGCGTGGTCATGCCAAAATATGCCAGTATCGACACCAGCCAATACCCCCTCCAGCACGTCGCAGATGGGATTACCATACCATTTAAAGGCACAACTGAGGTGGTATCACTCTACGCCACCACCATTCCCGGCAGCGATGTGCCCGTTTACCTAATTGAACACCCGGGGTATTTGAGCACACATGCGATATACTTTGAGGACATCGAGCGGCAGGACAAAACACAGCTGGAGGCGGAACGATTCCTCTTCTTCTCCCGAGCCAGCCTGGCCATTCCCGCCTCGACCGGTTGGTATCCCGACATTATTCACTGTCAGGACTGGCATGTCGGACTGGTACCGATTCTCAGAGACATCCTAGGGAAAAAAGACGCTCGGCTGGCCAGAGCAAAGACACTCCTGACAATCCACAATCTCGAATACCAGGGCTGGTACCAAAAACAAACGGTATTTGACTTGCTCGGACTCACTCCATCGGATCATCCGGCCTTACGTGACACACCCCGCGACCAGATCATCAGCTTACGGCATGGGATTCTTACGGCTGATTATCTCAATACGGTTTCGGAAACGTACGCCCACGAAATTCTGACACCTGAATTTGGCGCCCATCTCGAACACGACTTGCATAACCGACAACGGCAGCTCCGTGGCATCGTCAATGGGATCGACACGGAACGATTCGATCCGGAAACCGACACGGCCATAGCCGCCACGTACACCGCCGCACACCCGGAAAATAAAAAACAGTGCAAAACCGCCCTGCAAAAATTATGCGATTTGCCAACTGACACTGAAGCGCCGCTGCTCGGGATCGTCAGTCGATTGGCCCAGCAAAAAGGTATCGACTTATTGGTCGACATCATTGATGACATCGCTGAATCAGGGGCTCAGCTGGTCGTCCTCGGGACCGGATTGCCCGATATCGAACAGGCGGTACAGGCCGCCGCAAAACGCAACCCCGCATCCGTATCGGCACAAATCGGATTTGATGGGACACTCGCCCGACGAATATACGCCGGATGCGACTTTTTCCTCATGCCATCACGATACGAGCCATGCGGACTTGGGCAAATGATTGCCATGCGCTATGGTACCGTGCCGGTAGTCCGTGCCACTGGCGGGCTGAAGGATACGGTACACGAAATTACCGTCAATGGCGCTGCCGGCGAAGGATTTGTATTTGACGAATATAGCGCACCTCAATTTCTACAGGCAATACAGCGAGGTCTGGGACTTTATCAGAACGAAAAAGCATGGCATACTGTAATCAGCCGCATTATGCGCCTCGACTTTTCCTGGGACGCGTCAGCCAGACAATATTACCAGCTCTACCAAACACTCAAGCCCTAAATGACCCCACTTACTCCCAAATCAAAAACAGCGAAAGAAAAACCGCTGAAAGAAGTAAGAATAGAACCAACTAACAGTGAGGTGCGCATCGACGAAATTCACGATCGCTTCATTATTATAGCGCCGAAACGAGGAAAACGACCGCATGACACCAAACAACACATCCAGGACGTCCCCGTCAAATCAAAAGACTGTCCCTTTTGTTTGGAAACAAAAATGATGTCCCAGTCCCCGCTGTACCAGGAAGGTCCGGACGAATGGTGGGAGATTAAAGTAATAAAAAACATATTTCCTTTTGTCAGTCCGGACAATCCAAATGCCTATGGTCATCAGGAGGTGATTATTGAAACCCCGCATCACAATAAAGAATTTGCGGATTTTGGTGAATCCCATGTGTACCGGGTACTCAAGGCATATGTAGCGCGGACGAAATCGCTGATGAAGGACCCAAAAATCAAATACATCATCATTTTCAAAAACCATGGCGGTAAGGCCGGCGCCTCCTTGGTGCATGCGCACTCCCAAATTATGGCAGCAGGCTTTGTGCCAAGCCATATCGTCAATAAATTAAGTCGCGCCCGGGCCTACCAGATCAAGCACGGTGCCTCATACTATGCCAAACTGGCCCATGACGAAGTCAGGGGTCCGCGTAAAATCTATAGCGACAAATATATCGCCGCGTTCTGCCCCTATGCTTCTTCATATAACTATGAAGCGTGGATTTTACCGAAACGGCAGGTTGATAATATTTCCCAGCTGGACGAAGAGGAATTAAAGTCGCTAGCAAAAGTGCTGAAACACATCATTAAAAAGGTCAATCAGCTGGAACTCCCGTATAATTTTTACATGCATCAGACGGTTACCGATCCCAATGAATATTTTTATCTGAGGGTGTGCCCCCGCCGGGACACCTGGGCAGGGGTTGAGCTGGGTTCCCGGGTCATCATCAATACGGTCGCCCCGGAAGACGCGGCAAAATTTTACCGCGGACGATAGTCGGTCCGAGCTTGACGAAAATATATGCTCGGGTAAGATAGAGGTCACTCGTATGTCATACGCCTCCCCCTATTTTTATATCGTTGCCATTGTCCTGATTGCTGTCGTTGGAGGTGGCTTTATCTGGGCGTACGAAGCGGAAGCCCCTCAGCCCGAATACCAACCGCCGGCTCTCCACCAGCCGACGGTGCTTGGTGCCGCCACCGGAGAACCGATCATACAGCCCCTCGCCGCGGAATCAGCCCCGCTTGAGCAGGCCGATCTGATACCCAGCCAAGTAAATGTTGAGTATCTATCATACTGCCACCGCCCCGCCCGACTCGCTGAACTGGACCTATGGTCAGGCCAGCCAACCCTCCGACTGCGGGCACACCTGGCCAATCCTACTGCCTGCAAATAACCGACGAAAAACACAAAACAGCCGTTCCATGCTTGCGGCTGTTTTTTGGCGCCCCGATCGGCCACGAAAAAGAGGTGCCCCCTTGCTGGAGTGGGGCCGGCCACAGCGCCAAGTTGAACCTAGGTCTGGGTCGTCATTTAAACAAATCGGACAAACTTTCGTTTGCCGACCTGGAGCACCGTGCCATGAGTGACTCGGACTTTTTTCTTCCAGTCCGTAATCTTGACGCCATCATAGACGACGCCGCCTTGTTCTATCAGACGCTTAGCTTCACTTTTTGAGGTGATGAGCTTGGTCTCGACGATCATGTCCACCGGGCTATAATCGCCGATTTTAGGCAAATGAAAGGTCGGCATGTCTTCCGGTGCGCGCTTGTCTTTAAACACGCTCGTAAATTCCGCTTCTGCCCGGATAGCGGCGGCCGTACTATGGTACATGCCAACCAATTCGCGCGCCAATCGCGCCTTAAAATCACGCGGATTGGCACCATGCTTCATTTCCTGCTCCATCTGCACGATGTCCTTCAGCGGAACGCCAGTTACCAGTGTAAAATATTTGAAAATCAGTGCATCGGGAATCGACATGACCTTGCCGTACATATCAGTCGGCGAATCTTCCAGATCAATAGTATTGCCGACACTTTTACTCATCTTGTGCACGCCATCAGTACCCTCCAGCAGCGGAACCGTCAAAATGTCCTGAGGTGGCTGATGGTAACGCGGTTGGATGGTACGGGCAGCCAGCACATTGAACGTCTGGTCAGTGCCGCCCAATTCCACGTCCGCTTGGAGCGCCACCGAATCATAGCCCTGTAAAATCGGATACGTCAGTTCGTGTACCCAGAGTGGTTTGCCGCGTTTCAGTCGCTCCTGAAACATGTCACGCTCCAGCATCTGATTCACTGAAAAATAGCTCAGGAGCTGAAATAGCTCGGCAAAATCCATTTGTCCGTGCCATTCTGAATTATGGCGCACCTCAACCCGGGCCATGTCTAGCACCTGGCCGATTTGCCGTACATAGGACTTCATATTCAGCTGGATCTGATGGACCGTCAAAGGCTGGCGAGCGGATAATTTATCGGTCGGATCACCGATGCGGGCGGTAAAATCACCTACCAAAAAAATAATCTGATGGCCCAATTCCTGAAACTGACGCAATTTGCGTAGCACTACGGTGTGCCCAAGGTGTAGACGCGGCGCGGTTGGGTCTATACCAAGCTTAATACGCAACCGCTTCCCCGAGTCGAGCTTTTGTGCTAGACTTCGTTTCACGATTATTTGGTCGACGCCACGGGTGAGTACCTCGTGTTTCTGGTCAGAAGTGGGCTTTTTCATACGTATGATAGTTTATAGTATACCGTAACTCTGGTATAATAAAAAGGCTAATGTACTGCTTATTCTCATGCCGAAACATACCATAGGATTAGACGTCGGGGGTACCAAAATACAGGCGGGGGTCATCACGCGAACCGGGCGCGTCATCGATTCGGTTCAGTTTGCCAACGACATCAGCACCACCCGTCGTACACTTGCCCAGATTATGGCCGCCATTGATCATTTTTTTCGTACTCATACCATTGGTGGCATTGGCGTCGGTATAACTGGGGTAGTGGAGTCAGCTGCGGGTGTGGTAGTCAGTTCCCCCAATCTCCCGCGTGACTGGCATCGCATACCGCTCGGCCGGCTGCTCAAAAATAAATATCACGTCCCAATATCTATTGATAATGATGCAAATTGCTGCGCGCTGGCCGAGGCGCTTATTGGTCGCGGCAAACGCTACAGCGTGGTACTCGGCCTGACAATCGGTACCGGCATCGGCACGGGCCTGGTTATCGATAAAAAATTGTACCGTGGCGGTTTACAGGCCGTCGAGTTTGGCCATACGGTCATCAGTGATTCCCAGGTTCGCTGTAGCTGTGGTCGCCCCGGGCATTTCGAAGCGCTGGTTTCAGGTACAGCGTTGGTTGCTGCTTACCGCCGTCAAACCGGCACTACAAAGACCTCATACCAGATCATTGCCGAAGCACGAGCCGGGAAACGAGCCGCACGCCAAACGCTGCACACCATGAGCGGCTATCTCGCCCGTGGATTGGCCAATGCCACTCAGGCCTACTCACCGGACATTATCGTGCTCGGCGGGGGACTGGCTCGTGTCTCTGCCTTAGTGAAACCGGCGCTGAAAAAGGTGCCCACACTAGTTCGCGCGGTGCAAACACGACGGCCCCATATAGTTACGTCACGACTTCACTATGACGCCGGCATCATCGGAGCCGCCCTCCTCGCTCACCAGCCTCGCTAACATATGCCCATACCCCATTTGCACAAGCCCCAATTCCGCATCAAACCAATCGGCCAGCGCATGAGCCAGGCCAGTCTGCGCCAGCATGGCAAAAATTTTGGGCACCATAATTCGTCACCGACGAAAAAGCCTTCCGTGCGGGGCTGGAGAAATAAAATCGTTCGCTATGGACTGCCCGCGCTTGGCGGAATGGTGCTGCTGCTCATCATTGGCGGTGTTGCTGCGTTTGCCCTTGTTTCTCGTGACCTTCCCGATCCGGATAAAGTCATCGATCGTTCAGTAGCACAAAGCACCAAAATATACGCCCGCGATGAAACCACTCTTCTGTATGAGATTCATGGCGACATTCGGCGCACCCTGATCCAGATTGAGGATGTGCCGGACATCATGAAATACGCCACAATCGCCATCGAAGATCAAGATTTTTACAACCACCAAGGATTTGACCTGGGAGGTATCATTAAGGCGGCTTGTCATGAAGCGTTCGGTAATCTCGGCGGGCTCTGCCCGCAGCGTGGCGGATCCACCATTACCCAGCAATTCGTAAAAAATGCCATTCTGACAACCGAACGGTCCTACACGCGCAAAATTAAGGAATTGGTCATTGCCTACCAGCTGGAAAAAAAATTCTCAAAAGACCAAATACTCCAGCTCTATTTCAATGAGATTCCCTTTGGCTCCACCCTCTACGGTGTGGAGGCGGCGGCGCAATCGTTCTTCGGCAAGTCAGTGCGGGATGTCACGCTGGCTGAAGCCGCTTTCCTGGCAGCAATTCCCAATCGACCCACCTACTATTCCCCCTACGGTAACAATACTGATGCGCTCTCGGCACGCATCCATCTCATTCTGGACGAGATGGTTGCTCAGGGATATGCGACCGAAGCAGAGGCAGCCGAAGCGAAAACGGTTAATTTACTTGAGCAGCTACGACCGCCGTACCAAAATATCACCGCCCCCCATTTCGTACTCTGGGTCAAGGAACAACTGGCGGAAAAATATGGCGAAACCGTGGTGGAAACCGGCGGCCTGAAGGTTATTACGACACTTGATATCGACAAACAACGAGTGGCCGAAGAGGTGATTGCTGAACAAGCGCCAAAAAACGCTGATCGGTACGGGGCCAGTAATGCCGCGCTAGTCAGCATCGACACGAAAACCGGACAAATCACGGCCATGGTCGGGTCAAAAGATTATTTTGATGATAGTATCGATGGGCAGGTGAACGTAACCCTGCGCCCCCGCCAACCCGGTTCATCGTTTAAGCCGGTTGTCTATGCCTCAGCCTTTGAAAAGGGATATACGGCGGACACTATTCTTTTTGACCTGGTCACGAATTTCAAAACCGATACCGGTAATTACACCCCAAAAAATTACGATCTCCGTGAACACGGTCCCGTCACCATGCGCCAGGCTTTGGCCGGCTCACTCAATATCCCCGCGGTTAAAACGCTGTATCTAGCGGGCGTGGATACAGTGCTTGATAATGCCCAAAAGCTCGGTTACACCACACTGGGCGATCGAAGTCGTTTTGGGCTGTCACTCGTGCTCGGCGGCGGGGAGGTGACACTCCTAGAACACACCGCTGCATTTGCCACCTTTGCCCGCGAAGGTGAATACCATCCACCCACTGGGGTGCTCCGCGTAGAAGACGCTAATGGTAAAGTGCTGGAGCAATTTGAAGAACGTTCTGAGCAAGTAATGGACACAAAGGCGATTCGTCTTCTCAATAATATCTTATCCGATGACGGCGCACGCGCATATATATTCGGCGCCGGTGGCTACCTGACGCTTCCCGGCCGGCCAGTCGCCGCGAAAACAGGCACCACGAATGATTACCGTGACGCCTGGACGATGGGTTTTACGCCCTATGAGGCCACGGGCGTCTGGGTTGGGAATAATGACTTTTCGGAAATGAAGCGCGGCGCGGACGGATCAATTGTGGCCGCACCTATTTGGCATAATTTTATGGTACGCACTATATCCGGCCCGGCACAGCCCTTCAATCAGCCTGACGCAAATAATGCGGAAAAGCCCGTACTGCGCGGCCAACTCGAGGGGGGCACCACCGTCAAGGTGGATCGCGTTACCGGCAAACGGATACCGGACGAATGCCGGGATTCCTATCCAGTTGAATTCGTCACTGAGAAAACCCTGCGCATTGCCCATTCCATTCTCTTTTACGTCAACCGTGATGACCCGCGGGGCGCGGTGCCGGCCGATCCTACCGCCGATCCTCAGTACGCCAGCTGGGAAGAGCCCGTGAGGCGCTGGGCTGAAGCCAATAATTATTTGGAGAGCTTGCCGGCACTTGAGAGCTGTGACCGGCGCAGCACCGACAATAAACCAATGGTTTCATTTGCGTCTCCGAAAACGGGTGACACGATAACCGGCAATACCCTTTCGGCAACCGTTCAGACAACAGCGGCCACCGGGCGAACCGTGACTAAAGTAGTGTATCAGCTCGATGATGAAATAATCGGCACCGCAACGAAAAAGCCCTTCAGCTTAACGTACACATATAAAACCGTAATGAGTAATGGGTTTCACGATCTGACTGCCACTGTTTATGATGACATTGAGAATGTCAGCACCGCTACGATTACCGTCAACTATCTAAAAAATGTGCCGACAAACACAAATACCACGAATACCAATTCAACTTCGAATACAAACAACCCTTAGCGCGACTAAAAATCAATGCCACTGAACCCTCACTCAATAAAGCACCCCACGGCCGTGGGGTGCTTTGGCATCAACGGTCAAATCGTAACTATTGTTTTATAGGCATGATGATGTACAAATAGTCGCTGGCGTCTTTTGGTTTCAGCAGGCCCGGGCTACTATTTGTCGTCAGCTCGAGGACACACTCTTCGGTGGCGATATTCTGCAAGCCTTCTTGTAAAAAGCGGTGATTGAAAATAATGTCATTGCTCTGGCCGGTAATAATAGCGTCCTGTTCTGCCTGACTTTCGCCGATTTGTACGTTTGCCGCGGAAACGGTGATACGACCGGCCGGTTGATCAAATACCAGTTGGACGTCATTACTACCCGGCTTACAAAAGAGGCTGGCCTGTTTCACCGTGTTTGCAAAAGCCCTCGTGTTGATTTGCGCACGGGTAATGCTATCGCTTGGTATAATTTGTTTATAATCAGGATATTGACCTTCGATCACGCGCGAGGTCAGGGTTACCGGACCGGCAATAAACACAATTTGGTTTTCGTTGCTCCGGATCGTTACCTGATCGTCCGCCTCGCTTAAAATCCGAATAAGTTCCTGGGCGGTACGCATGGGAATAATGACCCGATAATCAGCCGCGCCCGTCTTGACCGAAACGGTACGCTCGGCCAGCCGATAGCTGTCAGTAGCCGCGAGGATGATGCCCATATCAGTAAACTGCATGAATACCCCACTTATCTCCGGGCGCGTCTCATCATACGCAACGGCAAATGCTACTGAGGTGAGAGCCTCTTTGAGAGTGGCCGCCGGTACAATAATTTCCCGTTTTGCTTCCACTTCAGGAATAAGCGGAAATTCAGCAGGGTCGACACCTTTCATGGTTGTTTTCGCTTTTATCGACCGTACATGCAGCGTCTGTTCGACAGATTCTAGTTCGACATTACCACTCGGCAAAAGGCCCACATAATCACTTAACGTTTTAGCTTGGACCGTTACCGCCCCCTCTTCACTTACTTTTCCGCGAACCTGAGTCACGACGCCAATCTCCAGATTTGTTGTCATCAGCGACAGTCCACCTTTTTCAGCTTTTAATAAAACATTATTTAAAATAGGTAAAGAAATATTTTTACTGGCGACATGGCTGACAATGGCAAGTCCGGATGATAAATTTTCTTGGGTGCAGGTAATTTTCATAGAGTGTTTAAATTAATACAATGATAGTAAGAATAATAAGGTGGGTGGATAAGTGGATAAATGTATTTATATTTATTTCCATTGGATGAAATTTATGAGATGCCGGGAAAAATTGTGGGTGAGGGTGTGCGGGAAATGATGTTTGGTTGGGGATGATGCGTAGTGCCGATTCAGATCAGAGCCGGCAGCGAATACTTATACTCTTTTGATGAACGGTTTATGCTCAGACTTGCCACCGAAACACATCCGCTCATACGCATGTTATACACAGGTTAGGCGTACAACCGTTGACGGATAAGCGTTATGTCCTGACGAATTTTTTCGTCTTCATTCGTCGCTCTTTTAATTTTTTCATACGCGTGCATGGCGGTTGTGTGATCGCGTCCGCCAAGTTCCTGGCCGATTGTTGGGTATGAACATTTCGCCTCTTCACGCATGAGGAACATGGTAATCTGGCGTGGCACCACCAATTCTTTTTTCCGGCTACTGCCAAGTAAATCGTCGGCACTAATATCAAAAAAGTCGGCTACCGTACTCATTATTTGTTTGACCGTGATTGCGCCGTCCCGGCGGTGCTGTTCGGATAAGCTTGAGAGGATTGATTTGACGGATTCAACGGTTGGAGAAGAATTATTGAGCTGGTGAAAGGCCACAATTCTATTGAGTGCACCCTCCAGCTCGCGAACATTGCTATGGACAGTTTGTGCCACGGCATTGATGATTTCATCTGAGATTGAGTATGATTTTTCTCTAACTTTAGCCTTTAATATAGCGACTCGATTTTCAAAATCCGGTTCAGTTATGTCGGCAATCATACCCCATTCGAAGCGGGACACGAGTCGCGTTTCCAGAGCAGGGATTGCTTTTGGCGGACGATCGGAGGAGATGACGATTTGTTTATTTTGTTGGTGCAGGGCATTGAATGTATGGAAAAATTCTTCCTGGGTGCCTTCTTTTCCGGCGAGAAACTGGATGTCGTCAATAAGCAGCAAATCAGCCGAGCGGTAATGTGATTTGAATCGTTCGGCTTCCCCGCGACTGATTGATTGGATAAATTCATTTGTGAATTTTTCACAGGTAACATAAATAATACTCTTATCTGGCCAATGCCGGAGTACCTCGTGTGCGATCGCTTGCATCAGGTGAGTTTTACCTAGCCCGGCACCGCCGTAGAGAAAAAGCGGATTATATACTTCTCCGGGGCGTTGCGCTACAGCCAGGCAAGCGGCATGAGCCAACTCGTTGCTTTTGCCGACGATAAAGGAATCGAACGTATACCGTGCGTTCAGGCCGAATCCGTTTTGCTCAGTTTGCCGCACGGCTGCCTGCTGGATGGTAGGAGGGGTGGTATGGGCAGAGTCTATAGTCGGTGCGTCACGCTGAGCGGAGGTTTTCACCCGGTAGGTCACATTGGCGACGGTATTGTTAGTCGCGTTTTGTATTGCTTTTATGATTTCCTTGTGGTACTTGTTTTCCAGCCACGTTTTAGTAAATGTATTAGGTACGCCAATGACCACATTCTCGCCTTCGCAGCTGTCGATGAACGTGTTTTTAAACCAAGTCGTAAAATTAGCCTTACTCAATGAAAGCTCAAGCTCCCCGAGAACCGCTTCCCACAATTGCTTCGTGTCCATATGCTGTAGAAAAATTACTGTTATCTCATGGTACCATAGATAGCATCAGCAAAACATATAGCTCATTGGGCATTTTGTGTATAAACTGTGAGTAATCTGCGTATAACCATAATTCGTTGACCGGAGACCCCTGACCTGATATACTCGGGTGTAGCCCAGTGAGGGCGCCTTAATTTTTTATGTAACTCTAAGGACATGCCAAAGCGCACACACCAGCCGAAAGTTAAACACCGCAAACGCGTGCATGGCTATCGTAAGCGTTCCTTGACCCGAAGTGGGAAAAAAGTGCTCGCACGCCGCCGCCGCCGGGGACGCGCGGTAATCAGCCGATAATTCTGCGCTTGCGTATGCTCCCCCGCCCACATCGGATTGCGGCCAGTCGTGATTGGCGAATGATGCATGCGCGCGCCCGGACGGTTTATAGTCGGGATATTGTCATGAAATTTCAGCGCGGTTATGCAGCACAATCTCGATATGGATTTATTGTTGGTACTAAGGTGAGCAAGCGCGCTACCGTCCGCAATCTGATCAAGCGTCGACTGCGCGCCATCATTACCAAACACCAGCGAGTCATTCGACCGAGCCAGGACATCGTATTCATCGCTCGATCTTCGATTGTCGGCATCCCGTACGCCACTATGGAGCAGCAGGTACTCGACGTATTACATAAGGCACGATTGATCCAGAAGTAACATATGCGATTTTTTATTTTATTACTGATCCGTCTTTATCAACGCACGTTGTCTCCCGACCACGGCTGGTTTGCTTACCGCCACCCGTATGGGTATTGCCGTTTTTACCCGACGTGTTCCGAGTATGCGCACCGAGCCATCCACCGTCACGGCATCCTGCGGGGAGGGTATTTGGCGGGCAGGCGGGTATTACGCTGCAATCCCTGGCATCAGCCAGGATATGACCCCGTTCCATTAACTGATGATCACCACGTATGATAGGTACTATTTTCAACGCCATATTACTTGAGCCGATTCTCAATGCTCTGGTACTGATATACCATTACATACCGAATCTCGGCGTAGCCATTATTTTATTGACGCTGATAATCAAAGCGCTTTTGTATTTTCCGTCCCGATCATCGATCGTGGCGCAGAAGCGGCTTCAGGAAACCCAGCCAAAATTACAGGAATTACAAAAGAAATATAAAAACGACCGGGAGGAATTGGGCCGCCAAACCATGAAATTTTATAAAGAGAACAAGGTGAATCCCCTGTCTTCCTGCCTGCCACTCCTCATTCAGCTGCCGATTCTCATAGCGTTGTATCAGGCATTTCTGGCGGTAGCCCAGACTGATCCGACCACGAATATTTTAGTAGCCGAGAAATTACAGCATTTGTATGGTCCCTTGCGCGACATCTTTACCACCACCCCGATTGACCCGACTTTTCTCGGGTTGATCGACCTGTCGGCAACCGGCAACTGGGTACTGGCAATTTTATCCGGCCTCGCCGCGTATGTGCAGACCAACATGCTGATGCGCAAGCAGCCGCCGAAAGTTCCCGGAGCGAAGGATGAAAGCATGGCCGCGGGTATCAATAAACAGATGCGGTATGTCATGCCGGCGATTACCGTTTTTTTTGGTGTTCAGTTCCCGGCCGGCCTGACGCTCTATTGGCTGGTGTCCACCCTATTTACCATTGGTCAGCAGCAGTTAATTTTGAGAAAAGATACTAATCATACTACCGGAGGAGCATCTCATGGCACCCCGCTTGCAGAAAAAACAACTTCTTGACCTGCCGGTCTATACCAAGTCAGGGCAGCACCTGGGGCGGGTAATTGACTTTACGTTCGATGCCGCGTCTCAAACCATCATTCAGTATACCGTCGGCAGTTCAGATATTCTGAAAAAAAT
This sequence comes from Patescibacteria group bacterium, assembly GCA_049325535.1. GTDB lineage: Bacteria > Patescibacteriota > Patescibacteriia > UBA10025 > JAHIVO01 > JAXDBW01. The sequence continues at coordinate 1,137,675 of JBMOKY010000001.1, forward strand.
TCTCAACCAACAAGAATTAATCGTGGGGGCACACCAGGTGCTGAATATTACCACGAAAAAAATGACTGTTGACGACACCACAACCGGCATTCCGGTAACATCGCCCAAGCCAGTCCCCGCAGGCTAATGGCGTCTCGCCAATCGTCGCCGCTGGGAAATGCGGCGTTTTTTTGATTCGATAAAATCAAAAGTGAATTCGGTATGGTCATGGCGGCGCAGCACCGGCGCGATACGATCCGCCCATTCGATGAGGGTGATCGTATCGGATCGGCCCAGCCATTCAAATAATCCCAGCTCGGCGATTTCATCAATCGCTCGAACGCGGTATGCGTCTACGTGGCAAAAAAATTTGACATCAGCTCGTTTGTGCACCGGGTAGATTTTAAGCAGAATAAACGTCGGACTGGCAATCACCCCCGGAATGCCCAGGCCACGGGCAAATCCTTTGGCGAAAGTCGTTTTACCGCCCCCGAGATCCCCAATCAGTCCGAGGATGGCACCCCCGCGAGTTTCCTTGGCCAATCTTGCGGCAAAAATACGGGTAGACGCGTCAGAATGTGATAGAAAAGTCATATGAGGTATTGTACGGCACAACCCATCTGTCGCCAAGCTTGACAGGATATCGGCGCCTGAGTATACTCAATTGATTTATTAACCGCACCCCCGCTTGTCGGGGATGCGCTCTGTCATTATCGGGGCATGGGCATGGAACGGACTATTCACCAACAAACGATTGATCTCATTCAGAAGAGCGCGAATATTGTTATAGCGTTGCCGGCTACGCCGTCGACCGATGCGATTGCTGCCGGATTAGGGCTGTATGCTGCTCTGGAAAAATTGGGGAAACAGGCCACGGTTGTGGCGAGCGATTTTCAGCTGCATCCAAGCCATCAGTTTTTACCGAAAAGCGAATCAATCCACGCAGACCTGTCCGCACTGCGTAAGTTTGTCATTTCTTTGGATTTAGCCCGTACCGCCGTTGAGGAGCTGAGCTATGATTTTAGTAATGACAAAAAACGCCTGGATATTTTCATCACCCCGAAAGATGGTTTTTTTGAGAGTCGTGACGTTACCTCGTCCGCCTCGGCGTATGAATTTGATTTAGTTGTGGTGATTGACGCCCCGGAACTGGAAGCGCTCGGGAAGATTTATGATAGCAACACGGAATTTTTTTATCACACACCGATCATCAATATCGACCATAATCCGGCTAATGAGTATTTTGGTGAAATTAACATGGTCGATTTAGTTGCCACCTCGACTTCAGAGATCGTATTTGAGCTTATTAGGGATTTCAAAAAGCCAGTGCTGGATGAATACATCGCCACCAATCTCCTGGCCGGTATCATCTCAAAGACCAAGAGCTTCCAAACCACCACGGTAACGCCAAAATCACTGGCTATCAGCAGTCATCTCATCGAGAATGGCGCCCGCCGCGAAGAAGTGATTAAAAATTTATATCAGACAAAATCAATCAACACACTCCGTCTCTGGGGCCGCGCTTTGGCTCGCCTCAAAACTGACCTCCATGGCAAGGTAGTTTGGTCATTACTGAATACGCAGGATTTTGAAAAATCGGGAGCGCAACCGGGCGATTTGGACGGCGTCGTGGACGAGCTGATCGTCAACACTCCCGATGCTGAAGTGGTAGTCGTGCTGTACGAATCCGCCCCCGGCATTCAGGGGGTCGTCAGTACGGTCAAGGCGATTGATGGCATCGCGGCATTAAAGGCGTTTCAGCCGAGCGGTACGCGGAATTTTACCCGCATTGTAGTTCCCGCTACGGATTTGCTCTCCGCCGAACAGCAGGTGATCGAGGCCGTGCGGACATACCTCCGCGGCCGGTAATTGACTCGCATGGCGACCTGACCCTGCGTTTTACCGCACGGGGGGTATTTGGTATACTCATGCATATGCAGGACGAACTTACATCAAAGAAGGAAAATGATATTGATGACCTCATTCGCCTGTCGCAATCAGGGCGACCGCAGGTCAGCACCAGCGAAGTAGAGGAAAAATTGCAGGAAAAGATTCAGGAGATTGAATCAAAAAAGAAAGAGGAGGCGGCCCAAGCGGAAGCCGAACGGTCGGGGGCCGGGTACATCAATCTCAAGGGTTTTCCTATTGCGCCCGAGGCATTATTGCTGATTGATGAAGATCTGGCACGCAAATTGGAGGTAATTTGTTTTCTCAAAACTGATCGCGAGGTGCGACTGGGAGCAGTGCGGCCATTTGACGCTGAGGTTATCCAGCTATTTCAAAAAATACAGGAGGATACCCAGTCCCACGGCGGTGTCTATAAAATATCCGAACAAAGCTTCCAGGCGGCACTCAAGCTCTATGCCACTGTCCCCCGGCCGCGAACATACGTGGCGGGTATTGCCATCAGTGAGGCCGAGCTGCTCAAGTACCGCCATGAGATTAGTTCGTTCCGGGAGCTGCAGGATAAAATCAAACACGTTTCGACGTCCGATTTGTTCACCATCATCATGGCCGCCGCTATTCAATCCGACGCTTCGGACGTGCATATCGAAGCCCAGCAAGAGGATGTCAAAATTCGGTATCGGGTGGATGGGGTGCTCTATGATGTGGCGCTTTTGGAAAAGAAGATGTGGCCGAAAGTGGTCAATCGAGTCAAATTATTGGCCAAGCTGAAAATTAACGTTTCTGACATTCCGCAGGACGGTCGTTTTACCATATATATGACCGATGATTTTATTGACGTCCGTGTTTCCACCGTGCCGAGCGCATATGGTGAAAGCATCGTGATGCGGTTATTGATGTCATCTTCGACCGGCATCGGCCTGGAGGACATTGGCTTGGTCGGACCAGCTTATGACATACTGGTGAAAGAAATGACCCGTCCCAATGGCATGATCATCACCACTGGCCCGACTGGTTCTGGTAAGACGACGACGCTGTATTCCGTGCTGAAAAAATTAAATAAACCGGAGACGAAAATAATTACTCTGGAAAATCCGATTGAATACCGACTGAAAGGGGTAACCCAAAGTCAGGTGCAGGGCTCTGATGCTGGAGGGACCGAAGACGGCTCGGATTTGAAAACACTTCTGACCAAGGGTACCGCCGGTCGCCGTCAGTTTACCTTTGCTACTGGTTTGCGCTCGGTATTGCGCCAGGATCCGGACATCGTCATGGTCGGTGAAATTCGTGACCAGGAAACGGCGGAGATCGCCATTCAGGCCGCTCTCACCGGACATCTCATGCTGTCCACGCTGCACACCAATAGCGCTGCCGGAGCCATCCCCCGGTTGCTCGCCATGAACGTCAAGCCGTTTTTGCTGGCGCCCGCCCTCAATCTGATCATGGGCCAGCGGTTGGTGCGGCGGATAGACGTGAGGCACCAGGAAACATATACGCCGGAAGCGGAATTGGCAGACAAGGCTCGCCAGGTGCTCCTGACGATTCCCGAGTCAATGCGCGATGGACTGGATCCGGATCACTTGACGTTTTATCGGGGCATTCCGCATGCGGACAATCATGAAACGGGTTTTAAGGGACGCATCGGGATATTTGAAATGCTGACCATGAACAAAGAAATTGAGGAATTGATACTGTCGGGGAAGGTGTCGGAGTATTCCATCCAGGATATCGCAAAACAATCTGGCATGCTGACCATGCAGCAGGATGGCGTTTTGAAGGCGCTCAAGGGCACGACGACGATTGAGGAAGTCTTCAAAGTTACCAAGTAATATGCGAAATCCTGAAGCGGCACTATTTAATCGGATGGATCGGCAGGGGGTCTTTGGCGCTCATTACACCGGTGATGAGCGTTTTGATAAGCTGGCGCGAGGCTGGAATGAGGTGCGGCCACTCCCCCGTGATTTTCATGGCATCTATTCTGACGAAGAAATGGCACAAGACCGAGCGCGGGTTATCAGCATTAAACAATCATCTGGGTATGCTTGGGAGCGAGCCGGGGAAGGGGTTGCGCTGGAATATGCCATGATGGAAAGTGTGCACAATGGTGTATTGGGCGAAGATGCATATGTGATGCCCACCACGGAGTATGATGATGTGGTTAATGGAATTGATTTTGTAGTGGGATTTCCAGATGCCGAGGGGAAAACGGCTACCTATATAGGCGTTGACGTCACCACCACAACCGATGGAAACGTTATTGCAAAAAAATTGGAGCGCACGTCCCGACAATTGGCGCAAAACAACGTGGGGAGGATTAAATATTTTATAGATGACCAGAATCCCGATGTGCGAGGTGGATTGTTTGTCCCTCGGGTAGTGATTGGCGTAGATGCGGGCGAGGCACAGAAAATTCACGATGCCATGAGCGCCGATCGAAATTATTCATTAGAGCCGGAATTGAAAGCTGAATTGCATGAAGAAATGGAGCTGCAATTGGTCCATGGACTTCGTTTTTTGCTGGAGCGGTTTTACGGGCCGAGCGCTTCTTCCATTACTGACCTGGAAAGCGCTGAGGCATATCTCGCCCAGCATGCCAGCCGTATCCAAAAACAGAATTTTCGATTATATGAAAATGTTCAGCGATACAGAGATGCATTGCGGGCACTGGCTGAACGTGCAGAACAAAAAAAAGACCCCGACAGTGCTATTACTGCTGATGCCGGGGTTTTGTTGAGCTCTCTTCGGCGTCGGGTTTATTAGCCATCGGCACTTCGGTGCTGATGTCAGGCGCCTCGGTTTGATCCAAGAGCTGTTTCAGCTTGTCCGATAAGGGCAAGATAACTCGACGGCGCTTTGAGCGTCTGCGTTTGGGACTTGGCATGTCTGCCTCCCTTCATCCAATGAACCAAAAACTATCCTATGGTATTTTCATAGGGTCAAGGTAGCCTAGCAGCAGAACCCTCTTTTGTCAAGCCCCGTCTCGATGAGTCGTCGTATTATCCCAGCAATTTTTTTAGCCGCTCTCGCTGCTCCGCCAGTTTCTGGCGCTCCGCATCAACCACCGCTTGGGGTGCCCGCTCAGTGAAATTTTTATTTGCCAGCTTGTGTTCCAGCCGCTGGATGTATTCCGAAATAGATTTGATCTCCTTATCTACCACGGCCGCGTCTTTGTGCAAGGAAAGAGAATAGACCAGGCCCCGGATGGTGCCCGTCGGTTTTACTACCGGACCCGCGTTGAGCGATTGTAACCGTGCCAATCGCTTGATGCTTTCCGCATGATGCTCTACTATGGTATTTTCCTTCCCGTCATAGGTGATGTCGAGCAATTTTGCTGGTGGAATCTTTTCAGCCGTACGGGCATTGCGAACGCTGACGATGAAATCACGGAGTAACGCAAACTGTTTTTCCGCGCCGGTGTCAATGAATTTTTTATGTGCCGCAGGCCAGGATTGAATCATCAGCATGTTTTTGGCTCCGGTGCCGTGCCAGCGCGACCAGACCTCTTCCGTGACAAAAGGCACAAAGGGATGCGCTAGTTTCAAAATCGTGTCCAGAACATAGTGGAGAATGGGCACATTAAGCTGCGTTTTGGATATTTCGATATACCAGTCGGCCAGGTCATGCCACAGGAAATCATAGACTGCGCCGCCCGCATCAGATAGTTTCAGCGCTTCGATGTTTTGGGTAACGGTGGTGATGAGTTTTTGAGCGCGACTGAGGATCCAGCGATCAGCGACGGTCATCGGTTTGATGGGCTGTTTGGTGGCCGGCTGTGCCAGGATAAACCGGGAGACATTCCATAGTTTATTGACGAAGTTGCGGTAGCCGGCGATTTTTTCTTCGTAGAGGCGGAAGTCCTGGCCGGGGGAAGTGCCGAGAATTAATGACAGTCGAACAGCGTCAGTGCCATATATATCCGCCATCGGCAGCGGGTCGATGCCAGTACCTTTTGATTTGGACATCTTGCGTCCCTCCTTGTCTAAGACGAGACCATGGAGAAGCACTGTTTTGAATGGAACCTCTTTGGTTAAATATAAACTCATCATGATCATACGCGCTACCCAGAAGAAGAGGATGTCCCAAGCCGTTTCCAGGACATCGGTCGGGTGGTACAATTTCAGGTCCTTGGTCTGTTTCGGCCACCCGAGCGTGGAAAAAGTCCACAAGCCAGAGGAGAACCAAGTGTCGAGCGTGTCTTCATCCTGGATCCAGCCAGCGCCGGGTTTGGTGATGCTGGCCTTGACCTGATCACCTTTATACCAGACAGGGATTTGGTGTCCCCACCAGAGCTGGCGGGAAATACACCAGTCCTGAATATTTTCCAACCAATGAAAATAGACTTTGGCATACCGTTTGGGGACTATCTGGATTTTGCCTTGTTTGACGACCTTCAGTCCGGCGGCGGCAAGTTTGTCCATTTTGACAAACCATTGGCGTGACATGAGCGGCTCGATCGGCGCATTGGAACGATCTGAGCGTGCTTGGTTATATACATAGTCGAGTGTTTTTTCAAGAAGTTCCTCTTCGTCCAGTCGTTGCACGATCAATTGTCGTGTTTCCTGGACGCTTTTGCCATAGTATTCCCCCGCTTCTTTCGTCATCTGACCATTAGTGCCGATGACATTGATAATGTTGAGCTTGTGGTCGATACCAATTTGGTAATCAAGGGGGTCGTGCGCTGGGGTAATCTTTACTACGCCGGTGCCAAATTTTCTGTCGACACGTATGTCAGCCACGATGGGAATTTCCCGTTCCATGATGGGGAGCAGTACTGTTTTGCCGACGTACTGTTTGTAGCGTGGGTCTTTTGGATGCACGGCGACGGCCGTATCACCGAGCATGGTTTCCGGCCGGGTGGTGGCTACGGTTACGTATTTCGTCGAGCCATAGATGGGATATTTAATGAAATACAGCTTACCGGTCGTTTGCACGTGTTTGACCTCCAGGTCTGAAAGGGCGGTGTTGCTCTTCGGATCCCAGTTGACGATGCGCGTTCCCCGGTAGATGAGCCCGTCTTTATACATGGTGATGAATGCCCGCTGCACCGCTTCGGTAAGTTTCGGATCCATAGTAAAATGTTCCCGTGACCAATCGCAGGAGGCGCCCAGGCGGCGAGTTTGATCGTTGATGCGGTTGCCGTATTTTTTCTTCCACTGCCAGACGTGCTTCAGGAAGGCGGCCCGGCCGATGGTACGACGATCGATACCCTCCTGCTGCAGGAGTCGTTCGACCAGCACCTGGGTAGCAATGCCCGCATGGTCAGTGCCCGGCAGCCACAGTGCCGCGTCACCACGCATACGATGATAGCGGGTCAGAATATCCTGCGTCGTCATACCCAGAGCGTGTCCGAGGTGGAGTTCGCCAGTAACATTTGTCGGGGGCATGGCGATGCTAAATGTACCGGTACGCTTACCCGGCAGCTTGTCCGGATTAAAATAACCGGAGCGCTCCCAGCGTTGGTAGAGCGCAGTTTCGACTGTTTTTGGTTGATAGGTAGATTCAAGAGGTTTCATACCCCTCTATTGTACCGGAAAATAGGCGCTTATACGAGCTCCCAGTTCGGATCCGCTTCCAGGGTCTTCCAATCAGAAAATTTCTTTTTTCGGGCACGCCAGTAGCCGGCCATGGCGATCATGCTGGCATTGTCTGTGCAGAGGGAGAGCGGCGGTGTGGAATAGGTGATACGGGGGCTGAGCCTGCGAATCGCTTCTTTTAATTGTTCCCGGAGGGGGGCATTTGCCGCTACTCCTCCAGCCAGCACCACGGTGCGCGCACTGAAATCGCGGGCGGCGCGGACGGTTTTGCCGACCAGCACGTCGATGACTGCTTGCTGAAATGATGCGCTGACGTCCGCGAGCGGGATCGTGCGTGGGGTAAATTTTTTTCTGACTAGGTAGAGGACGGCGGTTTTCAGCCCCGCAAAACTGAAATCATAATTCTGCTGGCTGAGCATGGGTCGGGGGAAGGCAAATCGAGCTGGATTTCCCTGCTCCGCCAGTTTCTGTATATGGGGGCCGCCGGGATAGGGTACGCCCATCAATTTAGCAACTTTATCAAACGCCTCCCCTGCTGCGTCATCTCGCGTCCGTCCGATTAAATGGTAGGTACTGTGTTTTGGCATGGAGATAATTTCCGTATGGCCGCCAGACACTACCAAACAGATGACTGGGAATTTGATTTGTACCTTCCCCTGCCAATTAGCGTAGATGTGCCCCTCCATATGATTGACCCCGAGCAGCGGTACGCCCCAGGCGTAGCTCAGGGTTTTTGCCGTTTGGACCCCGACGCGCAAAGACGTCACCAGCCCCGGGCCCTGGGTCACGGCGATCAGGTCGATGTGTGAAGGTTTGCAGCCAGCTTTCCGGAGTGCGGCATGGACGGTCGGGATCATATTTATCATGTGGTGACGCGCGGCAACCTCAGGAACCACTCCGCCGTACTTCTGGTGGGTGGATATTTGGCTGGAGATAACGTGTGATTTGATGTGGATCGTATTGCCCGAGCCTTCTATGACGCTGACCGCCGTCTCGTCACAGGACGTTTCGATGCCTACGATATGCATATGGGTATCTTCCAAAGTGCTCGTGGGCTATTCATCAGTATGGAGCATATTTTTTAGTTCCGCGACGGCGCTATCCAGGGTGGCCCGTGTCGTGCGCAGCGCGTCCCGTGCGGAAGCAATTTGTTGCTGAGCCTGACTGCGATATTCGCGCGCTTCATCCGGATTGGGAATCCGCATGCTCAACAGTTGGCTTTGGGCATCGGCCAGCTGGTGCTGTGCGGCGGAGATGTTTGCCCGGGCATCGTCAGTGGCTGCCTGTAGTGATTGCACGTCAACGCCAGAAGTTTGCAGTTCCGACGTGTATTGGATGATGCTATCATTCAGCGCTGATAGTGATGTGGCGTACTGGTACATGCGGTCGATGAGCGCCAGACCATAGGTTTGGGGCAGGACGACCATATATATTCGATGTGCATCAACGATTTCCCGTACGTGCTGTTTTAGCAGGTCGAGATCATCAGTCGTTTGGATAGTCTCACGCAGCTGCAGGAGCGCCGTTGCCCGTTCATCCAGAGTTGCCTGCACCGTGGCAACTGTTGCATTCGTCAAGTGGGACGATGCCTCCAATCTGGTGCGGGCAGTATTGAGTGCATCTATCCGTCGGGATATCAGTGTATTGCCGAGTTGTTGCAGGGTGGCGACTCGTTCTGTTTCGCGCGCCTGGCGGTATGATTCTATCGCTTCGGCCCGGGTCGGCAGATCCACGCTATCTGTATTTGTCTGTGCCAGCGATATGATCGGGAGTATGAGGCTGAGCAGTGCTGCGCCGAGAGTGTATTTTATTATGTGGGGAGTCATAGGTCGAGAGCGTCATCTTGTCTGTCATCGATGTTGTCATATTCTGATTGGGCCACGTTTGCCGCCGTTTCCGCATCCTCTATACTGCGCAATAACCCGTCGAGGTCCTCGGTTGTGGGCGATGCGGTATTTGCTATGAGTGGACCCTGACCAGTAGTATTTGAGTTTACGGAGGGAGCGGTGTCGTCATCCTGGGCCGCTGCAATGACCATGATCACGGCCCCAGCGCAGACGACCGCTACCAATGCAATCAGCAGTATATTTCGATTTGGCAATGGAAATTGGGGTCGAATGTTTTCCGTCATAATAACGGTAATCGCCTAGACATGTTATACTAACATTAGTATACACAATTTGATTTACATACGTCTATGCGACTAGCACACATTTTCCTTGGTTTAGGCATCATAGCGGCGATCTGCTGGGCTAGTGACAGCCTGAACGCGCAAACCGTCACTAATCCAGACATACCGGCGGAAACCGAATTTACCATTACAGCAGACAGGGATGCGCAGTCTGCGGACACGGCCACGACAGTTACCGATTCCCAGGTGCTCAATCACCGGACGCCCCAGCCGGGGCAGGCAGGCACCACGGCGGAAATAGGAGCTATTGCTACCGACACGCGAGACTCATCATTGGGGCAATCGGGTACCATTGCCTTTTTTGTGGCTGTCGGGCTGCTGGTCCTGTTGCTTTTCATTTGGTGGGTGACGCGGAAAAAATCGAGCGTTTCAGCCGTCGGCCGTTCATAAGGGTGCACAAACTCACTCCGGAGTGGGGAGTGTCTTGGTATGGCTGTACAACGAAATTAGAACCTATTTTCAGGAAAACTTCTGATTCTTTTCTGCGGGGCGGCGAGGGGGTCTGGGGGCAGAGCCGCCCCGCAACCTCCAAATCTTAAAATCTTTTTCTGGGGGCTCTTTCTCAAAAAACAAGAGATTTTTCGT